>NZ_VUNN01000004.1 GCF_009695635.1 Bullifex porci
GATGAGCGAGGAATATTTAAGGCTCTAGAAAGGTTTGTTACAGTAATACCAGCTCTATGAGCTGCTACTACATTACGTCTTGTTTGCTCTGGATAGTGATTATACATGTTGTTTTCGTCCTTTTAGAAGAATTTTCATACAATCGGAAAAAAACTTAAATATCAGCTGAAAACACGTTTACGAAAGCTCACCAAGATATCTAAGAGCAATACCAATAGAAAGTGTTCTTAAGCCATCAGTCTGAATTAATGTTGCGGCATGTAGATAATCATCCCAAGTCATGAGAAATGCATAAATTCCTACAGCCAACATACCAGGCTTTACGAGAGGAGTAATAATCTTAAAAAGAATAGTTCCTCTTCCTGCTCCATCAACATAAGCAGCTTCTTCAAGCTCCTTTGGCACGCTAGCAAAGAAAGAGCTCATTAGCATAGCACAAAATGGGAGCTGAGCTGCACTAATAGCTAAGATAAGACCAGGCATAGTGTTTATTAAGTGAACCTTACTCATAAGCGAATATAAGCTAATCATTCTACTTACAATAGGGAACATCTGAGTTGATAACAAAATACCACTCATTATTACTGTCCACTTAAAGTGGAAGCGTGCTAAAGCATATCCTGTAAATACAGCAAATAGCGTACAGATAATAGCAGTAATTCCTGATACTATAAAGTTATTTATATAGTAAACGAAGAATTGATTATTAACTGTAAACAAGGATATATATGCATCTACCGTAGTTTCATTAGGAAAGAAGGTAGGAGGATACATATATGCTTCCATATTAGTCTTAAATGAGGTTGCTAGCATCCAATAGATTGGGAAGAGCAAAAAGAGCAAAATTACTGCTAATATGATGTAACATAGTACTTTAGATAGTGTACGTCCCTTCATTTCGCTCCTCCTTTTAAGTCATATCGTAAGTGCGGAAGCACTTATTATAGATGCCAACTGTAATAATCATCAAAAGCATCCAAATAGTTGTAACAGCTGCACCTGAACCAAGGTTCATACTAACAAAGGCTTCTCTATAAGAGAGAATAGCAAGGTTAGTAGTTGCTCCATCAGGGCCACCACCTGTCATTGTCCAGAATAGAGGGAACTGCTTAAAGTTCTCAATAATAGACATGCTGACAGCAATCTTTATTACTGAAGCCATATAAGGCATTGTTATCGAGAAAAATCTTCTAGTCTTTGATGCTCCATCGATCATAGCAGCCTCTTGAATGTCATCTGGGACATTTTGCAATCCTGCAAGAAGTAAAAGAGTCATCAATGGAATTTGCTTCCAAAGTGCTGCTATACCTACACCTGTTAAGGCACTATCAGGTTGGTTTAGCATTGCAAATTCAGTCACCTTTCCAAAGGTAACTAAGCTTACTAGATACTTTACTAAGCCATATTGAGGCTGGAAGAGCCACATCCAAATGAGTGCTGAAATGACAGTTGGGACAACCCAAGGTGTCATCATAATACTTCTAAAGAAACGTGCACCCTTTATATTTGAATTTAAAACTAAAGCTAATGCCATTCCTAAAACAAATTGAAATACAATAACAAAGACAACAAATACAAAAGTATTTACAACTGCATTTCCTAAAGCATTAGAGGCAAAGAGCTTAATGTAGTTTGCGAAGTTATTCCAGACTCCAGGTTTGCCACTAATAATATTTTTAACCTTGAAATCCTGAAAGCTTTTAATTACGGAATCAACAATTGGGATTAAGATAAAAAAGAGGGCAAGTAAGAATGCAGGAATTAAAAGGCAAAAAGAATAAATCCTGTCCCCTCTATTTTTGGAGTTTAGTTTTCTCATAATAGTTCTCCAAGATATCGGCAGAGCATTAGCCCTGACGAAGGAATTAAATTACTGTAGCTTTAATGCTGCTGCTTTCTTAAATTCTGCAATTGCTTGGTCAACACTCTTATTACTTACTGTAACTGCCTGAGCAAGAGTTGTGAGCTCAAGGTTAAGGTCATTAAGAGCAGGTACTGTAACCTGGTGCTTAACATTTGCAACAGAATTAGCTGCACCCTTTAGAATTGGGTTGTTTGCAACGCCTTCCATACCTTCCATTGAGTATGTTGCTGGATAAGCAGGAGTTACGTTTGCGAGGTAATCACTTAATGTGTCTGCGCTAATTACATATTGAACAAATGCATCAACAGCCTTGTTGTGAGCTTCACCATTATCAACAAGTACGAAGCAGTGTGCACTCATTAAAGATTCACCACTACCATTTCCACCCTTAAGAGGTGCTGCAGAAGCTGTAAAGTTCTTTGCATCAGGATTGATTGAGCTAACACCATTGAAGCCCCAGCTCTGATCGTAATACATTGCAAGCTGACCGAGAGCGAATAAGTTTCTTAAATCCTTAAGCTTAGCATTTTGTGGGTTATAGCCCATTTCATCTAATAAAGCTAAGGTTTCAAATGCCTGTCTAAAGCCTTCATTATCACAAGAGAGGTTACCATTAGCATCTAATACTTCACCACCAAAGTTAAATACCATTGCTGTTAATGCTGTACCACTGATAGCTACACTAGCTGTTGTCTGACCAAATGCATATACCTTGTTACCGTTCTTATCCTTAAGCTGAGAAAGCTTTTCAGCATATTTAAGCATCTCATCATATGTTGTAGGAGGAGTATTTGGGTCAAGTCCAGCTTGAGCAAAGAGGTCCTTATTGTAATAAAGAACAAATGGAGTTACATATAGAGGAACACCGTAAGCCTTACCGTTGATCTCAAAATCAGCTAAAACACTTGGATAGATATCCTTGATAAAGTCAGCACTTAAAACTTCATCAACTGGAGCTGCTAAGCCAGCATCCTCAAAGCCTGGAACCCAGCTTGATTCAGAGAAGATTACATCAACTCTATCACCGCCACCAGCCATGTTGATAACCTGGTTAACGATTTCTCCATATGGTGCTGTTACCCATTCAATCTTATAGTTAGGATATTTTGCTTCAAAGCCTTCCTTTACACCTTCCCAGAATGGGATATAGCCCTGCTCTAGAACTGCATAGTTAGCAACTTTAATAGTTACTTGCTCTGATTCAGCCTTTTCTGCAGAACCACCTGCGAAAAGGGACATAGCAGTTAACAATGACAATAATAAAACCAAAATCTTCTTCATAAAAATCGAACCTCCTTTTGTTCCTTTTTATAAACTTTCTCTTTTTATAAGCTCAGTTTTGAGTTCCGCTCTCAAAACCTGGCCATCTTCCTCTTTTCTTAGCTTTAGTAGCAGGTTTAAAGCACTTTCAGCAATTAAATCCTGTCTAATTCTTACACTCGAAAGAGTTGGTGATGTATACTCACACATCTTTGAGTTGTTAAAGCCAACAACAGAAACCTCCTCAGGTACTCTTACTCCTAAATCCTTTAAAGCTCTAATTGCATATAGCGCAACAGAATCAGTACGAGCGAGGACACCATCAAAATGCTCTTTGCGATATAGCTCTCTAACCTTTATCTCAAGCTCCTCTTGTGTTTTAACTCCACTAATAACTAAAGGCTCTTTAACTACCTCACAATATCCTTGATATCTATAGTCGGTTGGTAAAACCTGTTTATCAGATAAGGAATCGATGTAAACTATCTTTTTCCTTCCTACCTTATTCATGGCATTAATAGCATCAATAGCTCCACCCTTTAAGCCCGTATATATAATTCCATAGCGGCCTTCAAAGACTGGGTATTCATTAATTGCCAATAGTACAGTTGGAATTGATGATGAAATTACACTTTGGATAGATTTAGGCTCCATAGTCCTCGAACCAATAATTACACCATCGAAGTTCCAATCAAGGACCTTCTTTACAAAGGAAGGATCTCCTTTATCTGCAGAGAGTGAAATTATATAGCCCTTACCACTGAGACGTTTTTCCATCTCCCCAATGATGATTCCAAAGTATTCACTCATCATATCATCAGCGATAAATAGAACATGGTTGCTAGTCTTACCCTTTAGCGCACGAGCTATAGGGCTTGGTCTATAGCCAAGCTTCTCTACAGCCTCTAGAACACGCTTCTTCTTTTGGGCATCTACATATCTATTATCGTTGATAACATAGCTTACGATAGTCTCGCTAACGCCAGCCTCTCTTGCTATATCCTTCCTCGTAACGTTCTTCATACAGTTCCTGCTGGCTTTTTATACTTCTTCTTATACCTAACAAATTCTGTTATAGGCATTCCTGTATCGTAATCAAGCTCCTGTAGTTCTCCAGGCTCAGTAACCTTTTGTCTTGTATACCCATCACACTCCCACTCAGGAGAATATTTATCTTTATTCCAGCTTCTACATCTCCACTGATAGCCTCTAAAAGGATCACGAGTTTTATTCATCATATCTAGAAGCTTTTCATGAAGACTATCACGAATTGATGCATACTCAGGATCATCAATATGGTTCTTAAGCTCATAAGGATCATTCTTGCTATCAAATAGCTCATCCTTATCCATTAGATGTATAGCAAGCTTTGCATTATCTGAAATTGCAGCTCTCATAAACTGTAATCCACCAAAGCCATCGTGGTCCTGTTCATAGCGGTGGAACTCAGTAAATACTGTATCGTGTAATACATTGCTCTCAGGATTTTCGATGATTGGTCTCATCGATACTCCATGAAGCTCTCCAGGAACCTTAATACCAAAGTAATCGAGGAAGGTTGGTACTAAATCGATATGAGAAGTAACATGCTCATATACCTTACCAACAGGTGTCTTCATATATGCACCACCCTTAATAATCATAGGAATATGTGCAATTTCCTCGTAAACACTTGGTCCCTTTAATGAAAGAGAGTGAGCACCTAAGGCTTCACCATGGTCAGATGTGTAGATAATCATAGCATCTGGTGCTACTTCTCTTACCTTATCTATTACTCTTCCGATTTCATGGTCTGCAAAGCTATTACAGCCTAAGAAAAGCTGAGGCTTAATCTTTAGCTTTGATTTATCCTCTTTTAAATTATCACCAGCCCAAAGACGTTCAAGCTCTGGCTTATCTTCTAAGGTATCGAAATAGCTTGGAGTTATTGGGAGCTCATAACCCTCATACATACTTGCATATGGTTCAGGACAAAGATATGGCTGATGCGGCTCATCCATACTTACAACAAGGAAGAAATCCTTATCTTTATCTCTTTCTAGGAAGTTAATTGCTCTATCAGCTATTCTATGAGCAAAAGTAAAGGAAGCATCAATACCACCATTTTCTAGAGAAGAGCTCTCTTTTCTAGACTTTCTTCTATCCTCTTCACTTAACTCCTCAAGATAGCAGCGCATATCATACCAGTAATCCTTGTCATATCCTGCTGGACATACTCCATTACCAAAGTAATCACCACCATCTAGGTGCCACTTACCAATATAAGCACTACTAATGCCCTTTGGCTGTAAATACTCACCTATAGTCTTTACACCTGCCCAAAGAGGTACACAGTTAGTAAAGCTACCATTTGAATGAGGAAATCTTCCAGTGAATATCGCACTTCTTGCAGGGCCACATACAGGCTGGCAGGAATATGCTTTATCATATCTAACACCTTCTGCTGCAAGTTTATCGAGTTCAGGTGTCTTCATATCAGGATAGCCATAACATCCTACCATATCCCATCTAGTAGTATCTGTCATGATAAAAACTATCTGTCTTTTTGGTTCCATTTATACTCCTTATACACTCGTGTGTATATTTATTATCAAATCATATTATCTATCTGTCAACGAAAAAATACATATTATTAAATTCTGAGAAAACCTAGTTTATTATTACAAAGATGATTAACGATTTTTTAGATAATCAGATACTTTCTCAACTTCTGCAAGATATTCTTCTACTGTAAGATTTAAACTCATAGCAGCTTGTTCAACAGTTAATAAATGCATATTAACTAATTTATTAGTTTGAGCTAAAACACCCATATTATAGCTTTTTTCTTTCATCTGTTTCACAGCTGGCCACATATTATTATCCCTCCTAGTTTAGAAATAAGCCCCACAAATTAGTGAGGCTAAAGAAGGTAACTTCTAAATACTTTATATTATTTCTTAAGATTCTTTACAGCAGCAAGATATTCTTCTACTGTAAGATTTAAACTCATAGCGGCTTGTTCAACACTAAGTAAATGGATATTAACTAATTTATTAGTTTGCATTAATGCACCCATATTATATCCACTATTATAGCTATCTTCTTTCATCTGTTTTACAGCTGGCCACATCTTTATCTTGCCTCCTTCACTTTTAAATTTAGTATCTAAAGACGATGTTTTATTAAGTATCTTGAAGGTTAAATCCTCAAGTGAGTTAAACATCTCTTCTTGTTCCATATACTCTTCAAGCCTTTTCTTATTGTTTGAATACTTTAGACAGTTTAATAATAATTCTAAATCAGTCTTCAGTAAACCTTTTGGAATTTCACTATCCTCTTTAACATCTAATAGTACATATGAGACGTCATCAATAAGATAGCCAAACTTGTCTAAGTATTCTTTCTCAAACATTGACTTTAACGTTACTGGACTTTTCCATTTATCTCCAGTTAAGTTAAGGACTATAATAATAACAGGTTTAAGAGGTTTAACCTTTTCTCTTAATTGATAGGTATATAGTAATGCTTTAGCTTTCATTGCTCTAACTACCATGGTTTCATCATGATAGCCTTGAGACTCTAAGCCAATCATTATATAGATATTTCTATCATCTTCTTTTAATGATAATTCCTTTAGATTATCAATTAAAACCTCATAGGAGTTATCAGGACCAAAGACCTCTGATCGTACGGGATCAAGCTCTTTGAAGTCACTTGGTTTTGTTACCTCTCTACCTTGGTAAAGAGTATAGTTGACTAAATCACTAAATCTATCGGGTTGGTCAAAATACTCTTTACATATTCTATCTTCTTCTCGTGCCATTAGGCCTCCTTTAGAAGTTAGAAGTACCTTCTATTAATAATAGAGAAAAAAGTTAAAATTTTTACAAATTGGGGTTTTGGATAGAATTAGAGGAGTTGTATTTAAGCCAATTATAATTTAAAAGAAATAAACAATATGCTTACCCTTAAGAAATAAGAGATATAATTTTATTGGGCAATAATAACAACTTGCAACATAAGAAACTCTATTCTAAAATCGATTTAGAGGAATTATGACAGATACTAACGAAAAGAAAACATTGGTCTATCAATCGGTTTTTGCAGATATAATAAGAAGGCAATACAGCCATCAATCCATAATAACGGAAAAGATGCTAATTGATAAATATAATCTAAGTAAATCACCTGTAAGAGAAGCATTAATACAGCTTTGCAGTGATGGAATTCTAGAAAGCTTACCCAGAATTGGCTATAGAATTATTCCACTAAGTATGAAAGATTTATCTGATGCATTAACACTAAGATTATTAATTGAAACGAAAGCACTTGAATACTCTTTCCCTAATATAAATGAAAACAAAATTAATACATTAAAAGTATTACAACAAGAAAAAGAAAGTATTGTTGATGTTAAGGATGTTTATGTACATTGGGAGCTTAATGTTAGGTTCCATATTACACTTGCATCATTTAGCAATAATAAATACTTTACCCAAACATTAATGTCACTAATGAAAACCTGTTTTCGTGGTGTTTATGGTTACTATGAAAACTTTTGGGAAGAAGGTGATAACAAAGGGAATATGCCTTACCATGAAATGCTTATAGAAGCATTAGAAAACAGAGACCTGGAGGAAAGCATAAAAATACTTAAAACCGATATTTCAGATTTAAAATCGTATATATCACTTTCACTCCAGTCTATGGGTTCTATCTGAAATTATACCTCAGATAGAGCCTCTTTAATCCACATTAATCTTTCATATGGGATTTCTGTAGGAAGTGTGCAATCGGCACCAAAAATAAATTTATCTTTACCAAAATCTTTTACAATTTGTTTTACAGTATTTTGAAGTTCTTCTTTACTTCCATCGACAATTACACCTTTTCTATTGGCAAGCCCACCCATAATAGTTTTACCAGGAAAAAGCTTTTTACCAGCAAATAAATCAAGGTTTGTATCTTCATAAATGCCCCAGTTAACAACATCAGCATAATCAGCATAGCTTCTATATCTATCCATAGCTAAGCCATCCTTACACATATGTAAGAAGCTATACATTCCATTATCTTTAATTGCTTTAAGCATTACTTTATCATAGCTAGCAATAGCTTCTTCAAACTCTTGATCAGTGAAATAACGCTTTTCAGCGCCTAAGGACGCATAGTAAACACCATCAACTCCAAGTTTAGCCATTTCCTCAATTAAGATAATCATGGTATCTGTAATTATTTTTGCAGCTTCTGTATATGCTTTTTTATTTTCTCTAAAGCATTTGAGATGCTCCATTCTTACCTCTTCATATCCAATCTGTGGCTCAAATGGGTGAATCATTGAAGCTAAAGTACCATGTAGGGTTCCAAGGAAGAATGTTTCATCTGGAGATTGGTCGATGATTTTCTTTATTAAATCAAGCTGAGCCTGAATAAAAGCATCCTTCACTGTATGTTTTGGTAATTCACCCCAAGATGAAATACCATGGTATTTCTCAAACTGAGGGACTAAGTTTTCGTTCATTATTTTCATAATATCAACACCAGTATTTTTATAAAAATCTAAGTGTGATTTAACAGCAGCATCACCAAATGCAACCTCCTTTGGGAAATGAATTGAGAATGTCATTGGGACATGATCAACTCTTTTTCCTTCAATTGCATTTATTACACGTTCTTTGTTTGTCATATAAACTCCTCTTTAATTAAATAATCTTATCTATCCCTATTAATGCTAAAATTGCAGCTTTGATATCAGCTAACAATAAAGAAAGAAGAATACACTCATCACTTTGGTGTCCATGCCCCTTTCCAGCTTCAAATAGGTTTGGTGCATCTTTTAAACCAGGACCAAATCCAAGGGCAAATGGAAGCTTTCGACAATATGTTCCACCTCCCATTGTGTAAGGTTTAAAATCCTTTTTATGAATATGCTCAGCAATAGAACATAAAAGCTTTACAATATCGCTATCTAAAGCGGTATATGATGGAGAAGAACTGCTTTCAAGGTTATAGGACATACCATTCTTACTAGCAAATTCTTTAATCTTGTTATCAACACTATCGATAGAAACGGTAACTGGTGTTCTTGTATCAAAAGATAGATAAATAGTATTATTATCAAACCTTAAAATAGTTCCCATTGATGTGAGTTTTCCTGATGGTTCATCAGATATATCAATACCAAGTCCTTCACCATAACTCTTTGATACACACTGATAAAAAATAGAGAAAGTTTTATTTAATTCATCATCACCTGTGTCTAGCTTAGAAAGAGCATAAAATAGATTTTTAACTGCATTATCTGACTCTTCCGGGAAAGCTGCATGTCCAGCTTTTCCATAAGCTTTTATCACAGTATTTGAATCTATATATTCACACTCAATATTCTTTTCATCAATTCTATAACACCCCTTTAAGGTTGCTGTTGCATATGCTGGAACGGCATTAATCACTTCTCCAGCTTCCATATTTAAAACAGCTGATGAAACCTTTTTAGAAAGGGTAAATCTCATATTTCCTTTTTCACCATGGCAAACGGGGAAATCAGTATCAGGAACTATAGAAAAATATGGGACTTCATTACTTTTTTTGTAAGCCTCAATATCATCCATTCCTGTTTCTTCAGCAGCTCCATAGAAAAGCTCTACTGGATGGTTTAAAGAAATAGAGTGTTCTTTCAAATATCTAAGTGCATAGAGTGATGCAATAGCAGCTCCTTTGTTATCAGCAACTCCTCTTCCAATTACAAATCCATCTTTATATGTCAATTTATAAGGTGGATTAATCCAAGATGAGCCTTCAGGGACTACATCCAAATGGTTAAAAATTCCAATCTTTTTATTTTTTGTATTTCCATATTTTATAAGTAGATACTTATCCTCAGGATTTACGCAGTTAAAACCATAAGATGATGCAATCTCTTTTGCTTTAACTAAAACATCATGACAGCCCTTTCCATATTTAAATCCATCTTCATCTTCTTTTGAAACACTTTTAATCTCAATTAATGAAGCTAAATCCTTTAAATAGCTTTCTTTATTTTCTTCTATCCAAGAATCAATTAATGATTCTAAATTTTTATCAAATTCCATATCATCCTCATACCTTGTGGCAAGCACACATATGGCCACAACCAATATCTCTTAATTCTGGTTTTTCTTTTCTACATCTCTCATCCGCATAAGGACAGCGAGTATTAAAATAGCAACCCTTAGGTGGATTAATTGGAGAAGGCACATCGCCTTCTAGGACAGAGATTTCTCTTTTCCTTCCTACTTCTGCTATAGGAACAGCAGATAAAAGAGCCTTAGTATATGGATGAGCTGCATGGCTGTATAGTTCATCCTTTTCTGCAAGTTCTACGACCCTACCTAAATACATAACAGCAATTCTATCGCTGATATACTTAACTACAGATAAATCATGGCTGATAAACATATAGGTTAAGTTTTTCTCTTTTTGTAAGGTATTTAAGAGATTTAATACTTGAGAACGAACAGAAACATCAAGAGCTGAAACAGGTTCATCACAAACTACAAATTCAGGATCAAGAATAATTGCTCTTGCAATAACTATTCTTTGTCTTTGACCTCCGGAGAATTCATGCGGATAACGATTTAATTGCTCTTCAGTTAAGCCAACTTGCTTCATAATTTGAAAAACCTTTTCCATCCTCTCACTCTCATTTCCAATGTTAAAAACATCAAGGGGAGCTTTAATTAAATCTTTAACTGTCATACGAGGATTTAATGAAGCATAAGGATCCTGAAAGACAAGCTGTAAACGCTTACGCATCTGTCTCATATCTTCTTTTGATAGAGAAACTAAATCAGTTTTATCGTAAATTACTTTACCACTTGTAGGTTCCGTTAAACGTAAAATAGAGCGTCCTAATGTTGATTTACCACAACCTGATTCACCAACTATACCTAAAGTTTCACCTTTAAATATATCAAGAGATACATTATCAACTGCATGTACATAGCTTAGAGGCTTTCCAAAGAAACTTTTCTTTGAAATGAAGTTCTTTGTAAGATTTTCAATTTTTACAAGAGTCTTATCTTCCATTTGTTCGCTCCTCATATTTCCAGCACCTTACTTTATGTCCATTCAAATCAAAAAGTGGAGGTTCTTTTTCAAAGCATTTCTTACAAGTCTCTGAGCATCTAGTAGAGAATCTACACCCCTTTGGCATATCTGTAAGGCTTGGTACGCTACCACTTATTGTAAAAAGCTCTTCATTTGGATTTGTTGATAGTTTTGGAATAGATTTCAATAACCCTGATGTATATGGGTGTAATGGACTTTCAAATAGACTCTTTGCATCAGCATATTCCATCTCTTTTCCAGCATACATAACCATTACATAATCAGCCATCTCAGCCACTACACCCATATCATGTGTAATCAATATTATTGAGGTATTATTCTCATTCTTTAAATTATTCATCAGCTTCAAAATCTGAGCTTGAATAGTAACATCCAATGCTGTAGTTGGTTCATCAGCAATTAAGAGTTCATTATTTCCTGCAGAGAGTGCCATTGCAATCATAACACGTTGTCTCATGCCACCTGAAAGCTGATGGGGATATTCCTTCATTCTCTTAGCAGGCTCAGGAATTCCAACATCTGTTAAGATGCTTAAAGCCTTTTTTTCAAGTTCCTTTTTATCAATATTTGGCGAGTGAACTTTAATAGCCTCTATAACTTGTTTTCCAATTGTCATTACAGGATTTAAACCTGTCATAGAATCTTGGAAAATCATAGAAATCTTATTCCCTCTGATTTTTCTAATACCATCTTCATCAAGCTTTAGAATATCGACACCATCAAATAGGATTTCACCTTCCTCAATAGTACCGGTAGTCTTAGGAATCAAGCGAAGAATAGAAAGAGAGGTAATACTTTTTCCACAGCCTGATTCACCTACTATACATAGACATTTACCCTTTTCAACAGAAAAAGATATTTTATCGACGGCAGTAACCTTACCTTTCTTTCCTGTAAATACAGTTTTAAGTCCTTTAACTTCTAATATTTCATTACTCATATCTTCGCCTCATTTCTAAGAGCCTGCCCAATATAGAGCAGGCAATTATTAAATAATAGTTCAGTCCTGAACCTTCCAGAGCCAAACACACTTGTTTGTATTAAGATCAACTGGGATAGTTGGAATATTTGATACTCTTGTTGTATGAGCAACAAGCTGGTTCTGAGAGTAAAGGTATACATATGGAACCTGCTCTTTAATAAGGAGCTGGTATTGATCCATAAGTTCATGTCTTTCAGCTGGGTTAGCTAACAGAGAACTCTTCATACCAATTTCGCCAAGAGTTGGATCTGTAAGCTGAGAGAAGTTGTTAAGGTAACCAACAGTTACGTTTGGAACACTCTCAGTTGGGTCGATAGAACCTTGGAAACCGATGAAACTAAAATCAAAATCTCCATTTCTTGTGTTTGTTAGCAATGTTGGGAAGTCAAGAGTCTGTATTTCTACTTTCAAACCAATCTTCTGAAGATCCTGTTGGATAAGTACAGCTGAGTTCTGTCTGATTGTATTACCTGTTGAAACAAGCATCTTTAATGTCTTAGAAGTATCAAATCCTGAATTCTTGATAATCTGAGCAGCCTTCTCTGGGTTATACTCGATTGGGAGCATTGCTTGGTTGAAGTAAGGATGGTTCTCAACGAGTGGTCCAATAACTGGTCTACCTTCGCCAAGTAATAGAGACTGTACAAGAGTATCTCTGTTTACAGCAATATTAATTGCTTGTCTTACTTCCTGAGGAAGGTGTTGTGTATTAACAACCATTGTCTGGTAACCAAATGAAGGAAGAGACATAGTTTCGATATTCTTAGCACTCTTAGCCGCATCCCAGTCTGTGAGAGGAATTGAGCTATCAGCACTGGTTACATCAATTTCACCACTCATTAATCCAGCGAGAAGATTTGGAGCTGTAACTACACGATAAACAAGTCTATCGAAATCTGGTGCGCCAAGATAATAATCTTTGTTAGCCTTGAACTCTACTCTTTCACCAGCAATCTGGCTATCGAAGATACATGGACCATCACTAACAGGATTCTGCCAGAAGCTATCTGTTGCAAGCTTATCATCTGGAATATCCTTCAAAAGATGTGAAGGTATAATATAGAAGTCTCTATTGATTAATGCATATATGATTGTAGGATCCATTGGAGACTTTAAATTAAACTGTACTGTATGATCATCGACTGCAATAACTTCAATACTATTTGGAGCTAATTCCATACCTGAGTCATCTGTACCTTTGAAGTACTGCATTCTAATGCGTCTTGGATATGCAAATTCAGCAGATGAAGCAACCTGTGCAGAATAAACTACGTCCTCAGCTGTTACAGGTGTACCATCTGTCCACTTTGCATTTGGATTTAAGTGATATGTAATTACATCACTTGCTTCATTTGCTTCCCAGCTTGAAGCAAGACGTGGATCAAATGTTCCATCTGTCTTGATAACCATCAAACGCTCAAACATTAAATCAATAAGGTTATCTGATCCCTGGTTAGTTGTATTCATTGGCATGAATGTATCCCAGTTACCTGTTTGTGCGATTGTTACTACCTTCTCAGTCTTAGCTTGAGAAGTTGTCTTTGACTCTTGAGCTCCACCAGCAAATACTACTGATAAAGCAACAAAAGTAATAAGAAGAAGTGTAAATAATCTTTTCATTTTATCCTCCGTTATTTCTTTTTTATTGTCATTTTTGAATCAAGAGCATCACGTAAGCCATCGCCAATAAAGTTGATGCTACAAACTGTAAGAACTAATAAAATACCTGGTGGTATCCATAGCCATGGGCGATGTGATAGTACAACTATCGATTGAGCTGCATAGAGAATATTTCCCCAGCTAGCCATTGGTGGTTGAACACCCATACCTAAGAAGCTTAATGCTGATTCCTGAATAATTGCTTGGGCCATTCTGAATGTAAAGTTAATTAATACAGGGGTAAAAGCATTAGGTATAATATATGAAACTAATATTTTAAAATCCTTTGTACCAATTGCTTTAGCAGACTCTACATATTCTTTATTTCTTACTGTAAGTACATTACCATACATAAGCTTTGCAAAGTCGGTCCATCCTAAAACACCAATTACTAATGTAACAGTCCAAACAGAGGGACCAAATATAGCAACTAGTACTAGAATTAATATCATTGAAGGGAATGACATAAAGATATCAGCTAAACGCATGATGATTGTCTCCCAAATTCCGCCATAGTAACCAGCAATTAAGCCTAAAGGAATTCCTACAACCATACTGATAATTGCTGAAAGTAAACCGACTTGAAGAGATACTCTTCCTCCATACATCAAACGAGCAAAAACATCTCTACCTAAATCATCACAGCCAAAAAAATGTGCTTTACTAGGAGCTGCATTAAAAGCTGTAGGATCAGATGTGTATGGGTCCATATTAAAGATAATAGGAAGCAAAATTACGCAAATAAGCTCTATTATGATTACTATAAGGCCTACCATTGCAAGTTTATGAGATAAAAATCTCTTTACAACGTCCTTGTAATAGGAGTCTGCTTTAATATTTTTATTATTTTCCATAGTAGCTCCTATCTCTTTTCTCTAATTTTTGGATCTAAAAATCCATAAACAATATCAACAACAACATTACCAATCAAAACTGCTACAGCTATTACAACTGTGATACCCATAATTGCAGGATAGTCACGTGCATTAATTGACTGAACCATCAAGTTACCTAGTCCTGGCCATCCAAATACTTGTTCAGCAACTACAGCACCACCAAAGAGGAAAGGGATCATAGTGCTGAGTACAGTTACAACTGGTATAAGTGCATTTCTAAGTCCATGCTTTATGATAACAATTCTTTCTTTAAGACCTTTGGCTCTTGCAGTTCTAATGAAATCTTCTTGGAATACCTCAAGCATACTTCCACGAGTCTGTCTTAAAATTGAACCAATATTAAAAATAGCTAAGACAGCTGCTGGAAGAATTAAATGCTTCATTAAGGACAAAATACTTCTTGTTCCTGAGTCATACATTCCACCCATTGGAAGTATTCCTAATTTTACAGAGAAGACATAAATTAAGATTAATCCTGTAAAAAATGTTGGAGTTGATGCACCAACAAATGAAAGCCCACTAGAAATATAATCCCAAGCAGAATAAGGCTTATAAGCACTCATTATTCCAAGTGGAACTGCAATCAAGATAGCAATTACTGTACTTATTACAGTTAAAAGTAATGTCGGCCCTAATCTCTCTAGTACCATTTGTGATACTGGAAGATTAGTTCTATAGGATGTTCCAAGATTACCTCTTAACATATTACCAAGCCACCTAAAATACTGCACAACAATTGGGTCATCAAGTCCCATTTGATGCTCAAGAACCGCACGATCTGCCTCAGTTGCCATCGGGTCCGCAAGAAGTAGTTCAAGTGGAGATCCTGGAGCAAGGCATGAAATAATGAAGACAAGAATAGTTATCCCAAAAAAAGTTGGGATAGCAACTAGTAATCTCTTCAATACATATTTGCCCATTTTTTACCTCCAAAGGGAGAATCTATTTGTCTTTTTCTGATATTATTACTGCAATATCACTGATATTATCACTCGGATTATTAGAGCCGTCAACAAAAAGTTTATAATTCTTTAAAATAGTTTAATTTGTTACTATAAAAGACAATCTTTATTTTTTAGCTTGACAAATATATGTTAAACTCAAATAATTATATCTGTCTTTTGTTCTGATTTATTTATGCAACCATCATTATTATTGATAGGAGATGCTATAAATGAAGCCATTTGAACGCCTTTTAAAATATGTAACCTTTGATACAGAGTCTCAAACAAACTCTACTACTTTTCCTTCTACTTTAAAGCAACTTGAATTAGCTAAATATCTTGTTACAGAGATGAAAGAGATAGGAATTGATGATGCTTTCCTAGATGATAATGGATATGTATATGGAACAATTAATCCATCAATCGGATTTGAAGAAAAGCCTGGTTTTGCTTTAATTGCACATATGGATACCTCTCCAGATGTAACAGGGAAAAATGTTAAACCACATATAGTTCATTACAATGGTGGAGATATCATATTAAATGAAGAAAAAAATATAGTAACAAAACTATCAGATTTTCCAGATCTAGAAAAACATATTAACCAGCACATAATCGTAACTGATGGGAATACTTTATTAGGTGCTGATGATAAGGCTGGAATTGCTGAAATAATGACTATGGCTGAGACTCTTATTAATGATAAATCTAGAAAGCATCCATTAATTCAAATTGTATTTACACCAGACGAAGAGGTAGGACATGGTGTTGATAAAATTGATATGAATAAAATTAAAGTTAATAAAGGATATACAGTTGATGGAGGTTATATATCAATATTCCAATATGAAACATTTAATGGATCAACAGCTACTATAAAGATAAAGGGTAGAAGTGTTCATCCAGGGTATTCCAAAGGAAAAATGAAAAATGCATGCTTAATAGCAAATGAATTCAATTCATTACTTCCTCAACATGAGATACCTGCTACAACAGAAAACAGAGAAGGTTTCTACCACCTTATGTCTATTAATGCCAATGTGGAAGAGGCAACTCTTAAATATATACTTCGTGACCATGATTATAAAAAGCTTTTACAAAGAGAAGATGTAATAAGAAAAGCAGCAACCTTTATATGTGATAAATATGGCCAAAATACTGTTAAGGTTGAGATTGAAGAAGGCTACAGAAACATGGGTGAAGAAGTAATTAAACACCCAGAGTTAATTGATTCGGCATTAGAGGCAATAAGATCTATTGGAATTGAACCTCAAATAGAAGCTGTCAGAGGTGGTACCGATGGATCTCGTTTATCATTTATGGGCCTTGCCTGCCCTAACCTTCCAACAGGTTGTCAAAATGGCCATAGTAGACATGAGTATATAAGTGTAGAAGATATGGATAAGTGTACTGAAATTCTACTTAAACTATCTTCAATAATGGCATGAGGAAAAAATGGACATATCAGATAAAACAGAGTTTACATACACAGCTATACTCAAAGACATTATTAGAAATGTTTACAACCAAAGTTCAATAATTACTGAAAAGAGTTTATTAAATAAATATCAGGTATCACGTTCTCCTGTTCGAGAGGCTCTATTAATGCTTTGCAATGAAGAAATATTGCAAAGCGTTCCTAGAGTTGGTTATAGGATAAAACCTATAAGCATAAAGGGTATTAAGGATGCTATTGCTCTTAGATTAATTATTGAACAAGCTGCTATGGAAATTTATTTTCCCAAGCTAACAGATAAAAATATAGATAAACTGGAAGAGTTATATAAAAAAGGAGAGGAGATAGAAAAGGAACAGGATGCTTTCATTCATTGGAATTTAAATAAAGAATTCCATCTTACATTAACAGCTATGAGTGGTAACTCATACTACACTAAGACATTAGAGAAAATAATGAAGCAATGCTTTAGGGGAGCTTCTCAATACTATGGAGAGTCATGGGAAAATAATCTCCATAGAGAAGACATGCGTTGGCATAGAAAATTAATAGATGCATTAAAAAATAAAGATAGTGTTGAAGCAAATAAAATATTATGTAACGACATCAACGACTATCTTTGTAGCTTTAATACATTTTGATGATATTAATTATTATCAAGCATTACGTCTAAGATTACTTTATCTGTATCACGCATTCCATTTGATGCTATTTCACCAATTCCAGATACCGTTTCCTCAACATTTTGCTTTACGATACCTTCGCCTGAATGATAAACACGGTTTCTCATAGCCATTTCATGCGCTATGTAAGCAGCATTTACTGCTACTGCTATTTTTCCAGCACAGGAAGGTTTTGCACCATCGCAAATCATACCCGAGATAGTGGCAAGAGTATTAACAATTGTATCATCAATTTCTTTCTCGCTACCACCGTCAAGCCATGTAATAGCAGCGCCTGAGCCACATGCAGCACATACAACGCCACAATAAGCAGAAAGTCGTCCGATGAGTGTTTTTTGATGGATTGCTAATAAATTTGAAAGTGCAAGTGCTCTAATTAACTTCTCTTCACCTACGTTCTTACTATTAGCATATACAATTACTGGAACCGATACTGTTATACCTTGGTTACCACTTCCAGAATTAATGATAACCGGAAGAGAGCAACCACTCATTCTTGCATCGCTACCAGCGGCTGCAGTAGCAGCTGCTGCAGATGCAACATTTACAAAAGGATCAACAATAATAGTCTTTCCAACCTCTGCTCCCCATTGATTTGAGAGCCCCTCCTTACATATAGCAATATTGCATTCAATCTGGGGCTTTATTATTTCTTTAATCTTTTCTAGTTCTATATTCTCAGCAAAATCAATTATCCCTGATACTGTCATAGATGTGCGATCTGTTAAGTTATCATTGATATCATTTTCAGAGAAATCTTCCTTATAGATAACTTCTCCATTTTTTTCAATTCTTACGATATTAGTGTGTTGATGGACAACTTCTATAAGAGCACTTTCACTACCACAAGACATTTTAATAATAAAATGGAGCTTAGCATTAGTTTCTAAAAGTGAAACTTTCACCTCATGAGTTTCAATATATTTCTTTATACTTGAAATCTTAGACTCATCAATATTTTCAAGAACCTCAAGATTTTTAGATGCATCACCAAAGAGCATTCCAGCAACAACTGCAGTCTCTATACCCTTCATGCCACCACAATTTGGAACTACTACAGCTTTTACATTTTTAATAATGTTAGCACTACACTCTGCTTCAATTACTTCAGCTTCTTGGCCTAATATCTCTCTACATTTACTTGCTGCATAGGCTAAAGCAATTGGCTCTGTACAACCAAGAGCTGGAAGCAACTCTTCTTTTAAAATATTTAGGTATTTCTCTCTTTCATTATTATCCATCTAACTACTCCAAGTTCATTGATATTATCACTGATAATATCAGTATTAATCACAATCAACATCCTGTCAATAAAAACCCAAATAGTTATTAACCTTTTCCTAATTAAAACAAAAACCACCCTCTATTTATGAGAACACAATAAAGGATGGTCTTATTAAAATATTGTTTTAATCTTAATTATTATTATAAGAATCTTTAAGCAATTCCTTCCTTGATACAGGATCCTCAGCATACTTATTAAGTCCTAGGTTCTTAAACATCAAAGCAACAAATTGATCAAAACTTGTTATGTCTTCACTAATTCCAAAGCATTTTTTGAACTGATCTAATATAAAAGGAGGAAATGAAAATCCAGGATTATCCATTTCTACTTTAGGATTTGAAATAAACTGAAATTCATCATCCCCTTTAAACTCTGAAATAGTTACAGGTTTTACCATAGTTTGATTACCACTATTAATTGTAGGTATTTTTTCATCAAAATTACTCTTTTTTACTGTTCCATTATTGTTATAAAGACAGGCACCAATGTTTTTGTTTTCATTTAAATCATAAGAAAGAGGGAATCCTATTCCGTTAAACTTTTTATCTGGATAGCTAGTGTATTCATCTAATATATCTTGTTTTCTAGCAAGATATTCTAAACTAGAATTATTAAATTCTGATAAGGAATTATAGCCGTTAAAAGCAAAACTCTTTTCTTTAAATACCTTTTTAAGGAAAGCAACTTGGCCATCTAGTTGTAAAGCTTTATCTCTTTTAGAAATATCAATAGCACTACCTACTTCACCTGTTATTGTATCTATTGGAATTCCTGGTAGGTTATCATATTCAGATGGTATATTACTACTATATTTCTCATACTCCATCGAGGTAACAGCATTGTTATTATAGTTCATAAGGAGTTTAGCATCTTCAATAATCATTTTATTAATTTTAGTATGAATTGGTTCTCCAAAACTATAACTATCAATAAAACTTATATGCCTAAAACTTGAACCATTTTCATATAGTTCGCCAGCTTTAAATGAGTAACCATCTTGAGTTTTATCAACAGGAACATTAAATAATTCAAATACAAATATTTGGTCACCAGCGCGCAATTCCCCAAATAAAGGAGCTACAATTTCTCTATATGAGAATTTCTTTTCAACTGTAGAATAATAGTACTCAATTCTACCATTAACTTTATCACCTTCTAAAATATTATATACAATGTATACTCCATCGCTAGTCTTTTCTGCCTTAAATACTTTAATAGGGAATCCATATCCTATAAGATCTTTATTTTTTATGCTTTCAACATAATCATCGGCATCAGCATTTGCACTTTTTAATCCAGGGAGAATAGGGAGTGATCTCATTACATTACAACTCATCCAAAGTCCATAATCAGTACCATCTGCCATGTTAGTTAAACCATCTTCTTTAGTTTGGTCATACCCATAGACAGTACCAAATGGATTACCTGTTTCTGGGAATTTCGTTAAACCTCTAGAATTTGATACATCTGAAAAATCTAGAATAACAATTTCAGATGTTGTTGTCGGTTTTTCCTCTGTTGTAGAACTAGGTGCCTTACTTCCATTATCACATGAGATAAATAGCGATAATGTTAAGATTAATGAAATTAGAACTAATAAATATTTTTTCATTCTTCCCTCTCCCTTTATGGGATTCATATTGCGCCCCAAAATTAGGTATGTCAAGGGAAATAATATGAAATAAGAAAATCAGAAAAGAATTATTGAGTGCTTTTGATTTACCAGCCTTTTATGCCCCAAAAGTTGATCTACACAAGTAATCTTATTATTAATTTCTTTTAGTTCAAATTCACCAGTATGGAACTTTCTATGACACGATGGGCAAAGACAAAGCATATTTGCTCTTTTATCTGGACCATGTTTAGATAATGGAAGAATATGGTGTACATCAGCATTTAAATAAACCCACTGATTTGCTCTTGAAAGATCTTTATTCCATCCTGTTCTTAATATTACATCACCACAAATTTGGCACCTAAAATCATATAAGCACTTTAATGATTCTTTAATAGTTTTAGAACTGTAATGATATATAACATCCTTACACTTCACTATTTTATCTTCATTTTCATTATCATCCGGAAGTTCTATTAACCTTTCATCAAGACGACTAGCAGAATAACTTTTAGTCCAAGTATTCTTTATCCAAGATTGATCTTTTAAACTATCCTTAGGGAATGTATTGCTAATGCTACTTTCATCTAGTTCAACAACAGTGCCATACTTTGCAACGTAATCACGAATATAATAAAAAATCATGCAGAAATTTGGGTCAGTTGCATATTGCATTAATGATGCTAGTACATCAACAATTGGTACGCCCTTAAATATGCCTTGATGCTCCCTTCTTAGGCCTAAATAGTGCAATATACCCATAGATTTATATCCTCGGTAATCTTTTCCAGGGCATAGAAATTCACTATCTAATTGTCTTGTAGCTTTTCCTTCAACAATCCATCCATATACAACATACATTCTTTGTTCATCAGAAAACTCATTGAACTCTCTAGGTCTAGAATTTGTAAAGTCTAATGGTGGAATTGTTAGCAATCTCAAACGAATACTCCTTAAATGAACAACTACTACGAAATGTATTATAGCATAGAAATCTACAGCTATGGATTCCTTCGTATTATTTATATAGATTTATTATAAAGATATAATTGCCGTTTGCATCCTTTGGCGGTCGCAAATGCGTTTTAGAACGACCGTTTTGCTCTGCAAAGTAGGCCGTTAGCTTATGCCATATGCAATATGTAGTCAAATATTGAATTTATTGAACAAAAAGAGCCTTTTTATTTATCTTTTATTTTTTAAGTTGACCAATTCCTTTGGCAAATAGGGTGGATTCTTTCTGTGGATCATTGAATGGCAATTAGAACAAAGAGGAATAAGATCATTTTCGGGATTAATAACATATTGCTGGCCAATAGCTGATACAGGAATAATATGATGGACTTCTATAAAGCCTTTACCTATTTCTCCATATTCCTTCTCAAAATCAAAACCACATATTGCACACCTGCAACCATATTTGTCGATGCATATCCTTCTTGCGACTGGGTTCCTTTCATATTTTCTGCTCTTAATTTCATTTGCATCACCCTCGTAAAGAATTTTATTATTATCAGTCCTTTCGATTGGGACAAGGGAAAGAAATAGACTGATAACATTAATAGAGATACCGAGAAAATTATTAATTTCTTCTTCAGATCCTTCAATAAAAATAAATGGTGACTTTGTTACATAGATTTCTATTTTATTCCAATGACTAGGCCACGAGTTTATTTCCAAGGGATCAACTTCACTATCATTTAAATTAACATTTACTTTGCATCCAGCAGTAATAAGTTCTTTTACTACGACTTTGAAAACTGCTTTCATGGAATCATCAGCATGCTCCATAGAAGAAACAAAACATCTTCCATATTTCTGAGGCTTAAGAGTGGCATTAAATCTAATATTATCTCTGACCCTGATATTGACTTCGAAAAGGCTTTCATCATCATTTACGGGGAAAATTCTAAATTTGGTTTCCTTATTTTTGTTGAGTACATCAATTGCAAACGGGAGGTCAAACTCCCGTTTAAGACAATCAATTAAATTCTGTGCTATCAACTGATTATTCATTATTTTCTTCATCTTCATCTATGTCTGGATCAGGGAGATCTGCAACAAGCTTCTTTAAAGCATATGATGTTTTATATCTGATGTCTTCATAATATTCTTTTACTTTATCATCATAAGTTGAGAACTCTGCTGCACCCAAAGCCCATAAAAGAGAATCCATTCCAATAACAGTAACATTATTACTCAGTGTTGGATAATATATTTTCTGATAATAAGGATGGCTCTTATTAATCTGAACTGCTTGTTTCCCATCTGAAAGACAAGGCTCCCACAAAGCTCCTGATTGAATATTATCAACTAGGACTATACGACATTTTGTTTTATCATTTGGATTTAATACTGATATTTTATGGTTAAAGGTACCGTGTTCATTTGTGATTTTTACAGAATCATCGCCTGTTGCAATAACCTTAGCTTCTTCAATACTTGACGCTTTTTCCTCTACATTCATATTTGATGGAGCATGAGCATCCGTAGGAGTCGAAACTACTTTCTTAGTTTGTCCTGTTCTGTATCGTTTTTCAGCTTCTCTTCTAGATGGTTGAAGAACTTCTTTCAATGTATCAAGAATTTCAGGTACCAAATTAATTCTAGATTTTTTGATATCTACGTTAAGGAATTCATCAAGGGTATAATCAAATGAGAAATCAACTCTTAACAGCGATAAGTGAGGCTCTCGTGTATATAAACCAAGCCAATCACCATAGTGTATTAGTCGGTTCTCACGGTAAATATAAATACCTTGATAATCATTTGTGATATTTGCTTCTTCCCTTGCAGCCTTTGTCTGAATCTGTTCTCTTCTTGGCAAAATATAAGCTTTAATTGTAAAACCTGATGTATTTGATTGAAAATCAGTATCTACTTGAAAATATTCATTTGCTGTTAAATCAGAACCTAGGGAGATGCAAAAAGGATCCCATGCTTTCACTTCTTCTCCATTAATGAAGATTTGTATGTTCTGAACATTGTTGAAAGATTTATCAAGGAATCTCTGAAAGACCATTCCTACATGTTTTCTAAGACTGTCAATAATTTTATTCAAAGCATTAATTTCTGCTTTTTTAACCTGATAAGTTTTCTTTAGCAACCTATCAACATCTTCCCATATCACCAATGTTCCAGTACCTGTTTCACCGGCAGTATAGTTTATTAAATCAATATCATCTAAATTAGGCTCAAGAATTTTAATAAGCCAGTCTTCCTGCTGAGCGACATAATCCAAATCCCATTGAAACTTTCTGATGACCATATCTGATCCACGTGAGACAACTGAAAATTTTTTACAAAATGCTGTTGAGCTTGTTTTAAGACCTAGTCCAAACTTTCCCAAACTTGATGGATCAGGGCGTTTTTGAGAACCATACATCATGGCATTCTGAAGCTCCTTCTCGTTCATACCACAACCATTATCTGCAATATAAACATATATTTCACCTGTTGCATTTCGCTCGATTGTAACATCAACCCTATAAGCATTTGCAGCAATTGAATTATCGATAATATCGGCTATTGCGGTATTAAAACTGTATCCTGTATCTCTCAAACCCTCCATAACTCTCTGAGGACTTGCAGGAAGTTTTAAAGTACTGAAGTTTTCGCTCATATATTAATTTCCCCCTTTGGCGTTTTCTTTAATGCCTGTACCAAATCAATTTCCAAATCATTACATCCTGTAGTTCCAATAATAGCAGCTTCTCCAATTGCTGTTTTATGGCCCATAAGATCATTAATATACTCTTCAACAGTATCAGAATAATAAAGTCGATGAATGATGACGGTTTGAGTCTGACCTGTTCTGTAAGCTCTTGCTGAAGCTTGGCTTTCAACTGCAGGATTCCATTCAAGATTATAGTGAACAACATGATTTGCAGCGGTAATATTAAGTCCAGCTCCACCTGCTTTTGGATTTACAACAAGGATTGCAGAACCTTTTTGGGATGAGAAATCATCAACTTTCTGTTGTCTGTTATCTGTAGAACCATCTATGAAGTCTGTATAAACACCAAAGCGTATTCTTAAATCCTTCACAATCATTTCATTCATTTTTTTGTAGGTTGTGAAAACAATTAGCTTTTGATCATTGGCTATAACTTCTTCTACAATTTCAAGAAATCGTGAATATTTTGCGGAATACTCTTCTGGAGCCTCCGTAGATAAGGATGCATCAATTAAGAATGGATGAGTACACAGCATTCTTAATTTTGTAAGAATACCCAATGATGCCTTCTTATCTTTATCTGAGTTACGTATATTCTCATAAAGAGTAGATTCAAAATCGCTCATAAGCAATTCCTGATTATCAATAATCTTATCAGGAAGATCTTTTCTTACATCAGCAACTCTTCGCCTAATCATGAATGGTGTAATAATTGGTTCAAGCCGTTCTGCATTTAGCACATCATCATTATAAAGGCTGGTAAATGATGCTAGATCACCAAGGAGGCTAGGATAAACAAAATCGTATATAGACCATATATCAGTAAGGTGGTTTTCAAAAGGAGTACCTGACATAACTATGGAGTTTACTCTTGGTATTTTCTTAATCTGAATAGCTCTTTCACTATCTGGGTTTTTAATATTCTGTCCTTCATCTAGAATAAGAAAATCCCATTTAGACATTTTTAACATTGATAAATCATTAATAGCGGTACCATACGAGGTAATAATGATATTTACATCAAAGAGATTTAAATAAAAACCTGTACGCATTGCACCTGAATGGATTTTAAATGATAAAGTTGGAGCAAACCTGCTGATTTCACGTGCCCAGTTAACAAGCAATGATACAGGTGCAATTATTAATGCATGGATATCAGATTTCTGTGCATGGTAAAGTAGAAGGGTAATTATCTGAAGGGTTTTTCCTAGGCCCATCTCATCTCCTAGAAGGAATCCATGCGCTACACTTAATGTTCTGACCATCCATTCAAACCCCTCCTGCTGATAATGAAAAAGTTTTGCATTTAAATTAATTGGAACCAATGGTTTTTCAGAAGACAATTTAAGAATATCGTCAGGAGTAATACAATCATTTATTTTTATGGTACCGTTAAAACGAAGTTCACGATTCAGGCTAATATAGGAATCAAATTCTAACTTACCATCATCTTGAATACTTACCTTTTCCAGCATTTCATTAAGTATCAAGGCTTTCTCACCCAGATACATCCATCTATCGTTAATTATTACATGATCTACAATCTTCCCATTAAATAAATCAACAGGAACAAAAGTATTGGAATGAAGAGCAATTACTTTAAATATAATAGTTTCTTGCTCAGAATCAAATATAAAGGCACATTCTATGCATGCACAGAGTCTAGAAAAAGATAGCACCTGATTTCCACAATAAAGTTGCGAAATACCTTCGCTCCGTATACATTTAATAATCTCTGAAGCTGATGGATGATAAAGAGAATCTAAACCATCCGAGTAAGCCAAATGGTGGTTACAAATCATCCAGTTTCTCATGTTTTTATTTTAATTTCCTTCTTGGTTTTGCCAGAAATATGAATTATATTCTGCCTAGGAGTTTCCGCAATAGTATCCAGCAAAGAATTATTTGGATACTCTATATCATCAAAAGAATAATTAATACTATCATCATAATCTTGCCACGTGCTATCTCCTAAGTCGACAGTAAATGATGCGATTTCATTTGTAACAGAATCTAGCTCATCATAAGTGCAGTAAGCATACGTAATATCAGCAACATACCCTTGGCTTGCATTAACGAGGTTCAGCATGTTAAGTATTACTGATACATAGAAGTCACCTCTATCTATAGTCTTGCTTCCTGACCACCATTTATAATCAGTTACAAACTTAGTGACGTAGTCTATAGCCTCATTAATCATATTTTTATCTTCTATCTGATTATATTCATCCTCTAAAATCTCACGTAGAGACATTGAGAATTTTTGAACTATTTGTTTATCAGAAGCACCTCTAAGAATTAAGGCCGTGTCATGAGAACAATCAAAGCTATTCTGAACTACCTTTTCAAAATAAGCTTTATATTTGAGTAACTCTCTACATACTTCTTTAGCATATACAGCAAGAGCAAACCACTGATTTGGAATAAAAATCTGTAAATTACTGGATGTTGTAAGTACAGCGGTATATTCATTAAAATCAATACTATGACTACTTTTAACTTCACTTAAGTATTTTGAATAAACATTTTTGAACTCATCTGTTAATTTAACATCATTCCAACTGAATCCGTTACGATAGTTTATCGCCGCATTTCTTATTAGGTATTTCAGATTCCTTACAATTTTTTCTTCCATATCATTTACCCTTATAATCAAGAATAGTAATAATCTGTTCTGCAATTGCATTGATTACAGGAACAGCAACAGAATTACCAAACTCCTTATATGCCTGAGAATCACTTACAGGAATAATGAATTCTTCTGGAAAGCCCTGAAGCCTTGCACACTCTCTAGGGGTTAGTCTT
The DNA here is from genome assembly GCF_009695635.1 of Bullifex porci. Lineage (GTDB taxonomy): Bacteria > Spirochaetota > Spirochaetia > Sphaerochaetales > Sphaerochaetaceae > Bullifex > Bullifex porci. The sequence goes on from NZ_VUNN01000004.1 coordinate 27,217, forward strand.
CTTGGGTTTTTACCCTTCTGTTCAATCAGAATTTCAGAGCCATCTTTATAATATCTCGCTGAAAGTGTACTGCAATATTCACTTTTTTCATTGAACAGGCAATATCCAAAGCCATTACCCCTAAGTTTGTGTTCTTTTTTTCTTCTTTTATGTCCTTCCCAGAGAATATCGGAAAGGGTATATTTATCATCGACATTTTGATCAAGGATATTTCCAAGACAGGTTTCTAATTTCTGGGGTTCTGGCATATGGAAATCCTTGTAGTTTTCTACCTGCACTGGATCAAAGCCAACAATATAAATTCTTTCACGATTTTGAGGGACTCCAAAATCTCTTGCTCTAAGCACTTTGTATGAAACTGAATACCCAAGGTTCTCTAATGTACTATAAATTACTTTAAAGGTTTTTCCATCATCGTGCGCAACCAAATTCTTTACATTTTCCAAAAGAAAAGCTTTTGGCTTTTTTTTCTTAAGAATTCTTGCAATCTCAAAAAAAAGTGTTCCTCTTGTATCATCAAAGCCTCGTTTAAGGCCAGCCAAACTAAACGCTTGACAGGGGAATCCTCCAACAAGAATATCATGATTAGGAATGGCAGCTGCATCAACCTGAGTGATATCTCCTGCAGGAGTTTCTCCAAAATTAGCCCGGTATGTTTTTATGGCGTTTTTTTCTATTTCACTGCTGAATAGACATTTAACACGACCTGTCTGATAAAAACCAAGTCTTGTCCCCCCTATTCCAGCAAATAAATCAATCATGGAATAGTCAGCATTATCATCATTTGGAAAAGGTATATTCTCTGGGAAACTTAAAATCTTCTCAAGCTCTACCTCGGACGGAATACTTTCACTTCGCTCCCATTCGCGTATCGTTCTATCTCCATTTTTAGGCATACCAACTGCATCTGCCAGTTCCTTCTGAGTCATTCCTAGCCGAAGTCTTTTCCCTCTTATTAATTCCGCCACAGTGTTCATAATTATTTATAATAACATCGTCGGCTTTGATTATAAAGTGGTCATAATTACCATATGCATTTACTGATAAACTATTTTTAATCATCAAAATAATATAAACACACACTAAAAGTAAGTGTTATTTTTAGTTCAATTAACATCAAATCAATTTTTATTAGAAAACCACTGAATTGTTATTGGCTGATATTAAGGAGAAGAGTATTTACATTTATAAATTTATTCTTAGAATTATGGGAAGAAAAAACTTTATTATTTTTATAACATATACATTAAATAAGCCAAGCATATATAGCTTGACTTATTGATATCCTATTAATTTTCAGTTAATGATGCAATCATGTTATCTGCAACTTTTTTTTCAACATCTGATATTTGGCTGAATGGCCTTCTAACAATACCATAATTTATTCCTTCTAATTTAGAAATCATATATTTTGTAATGGCAAAATGCTTTCCATTCATAACCATTCCATTAATATATTCATTAATTTTAGTTTGTACTTTTCTAGCTGATACATAATCATTTTCACTGCAAAGGTTTCTTAATTTTATTATTAGAGGTGCTATTACATTATATGTACTACCTATCGCACCATTGCATCCTAAAGAAAAACCACATATTGCCATCTCATCAAATCCATTATAAATAATCAAATCTGGATCTGAAGCCCTAATTTGTTGTAGCGCATAAAAATCATTATGAGTGAACTTTAAACCTACTATATTCTTATTTTTCCTAAGTTCTTTCATTATTGCAGGTGTTATTATTACTCCGCTAAATTTAGGCATATTATAAACAATAAAAGGTTTATCACTAGCATTAGCTAAGTCGTTATAATAAGCAACTAATTCATCCTTTGAAAATCCATAATAGAAAGGAGGAACAGAAGAAACACCATCAATAGGAAGATTAGCACAGTGTTTTATCAAATCTATAGATAAATCAGTACCAATATTTCCGCAATGATTAATTATAGCGGCCCTTCCATTATTAGCCTCTATTACCGCTTCAAGTACCTTTTTTCTTTCTTCTGGTGTCATTAAAAAAGATTCTCCAGTACTACCATTTACATAAAACCCATCTACACCCTGGTTGATAAGAAAGTCAACATGCCTTTGTAAAGAATCAAAAAGGATATTCCCATTCTCATCAAAAGGTGTTAAAAGAGCTGTAAATATACCTTCTAGTTTTTTATTATTCATCTTAATCTCCCTCTATTTTAAAATTATACTAGGTAACCATGTTGTCAGTATTGGGCAGTATGTCACAAGTAAAAGAACACATACACCACAAATAACGAATGGCCATACTGTTTTATATAATATTTTAAGTTTTAACCCTGTAACATTTGATGCAACAAATAAAAGCAATCCAATTGGAGGAGTAATAAGTCCTATAGTCAAATTAAGACACATTATAATTCCGAAATGTATAGGATTTATTCCATATTGCATTGCAACAGGGAACAATATAGGCGTTAGCAACAATACAGCTGGAGCGCCATCAAGTAAACATCCAACAATAAAAAGTAGGATATTAAGGAATAAAAGGAATAAGAACTTTGAGTGGATAAACTGCAAGCAAAAAGATGCAACATTTTGAGGAATCTGAAGTGCAGTAAGAACCCATTGCATAGCTCCCGAGGTTGCTATAATAAATAGAACAGATGCAGTCAATCTTGCAGCTTTATACATACTATTTATTAAAGATTTAAGATTCATAGTTCGTCTAAGGCAAGTAGTGACAATAGCGTAAATAACTGCTAAAGCACCTGCTTCAGTTGCAGTACATACACCAGAAACAATGGAACCTAAAATTAGTATTGGAAGCAAAAGAACAGGGAGAGATAATTTAAACTCCATCCATATTTCTTTTATGGTTGCCCTTCTTTCATTCTTTGGTTGATTATATTTTTTTGCATAATAACCACAAAGGAATAAAAAAGCTACACCATATAATACACCAGGTATTGTTCCACCCATAAATAATTCACTTACTGAAACTCTTCCTGCAGCTGCTGCAAATATTATCATAATTGTTGAAGGAGGAATAAGAGGAGCAATAGTTGCAGTTGCTGCTGATACTGTCACAGCATAATTTTTAGTATAGCCAGCTTTTACCATTGCATTCGCGGTTAATACTCCAAGGCTAGCCATATCTGCTGATGCGGAACCTGATATTCCTGCAAAAACCATTGAATCAAGAACGTTTACATAAGCTAACCCACCTCTAATATGACCAATACATACTTGGAAAAAATCAACAATTTTATCAATTAATTTTCCTTCACTCATTATTTCTGATGCTAATACAAAAAGAGGAATACAAAGATAGGTAAAGCTATTAATACTAGTAAATAATTTTTGAGCCATTACCAGCATTTTTCCACCTAGCATCAAAAAAGAAACCCAAGTAGTAAATCCAATTGCAAAACCGACAGGGAAACCTATTACACAACAAATCAAAAACATTGTTATAATAATTATTGCATTCATTTTATTCCTCCTCTACTTCTGGTTTTTCAACAGATTCAAATGGTTCTACATTTCCTGATATAACACCTAAAAATTCTACTAAAGCATTAAAAAGCATAAGAATAAATCCTACTACAGGAATTGAATACAAAACATTTCCAGGAATAAAAAGAGATTCAGTTCTAAATATCTTATTTGCATTAGCAAACTTTATACCATATATAATTGCCGCCACCAAGAAGATGACAATACATACAAATTCAATGTAATAAAGAGCTTTCTTTTTCCATCCAGATAATTTGGAATAAACCATATCAGCTCTAGATAGCTCACCATGTTTATAACAAACACCCATACACAAAAAAGCTAATATGACCATTAAAAGTTTAGACATTTCATCAGTCCAAGGAACAGATTTCCAAGGAAAGAGAGTCTGCTTTACTAGGATATATCTATTAACAACTTGAAAAAATACACACACTGCACACAGGAATATTAAAAGGCTTGCCATGTACTTAATTGCAATCTCTATCCAATCCGATATTTTTTTTACGCGGAAAAATAACTTGTCAATATTTCTCATTTTTTTATTTTGAGGGGGGAGAATCTTCTCCCCCATAGTCTTTAACGATTAATGCTTACTTAAGAGCAGAAATTGCTTCAAGGAAATCATCAACTTCTTTTTCACCGATTTGCTGTTTAGCAATTACCATACAATCTGACTTATATGCATTATGCCAAGCATCTAACTCTTCTGGGGATGGCTCGTAAATTGAAACACCATTTTGTTTTAGTTTTTCTAGACCATTTACAATTATTGAATTAGCAGTAGATCGTGCTGCATCAGCGGCTGCAACAGCGGCATCATCAACAACCTTCTTTAAATCTTCAGGTAAATCATTATAGAATGAGTTGCTAATCATACCACATAGGTAAGCTCCAGTGTGAGCATCAAGAACAAGATATTTCTCAAGTTCATATGTCTTGTCTTGAAGAATATTTGGAACAGCATTTTCGTGTCCATCTACTACACCATTCTGAAGAGCTGTATAAAGTTCTTTAACATCCATTGGAACAGGATTACCACCTAAAGAGTTTACCATTTGAATGAAAAGAGGGTTATTAAGAACTCTTAGTGTTAAACCTTTAATATCTTCTGGTTTTTCTAATGGTACTTTTACAGTAGTAAAGTTTCTAAATCCTTTACTTACTACACCTAGAATTTTAATATTTGTTTTTTCGGCACAATCACTAAAGAATTGCTGTCCCCATTCGCTATCAAACAACTTTGTAGCCTCATCCATTGATGCAATCGCACCAGGAATAGAGAAAAGTAGGGAGCGTTTGTAATAACCAGAAATAGTTGTTATATCACCAATATAAAATTCTATAGTCCCATTAGCTACTCCAGCACATACATCAGCATCAGAACCTAATGAATTACCATAGAAGATATTAAACTTAATTCTTCCATCGGAATTTGCCTCAACATATTCCTTAAATGTTTCGATATATGCAATATCTACAGATTCTGATTTTAAGGTTCCTGAAGCAATAGATGTACCTGCATTCATTTCATAAACCTTCTGACTTTCTGTTGACCCTTGAGCTGCAAGAGTCATAACCATTAGCATTGCAATAGCAATTAATACTAATTTCTTCATAACATACTCCTTTTATTTGTATTTCCTTATTTCTTTACCAATGGAAACCAAGTCCTCGCGCCACAAATTGTAATCACTTGACATAATTACCATTGTTACTCCTTTATCAATTAACTTTTGAGCACTTTCTGCTGTTCTACCTGCAGGGGCCATAATGCCAATACCTCTAGGTTCTGCTTGTTTTCTTAATTTCTCGAGAGAATCAGCAACATATCCATGGTCCATATCATAACCTTCAAATTTATCAATTGAATTTGAAAGATCTGCTGGACCAAAATTAATAGCATCAATTCCAGGAACAGACATAAGATTTTCAATATCATCAACGAATTCAAAATCCTCTAGCATAGGAATAACTAATTCTGTTTCATTGCTATACTTTCTATAGTCACTATTAGGATAGTCTTCAAGGCCATAACAGTCAGATCTAACCCCAATATCAATTCCTCTTCTACCTAAAGGAGGGAATTTAGCACCTCTAACGCAAGTTTTCATTTCTTCAACAGTCTTGATATGAGGGATGATGACGCCTTCAGCTCCTATTTCTAATGCTTTTCTAATCTCCACTTCATCAGGTTTTGTTACTCTTAGAAGGGGACTTATGCCATATAACCTTGCAGCTAGCACTAGTTCTGTACATTGACCTACAGAACGAGGATTATGTTCTGTGTCAATAAAAGCAAAATCCAAGCCACATTTCGCCATCATTTCGATTACCGCAGGATTACCACTACATACGGTCATCCCAAAAACGGTCCTCTTCTTCATTATCTCTTTTAATGAATTTCTCATTTAAACCTCCATTTGTGAGTTCAGTATAGGTATCATTTTTTAGGTTTGTCAAATAAAAAATAGGTTAATATTAGAATTTTTAATATTTATAGGCATTTTTTAGCTATTTATTTTAAAATTTGCCTATTTTTATAAATTAACCTAATTTTCTTGACAGGTATATTACCGAATGTTATCCTTTTGATAATGTAGAGGTAAAATATGCGCGATTACTTTGATTTGACAGGGAAAGTAGCCATAATAACAGGAGGCCATTCATGGCTAGGTTATGATATGGCATGCGTTTTGGCTGAATATGGATGTTCTATAATTATCGCTTCAAGAACAGAAGAGAAAATAAAAAATGCTACAGATAATATAAAGAAACAATATGGGGTAGAAACAAAATATATTGTTTTTGATCAAACTTCTTCTGATGAATGCCAAAGAATGGCTGAGGAAGCAGAAAGCTGGAAAAATCATATTGATATATTAATCAATAATGCAGGTGGCGGTTCTGGTATAAGCGAATGTGATTTTTTGAATAGAAGTCAAAAAGACATAACGGCAGTAATTACTTCAAACCTAATTGGCTCTTTATTATGTACTCAAGCCGTAGGTAGATACATGGTTAAAAGGAGATATGGAAAAATAATCAACATTGGTTCTATAGCAGGAATTGTCGGTAGAGATAGGCGTATCTATACAAAAAATAATAAAATGCAACAACCTGTTGATTATGCGGCAGCGAAGGCTGGAGTAATAGGAATGACAAGAGATCTTGCTGCATATTTTGCACCATACAATGTTCATGTCAATTCCATTTCACCAGGGGGATTTTATAAAAATGAACCTAAAGGTTTTGTTGATGATTACTCAAATCTAACACCTCAAAATAGAATGGGTACAATGGGAAAGGATATAAAAGGTGCCGCTCTTTTCCTAGCTTCAGATGCATCAGACTATGTTACTGGCCATAATTTGGTCGTTGACGGAGGGTTTTCAACAACTAAATAATAATGCTCAAATATCAAATTGTAAAAAATACCTTATTAAATAAAATACAGAAAATGTCCCCAGGAGATCTTTTTCCTACTAGAAAAGAACTATTAGATGAGCTAAATGTAGCTAGAGCTACAATTGATAAAGCAATTGGTGAATTATGCAAAGATGGAGTTTTGGTTTCCAAAAAAGGTGATGGAACATATATTTCAGATAAAACGTCTGGTACAAATATTGAGTCTCAAAATTGGGGAGTGATTGTACCTGATATTACAGAGAGTATTTATAGCGGTATAGTGAGAGGAGCGGAAAACTATGCTCAAAAAGTCAATGCTAATATTATTTTATGTAATTCTGATAGTAAAATAGAAAAGCAGACAATGTATTTAGAGCGATTATTCTCTTCAGATGTTAAAGGAATTATTCTAGTTCCTGTTATTTCCAATAATATTTCAACAACTCTTGAATTGAATAAGATGCTTTCGAAGTCCCATATTCCATTTGTTTTTTGTAACAGAGGTGTTGATGGTATAGATGCACCACTCATTGCTTCAAATGATTTCTATGGAGCATATATTGCAACTAAGCATCTTTTAAAACAAGGATATAAAAGCCCTGCCTATATATCTAGAGAAAAGTACAAAACAAGTTCTGATAGATGCCAAGGATATCTCTCTGCGCTATTAGAAAAGAATATTACTGTAAATAGAAACTCAATAATTATTAAACTACAACAGGGAGAAGAAAAAGATAAAATACGAAACCTATTTGCCAATAAAGATATAGACTCTGTTTTCTGCTTTGATGATGCAATAGCTGAAGTATGTTACGATGTTGCAAAAGAGATGGGCAAATCTATTCCTAAAGATTTAGGAATTATTGGTTACAACAATACTGCACGTTGCAACTCACTTATTCCAACTCTTTCATCTGTATCATTTAGGAATGTTGAAATAGGAGAAAAGGCAGCAGAAGTTCTTTATAAAATAATAAAATCAGGATTACATTCTGAGTTTGAAACTTATTTGTTTCAACCAAATATAGAGGCAAGGGAAAGTACCGCAAGAGATAATTCAAATTAGTGAATTGATTTATATACTATACGATTTTAATAAACGCAAAATTATATTACTGCGCAATTACATAAGCACTCTTCTTATTGTAAAGATACAATGAGAAAGCTGCTAAAGAGATTATACAGTAACCAATAAGGCTATAGATATCAGGTAATTGAGATAAGAAAATAAATGCAAGTATTGCAACAAATATTACTTGGGTATATTCAAATATTGATATCGATTTACTTGGTGCTGCATTATATGCGGCAGTCATAGATATCTGTCCCATTGATCCTAATAGCGCTGACAAAATTAACAATAATAGCTGCTTTATCGTCATCACTTGAAAATCTAATATTGCTAATGGGAAAGTTACAATAGTACAAAATAGAGTAAAAAAGAAAACTATATAACAGCTTGGAACATTCTTTTGTCCAAGCTTTCTTATCAAAGTATATGCAACACTAGATAGTAGAGCATCTGTTAAACAAAGTAATGCTGGTAATGAGATTATAGTTGTCATTGTTGGTTTAACAACAAACACTGTACCGATTAGTGCTGTTAATATTGCGATGATATGTATACTTCCTATTTTCTCTTTCAATATTAAATAGGAGAAGAATATTGTAGAAAAAGGAGCTAACTTACCAAGGATTTTATAATCTGCAAGTTGCATTTTATCAATAGCAAAGAAAGCACATATTAGTCCAATAGCACCTGCAGTTGATCTCATTATTAGTAATTTCAGAGTTCCTTTAGATGGGATAAAGGAAATATGTTGCTTTCTTAAAAGGAGAATTGGATAAATTAGTGCAAAACAATTTCTAAAGAAACTCTTTTGCATGGCTGGCAGTTCACCAGCATATTGATAAAAAGATTCATAATAGCAAAACATAAAGAAGATGAATAATAATAAGCATGGAACAAGTGCAACAGCACAACCTGCCATCATTACACCATAGTCAATAAAATTTTTTTAGAAAACATTTATTAAAAAGCTAATTCAATATTTACATCTAAAAGCACCACTTAGATAAGAATCTTAAGTTTAGATTAATTTCTTATTTTTATATTGCCCTGTTAATTTATCATGGACAATAAATTGGTCAATACATCTATCCTTCCAGTAGCCATTTTATTATATTTTTATGAATAATGCCGTTCTGTGAAAAATCAAAATCATCGAGAGAAAGCACATACTTTGGATAGTTATCATTTACAGAATTGTATGCTCCAAACTCACGCTGTACAGTTTCTTCTGATGCAAGGAGATAACAGACTTGGTAATATTCAATTCCTTTTTCATTCTGAACATAAAAATCAATTTCTTGATTCTTTGTTTTACCAACAGTTACAAAGTAGCCCCTTCTAAGCAATTCAATGTAAACGATGTTTTCTAATATCTGGTTTATATCTTTTTGATTTTTCATGAAAAGACTTTCTCTAATTCCATGATCGGTTAAATAAATCTTTTCTTGAGTAGAAAGGATTTCATTACCTTTAAGATTTTGTCTAGGAACAAGGTATAGCAAACATGCTTCTTTGCAATATTCAAGATAATTATAAACTGTCTCAGTAGAAAGCGATTGCCTTTCATTTTTCAAATATTTTATCAAACTCGAAGAAGAAAAAGGGGTCCCAATATTTGCGATAAAAAAAGTAATAAGCACTTTAAACAATGCAACATCACGAATTTTATAACGGTAACATATATCTTTTAAAATAATTGAATTGAAAATATCATCTAGATATTGCTTTTTCTGTCCTTCATTAAATTTAAAATTGTAAAGAAAAGGGTACCCTCCTGTCTTTACGTAAATATCAAATGCTTCTTTTTGAGAAATATTTTCATAAAGTATTTTTAGGGCTTCAAAACTTTCTGCAAAGCTAAAGGGATACATTTTAATTTCAATGTAACGACCAGCAAGATAAGTTGAAAGCTCACTAGATAGTAACTTAGCATTTGAACCTGTAATATAAATATCACAGTTGAAATCTATTAGATATGAGTTTATAAGTTTTTCCCATCCATCAAGTTCCTGAATTTCATCAAAGAAAAGATATATTTTTTTACCACTAGAATTAACAGCAATTTCTTTTACGACATTAGATACAGTTTCTAAAGACTTCACTCGCTCATCTAGAAAAGATTCAAAGTTAAGCGATAAGATACACTCTGATTCTATGCCGTGGTTTAAAAGATATTCTTGAATCTGCTCCATCATAACAGACTTACCACAACGCCTTATTCCTGTGATTACTTTAACTAAAGGCTTATCGATAAATGGAATAATTTTTTCAAGATATGCTGAACGAATAATACTCATATTCTCAGTTTATTTCGATATATCGAAAAATACAATATATTTTATTATATTTTTTCGATATAATGAAAATTATTAGTTTTATTTAAGATTTATTCAGTTTGAAATATTCTTCAATGTAGGTTGCCTGCTCTAAGTGTATATAGAAATGTTATTTTTTTAAACTTATCTATTTGCCTAGTATTATTAATCAAAAGTCTTTTCCTTCAATTAATGTAATATTATTCTCTTTAGCAAACTCTCTTGCTTGTGTTGTATACCCACTCCAAGAGAAATACCAAATATGAATTACTGCATTATCCTTCTTTTTTAACAAACTAATATTTTTATTTAAATGCTTTTGTAAATCTGAATCATTTATAGCAGTATTATGGAATTTACATTCTGCACTTAAGATTTCTGATTTATCTTCATTTGTTGCAATAATATCAATTTCAAGATCTTTACTCCACCAACGTCCAATCTTAGTAAAAACAAAAGGCAGTTCACGCTTCTTATTTTTACTTCTTAACCATTCTATGCAGATATCTTCAAATGGAAAGGAAACAAAATTATTTAGTTGTGGTTCTACTATTACATCATAAATATTTTCATAGTCTCCAAATTCCAAAGCTGAATAGTTTGAAAAAACAAAGCGATACCAAAAGCGAAAAAATAAATCATGTAGCTTATAAATCCCACGTTGAATATTTTGTTTTTCCTTTTCAGTTGAAAGAACAGGGAACTCTCTAGTTAGTAAACCTAATTCAATTAAATTCTTCAAATAAACAGAAAGTTTTCCTTTTTCAATTAAAGTAGTATTTTGAATATCATTAAAAGAAGTTTTACCAGTTGCAATTGCTTGTATTATTGTATTATAAGTTGCTGGCTCTCTTAATTCTTGCCTTATTAAGAATTCAGGCTCTGAATATAGAATAGATCCTTTTTGAAGGATGTTTGAACAAATATTCTCCTTTAAAGTTTTAGCACTATCAAATTGATTAAGATAGTATGGAATACCTCCTAAAATTGAATATGCAATAACTCTATCTTTCTTACTCCAATTAGGGAAAAATAGTGATGCATCAGCAAAAGACATAGGTAACATCTTATATATTCCTGTTGCTCTTCCATATAGAGGGTTCTTCTCCGACAGTATTTCTTTTTCAATATAGCTCATTGCACTACCACACAAGATGAGCATTATATTTTGATTTTTTAATTCTGCATCCCATAGTTTTTGCAAAACAGATGGTATTTCTGAGTTACCTTTTACCATATAAGGGAATTCATCTATTACTATAATTTGTTTCTTTTCTTCAAGTTTTGGAAAATCTTTTATTGCTAAAAAAGCCTGCTCCCAAGAATTAAACTCAGAAATATATTTTGACTGAGGTAGATTATTAGATAAAAGTATAGAACTAAAATTCCTCAACTGATTATTATCTTCTGTTTGGGTACACGTAAAAAAAATAGCACCTTTATCTTTACAGAAATGTTTTATTGTCTCAGTTTTTCCAATACGTCGACGACCATAAATTATAACCAGTTGACCATTTTTCGATTCATATTTTTGTTCTAAAAAATCTAGTTCATTCTTTCGTGCTATAAATTTATTCATAAATATATATTATTTGTCAAATCACGATTTGTCAAATCTAGATTTGATAAAAATACTATTAGTTAAAATCTTTGCACTAATAAACCTTTTTTTGTGTCATAGAAATAAAATACCCCATGACGAGCAAAAGGGAAACGAACATTAACACCCCATTGAGGGTAAAGCTTTTTAATAATTAAGGTATCAGAGGAAACATATGCGATAAAGGATATATATCCATCCTTTTCCATTGAATGCTCTGCTGTAACTAATAACTCACCATCATTAGCTTCTACTGTTAGCTTCTCATCATCTAAAGCCTTAATAGCTTTTAACGCCTCAAGCTTTCTTGAACAGCATGAGAAATCACCTGCTTCTAAGCTAGTTATTATATTTCCACACTCAGGACAAACATAAAAATTTATATTTTTCATGTTTCCATTATTCATATCTCTTTCCTCCATTTCACCATTTAATAGAGCTAAGATATCTGTCTCAAAGACCTTTGAAAGATTTGGAAGAATTGATAAATCAGGCATTCCATTTCCACATTCCCACTTAGAAACTGCTTTATCACTTACACAAATTAAATCAGCAAGCTCTCTTTGTGTAAGGCCCTTTTCAATTCTTAATCTTCTTATTAATTCACCTGTCTTTGATACATCCATATCTTATTTCTCCTACAAAAATTAATATAAAGGAGTAATTAGGTATTATCAATCAACGCTTAGTAGAGTGCTCTTCTAAATCACTTGGCTTTAATATTATTAAAGAAAGAATAAAGCCTGCTGTAGCACTTATTATTAAGCCAAGTAGGTAGATAAATAGTGCATTAAAAGGTCCCTTTGGACCATCCATCATGAATAGAGCTAATATTCCTGATGGTCCCCACCCAGTTGATACTATATTAAAGCACTTAATTACAGCACCACCGATACCAGCTCCAAGGCATGATGCGATAAAGGCTTTTGGATGAGGAAGAGTTACTGTATAAATTAGAGGACCTGCAACACCCATTGTCCCTGGGATTGCAGCTGAGAAGGCTACATTTGATAGCTTTAGGTTATTTGCTTTTCTTGATAAAAACCAAATTCCTAAGCCCGCACCTACCTGGCCTGCACCTGCCATAGCAAATACAGGATATAATGTGATAAACCCATACTTTTCAAGCTGTATTGGATATAAGGCTATTATTCCATGCTGTAAGCCTGCAACATTAATGGGGAGGAATATTGCAGCACATATAAAGCCAACTACTATATTCATTACAATTGAGTCTGTAAAGCTAACCTTATCCATTAAAAAGCATAGAACAGATGAAATAGCACCTGAGATAGGCATTATAAATAATACATATGGAAGTACAGTTATTATTATTGCTAAAAGTGGTGTTAATACCATATCTAAGCTTGGTAGCATATGCTTTCTTAGAAATAGCTCCACCTTTGAAAGAATAAAGGAACCGATAAAGGCAGCAATTACACCTCCAGTTCCTTGGTATAGGATAGATGTAATATTTAAGAGTGATGATATTTGATCAATTTCACCTATGATCGTCATCATTCCCAGCATTCCACCTAAGATAGGAGTACCTCCAAACCTTTTGGTTGCAAGGTATCCTATCCAACAGGTTAAAAATGGAGTAAAGGAATTATTAATCAATAAAAGTAAATGATAAATAACACCAATACTTTTTACACTATCAATATCTGGATATATTTGGACTAATAGATTAGCAAAACCCATTGCTAATCCTGCAACAATAAATGCAGGTATAGTAGGATTAAATACATCTGCTAGTGCACTAAATACACCCTTTAATCTACCCTTCATGGTCTTTTATTTTATATCAAGAGCTCTTGAAATATGGCCCTCTGCCTTATTAAGTAAAGCAACTGCCTCATCTTTATTACTATTAGTTAATACCATTACAATAGCAGTCTTAACATGTCCATCTGCTTGCTCAAGGACCTTCTTAGCCATCTCTCTCTCGATACCAGTTACCTCCATTAGGATGTTCTGCGCTCTAACCTTAAGCTTCTCATTAGTTTGCATTACATCTACCATTAGGTTCTCATAGCACTTACCTATTCCAACCATAGAAGCAGTACTGATCATATTAAGAATTAGCTTTTGGGCTGTTCCTGCCTTTAAGCGTGTAGACCCTGTTAATACCTCAGGTCCTACAACTACTTCGATTCTTTTTTTTGCTATCTTTCCAATTTCAGAACCAACATTACATGAAATAGAAGCTGTATTACACCCAATTGAATTAGCATATTGTAAGCCACCTATAACATATGGGGTTCTTCCACTAGCTGCAATTCCAATAACTACATCGTTATTTGTAAGATTATGGTCAATTAAATCCTGCTTTCCGAGCTCAACACTATCTTCAGCACCCTCAATAGCCTTAATAAAAGCCTTCTCACCACCAGCTATTAAGCCAACTACCATATTAGGTGAAACACCAAATGTTGGAGGGCATTCAGCTGCATCAAGAACTCCTAAACGACCAGAGGTTCCAGCTCCCATGTAGATTATTCTTCCACCCTTCGATAGGCCAGCTACACACCAATCAACGACCTCTGCAATTTGAGGAAGCACCTCTTTAATTGCCTTTGGAACATTAGCATCCTCTCTATTCATCTGACTTACAATCTCAAGTGAAGTCATTTTGCTTAAGCCCATTGTGTTTTTATTTCTTGTCTCTGTAGTCATGTGAGAGAGATCAATCATTTTTAGCTCCTTTCTTTGAAAGCATTAATGCACCTGTTGCTGCATCATGAATATTATCGCGATAACAAATTGCACTATCTATAGAGTTAATTGTCTTAATAAGGGCACTTCTAAATGGAGTATCCTTGTCAATTAAGCCACCAAAGAAGGATACATAAGCACTTTCTAGCTTTAGCTTCTTTCTAACACCAGAAAGAGCTAGAGCAAGTGCTTTAGCATTCTCCTCTATAATAGATATTGCAACCTCATCATTTTGTTTATATGCAATATCAACTATTGGTGATATCGCTGCTATAGTAGCTTTATCACCTGAATATATATACTTTATTATTTCTTCTCTACTAGTAAGACCAAATTTTTCAGCAAGAAGAGTAGTTAAAACTGTCTTTTTTCCATAGCCATCTAAATCTCTAGCTACATACTTAACAATATCGCGTCCTAGCGCATAAGCACTACCCTCATCACCTATAATATGGCCCCAGCCACCAGTTCGCTCAATTACTCCATTCTCTCCCTTCCCAAAGCAAATAGAGCCAGTACCTGCAATAACCGCAAGCCCTGGTCCGCCATTATGAGCACCCTCTAAAGCTATTATGTGGTCACCTACTAGCTCAAAAGGGATATTAGCATTTGCAAACTTTTCCTCACAAATACTCCTCATAAGGCTATTACTAACTCCCGCAGCACCTATCGTAAGGTATAAGCATCTACCATATTTATTTAGAACACTTATAACCTCATCAATTAGAGCTCTAAAGCCTTCCTCTTTGATACTGTTAATGTTAAAAGCACCAAGCTTTACTTTATCAATAACATTACCATTTGTCTCGCCAATTAAGATAGTTGTCTTTGTACCACCACCATCAATTCCTGCGATAAAATCCATATTAGAAATCCTTATTTAAAGAAGTGGTCAAATGCTTTCTTTACAGCAGCATCCCAGAAAATCCAATTATGCTCACCAGACCAATGCTCATATGTAACATCGACACCCTTAAGCTTTAGAGCATCTCTCATCTTCTCACTATGAATGATTCTAGGATCCTCATCACCACAAGCAAGATAGATATGAGGAATATCACTATTTTTCTCTAAGAGCTTAAATAAATTACTCTCCTCTGGGATATCATTTCCAAAGATAGCCTTATACTCCTTCTTTCTTCCATCATTACTTGAATATACTGTTGTTTCGATATCAGCAACAGAAGAAAATGCTGCACACCCTTGGTAGCACTTAGGTGTAGAGAGGGCACACTTTAAAGCACCATACCCTCCCATTGAGAGCCCCATAACATATCTATTTTCACGTTTATCTGAAAAACCAAAGAAGTTTTCGCAAATAGTATGAAGCTCACAATTGATAAACTTAAAGTAATCAAGGCCAAGAGCCATATCAGCATAGAAGCTACGCTGTACCTCTGGAATAACTAAGGCGATATCCTTTTCTCTAGCGTACCTCTCAACAGCTGTATATCTAGACCACCCTGAGCAGTTATCGGCTAAGCCATGAAGTAAGTAAACTACCTTAGTGTTATCAAGCTTTTTCTGTTCAGGGAGAATTACTGTCATGGATGTATTCATATCCATGACCTCTGATCTGAAATCAACACGTAAATGAGCCATAATATATCCTTATTTTGCACCCATAGTACAGGTTGCGAAGTGTCCTGGTGCAACTTCCTTTAATACAGGATCTTGCTTACACTTCTCACTTGCAAATGGACAACGCTTAGCGAATCTACAACCAGGTTCTGGATTAATTGGGCTTGTAACCTCACCCTTTAATGTAACCTTCTCTCTATTTCTTCTAGAAAGATCGATTGTAGGAATAGCATTTAATAAAGCTCTAGTGTATGGATGGAGTGGACTCTTAAATAGCTCGTCTGAGGTTGCAAGCTCAATAACTTGGCCCATGTACATTACCATAATCTGATCACTAATGTGCTTTACTACAGCGAGGTCATGAGTGATAAACATATAGCTTAAGCCCTTATTATCCTGTAAATCCATAAGTAGATTTAGAATCTGAGCTTGAATTGATACATCAAGAGCTGATACAGGTTCATCACAAACTAAAAACTTTGGCTCTAATATCATTGCTCTAGCAAGACCAACACGCTGTCTTAAGCCACCATCTAATTCATGTGGATATAAGTTTGCATGGTTAGAAGGAAGTCCACATAGCTCCATTATTCTATCTGCCTTCTCCCTCTTTTCAGCCTTTGAAAGCTTTTCACCAGTACCAACTACCTCAAGAGGCTCCATGATTAAAGCGCGTACACTCATTCTAGGGTCTAGAGATGAATATGGATCTTGGAAGATCATCTGCATATTTCTCTGAACCTTATGCATCTCACGCTTCTTATACTCAAGGATATTTTCACCATTATATAAAACTTGACCGGAGGTAGCTTCATGAAGACGTAAAATTGTTCTTCCTAAGGTTGATTTTCCACATCCTGATTCACCTACAACTCCAAGAGTTTTACCTTCAAAAATCTTAAAGTTTACATCCTCTACAGCATGTAAGAGGCCACGTGGTGTCTTAAAGTATTTTTTAACATTTACTGCTTCAACTAAAGGTGTGCTCATCAAATGCCCTCCTTACTAAATAAATGACAGAGAATACCATGGTCATTTTCATAAACCATTGGAGGAGGAGTTGTCTTACACTTTTCACTTGCATGTGGACAACGCTCTGCAAAGCAACAGCCCTGAACCTTTATTCTAGGGTCACCCATACGTCCAGCTATAGGACTTAAGCGAGTAGCTGTAGATGTTAAATCTGGAATACAGTTAATTAAGCCCTTTGTATATGGATGGTTATTTCCCTCTCCAAAGATATCCTCAACCTTTCCAATTTCAACTACTCTACCACCATATACAACTGCAACAGCATCACAGAATTCAGCAACAACACCAAGATCGTGAGTAATTAAAATTACTGCAGAGTTAAACTTCTCCTTTAACTCCTTCATAAGCTCCAAAATTTGGGCCTGGATGGTAACATCAAGAGCGGTAGTAGGTTCATCTGCAAGTAGTAGCTCAGGCTCTGAAATAAGTGCCATAGCAATAACAATACGCTGCTTCATACCACCAGAAAATTGGTGAGGGTACTCAATCTTTCTCTCTGCTGGGATACCAACTAAACGGAAGATTTCATCTACCTTTTGGTTTTTCTCATCCTTCGATAAATTAGGGAAGTGGAGATTTAAAACCTCAAGAACCTGGTCTCCTACACTCTTTACAGGATTTAAGCTTGTCATAGGATCCTGGAAGATCATAGAGATCTTTCTGCCTCTCAAGCCAAGCATATAGCTCTCAGGCTTATCAAGAAGCTCATCACCCTCATAGATAATAGAGCCAGATGTAATCTTTCCAATCTTCTTTGGAAGTAGGCGTAAAATTGAAAGAGCAAGGGTTGTTTTACCAGCACCTGTTTCTCCTACTAATCCAATTTTCTCGCCTCTTTTAACATTCAAAGAAAAGTCATTGAGCGCATATACAATCGCATCATCGGTAATATATTCTACATTTAGTTTTTCAATCTGAAGTAGATCATCATTCATCTTATTTTCCCTTTATCAGTTCTTGCTCTTTGGGTCAAAGGCATCTCTTAAACCATCACCAATGAAGTTAACAGCCATAACAGTAAACATAATACATAGACCAGGAATAAGACCGAGGTATGGATAATATCTAATGTTAATCTTATTTTCACTGATGATAGTACCCCATTCAGGAGTTGGAGAAGCAACACCAAGTCCAAGATATCCCATTGAGGAGATACTTAAGATTACAGCACCAAGAGTTAGTGTTGCTGCAACAACGATTGGTCCAATACCATTAGGAAGGATGTGCTTTAAAATTATTCTCATAGAGGAAGAGCCGTAGCACTTTGCAGCCTCTACATACTCCATGTTTCTAAGAGTTAATACAGATGAACGTACTGTTCTAGCAAAACGTGGAATTTGAGCAATAGCAAGCGCAACTACTAGGTTAAATACACCATTGCCTAGGGCTGTAATGATTGCCATAGCTAAAAGTGCTGGTGGAACAGCCATTAGCGCATCTACTATACGCATTAATATGGTATCAACCTTACCACCGATAAAGCCTGCGATACCACCTATGATTGCACCAAAGACAAAGGCTATAGCAATAATCGCGATACCACATAGTAGCGATATTCTACCGCCATATAGGACTCGGGCAAGCATGTCTCTTCCTAATTCATCTGTACCAAAGATATGCTCAACACTTGGGCCTTGGAGCTTTTGTCTAACATTTTGTTCAATAACTTTCTCATATGGGATAAATACTGGAGCTAGTAATGTAACTATGATGATAGCAGAAAGCATAGCGACACCAAGCATTGCAAGCTTATTCTTTTTAAACCTGTAACCGATAAGCTCCCATGAGCTATATTCTGATAGTGGCTTTTTATTCTTTTTCTTCAACATATTAATCCCCTATGAAGCAAAGTCGATACGTGGATCAACAATCGCACAAATTAAGTCAACTATGAGGTTGATAATACCAACAATTATAGTAACGAAGATAATTACACCCATTACTACAGGTACATCACGGCTCTTAACGGCATTTACAAGCATTACTCCAATACCAGGAATAGCAAAGATGTTTTCAGTTACGATAGCACCACCGATACCGCCTGCAAAGCTAATACCAATTTGGGTAATAACTGGAATTAAGCTATTTCTTATTGCATGGTGGTAGAGTACCTTTTTCTCATCTGCACCCTTAGCACGAGCAGTTCTGATGTAATCCATCTTAATTACATCGAGCATACTAGTTCGGCTCATTCTTATCATAGTTGCAAGGGAGGATGCACCTAAAATAATAGATGGCAAAATAAAGTGCTTCCAAGAGCCAACACCCGATACAGGAAGCCATCGCAGCGTTAGACAGAAGAATATTTGGCATAGCGTACCTAGCCAAAAGGCAGGCATTGAGGCAAGTAGCATTACTAAGAAGGTGCTACCATAGTCTAACAGGCTATGCTCCTTTACTGCAGATGCAATTCCAAGAGGAATTCCAAAGCCAACAGCAAATAGGACTGAAAGAGTTGTAACGAGAAGTGTATATGGAAGTCTTCTTGCAAATTCAGGAAGAATTTCATATCCACTTGTCCATGATGAGCCGAAATCTAGACGGCAAGCATCAAACATATATCTAACATATCTTATCAACAAAGGTTGATCGAGATTGAGTTCATGTTTAAGTTCAGCAATCTGCTCAGCAGTTGCTTCATCTCCTAAGATTGATTTAACAACATCTCCAGGAGCAAATGATAATATTACGAAAAGGACAAAGGTAACGGCTATGATTACAGGGATAAGCATCAATAACCTTTTCAATGCGTATTTAAGCCAGTTCAATGTTTAATTCCTTATAATGAAAAACTTTTGATTTGTGGGGGAAGATTCCCCCACAAAGACCAATTAACTTATTTCCAGTACCAATATCTGAAGAGGTAGTAGTTAAGACAGTGAGCACCTACTCCGCCTAAGTCAGCGTTATAAGCGATAGTTGTAATTCCATTGTAGAGAGGAACCATGTATGCCTCATCTGTGATGATGTTACAGATTTCTGTGTAGTAAGGAAGACGTGCATCGCCCTGAGCTGAACATCCCTTCTGTGAAAGCTGATAAATCTCTGGAGCTCTTGGGTAGCTTACGCTTTCTGCAAATCTAGTTGGCTTGAAGAATCCGGCAATAGCATCTGCATCAGGAATTGATGAGAGGTTATCACAGAGGTAACCATCAAAGTCACGAGAACCATCGCGGCTTCTTAATGTTGTGTTATCAACAGCATCAACCTTACAGTTAATACCAACAGCCATGAGCTGAGCCTGGATTACCTTAGCAGCTGTTTCATAGTTTGTACCAGCCTGAACGAGGATACCAAACTCTTCATTCTTGTAGCCAGAAGCTGCGAGATACTGCTTAGCCTTCTCTACATCCTTAGTTACAATGTGTAAGCCAGAAGTTGGGTGACCTGTATACATTGGGCAGAGGTCAACATCAATAAGAGTTGCTGCACCATTGTTTACTGCGATATTAACTTCTTCCTTATCGATTGCAGCCTGAACAGCCTTTCTGAAATTAATGTCACTTGTGATACCATTTCTTGCATTTAAGTAAAGTGTAATTCTACCAGTTGAAGAAGCAACACTTGTGTTAATCTTAGGATCCTTTTCAAATCTTGTTACCATCTCAATAGAAGGGTTACCCATTACATCATAGTCACCATTCTGGAGGCCAAGAATCATTGTGTTAGGGTCAGCTACGAGCTCAATTTGAATAGTCTTAACAGCTGGAGCACCTCTCCAGTGTTCTTCGTTAGCTTCCAATGTGATGTAGTCGTTAGCTGCATAAGCTGTGAGCTTATATGGGCCTGTTCCAACTGGTGCATTCTGATAACCTTCATCACCAACCTCTTCCCAATAGCTCTTACAAGCAACGCCACCAACACGAGATGCAACACAATATGGGAATGCTGCATATGGAGCTGAGAGTTCAACTTCAACAGTATAAGGATCTACGATACGACACTCTTTGTAGTTAATCAAAAGAGGTCCACCAAGAGGTCCCTGAGAACCTTTATCTAATGAGAACTTAACATCTTCAGCTGTCATTTCTCTTCCATTTGTAAACTTAACACCCTTTCTCAAGTGGAAAGTATAGATAGTACCATCAGCACTAAGATCATAGCTTTCAGCTAATGCATTTGAGAGGGAACCATCGTTTTCAAGGCAGAGCAAGTTATCGTATACGTTAGCGAGTACGATGTTATCATCGCCACCACAGCCTGCACTTGTTAAGTGGAAGAAACGATAAGGGTTTCCAGCTACTGTGAAAGTAACCTTGGTTTTATCTGCTGTTGAAGCAGAGGCGGATTCACTTGCACCGCCTGCAAATACAGGAACCATCAATACTACTAATAAAGCGAATACTAATAGTTTTTTCATCTTGGTATCTCCTTTTTCTATTAAAGACAGTTTTTAATCCAATCACAAGCTAGGTCAAACCAGCTAGAAGCATGGTTATTTACGTCTTCCTCTCTTTCAGCAGTAATATCTGTTGCGAGAGAAAGCGCATGAGGACCCTTCTCATATATATGAAGCTCAAAGGCTATATTATTTTTTCTTAAAGCAGAGGCAAAAATTAAAGAGTTTTCAACTGGAACCTTCTCATCCTCAAAGGTATGCCAAATAAAGAATTTTGGAGTTTGGCTATCTACTCTATCCTCTAAGCTAACCCAAGAGCGAAGTGCTTCATCATTCCCGCATAAATTATCGAGTGTAATTTTATTTTCAAATCTTCTCGAAATTAATACTGGATAGGAAAGCACACAGCCATTAGGACGACAATCATATTCCTTAATTCTTTCTTCCTTATTAAATAGAGTTGCAACTGAAGCAGCTAAATGCCCACCTGCACTAAAGCCACATAAAAAAACCTTTTCATACCCAAGCGTTTTTTTGATATAGTCGATTGCTTTAGCAGTCTCAATAAGTTGCTTAGGATAGAGATCTCCTTTATTGGTACTGTATTGTAAAACAGCTGCATCAAACCCTCTAGAGAGGAAATTATATGCAATATCCTCTCCTTCCCTAGGGTTACAGAAGAAATATCCACCACCAGGAATAACTAATACTATTGACTCTTTCTTTGCTCTTTCATGAAGGTAAAGATCGATATATGGGATATTATTTTCAGATTGAAGATAAATTCTTTTATTCATCCTTTCCTCCTGAAGCAACATTTCTCCAAGTTTCCTTTAATGTTGCCAATGCACTAGTAGAATTACTATTGATAAGCATTTGATAGAGTATATCAACAACTATTAGCATTTGAAGTCTTGATACAGTTGCACCATCTCTAAAGATAGCTTCAGAAGGAGCAACAGGAATGTGATAGTTAGCACTGTTCGCTATAGGGTTGCTTCCGGCTCTAGTAATTGCAATAACTGTTGCACCCTTTTCCTTAGCAATAGATACTATACTCTTTATCTCTGATTTCATACCTGAGTATGAAAAGGCAATTACGAGGTCTCTTGAATCAAAGGAGGTAACCTGTACTTTAGCTAAGTCAAAATCATCATCACAATTTGATAGAATACCTATTCTAACAAGCTTTTGATGGAAGTCCTTAGCAACAACTCCACTTGCTCCAACACCACATATTAATATATGTCTACTATTCTTAATTGCAGAAACAACGCTCTCTAAAGTATCGTTATTGAGAAACTTATTAAGATTATGTATAGATGAAATAGCATTATTCATTACATTAGAAATAATGCCATCGGTTGTTTCCATTGATTTTGATTCATCACTCTCAATAGAGCCAATATTTACTTCCTCATCCTTTGCAGCTCGTGCAATTAAGAGCTTTAGCTCTTGGAAGCCTGAAATATTCATTCTTTTACAAAATCTAGTAACAGTTGCAGGAGAGGTCTTGATGTGCTCTGCGTATTCAATAATTGTAGATGATAATAATAATCCTGGATCGCGAATGATAGCATTAGCAACCTCTAGCTCTTTAGAGGAGAAGTAATCTCTATTATTCATTATCTTCAGCAGGATTCCATTCATATATTATACCTTAAATCCACATTCTTCAGCTGTCAACGAAAATTTTTTTCAATTTTTACTGAAAATTTATTTCAATTTGTTCAAGGTTAGAACAAACATACATTTCCTCTACTTAATAAGGGAAATAGAAAAATTCCTGTAAATAATAAGAAAAAGAGATTTCTTTATAAATTTTGGTTAATAAAAGTAGTAATAGCATCAACACTTATATCCTGCTGTTCTTCTGCAGATATAGTTGCTTCAAGATCACCCTTTTGAAATCCATAGTTACCAAATTGAGCGTGGTTTCCACCTTCAATTTCAACTATATTTTTAGTGTAATTAATTTTATCCTCTACACTTTGGTTTAAAGATCCATATATTGTTAATGTTCTTTCTTCTGGGTAATCACCATAAATGTATGAGCCAAGAAGTATTAAGCCTTCAACCTTTTCTTGGTTTTTTGCAGCATAACTTGATGCCATAGCACCACCCATAGAGTGACCTGCAATATACCAATACTTTATATCACTATTATCTTTAATTATTTTATCTGCAGCATTGCTGTTAAATATTGCCATATTAAAAGGCATCTTAACTAAGACAGTAGTAAAACCCTTATCTCTTAGCTTTGATAAAATTGGTAAATAGCTTTCAGCTTCGACCTTTGCTCCTGGATAAAATATTATGCCAATCTCACTATTTCCCTTTAAAATGATACTATCTTTACTTACAATAATATTTTCTTCATCTAAAACCTTTAGAGCGTCAGTTTCTGCATGGTAATAATCATTTACATATAATGTAAAAGCAACTCCTATTATTAGAACTAATAGTAGTAGCAATAATATTATTTTTTCTTTCTTCTTCATTTTTATCTCCAACTAATATTAACACCTAATAGTAAGAACAAAGGAAATAATTAGCTGTATTTCTCAAATTTACGAAAATTTAAAAGTTTTTTTGTATTACTAGTAGGAGGTAATAAAAAAAGAGAGAGTAAATTCTCGTTATACTTTCTCGCCAAATACTATATTTTCAAAAAGGATAACAATTTTGATAATAAAAACAAAATATACAAATGAAGAAAGGGAAATTGTGAAGGAATTAAGGCCAATTGATGACACCTTATTTCGAACAATGGCTAAGGGTAATATTATTCTTGTAGAGCATATCGTCAGATTATCTTTAAATAGAGATGATATAAAAATTTTAAGTGTAAATACTCAAGATGATATTCACCTCTTTAAAGATAGTCACTCTGTCATACTAGACTGCCTTGCAGTTGATAGTGAGGGTAATTTATATAACATAGAGGTACAAGCAACTAACACGGGTAATTTGAGAAAGCGAGCAAGGTATATATCATCAGCAATAGATGTTAAATATACTTTGGAAGCTGGAGAAAAGGACTATAACAAAATAAAAGACCAAATTGTTATATTCTTAATGGAGGATGATATCTTTGATAAAGGAAAGCAGTTATATGAATTTAAGAGGTATGATGACCAATCGAAGTTGTCACTTGATGATGGGAGCCGTATAATTTATATAAATGCAAAGAATAAAGGCAGAAAAGAATTAGACAATTTAATGCAAAGCCTTATATCAAGTGATTATAAGACAATGAAAGACGATGTAATTAAGGAGTGTGCTATGTATTATAAGACAAGTGAAATTGGTGAAGACGAAGTTTGTGAAGCTATGCGTGAGTATGCTGCAAAATCATTTGATTCTGGTATGGCTAAGGGGGTAGCTAAGGGTAAAACTGAAATTTTATTAGATTTTGTTAATAAAGGTGCTATTACCTTAGACTATGCAATTGAAAACTCCGGCTTACCTAAAGAAGAATTCTTATCTATAGCAGAAACCTTAGGGTATAAGCTTTAATTAAGTTATCTTAACAAGCATGATAGTGATAGAAATATCACTATATGCTTGTATTAAAATTAAATATTATCGTTTAAATAATCTAAAGCATATGCAACATGCAATTGTGTTGCAACCTCGAGACACCTTTCATCAATATCAAAAGATGAGTCGTGATGGGCTAAAGTTGTTTCCTTAATATTAGGATTACCAGAACCTACATATGCATAACAGCCAGGAACCTCAATATTAAACTCTGCAAAATCATCACCACCAAGAGAATACTTACGATTAGTAATTACATTATCACTGCCAAATAGCTTTGTAGCTACTAATTGAACCTCATGGGTAGGTACTTCAGGATTAATAAGAGGAGCAGTAAAATCTTGATACTCAATAGAAGCTTCACCACCATATATCTTAGCAGTATTTTCAGCCAAAGCCTTTAGCTCTGCTTTAACCTGGCTTCTAATTTCAGGGTACATTACTCTGATAGTTCCCTCTAAAACAGCCTCACCCGCAACAATATTGTATGCAGTTCCAGCTACTATCTTACCGATACCGATAATAACTGAGTCTGTTGGATTAGTCCTTCTTGTAACTAATCCTTGTGCCCCTACTGTTATCATAGATGCTATATAAACAGCATCAATTCCTAGCTCAGGTGTTGATACATGAGCGCAAGATCCATTTACCTTTATCTTAAAGTAGTCAACAGAAGCATTATTAGGACCAGCAGTTGCAGAAACTTTTCCACATTCAATATTTGAAGCTAAGTGAATGCCAAAGCAACGATCACCTTTAACTAAACCCTCATTAACAAAGATATTAGCGCCATAACCTATTTCCTCTGCCTGCTGGAAGCAAAAGGCTATTGAGCCTTTTATATCATCCTTATGATTTACAAGGATTTTTGCAGCACCCAAAAGTGCAGCAGTATGAGCATCATGTCCACATGCATGCATCTTTCCATCATTTACACTTTTATATGGACACTCATGAGTCTCTGTTATTGGAAGAGCATCGATATCAGCACGTAATATTAATGCCTTACCAGGCTTTGTACCCTCTAATAGTGCATATACACCTGTTTCTCCAACTCTTCTTGTGTTAAGCCCAAGCTTATGAAGCTCCTCTTCAATAAACTTTGCTGTTTCATACTCTTCTCTAGGGAGCTCAGGATGGGTATGCAAATAACGACGAAGAGAGACCAATTGGTCCCTCTCCTGTGAAACTTCTTTTTTTATTGTTTCAATTGAATAACTCATTAGTTCTTTCCTGCAAGTTCTTTAAGAGCATCAACGCTAGTTACTTTCTTTGAGTAAAGTGAAAGTGGAGCAATTAATGTATCACCGATTGCTTCAATCTTATATCCGTTAGCATTTATTTCCTTGTTTAAGTAAGCTTTATGCTGGAAAGCATTGAGGTTAATATCACCGTTATTTAATGCTTCATTAGGAAGGTTATAAGCATCAAATTCAACACGTTCGATGTAGATATTCTCTCCTCTTTCATCCAATATCTTCTGTACTGCATTCCAGTACTCATTAGCAGCACCACAAACACCAACCTTAACAATTGTCTTACCTGCTGATGATGAAACATAGTTATCAACTACATCAAGAACATCTGGATATTGTACTGTAGCGCTATCATATTTAAATGCTGGGAAGTAAGCTTCCTTATATTTTGCAAGGAGGTACTCTGCAACAAGTTCTGTCTGGTATGCAGAAATAATCTTCTTATAAACAGGATTATCTTTTTCACTTGAGCGAGCTACGATGATATTTACAAATGGATTATTACCACCCTCATCCTGTGTCTCAATTAAGATAGCATCCTTAGAAGGAACTAAGCCCGCTGATGTGGCATATGTTCCGTTAATTGTTGAGGCACCAAAGTCATCGAGTGTTGAGAAAAGTGTGTTTGCTGTTGTTGGTACAATTTCAATATTGTAGATGTACTTTGTTACATCCTTAATCTCAGGTGAGTAGCCAACAGCTGGATCAACTTCGATTAAGCCCGCTGTTTCAAGGAGCTTAATTGCTCTTGCTTGGTTTGTTGCATCATCAGGAACACCGATTTTTAATGCAGCCTTTTCAGAAGCGCCACCAGCAAAAGCTGAAGTTACGATTAATAAAGAGATAAGTGCAAAAGCTATAAGTTTTTTCATTTTATTTTTCCTTTTAAAAGTGCATAATTATGCACTGAATATACATAAATATATAACAGTCAATAATGACATCCAAAAAGCCTAAAATAATAATGTAAAGTGATTTTATAAAAGAAGATATTATGCCCAGAGGGGCATCATCATAGAGAGCATGCACATGTATGACATTGTTGAATTCTTATAATTATTCATTGTTGCCCTCCTATGAAAGATGTCCAAATGGTACCACTAAACGAATATTTATGCAATATTAGATATTATCTTTTTTGTAAATTTTATGTATAAAGGTTCTATTTGTTGTTTTCTTTGCTACAAATGAACCAATGGCTTGGATTATACAAACTGCGACAAGAAGTACTACAACACAAACATTAACGATATCAGGGTGTCCTTGACCTTGACCATAGTTAATTGCAAAGGAACCAATACCACCAGCACCTACTGCACCAGCCATTGTAGTTAGCCCAACTAAGCTAATAGCTGTAATTGTAGTTACTCTAGCAAGCTCAGGAACTGCCTCATGAAGATAAACTCTAAATATAAGACCAAATATTCCCGAACCCATTGCTCTAGCAGCCTCTATCTTTCCAGGTGAAACATTTGCTAAAGCTGTTTCTACCTGTCGAGAGAAGAAAGGTACTGTACCAAAAATTAAAGGAATTACTGCACCTCTTACGCCAATAGCTGTTCCAACAATTAAGCGTGTAAAAGGAATTAAGAAAATTAGTAATATTACAAATGGAATAGCTCGAAAAATATTGATAATAGTATCAATTATTCTAAAAATAACTGTATTTTGTTTAATACCACCCTTCTTTGTAATAGTAAGAACCACACCAAAGAAGATACCTAAAATAAATGATATGATACCTGGAATTAAAAATAGAGACCAAGTATCTAATAAGCTTTGGATGAAACGTGTTCTATATGCCCAAATATTTGGAGCTACTGTTTTAATAAAATTTTCCATCAAACTGCCTCCACTCTTACCTTTGTAGCACTAAGATATGTAAGTGCTGCATCTATTGCTTTATCCTCTCCTGAGAGCTTTACAATCATGGCACCAATAGTTTGGTCTCCGATTGCTTCAACATTTGCGAGGATAATATTAAAGTCGACATTAAACTTTCTTGAAACCTCAGAGATAACAGGATTATTAACACTCTTATCAAAGACTAAGCGATAGAGTCTACTCTCTCCTGCTTGTGATTTAACAAGAGGGGAATCCTTCTTAACAAGTTCATCAACCTTTGAGAGAGATGATGTTGAGTTAACAAACTTGCGTGTAATAGGCTGCTTTGGGTTAGAGAAGATATCATATACTCTTCCTTCTTCAACTACCTTACCCTTCTCCATTACAGCTACACGGTCACAAATAGATTTAATAACACCCATTTCATGTGTGATAACAACAATTGTTACTCCTAACTTCTTATTTAAATCCTTTAAAAGGTTAAGAATAGATTCTGTAGCATCGGGATCAAGAGCACTAGTTGCTTCATCGGAAAGTAAAATCTTAGGGTTATTAGCAAGAGCTCTTGCAATTGCAACTCTCTGCTTTTGACCACCTGAAAGCTCACATGGATAAGCATTTACCTTTGACTCAAGGCCAACTAGCTCAAGAAGCTCAAATACTCTATCGTGAATTTCTTTTTTACTCTTTCCTGTATATTTTAGTGGATATGCAATATTATCAAATACATTTGATCTATCAAGAAGATTAAAGTGCTGGAAGATCATACCAATTGAGCTTCTAAGCTTATTTAAGCTCTTTTCAGAAAGTCTTGTTTTCTCTCCATCCTTAACTAGAAAAAGCTTTTCATTATCAATTTCAATCCTTGTTCCATCGATAGTAACAGCACCTATATCAGGAGTCTCTAAGAAGTTAATACATCTAACTAATGTAGACTTACCTGCTCCGGAGTAACCAATAACTCCATAGGTCTCTCCCTTTTCAATCTTTAGAGACACATCCTTAAGTGCTTCTACAGTACCGGCCTTAGTCCTAAAGATTTTAGTCACATTCTCAATCTCAATCATCTAATCCTCACAAAAAAAATGGAGAGCTCCTAGGCTCTCCGTTATCCGTTTTTATTTACTTGCTTATCACAGACAGGAAAAGCCCTCGGTTTTATCCAGGGACATCATCATAGACATGCACATGTAAAATCTAAAGCTATACATTATATTTCCTATCCGAAAAATAGATTGCAATAATTCTTGATATGTGTCAAGCAATGTTAAATCTTTTGTATATCTCATATGATCTAAACCTTTCATCTTATTAAAGAGAGATTTAAATCATGTAATAAGAAGAAAATATAGGGAGCTCTTTCTATGCTAGTTATCATATTCTTTGTTACTATTTGTTACTATTTTAGTATAGCAAAATTATAAATATTTCCAGCATCATCTAATTAAACTTTCAACCTGCACTTAATATAAATTACACTTTTTAAAATATATATGGTAAAACAAAAACTATGGTTACCCTTGTTAAAGCAAATAAGAAGCTTGCTCCACTAATTTTAGATTACTACATAAGAAATAGAGAGTTCTTAGCTCCATATGAAAGTAAAAGAGATGATAATTTCTTTACACTTTCTTCTATAGAGCTTCTATTAAAGAATGCAATAAAAAATGAAAAGAATGGAACTGGTGTTAGATTTTATATCACTCTTGATAATAAGGTTATAGGAACTATTGCGTTAAATAATATTGTAAGAGGGTGCTTTCACTCATGCTTCTTAGGTTATAGCTTAGATAAAGATTATATTAATAAAGGGTATATGACAGAATCTGTAAATGAGGTCATTCATTATGCATTTGAGGTAATAAAGCTTCATAGAATTGAAGCTAATGTAATGCCTAAAAACATTGCATCTAAAAGAGTTTTAGAAAAATGTGGCTTTATAGAGGAGGGGTATTCTAAAAATTATTTATACATCAATGGAGTATGGGAAGACCACATACACATGGTAAAGTTCAACCCAACTCCACTAGAAATACTTTAATTAATAAGCCTTATCATGGACGCCAGCAACAGCTCTTCCTGATGGCTCATTCATATGCTTAAATGCTTCATCCCACTCGAGAGCCTTAGCAGTTGAGCATGCAACAGATGCTTCATGAGGTACACACTTAGCAGCTGATTCAGATGGGAAGTGACGAGCAAAGATTGATCTATAGTAATACTCCTCCTTAGTTGCAGGTGTATTTATAGGGAATCTCTTATCTGCAAGTGCAAACTGAGCATCACTTACCTCTTCGCTAGTAAGCTTCTTTAAGGTATCAATCCAAGAGTATCCTACACCATCACTAAACTGCTCTTTTTGTCTCCAAACAATTTCCTCTGGCAAATAGTCTTTAAAGGCTTCTCTTAAAATCCACTTTTCAATTCTGTGCTTTCCATTTTCATCTACAGCCATCTTTGCCTTTGGGTTTATGCGCATAGCTGTATCCATAAATTCCTTATCAAGGAATGGAACTCTTCCCTCAACACCCCAAGCTGCAAGTGCTTTGTTTGCTCTTAAGCAGTCATAGAGATGTAGTTTTGAGAGCTTTCTAACTGTTTCCTCATGGAACTCCTTTGCATTTGGAGCCTTATGGAAATATAAGTATCCACCAAATAGCTCATCTGAGCCCTCTCCAGAGAGTACCATCTTAATACCCATACTCTTAATTACTCTTGCCAAGAGGAACATAGGTGTAGAAGCTCTTACTGTAGTAATATCATATGTTTCAAGGTGGTAAATAACATCATCAATAGCATCAAGAGCTTCCTGTATTGTAAAGTGAACCTCATGGTGTACAGTTCCAATGAAATCAGCGGCCTTTTTAGCTGCTATTAAATCAGGAGAACCCTCAAGACCAATTGCGAAGGAGTGTAAGCGTGGCCACCAAGCAGCTTCTGCATCCCCACTCTCAATTCTGTTCTTAGCAAACTTTGCAGTAACTGCAGCAATAATAGAGCTATCAAGACCACCAGAAAGTAATACGCCATAAGGTACATCACTCATCATCTGTCTTTTTACAGCTTCCTCAAGAGCAGTTCTAAGAGCATCAACAGAGGCATCATTATCCTTTACATTATCATAGCTTTCCCAATCTCTCTTATACCACTGAACAGTTTTTCCAGTCTCTGATGAAAAGTAAGTTCCTGGCATAAACTCTGTGATAGTAGCACACTTACCTTCCAAAGCCTTTAATTCAGAAGCAACATAGTAGTGACCATCACTATCCCATCCCTGATAAAGAGGAATAATACCGATATGGTCACGAGCGACCATGTAGGTATCCTTTTCGCTATCATATAAGCAGAAAGCAAATATACCATTTAAGTCTTCAAGGAAGTCACAGCCCTTATCCTGATAAAGAGCTAGGATTACTTCACAGTCTGATTTGGTTAGGAATTCATATTTATCCTTATATCGCTCTCTTATTTCTTGGTGGTTGTATATTTCACCATTAGCAGCAAGTACTAATTTTCCATCCTTACTATATAATGGCTGCTTACCAGATAATGGGTCAACGATTGAAAGTCTCTCATGTGAGATTACACAATCAGGGCCTGTAAAAATTCCAGACCAATCTGGTCCACGGTGACGTATCTTTCTAGACATCTCTTTAACACAATCTCTATATTGAGATGCATCCTTTGCAATGTCAAACATTCCAACGAAACCACACATAATCCTATCCTCCCCTAAAAACGAAGAAAGGCGTTCTTCCCCTACGGAAAAACGCCTTTGTTTTATGCACAATAAACTACAGAACTTAGCTATTTTTGTCAATATTATTGCAAATAGGCTTTAATTATAAATATTTAATCACTCTATTTGTTCTATTTTTCATACGGTTGATAACTTAAAGCGGCTACTAAACTTTTATGTTGAGCTTCTTTTGATCTCTCATCATAAAGGATTAATACATAAACATTTATATTCCCTATACTTCAAAATCATTAATTTACTAATATATTGAATACCAATCAGAGGCTTTATCTGCTTTTACAAGACCAAGCTTTAATTGAAGGTTTTCTGAAGCTATATTTCCATTAACAACATTGCAATACATTCTATGGTCTTTTCTCATTTCATTGATATATGAGCCCTCTAAATCATATGCAAGTCCCCTATGCTGATATTCAGGAAAAATCTCAAGAAGTCCCATAGCACCCTCACTATGCTCGGCCATAAAGCCCGCTAAATTATTATCGACAAAAATACCCCTTACAACCCCTTTTTCTAAACGGTCTACAATGTAATCGATATCGTCGATAAGATGATAATGCTCGTGCATAACATCTTTATATGATGTATCAAGAACTCTTATATCCTGCTTTCTAACAGCTACATCCTCATCCTTTGTATAAACATAGAGTGAGCATGGAGTTTTTAAGCGATAGCCATACTCCTTCATTACTGTCGATACATGCTCTCTATGGATTGAAATTAATTCTACAGATCTTGGTAAAAGCTCTATAAATGGTCTTACATCACTATCAAAGGGAGCGATAAAACCACAATAATCATCAACTACTGTGACAATTCCATCCATACCACAATAGATTACCTTACCAATTCCTCTTTCGATTTGATCAATCAAATCTGTATAAGAGAGCATATCTCTCTTTTCTAATATTTCTTTTGGTGTCATAACTACTCGATATTAGCACAAATTATGATAATATCTTACTGGAGTTTTGAAAAAATGATAAAAACACTATTTCTTGATATAGATGGAACACTACTAAATAGAGCGCATATATTAACTGAAAATACTAAAGTAGCTCTAAAGGAAGCTCACGATAAAGGAGTTATTATTACTCTTTGCTCAGGAAGAGCTCGTGATGGTCTTTTAGAAATAACAGATAATCTCCCCTTTAAACCATATTTAGCAACCTTAAATGGGGCATATATTCTTGATAATAATGGCAATGTTATTAATGAGCATTACTTTGAATATGAAACTCTAGAAAAGCTTGAAGAGCTAAGAAAGGAATGTGGGGTTGGCTTATTATACTTTCCTGAAGGTAGCTGGGGAGCTAATAGTGATGATGAAGAGTATAAGGATGAGCTTAGTATTGTTAAACGCCCTGGAATACAAATGAACATTTTAGAGTATGCTAAGTCTAAAAAAATACATAAATATTTAACTGTAGGTGATAGTGAGAAAAATAAAGTTTTTATCCAAAGAGCTAAAAAGCTACTACCTGAGCTTATGATAGTTCCTTCCTCATCAAGATATGTTGAAGTAAATACACCTCAATGTGATAAAGGTTCTGCAGTTAAGGATATTTGTGCACATCTAAACTGTGATATAGAAAATACATATTGCTTTGGTGACTTTGATAACGATATTGCGATGTTCAAGGTTTGTAGGCACCCTATAGCAATGGCTAATGCAGTTGATAAAATAAAAGCCTTAGCAGAGCACATTACACTCTCCTGTGATGAGGATGGTGTTGCTTATGGAATAAAAAAGTGGGTTATATGATCAATAGAGAAAACTATACAAATGAGAATTCAAAGGTTGTTGATTCCTGGGTAAAGAATGGTTGGCTTTGGTCAATTCCAGTTTCTCATGAAGCATATTTAAAAGCAAAGGAAGGAGAATATGATATCGTTCTTACTCCTACAAAAAGCGTACCACATGAGTGGTTTGGTCCATTAAATGGAAAACGAGTATTAGCTCTTGCATCTGGTGGTGGTCAACAAGGTCCTATTTTTAAAGCTCTTGGTGCAGATGTTACAGTCCTAGATTACTCAGATATGCAGCTTGAAAGAGAAAAGGAAGTTGCAATAAGAGAGGGATATGAAATTAAGCTTGTAAAAGCTGATATGTCAAAGCCTCTTCCCTTTGATGACTCCTCCTTTGATTTAATATTTAACCCTGTATCAACATGCTATATTGAGAAAATTGAACCTCTTTGGAAGGAGTGCTATAGAATCCTTTCAAAGGATGGGATCTTACTAACAGGTGTTGATAATGGAATTAACTACATAGTAAAGGATATAGATGAAAGAGAAATTACACATTCTCTTCCATTTAATCCACTTGAGAATCCTTTGCTTATGGAGGAGCTGATGAAAGATGATGCTGGCATTCAGTTCTCTCATACCCTAGGCGAACATTTAACTGCACTCTTAAATGCAGGCTTTAAGCTAACAAATATCTTTGAAGACACTAATGGAGATGGACATCTACACGAATTAAATATCCCAACCTTTGCGGCAATAAGAGTAATAAAAGAATAATTGATTATATCTAGATTTAGAATAAGGGAAATTAGATGAAAAATTTCCCCTAATTAGTTAGAGTCCCCAAATTAATGAGGACTCTTTTAACTCTTACATTCTATTGTAAAGATCCATATAAATCTTTGAAGAATTAGTCCAAGACCAATCTTCCTTCATGCCACGCTTTTGCATATTCTCCCACTCCTTTCTATTGTTTGTGTAGAGATTATAAGCTGCATTAATTCTATCTAAAAGCTCACCAGAGAAGTAGTTTCTAAATGAAAATCCTGTACCTGTTCCATCGAATTCATTATATGGCTTAACAGTATCCTTAAGACCACCTACCTCGTGTACTATTGGAATTGTACCATATCTAAGTGAGATTAACTGTGTTAAGCCACATGGCTCAAATGCAGATGGAACTAAGAGAGCATCACAGCCTGCATAGATTTTGTGAGCAAGAGCATCTGAGTAGCAAATCTTTGCTCTAACCTTGTTATAGTACTTACCTTCATAATATCTAAACATATCCTCATAGTTTCTAGCACCAGTACCAAGAACAACTATGTTGATATTCATATTACAAAGGCGATCCATAATGTTATCGATTAAATCTAAGCCCTTTTGGTCTGTGAGACGTGAAACAAGACCGATTGTAAATACATTCTCATCTTCCTTAAGGCCGAGCTCTTTCTGAAGTGCTTTCTTATTAGCAGCTCTACCCTTCTTTAGGGTCTTTGTATTGTAATTAGCTACAAGCTTATCATCCTTTGAAGGATTCCAAATATCATAGTCGATACCATTGATAATTCCCCAAAGTCTCTCTCTTCTCCAAGCAAGGATATCATCTAAGCCATCACCAAAGGCTGGAGTTTGAATCTCTTGAGCATATGTATTACTTACTGTTGTGATGTAATCACAATAGGTAAGAGCACCTCTCATCATAGAACAGTTCCAGCTATTTTGTGGAATAGATGTATCTTGGAAAGGACTTACTAAACGACCTGGAACAAAGCATTCATCTGGAAGCTTTGATACCCACTTAATGTGACCAACATCCCAAGTACCCTGGAATCTTAGGTTGTGGATAGTCATTATTGTTCTAATACCTCTAAAGAATTCATCTCCCTGGAATACTGTATTTAAGTAAACAGGTACTAATGCTGACTGCCAGTCATGACAGTGGATGATATCTGGTCTAAAGCCAATTAATGGGAGTGCTGATAAACAAGCCTTTGAAAAATAAGCAAATCTCTCAAGATCCTGATATAAATCATAGTATGGAACCATACCACCAAAATATTGTTCATTATCAATAAAGTAATATGTAATACCATCGAGCTCTAGCTGATGAACACCAACATATACTCTATTATCCATTTGGAAATAGTAGATACACTTTGCATTCTCTCTATACTTTGGAGCAATAGCTCTATAGTTTGGAAGCATTACACGTACATCATATTCTTTTTTATCGAAACTCTTAGGTAGCGCTCCTACAACATCTGCAAGTCCACCAGTCTTAACAAATGGTACACATTCGGAGGCAACAAATAATATTTTTTTCATATACCTTTTTCCCTTCCTTTTTACATTTTTATTAAAACATGTATAGATTTAAAAAAAAAGTAAAAAAACTTGAAAATAACGCATTAAATTCATATTCTCACACCATGCATAAGTTAAAAGATATTTACAAAAATGATTCATCATATAAAGCATTTCTGCTTTCTCTTTTATGTGTAGGTGTCTCCTATGGGCTATATAAAGGTATTCTCGACAACTACCTAGCTCAGGTTGTTAAAATGGGAGAATTTGATAGAGGTGTTACAGAATTCTTTAGAGAGCTTCCAGGATTTTTATTAATATTCATTCTAGCCTTTTTAGTTGAAGTCTCTGTTGAAAACACATATAAGCTTGGTGCCTTTATAATGCTTATAGGACTTGCTTTAATCGCTGCGCTTCCACCCTCTAAGGTTTTAGTAATCATTGCAATTTGTGTCTATTCAACAGGAGAGCACATACAGCTTGGTATGAAGAACACGCTCTCTATTAACTATGCAAATAAAGGGTGTGGCGGTATTTCTATGGGCATTCAAAATGCTATTTCAAACTTTGGAAATATCGGTGGATATATTATTGTTGCTATTATCTTTGCTCTTCTTTCAAGTATAACAGCATTTAAAACAATATTTATAACATCATTAATCATACTTCTTTTAAGCTGTGTAATTAACCAAGCCCTTAAAAGTGATGGAAAAGCTAGAAAGAACAGTAGTCGATTTTACTTCAGAAAAAAGTTTAATAAATACTACATGCTTGAGATATTTTATGGCGCAAGAAAACAAATATTCTTCACCTTTGGACCATATGTATTAATACTATTTTACAAAGCAGATGCATCAGTAATAAGCATGCTATTTGCAATTAGTGCTATATGCTGCTTCTTTCTCTCTCCAATAGTTGGAAAGCTAATCGATAAGATTGGATATAAAATAGTAATGGTATCAGATACTCTTATCTTAATCGTTGTATGCTTCTTCTATGGCTTTGCACACCACTTCCTTCCGATGAATATTGCATTTATAGTTTGCTGTATTAATTACCTTTTAGATTCAGTAATCTCACTTGCATCAATGGCTAGTAATGTATATGTACAGGATATTTCAGATAACGAAGAGGAAGTAAGAGCTACTATTACTACAGGAATTTCAGTTAACCATCTTATTTCTATCCTAATTGCTCTATTTGGTGGTTGGATTTGGCAAGTAACAGGTATAGAAACTCTATTCTCACTCTCTGCTATCTTAGGTCTTATTAATAGCATCTATGCAGCTACAATAAAGACCTCTAAAGCATAATAACAAGTAAAGGAATTAAAATAATACTTACCATTATTGAGATACTATTTACTGTACTAGCAAGGGAAGTATTTCCATTTAAGTCCAGAGTAAATGAAGGGGATGCAGATGATATTGGAGAGAAAAGAACTATCACTGCAGCCTTTCTTATCTCATATGAAAATGGGAATGTATTAAAAATAATTAATCCTAAAATAGCTGCTAAGCCATATCTGATTAAAATTACATTTAATACCTTTTTAGTTACATTTTTATCAAAGGTTGGCTCAAGCAATAGCCCTATCATAAACATTGCAATTGGACCATTAGCATTAGCAACTAAGGAAGTAAAAGTAAATATTTCAGATGGAAGCTTTATTCCAACTAGAGCAATTGGAATAAAAATAATATAGCAAACAAAGGATGGAACTCTTAATAGAGGCTTTAACATCGATAGTACATTTACTCTCTTATTATCGACCATCGCTTTGGTTATTGCGTAATCAAGGCCTAAGCATTGAAATGAGTTACCTGAATCGACTAGACAAACAGTTAACGCACCCTGAGGACCTAACATAGAGGATGCAAAAGGGAATGTAAAGCAGCCTATATTATAAGCTGGAAGACAGAGCGTATAGTAAATCTTATCCTCTCTACTTGCATTTCGAGTAAATAAAAAGCTTATTAATAAAAGAATAAAGTTAGCTGCTAATCCAACTAAGATAAATATAAGTAGCTTTCCAGAAAAGGTAGTTGTACCAAAACTATTTATAATTACACATGGAAGTGTAATATTCATCATTACACGTGAAAGTGCATAACCATCTTCCTTTTTAAGTATACCTAACTTCTTTAATGTAAAAGCTATCGATACCATTAATAGAAAGGAAATTGCTCGAATTACTATACTTTGCATGGGAAAATATTGTGTCCTACTATTTATTTTGTCAATTACTTTAAAATTGAATTTCTCCTTAGAGTTTTTGTATCATTAGCTTATGGATATTTGGACACTATTAAGAACAACTAATAGGCCAATCGTTTTCTACGGAACAGGAAATGGTGGAGATATGATGGCAAAAATACTATCTAGCTTTAATAAAAAGGTAGATGGAGTATTTGCGTCTCCTGGATTTGTAAGAAATAGAACCTTTTTAGGTCTCCCTGTCACCTCCTTTGAGGAATGCTTAGCACGCTTTGGAAATGATATGATCGTTCTAATGGTATTTGGAACAAAGGATTTAAATGTTATTTCCTATGTAAAAGAGATCTCAACAAAATGTGACCTCTACATACCCGATTTAATGACAGATGAGAATGGAGAGCCCTTTACACTCTCCTATTTAGATAAGCATTTAAAAGAAATTGAAAATATTTATAACAGATTAGAGGATGAGAGAAGTAAGGAAGTCTTTCAAGCTAATATTAAGCATCGTCTATTTGGTAGACTAGAGGATATTGAGACCTCATGGTCAAATGATGAAGAAAACTGGAGCCTATTAAAGCTTTCAGATAACGAAATATTCTTCGATGCAGGTGCATATAATGGAGATACAGTAAAACGCTTCTTATCACTTTGTAAGAACTATAACCATATATATGCAGTAGAACCAGATCCTAAAACATTTAAAAAGCTTGTTATAGCCTGTGAGAATTTAAAAAATGTAACTCTAATAAATGCAGCACTTTCAAATTGTGATGGTCTTTCAAGCTTTACCTTTGGAAAGGGAAGAGGTAATTCAAAGGGTGGCTCTGATACAATTTGTCAGCGCTCAATTGACTCTATACTCTCAGGTCAAAAAGCTTCTTTTATTAAATATGATATCGAAGGTGAGGAGGAAAAGGGATTACTAGGAGCTAGTAATACGATTAAGACATTTAAGCCAAAAATATTACTATCTGCATACCATAAAATTGATGATATATTTCATCTTCCTACTGTTTTAGACCGCATCAACTCAAGCTACTCCTATGCTCTAAGAAAGAGTATATGTATCCCATCTTGGGATTTATATTACCTCTGTAGGTAGACCCTTGTTTAAAGTTTAAATAAAGCTACAATAGCTTTTATGGATAGAAATGAAATGATGGCTAAAGCGCCAATAGGACGCTTAATATTAAAGCTTGCGATACCTACTATTACAGCTCAATTAATTAATGCTCTATACAACATAGTTGATAGAATATATTTAGGACATATCCCAGGTACTGGTGGACTAGTATTAACAGGAGTTGGTATTACCTTCCCTATTTTAATGCTAATAACAGCTTTCTCAAATTTAATTGGTGCAGGTGGTGCACCTCTAGCAGCAATTCAGCTAGGAGGAGGCAATAAAGAGAAGGCAGAGGATATATTAAATCAAGGCTTTACCTGTTTAATTGTTCTATCGATTTTTTTAACAATATTCTTTTTAACCTTTAAAAAGCCTCTACTTTATATATTTGGGGCATCAGATATAACATACCAGTATGCAAATGAATATATTACAACCTATCTAATAGGAACTATCTTTGTGCAGGTATGTCTTGGTATGAATACCTTTATTACTGCTCAAGGATATTCATCCTTTGCAATGATAACAACCTTGATAGGAGCTGCCTTAAATATTGCTTTAGACCCAATATTTATCTTTGTCTTTAATATGGGTGCTAGAGGAGCTGCATTAGCAACTATTATCTCTCAAGGAGTATCAATGGTATGGGTTATCTCATTTTTAAGAGGCAAAAAGACTATACTTCACCTTGATAGAAAGAAGTTTAAGATTACAAAGGAAATAATTCTTCCTGTATTTGCTTTAGGAGTATCACCATTTATTATGGCAGCAACAGAAGCAGCTATTAACATTGTATTTAACTCAACACTTCAAAGAACAGGTGGCGATATAGCAGTTGGAACGATGACTATAATTACCTCCATAATGTCATTCATTTGGATGCCATTACAAGGCTTTGCGATGGGGGCTCAGCCTGTTATTAGCTTCAATTTTGGAGCAAGAAATAATAAAAGAGTAACCTCTGCTTTTAAGATTATGTTAATTACAGCTATAGCATATGCATGTACCTGCACTGCTTTAATTGAATTATTTCCTAATGTATTTTTATCAGCATTCACTAGTGACCAAGCATTAAAGGAGTATGCTATTCCATTTACTAGAATCTATTTCTTTGGAATTGGAATATTTGGCTCTCAAATGGCATGTCAGCAAACCTTCCTAGGGCTAGGACAAACAAAGCTATCACTATTTTTGGCACTACTGAGAAAGGTAATATTGCTTATCCCTCTTGTATTAATCCTATCATCAATTATTGGTGTAAAGGGTGTATTCCTAGCAGAACCAATAAGTGATATAACATCTGCTCTTACAGCAATTACTCTTTTAAGTATTAACTTCAAAAAGATACTTAAAAAGGGTCCATCTAAATAAATTAAAAGCCTCATTTAAACGTGCTAAATGAGGCTTTTTGCAAGGAAGATAATTAATTATTAAAGTGCTTCTCTATAGAATTTCTTATATACCTCTTTATCTACAGGAGCAGGATTACATGTGATATGACCACATGTACGGAATATTACATCTGCAACATAATCCTCACTAGGAAGCTCTGCAGGAAGATACTTTCTTAGAGAATCTGGAGCACCTACTGCACTTCTAATTCTCTTAACCTCCTTAATAGCATTCTCAGCATTTTCACGTTGTGTTGCATTTCTATCATATACTCCAAGAGCTCTAGCGATATCAGCATATTTCTTCTCAGCAAAGTCTAAATTGAACTCCATTGAAGCTGGGAGGAAGATAGCACATGCATCACCATGTGGAACGTGGAATTCACCTCCAATTGGTTGAGCACAGATATGTGCAATACCAATTCCAGCTGTAATAGCCATACCACCAAAGTAGCTTGCTAATGCCATATTACCACGAGCTTCGATATCTGATGGATCATTGCATGCCTTCTCAAGAGATTGTGAAATTAATGAAATAGCCTTTAATCCATACATCTCAGTAATTGGAGTTGCATTCTTAGAAACATAAGACTCGATAGCATGAGAAAGAGCATCCATACCTGTTGCAGCTGTTATTGCCTTTGGAAGTGTTAGTGTCATCTTTGGATCAAGGATAACTACGTCTGCAATCATTGATACATGGTAAAGACTCTTCTTTAAACCATTATGAACATTCTTTACTACAGCTGTTTTAGTTCCTTCTGCGCCAGTACCAGAGGTTGTTGGGATAGCTACATAGAAAGGAGATTCCTTAGTTACCTGCTTTTCACCCATCTGATATTCCTCAACAGAACCACCATTTGTACTTAGCATGTTGATAGATTTTGCTGTATCGATAACGCTACCACCACCAAGAGCAACTGTACAGTCACAGCCCTCTTGAAGGAATAAATCTCTACCACCATCAATTACTACAGAATCAGGCTCAGCAACAACCTTATCGTATATTACATAGCTAATACCTGCGTCCTGTAATAGCTCCTTTATATTGCTAGTAGGAGCTGCTGAAGCACTAAAGGTAACAAAGAAGACTTTCTTTACACCCTGCCATTTTAAAATATCAGGAAGCTGTTTTACGCTATCCTCACCAAATATTACTCTTCTGTTATTTGTGATTTCCCACATAATATTTTCTCCTTAATAATAATCAACTCTTAACTGCACCTGCAGTCATTCCTGCTAGGAAGTACTTTTGACAGCACAAGAAAATAAGTAATACTGGAATAGAGCCCAATACACTCATTGCCATCATCTCATTCCAAACATATGCATGCTCACCCATTAGGAGCTGTATACCTACTGGTACAGTTCTCATCTCTGTGCTCTTTGTAAGAGTGAGTGCATATAAGTATTCATTCCAAGTCATAATAAAGGTATAAACACCTGTTGCTACGATACCTGGGAGTGAAATAGGAACCAAAAATTGCCAACAAATTCTAAATGGACCACCGCCATCAACCTTAACAGCCTCATCAAGAGCCTTTGGTATTGAGTTAAAATATCCAGTCATCATCAAAATACCATAAGGTAAGGTAAATACCATTGAGGTTAAAATTAGAGCCCACAAAGTATCATAAATCTTTAATGCAACTATCATTCCAAAGAATGGAATCATAAGTGCGATAGGTGGTACTGCCTGAGTATTAATTACAAACATGTTAACAAGCTTCTTGCCTGGAAACTCATATCTACTAAAGGCATAGCCAGCTAAGATAGATACTACTAGGGTAGCAATTGTTACAGCGGATGAAACAATAAAGCTATTTAGGAAGAATCTTAATCTTGTAGATGAGTGAAATACAGTATTATAGGCTTCTGTTGTACCCTGTCGTGGTATAAAGGTCTGAGGTACAGCAAAGATTTCACTATTACTCTTTATAGATGTAACGAACATCCATACTATTGGGAACATTACATAAATTAGAGAAATTATTACAAGTATTAATAGAAGGACTCTAAGCATCCTTTTAGTTTTCTTTATAGAATGAAGTGAGCCTGCCATATTAGTCCTCCCTTACCTTCTGTGCTTTAACATAGAAAATTGACAATACTATTGACATCAACAAAATAATTACTGAAGCTGCGGAAGCTGTTGAGAAGTCTAAAATGTTATATGCCTTTTTATAAATATAGGAGCCTAATACCTCTGTAGCTGTAATTGGACCACCTCCAGT
Organism: Bullifex porci; assembly: GCF_009695635.1. Taxonomy (GTDB): domain Bacteria; phylum Spirochaetota; class Spirochaetia; order Sphaerochaetales; family Sphaerochaetaceae; genus Bullifex; species Bullifex porci. Next base: position 70,210 of record NZ_VUNN01000004.1, read on the forward strand.
AGTTGACCAAACAAGTGCAAATACTCTCATTGTCCAAATTAAGTCGAGCATGATAATACTAAGCATTACAGGCTTTAGCTGAGGTAATGTAATATAAATAAACTTTTCAAAGCCATTACACCCATCGATAGTAGCTGCTTCATAGTAATCCTTTGGAATACCCTGTAAGGCAGCGAGTATTGTTACCATAAAATATGGGTATCCTGACCAAATGTTGATAAAAATAAGTGAAGGCATCGCAGTTTTTACTTCACTTAGCCATGCAATCTTGGTACTCATAAGGCCCATATTTGATAATATGTAGTTTAATATTCCATCAGGGTTGAGGATTAACCTCCATAAAATAGCTACAATAGTTACAGTTAATACCCATGGCATAATAAAGCATACTCTTAATAATCCCTTTAAGAAGCTAGGAATTAAATCTGTATTTAGAAGAAGTGCAAAAGCGAGTCCAATAATCATATGGAAGAATACAGAGATTATTGTATAAACGAGTGTATTCTTTACAGATATCCAAAATACTGGATCAGCAAGGATTGTTTTGTAATTTTTAAATCCTACAAAATGTGATTCCTTTACTGTTATTACCTTATCCATAAATGAGTAGTAAATAACTGTAATAATAGGATAAAGCATTAATACTATTAAAAGAATTACTGCAGGCAGAATGAACCAATATGGTACAAAGCTTATCTTTTTTCTTTTAATCAGAGATGTATTAACATTTTCTGACATAATACCTCCTAAAAATTGAATTAGATTTTAACCAATATCCTTCTCACATTAAGACTAATTGTTCTTAAATATAAAATATGATTATTTATAATATTTTTCTTGCGTTATTATATATATTTGATAATAAGTTAACCATGATATTATCATTTTTCTTGAATATTACTCAAAAGTTATTTTATAATCTCCATATAAGTACTAAAACATGTTTAAAATTGGAGGTATAAAATGAGTAGTCCATCTATTGCATTAGGCATGAATAATGGTATTGATTTTGAAATTGAATGGGACGATAAAGGAGTAAGTACTTTAGTTCAAGAGGTAGGTTTAGCTTTTGAAGAAATAAAAAAAGTAACTGTAGTATCTTCATTGAGAGATTTACTAACCTCAATATGCTATCAGGTGATGAAGGGAGAAGGCACCTCAGTCCACGTTACAGACATTAAATACAACCTTGAGTTCTCATCTCACTTTAAATATAGAACTACAATTGGTGGAGCTGGTAGTAGAGCTGCAATAGTATTGTCTAAGCTAGATATACTCTCTTACCTTCATTTAGTAAGTATAAATAAGGAAACAAGGGAATTGCTTCCAAAAGGTGTTAAATATTATTGTGGCAACACACAAGATACATTCTACCCTCATTTAATAATCCAATTTCCTAAAAATGCTGTAATAACTGGGAATGATTGGCAGATAAAATCTCCTCGTGCAAATAGAGCAATGTACCTACATGATCCAGATTTACAAACAATGCCTCTCTCATATGATTTCTTTAAGGAGGGTGGCAAAAGTAAGGTTTTATTAATTGGCGGCTTTACTACAATTCCTGATATAGAAAAATCGTTAGTAAAAGCAGATGAAGTATTTACACTTATCGAAAAGTTCGTCGATAAGGATTGTGAAATCTACTATGAGGACTCATGTCCTCCTCATGGAATAAGACCTGAGCTAATAAAGGTTTGGACAAAAATAGCTGCAAAGGTAGATGTTTTTGGAATGAATGAGGATGAGCTTCAGGAGCATATTGGAAGGAAAATAAATCTTCTGGACCCTAACGAGGTATTATTGGCTATAAAGGAGCTTGCTGAGCTTATCCCAGCTAAACGCTATGTAATTCACTCAAGATATTGGGCTATTTGCTATGCAAAGGATGCTTCAAATTATCATGATGCTTTATTAGAGGCTACAAAGCTTGCAACTACCAGATTCCGCTTAGGAGATAATATTTCTCCATCTGATTTAGATGAAACTGCTAAGCTAAAGGATGATCCTGAGGGTGGTCCTTTTGCTTTAGAGTTTAATAAGCTATTTAGTAAAGACGTTGCAATTTGCGTACCTGCATATGAGGTTACTCAAGATAAGGTAACAACTATAGGACTTGGAGATACCTTTGTTGCAGGCTTCTTAAAGCAACGTGCAGATGATTTAAACAAGTAGTAAGAAAACAAGTTGATAAAACACTATACTAAAATATTCTCTATCCTTCTTGGGTTTTCCAGGAAGGATTTTTTGTACCTTCTAAAAATTAATAAAAAATTTTTAATTTGTTTATTTAAAAGAAATAACATATAAAAGCTTAAATTTCCATGATTTTACCTTATTTTTAAATTATATTAATAGTGAAGAGGCCTTTAAGAACCTTGATTATAAAACAGCAAAAACAATATGAAGTGACCTCGGATTTGTAGAATCGTGGATTTAGCATATCCAAGGTATATAATACAAAAGATATGCATTACCTCATACAAAGGAGATCACTTCAATGATTAACAACAATCAAATTATAAGAGCAATCGGAATCGACGTCCATAAGGATTCATACTCAATTTCTGCATTTGATCCGCAAACAACTAACTTTAGTGCAGAAACTACAGTTGCAGCAGACTCGAAGAGTGTCATTACCTATCTCAAGAGGTTAAAGAAAGAAATAGCAGTGCCTGTAACAATTGAAATAGGATATGAGGCTGGTCCAACAGGTTTTGGACTCAAGAGAGATCTTGAAAAAGCAGGATACACATGTCACGTAATGGCGCCAACAAGTATCTATCGCCCTGCTGCAGGTGTAAAGGTAAAGACTGATGCAAAGGATGCAAGAACTCTTGCGAAGGCTGTCTATTGGGGCTCTTACTCTGAAGTCGTTCCTCTATCTGAAGAAGATGAATCCTATAGGGATTACATCAGAATGCGTGATGACAGGAAGGAAGCACTTAAGAAAGCAAAGCAGAACCTTTTGTCATTTCTCTTGAGAAAAGGCAGAAAGTATAGTGGAAATCCTTGGACACAGAAGCATCTCTCTTGGCTCAAGAAGCAAGAATTTGAGAGTCCAATAGATAAGCTTACAATCCAGGAATACCTGAATGAGGTCACAAGGCTGAATGATGCCATTGTGCTACTTGATGCCAAGATAGAGGAATTTTCAAGAGAAGACAGATACAAAGATAAGGTTGATAAGCTTAGATGCTTTGCAGGAATAGATACGCACGTAGCCATGGTCATGATTACAGAGATTGGTGACTATAATAGGTTTACATCGGCAGAAGCTTTTTCTTCTTACCTAGGATTATGTCCAGGAGAACATTCAAGTGGTAAAAGCACTCAAAAAGGTGGAATAACAAAAGCAGGCAACAGTCACTGTAGAAAGCTACTATGTGAAAGTGCAAATTCAATTGCACGTACAAATCCATACAAAAAATCCAAGAGGCTACTTGAAAGGCAAAAAGGAATATCTCCAGATATCATTTCATATGCAGACAGGGGATCAACAAGGATCAAGAGTAAGTACTTCAACCTTGTAGAGTATGGCAAGAACGCCAATGTTGCAAAGGCAGCATGTGCTCGTGAGCTCGCTTGTTTCATCTGGGGAATGATGACTGAACATATGGAATCAAGGGGTGAGATAAGGGAAACTGTACAACAGGTTATTTAATAATGGTATTTAGCTGAGTCCTTCTTGGTGGGTTAACGACAGTCAAGATCTTGCCATCCTCGAAATAATTATAAGACATGCCACAGACATGACTCTTGGGCAAAAACAGAGCGGGCAGTAAGCGGACCATTGGCCTACGGTAACCAATCCATGAATATGAAAGTGGTCAAAAGCTGAAAAACTGGATAGCCTAACAAGATGGACTTAGCTTCTTAGATATGTGTATTAATACAAGGGAATATATAAGAGATGAAAATAATTTAAATTACCACTTGATTACGGTCACATCATATGAATTATTAGAAACAATAATGAAGGTAGATATTCCAAATGATGGAGGTTATAACATGTGTAAGGCAATTGAAGATATAAAAATGATGGAAAGCTTGAGGGGATCCTTGAGGGCGAAGTTAAAATACTATATGAGTTAACTCGTGATGGAATAATTACAAAAGAAACTGCTGCTAATAAGCTTAATATTACTGTTAAAAAGTTTGAAAAAGATATGGAAGCTTATTTTACTAAATAATAGTTTATAAGGGGCATTTCTGCCCCTTATTATCTTATAAATCTATATATGCACCCTTCATTGGGCTGGCTGCGAATCGAGAGAAAATACCAAGAGCACCTTTATCATATCTAGGCTTTTTAGGAATATACTTTGCCTTTCTTTCTGCAAGAATTTTATCAATTTCCTCAAGAGATTTTCTTTCGCCCTTAATGCCTACAATATTTAGCTTTCTTTCATCAACATCAATTTCGATTAAGTCTCCCTCTTCTACTAGAGCTATAGGACCGCCGTCGATAGCTTCAGGACTACAGTGCCCAATTACAGGACCTGTAGATGCACCAGAAAAGCGACCATCTGTAATAAGAGCAATGCTTCTTCCTAGCTCCTTATCACTACTAATAGCCTCACTAGTATAGAACATCTCAGGCATTCCACTTCCCTTAGGACCCTCATACCTAATAAATACAGCATCACCCTTTTCTACTCTATGCTCTAATACAGCAGCTAAGCACTCCTCCTCACTATCAAATGGGCGAGCTCTAAGTACTGCTTTAAACATCTCCTTTGGACATGCAGTATGCTTAATTACAGCACCCTCAGGTGCAAGATTACCTCTTAATATAGCAATACTACCACCTGTTCCAATTGGCTTATCATATGGTCTAATAATATCCTCTCTCTTAATATTCACACCATATCTTTGATTAAAAGCATGTAGATGTTCCTCACATTCTTCAAAATAATGTGACTTCTCAAGCTCCTCTAGATTTTCACCAAGAGTCTTTCCAGTTACAGTAAGTACATCAAGATTCAGATGACTCTTTATTTCCTCCATGATTCTTGGAACACCACCCGCATAGTAGAAGGTTTCTGCAGGCCATCTTCCCGCTGGTCTAATATCTAATAGATAGCGCGCATTACGATGAAGGCGATCGAAATCATCACCAGTTATTGTTATTCCTAGCTCATGAGCTATTGCAGGGATATGAAGTAAACAGTTTGTACTACCAGATATAGCAGCATGAACTAAAATTGCATTTTCAAAGCTCTTTGCAGTTACTATATCAGAAGGTCTTAAGCCACCCTTTAATGTATTCCTTACAACCTGTCTACCAGCATTGTAAGCAACCTTCTCAAGGCTACTTGAGATTGATGGCATTAAAGCTGAGCCAGGTAGAGCTAAGCCTAAGGACTCTGCCATTATTTGCATTGTTGATGCTGTACCAATAAAGGAACAAGCACCACACGATGGACAAGCATTGTGCTTTGCCCAATCGAGCTTAGAGGAGTCAATTTCACCTCTTGAATACATTGCACTATACATACCTAATTGCTCAAGGGTGAGCATATCAGGACCAGCATTCATTGTTCCACCTGGAACTACTATTGAAGGAATATTAACCCTAGCTAATCCCATCAAATTACCAGGAAGCCCCTTATCACATGATGAGATAAAAACACCGCCATCAAATGGAGTTGCTTGAGCTTGAATTTCTATCATATTTGCGATCATCTCTCGGGAAGAGAGTGAATAATTTATTCCATCTGTACCTTGGCTCTCTCCATCGCACATATCTGTACAAAAGTATCTAGCACCAAAGCCACCCTCATCCATTATTCCCTTCCTTACCTGCTCAACTAATCTATTTAAATGAGCACTACCAGGATGGCTATCACCATAGGTACTCTCTATGAATATCTGTGGTTTACTTAAGTCCTCTTTTTTCCACCCAGAGCCAATCCTCAAAGGATCAAGCTCAGGAGAAAGCTTTCTCATTTTCTGACTAATTAATTCCATATGTTTCTCCTTTTTCATACCTTAGGTCCGTGAAATATATAAATTAAACTATCTTCCTTAGCACTTATTAGAGCTTCATCATTTGAAGCAGAAATAAATAGTTGCTCTCCACCCTTATAGGACTCATCATCAATAAATCCCTTTCCATTCATTATATATAATCCTATAAAGGATTTAGCTGAAGAAAGCTTATATTGATAACCCTTCTTTAGCTTTAAAGATTCCATTGAAAAGCAATCGGTCATATCATAAGAGATAAGAGATGATAGCTCATATCCAATATTGCTAGATATAATATTTTTCACACAAAGAGCTGTTTTAAATAGCTCCTCCTCCGATGTACCATTGTAATCAAAGCAATCAAACATCTTATAAAAGCCAAGTCCCTGATGGCAGAGAATATCATCAATTACAAGACCACTAGGAGTTGTTCTCTCAACTCTTATTGTGTAATCAGTTGGCTCCTGGATTTCCATTAGGAAGGTATCCTTACCAATAGCATGAGGAACACCTCCTCTTATTAAAAATGTATCTCCTATCTTTGCCTTTACATGGTGTAAGCAGGAAAGCATTCCTGAAATATCTTGAACATCAAAGTAGTTTTTCCACTCATCTCTAGTTACCCCTTCCTTAAAACCAATGTAGATATTTGGATCATCTCCACCAAGGATATGCCAGCACTCTGTTTTACCAAATTGTGAATTAAATAGGCTTCTAGCCTTCTCCTTATTTGGATGAACCTGAACAGATAGTCGCTCAGCTGAATCAATAAGCTTTATTAAAACTCCAGGAGTACTACCATATTTCTTATAATGTGTACTTCCTAGCATTCTTCTTGGATCTTCTTCAATAATTGATTTTAAAGTAATACCACTTTCTAAAGCATGAGAAAGACCCTCCTCAGGTCCTAATGAATGAGAGCCATTATTAGCAGTTACACAAGATATTATCCATTCCTCTGGGAAATGTGATATCTTAGGATTTTCTTTGCCCTCTAGTTCATCAAGTTTCTTTCCACCACAATAAGTTCTCCACGCTCTAGGGTTATCTAGCTTAATTATCATTTTACGCTCCGTATATTTGGTAACTTTTTGTTATATTATGAGTATATTATAGTATATTTAAAAAAAATTGTGTTTTTTAATATCAATAAAATAAAAAAATGTATTATCATATTAGTAACTTTGAATTCAGGTTTTAAGGAGTGTTGAATAATGATTAGAAGTGAACGAATTGATAAGATGGAGGAATATATAGTCAAGAATGGATTTGTTTCACTAGATAATCTTTCAAAGGAGTTTGGTATCTCACTAAACACTATTAGGAGAGATGTTTCAGAGCTTCTATCAAATGGTAAATTAAAGAAAGTATATGGGGGTGTATCAGCTATTAAGGAGCAATCACCACAAAGCACATTAACAACGGTTTCAGAAAGAAGGATGAGAAATTTAGAACAAAAGGAGCGTATTGCTAAATATGCTTCTACCTTTGTAGAGGATAACTCAACTATCTTTGTCGACTCTGGTTCTACTACAGCTTTGATGATTCCTTATTTAGCTTTAAAGAAGAATATTACAATAATTACCCATAGCCTCACTATTATGGCAGAAGCAGCGAAATATGATAGCTTAAATTTAATTGGAATAGGAGGAATATACCAACAATCTAGTACATCCTTCATCGGAAATACAGTAATAGATGCTATGCAGGATATGTCCTTTGATATAGTATTTATGGGAACTACTAGTATTATGGAGGAAGGTCTTGCAACTAATATTTATTTAGAGGCAGAGATAAAGAAAAATATTGCTGTACATGCAAAAAAGGTTTTCCTATTAGCTGACCATAGTAAATGGGAAAAGAGAGCCGCCTTCAGCTTTTGTAGCTATGATTCTATAGACTATCTTATTACAGATGAAAATTTACCAGAGAATATTAGTAACAAAATGAAGGATAAGAATGTATCGATAATTGTGGTATAGTGCTATGTTTTCAATTGCTCATCTAACCACATCGGAGCTGATGCCACTACACCTAAAGGGTAAAAGATTTCGTATCCTATTTAATATAGGAGGTGAAGTTAGTGTTATTTTTAATCATAAGGTGGTTCAATTTCCAAAGTATGCAATACTTTTAATGGATCAAAATGATTCATTACAAATGAAATTTAGTGAAAAATTAGATCGCTTTGAGCTTTCATGTAGTGTAGATAGCATTATGATAGCATCGGACGATAACACTAATTTAATGAAGTGCTTCTTAGAGAAGAAATACGCAAATGAAATATTTATTTGTCCAAGTGAGGAGGAGTCATTGCTCCTTCTCTCCTTGTTTTCAAAGCTAGAAAGCTTAACAGATAGTGATGAATATGGCTCCTCTCTTTATAAAAAGCTTCTATTTACAGAATGCTTACTTCGAATAAATATAATATTTAATAAATCCTCTACTATATTATCTAAATCAAATCTAACACTTTCAGAAACTCTTCAAAAAATAATTGATTACATCAGAAGTGACTACTGGGATGAAATCACTCTAGATAGTCTTTCAATAAAGTTTAGAATTAGTAAAAATAATTTGTGTAGTCTCTTTGCCGAGAATCTAGGCTGCTCTCCAATTCAATTTTTAATTAATTACAGGCTAACTATCGCTCAAGATTTATTAAAAACAAAGATTACTACAGAAGAGGTTTGTGGAGAGGTTGGCTTTAATAACTACTCACACTTTTCAAGGACCTTTAAAAAGCACGTTGGCTTAAGCCCAAAACAATATCAAAAGAAATACAATTTAAACAATTAGTTGGCTAATAGCTTAGCTAAGTCATTAAATACACTCTCATTTCCACTTCCATTAATAGCTGCACATAGTGCTCCAAAGGCACTCACCTCTGTAATTTTAAATGGAACTATTTCATGTTTAAGGTAGTTTGCCTTAAGATTCATCAATATATCATTTTTTATAGCTAGTCCCCCAGCAACATACAAAGGCTTAGCTTGAGCAAAGCCAAGTAGGTTTTTATAAACTAGCATACTTTGCTTAGCTAGGTAGTGATAAATACTCATTATTAAATCACATTCGTTAGCCATAATATTTAGGTTTGTTATATTACATAGGCCAAAGGGAATATTTGCTGATGTGAAATTTCCTCCAACCTCCAAGTCAAATGCAAGATTAAATTCCTTTTTGCTCTTTATTTTACTATTAATTTGGTAGATATCATCACAACCAATAGTTTTCATAAAGTAGGTTAATAGTGAGCCATATCTATTTAAACCTCTAAATACAATAAACTCTTCATTTTCAAAGCCATTAACAATACCACCCCCTCTGCTATCATATGTGTTGTTCCCCTCTAAAGAGGAATTAAATTTAGTTAAGAGAGATATTGTACTGCTAGTACCCATAGAGTCATATATTATTTCGTCATTATTAAATATCTTAGAAACACCATATAGGCCTAAAATATGGTCATGACCACCGACTGCATAGGTTACTTTATTATTATATGAAGAATAGGAGCCTATAGGCTTTATAGGAGCAAAGGGTTGTATTGATAATTTATCGTATAATTTATCAATCCAGGATTTAGAAAAGACATTATAGGCTCCACTTCTACTTGCCTGAGAAGGGTCATAAAAGGCAGCTCCTGTCTTTCTAAATACTTGATAGTGACAAATGGGAAGATAGAAGTCTGGCCTCTCTGGTAATTGCCTGTTGTACCAGAGAATTTTTTCAATAGCTAGAAGCCCATTAGGGATAATTCCTAAGGAAGAATATGAGGTATTTTCATTAAGTATTGCTCTCTCCTTTAATGTTGCAGAGGCACCCCTTTGGTCCCAAAATATAGGATTTAAAATAGCTTTCCCATTTTTTATTGGAACTACGCTCTCTCCGACAGAAGAAAATGCAACTGCATTTGCTTTTGACGAAGTAAGCATCTCATCTATTAAATTATTTAATTTTTCAAGGTCAAAATATAAAAGCCCATCTATTGTGAGCTTTGGAGTTGGACATGATGACATCATTACGATGTCACCATGTTCGTTCATTGCTAATATCTTTGTATTTGTTGAACCAATATCAATTCCAGCAAAAGTCATCACTGAGCCATTTTTCCAGCAGAACCAAATACATCAATCTTGTGCTCAACAATTTCTTGTGTCTTGATTCTTACTTGGTGCTGAATCTTTCTTACATCACCATGTGTTGCTTCTGCAAAGAGTGCCTTCTGAACATCAAAGTTACCTGTGATCTTAAGCTCTGTACCAACATTAATCTTTGTGATACCAAGAGAAATAGCCTTCTTGAAATCCTCATCAGGTACACCAGAGCCACCATGTAATACTAAGCAGCAATCTGTAATAGCTCTAATTTCAGCAATTCTCTCAAAATCCAATTTAGGCTTTTGCTTATAGAATCCATGTGCAGTACCTACTGCAATTGCTAAAGCGTCAATACCTGTTGCTTTAACGAATTCGAGAGCCTGCTTTGGCTGAGTAAATAGAGCCTTTCTCTCATCAACAACAATATCCTCTTCAACGCCTCCGATATGACCAAGCTCTGCTTCAACAGATACGCCAAATCTCGATGCATAATCTACAACCTTACATGTTAATTCAACATTTTGGTCATAAGGTAATGCAGAGCCATCAACCATTACTGAGGTAAAGCCATAATCGATACAACGCTTAATTCTTTCAAAATCACTGCAGTGATCAAGATGGCAAACAACATCAATCTCAGGATATTCATGAGTTAAGGTTTCGATACATCTAATACACATCTCCTCACCCATTTCATCCATTGTAAATACAGGAGGGCTAATAATTACAGGACTGTTTTTAGCCGCAGCTCCTTGCATAATACCCTGGATACTTGATAAATCCGGAAAGTTAAAAGCTCCAACAGCATAACCGCCCTTTTGAGCCTTTTTTAGAACATAATCCATTCTTACTAAAGACATAATTCCTCCAAATATCTTTTATTAAAGCTAGGAAGGGGAAAATCCCCTCCCTGATTTGTGATTTTTACTAATTACTGCCAAACTTCCATTACGGACTTTTGAGCCTCGGCTGCAGCCTGCTGAGGAGTTAATTCACCTGTGAAAATCTTCTGAACCTGAGTAGCAATTCTTTCACCAATGTTATCTGAGTTAGGGATAGCATTAAATTCATTTGTTAAAGCACTTCTCTGGAAGATTTCGAATGCTTCAGCATATCTTGGGTTAGAGTTATTTACCCAGTCAGGAGTTGCATTCTTATTACCAGGGAAGCCATTAGCTGTGCTAGAAAGCTTCTGGTTATTTGCCTTTGTTACTAAGAACTCGATGAGCTTGAATGCTTCTTCAGGGTGCTTTGTATTTGCGCTAATACCGATAGCCCAGTCAGCATTTCTGATACCTCTAGTTCCTTCATACCCATCCTCGGCAGGAACATCTGTGATTACATAGTTTAGGTTTGGTGCTCTATTTGTAAGAGTATTGATACATGCTAGAGAGTTGAACATAAATGCTGCTCTATTGTTTGCAAATTCTTCAACTTTATCCTGTTCTTTCTTGGATAATGCTCCAGGAGAAATAGCACCTGCATCAAGTAAGTCTTTTTCGAATTCTAGAGTCTTAATAAAATTAGGATTTGTGAGATTAGGCTGACCATTCTCAATCATCTTGTATCCACTTCCCCAATAAAGTGTCATAGTCTCAATTCTTACACCAGTTGAACTCTGAATAGGCATTGGAAGAACCCATCCATACTGGCTCTTTGAAGCATCTGTACAAGCTTTTGCCATTTCTGCAAATTCTGATCTTGTCTTAGGTGGTTCTGTGTAACCAGCTGCATTTAAGAGATCCATGTTTACAAATAATGGGTAAACAAATGATACTACTGGTACTGATTTAGCATCATTATCTACAGAATAAATATTTGTAAGCTCTGATTTTACTGAAGAAGCATCTAGATATTTCTGAATGCTACCAAGAGCGCCCATCTTACTTACATCATAAATCCACTTACCATCAACACCAACAACATCGCTTAATGTACCTGTTGCAGCACCTGATACAATCTGCTCATAATAGCTTGCGCTTGGAACAGAAACGAGCTTAACTTTAATTCCAGGATTCTGAGCTTCGAACTCATCAAGTAATGATCTAAGGAAACCTTCTGGAAGTTCAGGATCCCACCACTGAAGGAATTCAATCTCAACATTACCCTTTGTTTCACTAGCACCTTGTGCAAATACTGAGCCAAGAGCTGTGATAACGATTAATACAGCTACTAAAAATTTCTTCATATAATCTGCCTCCAAATTTTTGTTTAATCATAGCTTATACATACTTCATCCATAAATTTGACTTATTATAACTTTTTTCATGTGATATTATATAAATATAACCATAAGTTACCAATTAATTATTATTTATTACCCATTATACCCATAATTACACCAATATATAATGCATAATAATTCAAACTTATTACAAATACATGATAAATAAATAGCCAGTTTTCCTCATTTCTATTATAACAATCTTGAAAATCATCAAATTTCAACTTCTATTTTAGAGCTCTAATTTTTCATAATTACCTTTCTTTGAACTTGCATTAATTAAATAAGTAAACGTAAAATGACTCTATGGACGAGAAATATCCTCTATCGAAGAAGATGAAGAAGCTCATCGCACTCTCTAATATGTTTACAGAGAGAGATGTAGATAAACTCACTCCTGAGGTAATAGAAAACCTAAATAAAAAAACAATTCCAAGCTCTAGGTTTGTTAGAAAGCTATTTAACAAGCCTGCTCCACATATATCTCAAACTACATATGTAATACCTGTTACAGAAGGGGCTATTACAGGCCACTTCTTCTCAAGCTCAGATGACTTAGCTCGAACAAGCCTTAAGCCTTTAATAATATATATACATGGAGGTGGCTGGGTCCTTGGTAACATGGATTTATATGGCCTTTACTGTGCTCATATTGCAGCTGTAACTAACTCTAGTGTTCTACTATTAGATTATCGTTTAGCACCACAATATAAGTTTCCAACTGCTATTGAAGATTGCTACGATGCATATCTATGGGCTTTACAGGGTATTAAATATTGGAAGGTTGATCCTGATAGCATCTATTTTATGGGTGATAGCGCAGGTGGTGCTATCGCAGCGGGTCTATCCTTACTTGCAAGAGATAGAAAGATTCAGCTACCAATAGGACAGATTTTAATATATCCAGTTACAGATGGAAGATTACGCACAGAGAGCTTTCAAAAATATGGTGATAGCCCTACCTTAACAGATAAAATGATGAAGTTTTATATTAGCTGCTACCAAAGAGAGCCAAAGGATATTTTATCACCACTATTTTCACCTCTTTTAGCTCAAGATCTTTCTAGACTTCCAGATACTTTAATAATTGGTGCCGAATTTGATCCTCTTAAAGATGATGGAAGACTTTTTGCTAATGCATTAAATGTATCGGGCTCAAATGCTAACTACATTGAAATAAAAGGTACAGTACATGGCTTTATAAATTATCCAAAGGCAGTAGGCGCAGAGGAAACAGATTGCATGATAAGACAATTTACCTCAGGTCGTCCTATAGACAAGATTCAACCGATAACAGAAGCAGAACTGAAACGACAAGGTAGGTTGAAAATGCAGGAAGCCTCACAAAAGTTTAAAGCAAAAGCAAATAAACAAGAAGAGAAGGATGAATAGTATATCTTTTGTTGACTAACAAGATAATTTTACATTATTAACTCCAAAGTTAGTTATTCGAAAGTTACTTACCAAGGAGTTAATAGTGCAGAATAATATCTTCATAGGTAGAAAAAAAGAGCTCAAGCTACTAGAGGAATTATACAATTCTCAGAAATTTGAAATGCTCATTCTTCGTGGAAGAATAAAAGTAGGTAAATCATACCTTCTCAATCATTTTTCAAAAAAGTATCAAAATAATACAGTATTCTTTACTGCTGATAAATCAGCTGAAAAATCAAATGTAAAAAGCTTTTGTGAAGAACTTAATAATGTATTAAAGTTTGGTACTTTTCTTAATTCATTCGAAACCTGGAAGGATGTTTTTTCCTTTTTTAAGGATATAGAGTTAAAACAAAGGTTAGTTATAATAATTGATGAATTTACTTATCTTCATAGCTCAAATCCTGCTTTCGATTCCATACTCCAAAATGCAATTGACAGAGTATTGAAGCAAAAAAATATATTTCTAATACTTTGCGGTTCAGAGGTTTCAACTATTGAAGATATTATTGATGATTCTACAAAACCCTTATATGGTAGAAAAACAGCAGAACTTAAATTAGAACCTTTTTCATACTTGGAAGCAAAAGAGTTTTTCCCTAAATACTCAAATGAGGAGGCTTTAACAGTATATTCAATTCTCGGAGGAACTCCTTTATATCTTTCTCTATTTGATGATGGCTTATCAATAAGAGAAAATATAATTAAGAATTGTCTATCTACCACAGGTTATCTTTTTAACGAAGTAGAAAATTTATTACGCATGGAACTAAAAGAGACTTCGTTTTATAAAAATATAATGTTAGCAATTAATTCAGGAGCTTCGAATCTAAATACTATTAGAGATAAAGTTGGAGAAGATTCTGCTAAAATATCAAAATATATTTCTGTATTAATTAATTTGGGCTATATAAAAAAAGAAATTCCATGTGGAGAAAAAGATAGAATTAGAAATACATTGTATTCAATATCGGATAATTATTTTGCTTTCTATTTTGCATTCATATTTAAGCACCGCAATATTCTAAATGGTTTTATTTCTCCAGAGATATTTTATGAAAAAGAAATAACAAATGAGAAATTAAATGCATTCATAGGAAAGCGCTTTGAGGACATTTGTAAAGCGTATCTAAAACAACAATTTTATCTTGGGAAAATGCCATTTTATCCACAAGAAATTGGCCGTTGGTGGGGTAACAACCCGATATTAAAGAAACAGGAAGAAATCGATATTCTTGCATTAGACGATGAGAATGCAATAATTTGTGAATGTAAATACACTAATGAAAAGTTTGATCTTAAGCAGCTTAAAGATTTAGAGCAGTCAGCACTTTGTATAAATAAAGAAAATAAAAGCTTTATTATTTTTTCTAAGAGTGGTGTCACCACAAAGGTGGAAGAATTAATCATTGATGATTCTAATTATAAAGTGCTTACAATTGAAGATCTTTATCGGTAGGTAATAAAAAACCCCTCTGCGGAGAAAAGGAGGTAAACCGCTCTGAGGGGAACAAAAGGAGGTAAATTTTTTATAAGGGATTTTGTTTTTCCCTTATTGATGGCTTAAAGATATTCCTTTATCTAAAAACAGTCAATATACTTTTTAAAAAAATGTATACAAATTTTTAAAAAAATTTTTAATTTAATTTTTTATTTTTATAATTTCTTATATTTAAAGCAATTATTATGACAATAAAATTTGTATACAAATTTAAATTTTACATAAATTTCATATTAATCCAAATTTTGTTTACAAAACAAGAAAAATTTATAACAATCGTTTAACATATTTAGTAAAATTTGGTTAAAAATCTCGACTAAAAAAGGTACCAAAGTTTTGCTTTAGTACCTTTAAAAATTATTAACTCCAGTTTCCACTCCAGAACATAATATCCTGAGAAGCTAACCTCTTTTCTATCGCACCACGTTTAGCCTTAAAGGCCTCCCAATTCTTTTTTTCTGTCCATAGGCTTTCTGCTAAGGCAACAAGACGAGGAAAGTAAAGAGCTTCTGTATCACGACCAAAATCAACCCGTTCTGTCCAGAGATTACCCTGACCACCTAAAACAAGGTGAGCATCATCTCCCATCTCTTTCTTTATTGGTTCAAAATCATAGCTCATCTTTATCGTTGATTCTCCCCAATATTGGCCATGCTCATCATCATTACTCTTATCATAACGATAGTCATAGTAAACACCCTCAATAGATGGAGACATTATTACCTTGTGGCCTCTTTTTGCAGCCTCAATTCCTCCCTGGCTTCCTCTCCAGCTCATTACTATAACCTCCTTAGGAAGACCAAGAGTTTGTGTGTTATCTAATACCTCATCCCAACCGACAGGGATCTTACCAAGAGAGGTTACTATCTTAGCTATTTGAACAGTCATCCAGCTTTGAAGCTCTGCTGCACTTTTAAGATTATTTTCCTCCATTCTCTTTTGGCACTTTGGACATGTCTCATACCTTTCATGAGGGCACTCATCTCCACCAATATGTATATATTTTCCAGGGAAAATACGAGCAACATCAGCAAAGACCTTTTTAAAGTATTCTATTACTTCATCATTTCCAACACAAAGTACATCCTTAAAAATACCTCCTGTGGTTGGAATTTCATATTCTCCTCCAACACATCCAAATTCTGGGTGAGCATGAAGCAGTGCCATAGCATGTCCCGGAGTTTCTATCTCAGGAATTATCGTAATGTGTAGCTTTGTAGCGTAATTTATAACATCCTTTATTTCTTCTTCTGTATATAGCCCGCCCTCAAAGCGCTCTTCCTGGTAATCAATTGCTTTACGAATTGAAGACTCCTTATTTACCTTTTCATCAAAGGAAAGTGGGAAACGCCAGCCCTGATCATCTGTTAAATGCCAATGAAAATAATTCAAATGTATTGAGGAAGCAGCCTTAAGTAATCTTTTGATCTCATTTGCTGTTACAAAGTGTCTTGCTGTATCAAGCATAAAGCCTCTATATTCACACTTAGGCCAATCGGTAATATTACAGCAAGGAATTGTATGACCATAGGTTAATAATAGAGAACGTAGAGTCTCTAGCGCCATAAATACTAACTCATTATTCTCTGCAGAAATAGTAATTTTATCCTCTAATATTTCTAGATGATACTTTCCCTTAACCTTAGATTTTTTAATATAAAGCTCATTTTCTCCACTTCCCTTTTCTTTATAAGGAAGATCCTCTAAAAGTAAATCTATAAAGGTTTCAGCTTCCTGAGAAAATTGAGGCTCAACATATATCATTGTATCTTGTGAAAAGGTAAACTCACCTTTCTTATCTACTATTTTATTAGGCATTGGTGAAAGAACTTTAGATGGTTTATTAGAAATCGTAGTAAACATAACATCTCCTCTAAATACTAATTCTAACACAGCAAAATGCTATTTCAAGGGCCCTTTATATCTACCTTTTGATATGAGATATAGGAGTATATCTAGATTCTTTTCAATCTGCTCATAACACTTATTTCTGAGAAAAGCACCACTAAATTTACTTACGATCAAATGACAGGTAGCAAAAGCTCCGTAAGTTCACCTTTATCTTATGCATATACAAATTGAAAAAACCTTAATTATAGAAAAAGTCTGCAAATAGAGTACTAAATCGATGATTCTTACCAACACTATGCAAATATAGATTAATTAATTTTCTTTATTCTTAGCCATATCGTCTATTTTTTAGCATATTATTTTTTTAACATTACGCAACATTACAAAATTTGTAATGTTATGTTGTGCTATATAGTAAGAACTTTTTGGGAGAAGCAACAACACAATTCCAATTAGGCTTATGTCTATCATTGACTATATATACTTTACAGGTGTTTTTACTTAAGGTATTAAAAATTAAATTATCATCTATCATACTTTTTTCCATCATTAACTAAGAAATAGTATGAAAGATTTGAATAATCACAAAAAAACCTTCTAACTGATTATTTTCAATTAGAAGGCTTTATAGCTATCAGTTTTTCATTGAGAATGGCTGACGTGTATTTTCAAGTACGTCTCTCCAAAGGGTTCCTTCGATATCAACATGACTTCTCTTTGAAACAGCCTGTTTAATTGGAAGGTAAACGAATTGGTTGTTTACTCTACTTACTAAGCACTGTGTCTTTCCTGCCATAGCAGCATGAACTGCGTGAGCACCAAGACGAGCACAATAAATTGAGTCATAGCTATTAGCAGGAGCTGAACGAATAATATATGATGGGTCGATATATTTAATAGAGGTTGGAATACCCTCATCCTTAAAGTAGGACTTAAGCTTTTCCTTAAGGAAAATACCGATATCATGGTACTTAATGTTACCAGATGCATCTGTTTCACCTGTTGGTGGAGCAAATTCCTGACCTGCGCCCTCTGCAACTAGGATTACAGCATGTCCTCTCTCAAGGATTCTTCTCTTAACATGCTCAAGTAAGCCATTTGGACCATCAAGGTCAAATGGAGATTCAGGAATAAGACAGAAGTTTACATCACTTTGAGCAAGAGATGTATGAGCTGCGATATATCCAGACTCTCTACCCATAACCTTAACAAGACCAATACCATTGATTGAGTTTTTAGCCTCAACATGTGCACCTCTTACAGATGGTACTGCTGAAGCAACAGCTGTATCGAAGCCAAATGAGGAGTCGATAAAGCTTAAGTCGTTATCGATAGTCTTAGGAACCCCTACAACTGCAATCTTTAAGCCTCTTCTTTTAATTTCCTCACCAATATCATAAGCACCACGAAGAGTTCCATCACCACCAATAGTAATTAAGATGTTGATATTTAATCTTTCGAGAGAATCAACAATTTCCTCTACCTGCTTTCCACCACCTCTTGCAGAACCAAGGATTGTACCACCCTTTTCCTGGATATCATCAACTACATCTGGATCGAGTGGAATTAGTGGCCATGAAGAGTTTTCAAGTAATCCTAAGTAACCATATTGAATACCTGAGATACGTCTTACACCATAGCGGTACCAAAAGCATCTAACAACTGCTCTAATTACGTTATTTAGACCTGGACAAATACCACCACAGGTACAAATTGCTGCATGAACATGAGATGGGTTAAAGTAAATCTTCTCTCTTGGACCTGCTTCTTCCATAGTATCATCTAATAGAGGCTTTCTTACGCCATCTTCCTCATGGGTTTGAACACTATAAAGGATTCTATCCTCATCAGATACGTAATCAGCCATACCATCACCATTATTTCTACTCATTCTAATTGGTGAACTGATCTTAGCCTCTCCCAATGTTTCAATATCAAAATCAAACATTTTGTTACTCATGGTCTTTTTCCTCCATTAGGACACATAGTTTATCTTTAAATTCTTGATATGGTATTAATGTACTCTCTTTAGCCTTCTTTTGAAACTCATCATAAAGAGTAACAAAGCTCTTACCAAACTCTGTCAGTGTTGCACCCTCTCTTGAAGCACCACCCTTCTTTCTAGCTAGGACTTCCTTACCAATTGTCTTTTCAAGGTTTTTGACCATGTTAAAGGCCTTGGAATAAGAGATACTTAAATTGCTAGCCGCTTTATGTAATGACTGAGTCTTTGCAACCTCATTTAATAGCCATAGAACCCCTATGCCCATAAACTTCTCACCTTCATCATCTAGTAAGTAGATCTTTGTTTTTAGTTCCATATCTCCTCTGCTGCCTTATAGACAATAGACACTAGATCTGCAAGCTGTTCCTTTTCAACAGAACAATAAGCAACTCTA
The DNA here is from genome assembly GCF_009695635.1 of Bullifex porci. Taxonomy (GTDB): domain Bacteria; phylum Spirochaetota; class Spirochaetia; order Sphaerochaetales; family Sphaerochaetaceae; genus Bullifex; species Bullifex porci. Next base: position 89,695 of record NZ_VUNN01000004.1, read on the forward strand.
AGAGTCCTGTCCTGAATATTAATTGTTCCAACTTGATATTTATCAAGAAGGTAGACTCTAAGAGCCTCAGCGCTATGTCCAAGAGTATCGAAGGCCATGAAATATCCTGAGTTAAAAGGATATGGCTTTAATAGGCTTGAGCCTTCATAGTTCTTAAGGACATCTTTAATTACATTATAGCGCTCTTTCATAACAAAGAAGGTTTTTTCTTTATCTTTTACGTAATTTTCACCTTCCTTAATAGCCTTTAAAAGCATTGACTGTCCAGGCATATCGCAGTTTGAAACAGAGCATCTAATTGCACCAAGAGTCTTTTTTGTTAAAGCATCTAAGTGTTCAGCCTTTAAGCTCTTACCACCATATGTTATAAAGCCAATCCTAAAGCCCCATACCATCTCTTCCTTAGTAGCTGCATCACCCTTGATAGCAAAGATGTTATCATCTAAATCAACAAGACGAGAGAATAATGATTCTCTAGCAGTATCAGCTTCAAAGAAAAGTCCAAAGTATGCATCATCTGAAATTACAAGGATTTTCTTACCTGTAGAAGCAACTTCCTTAAAGGTATTGGCAAGCTTCTCCATCTCACTCTCACTAGGAGTATAACCAGTTGGGTTATTTGGGAAGTTTAACAAAACGCGTGCTGTATCACCCTTACTCTCTAAGAGTGCTTTCTTGAGTCCATCAATATTCATTGCACCATCTTTAAAGAACTTAAACTCTTTAATTTCACAGCCAATAGAATCCTTAAAGATAAGCTCATAGTTATCCCAATATAAATCAGGAAGGATTAGTTCATCTCCCTTATCAAAGAACATTGTAGCAACCATACTAATTGTATGTGTTAAGCCCGCTGTTACTAGAGGATCTGAGATAAGCTTTCCTTCAAGAGATGGATTCTTCTTTACCATCTCCTTTTTCCAAATAGCTCTTAACTCCTTATTACCGCCACCTGGAGCATAGCTAAAGATATCAGAAGGTTTAAGGGTATTTTCCTTGAATAAATTCTGGATATCGCTAAGATGCATTGGCATACCATGACTTTTAGCTAAACCAACAGTTGCATTATACTGCTTTGCTTTTTCGCCAGCCTCCTGAGACTGAGCAACGATACCCTTTGGAAAGAATAGGTTCTTTCCCTTTTCAGATAAAAATGCTGAAACTACACATGAAGATAATGTGTCATTTAATTGTTTTGCAAGTTCATTCATACAAAACCCTCCGGCAACTAAAAGAGTGAAAGCTGACCATTTTCTGGTTCGCTCTTTGGAATTACCTTCCCTTTGTTAATCATGCTGATAAACTCTTCTTCAGTAACTATCTTAACCCCTAGGCTTTCAGCATTTGCCCTCTTACTGCCTCCTCCTTTACCAAGAAGCAGGTGAGTAGTCTTGCTTGTTACAGAGCTAGTAGTTCGACCACCTCTTTTTTCTATCTCAGCAAGAGCTAATCCTCTAGGATTATAGTTTACAAAGGAACCAGTTATGCACCAAACCTGTCCAGAGAAAATCTGATCAAGAGAGTTCTCTTCATAATTTTCCTCGAATTGTAGCCCAGCTGACTTTAGTTTTTCAATACGCTCAAGTAAAACTTTGTCATTAAATGCATTAATGATTGTATTTGCAGTCTGAATTCCAACCTGAGGAATCTTAATAAAAGCATCTACATCATTCTTTTGGCTTGCTTCAATTAGTTTATCTATATTATCAAAGCCCCCCTTAATTAGAACCTCTGCACCCTTTTTACCAACCTCCGGTATTCCAAGAGAGGTTAATACAGTTCTAAAAGGTCTCTTTTTACTTTCCTCTACAGCAGCCTTAAATTGATTTACACTCTTTTCGCCAAGCCCTCTAATATTCTCATCAAGGATCTTATTAAAATCAAAGGTATATAAATCAGGAATATCCTTAATAAAGTTATGCTTGATTAATATCTCAACTGACTTTGGACCAAGGCTTTCCATATCCATGCAATCACGAGAGGTAAAAAAGGTAATACGACCTAACACCTGGTCAGGGCAATCTGTATTTGGACAAAATAGATGAGCACCCCTTTCTACTAAAGGAGTATTACAGCAAGGACATGTTAATGGAATTTTAAATGTAGTATTTCCTACATCATTCTTCTCAAGTACCTCTTCTACTGCAGGTATGACATCACCCCTCTTTACAACAGATACTCTATCTCCAATAGCAATCTCTAAGTCATTAATATACTCTTGGTTATGTAGAGTTGCCCTTTTTACTGTAGAACCACCGAGGGCTACAGGAGTAAGCTCTGCAACTGGAGTAATTCTACCAGTTCTACCAACCTGCATAGTAATTCCCTCAATTACAGTTTCAGCTTGAGGTGATTCAAATTTATATGCAATAGCCCATCTAGGATGGTGCTCTGTATAACCAAGCTCATCGCGAACATTAAGCTCATTAATCTTTGTGACCATTCCATCTATTTCATACTCTAGAGAAGCTCTTTTTGCAGTCACATCCTTTATATAGCTCTCAAGATCATCAAAGGCATAAGCCTTACCCTCCAGCTTAGCACTATCTAGCATATTCTGACTCTTCTGCTTTGAGGATGAGAATAGTGCTATATGAGGATTAATCCTAAAGCCAAGCTCCTTAAGCTTTGCTAAAATAGAAATATGATCCTTTGGAGCTATAGTTTCATCTGCCCAAAAGCCCTCATATACGAATATCTGCAAAGGAATAGCTGCTGTTTCACTACTCTTTTGTCTTCTAACACTTCCTGAGGCTAGATTCCTTGGATTTGCAGCACCATCAAGGTCCTTGAACTTTAGAAAGTCTTCCTTTGCAATATAAACTTCACCTCTAACAACTAAATCTATATTCTCTTTAAGCCTTAATGGAATTTGGCTAATAGTTTTAATGTTTGGAGTTACATCGTTACCAACTGAGCCATTACCACGAGTAACACCTCTAACAAGTAACCCATCCTCATAATAAAGTACCATTGAAATACCATCTATCTTCTCTTCCTCGACGAAGGAAAGGTTTTCCTTACCCTTCTCCTCGCACTTAGTCATAAAGGATAGAACCTCTTCAACAGAATATGCTTTATCGAGTGATAATACAGGTATTGTATGCTTTACCTCTGGAAAGTCTGAGGTTAAATCAGATCCAACTCTCACGGTAGGACTATTTGGTGAGGCATACTCAGGATGCTCCCTTTCAAGTCTTGCTAGCTCATCAAATAAGCCATCATATTCGCTATCACTAATTAAGCTCTTACCTTGTACATAATAGGCCTCTTGATAGCGAAGTAAATCATTTGTTAGTTCTTCAATTCTCTTTTTTATTTCCATATTTTAATCTTACAAAAAAATAGAGGCCTCAACAACAAAGCACGTGTGAATTGCTTGTGTTTTGTGATATTCTATTTCTATGGCAGAGCGAGTAAAGAACAGACAAAACATCAGTAGTATATTCTTTGGTACTTTAATAACAAGCAATGTTGATAGGGCTAGAATTAGTCGTATCGAATTACCTGAATTAGATAATAGATTCACAACTATTAGTGCAGGTGATTTATTTGGAGATAATGTTTTTACACTCTTTTCCGATACAATGCCGATATTAGCTAAGGGAGAGGTCTTATACAAGGGTCAGCCAATACTCGCTATTTTTGGACCTGATTACGAATCTGTAAACCTAGCTGCAAGAGAAACTGTTATCGAATATGAGGAGCTTAAAAGTGAATCAACACTATTTGATAACATCAAGGATGAAGAGGAAACACTTCTTTGGGGTGATAAGGAGGAGCTTGATTTAAGCTCCTTAACACAGGTTGAGTCCACATATCAAAGTAATTATACACTCACTAACAATGATACACTTGTTAAGGTCTCTGCTTGGTTTGAAAATGAAACACTTCATATTAGTGTACCTACTCAGTGGACTAAGGTTCTAAAGGATAATGTTATTTCATCAATTTCTAACCAGGCCGATAATGTAATAATACATCCAATTCCATATGCAGCTGATGAGGATGAATTTTTAATCATCCCTATCTTACTTTCATGTATAGTTGCTAATGCTGCTGTTAAGCTAAAAGCAAATGTAGAGATTAGAGCTAATATATGGGCCGCAACACCATCTGTAACTATTAAGCATACAACCTTCTTAACAGAGGAAGGGAAGCCTGTTGGAGAGGAGGTATCATATATAGCCGATGAAGGTGCATTCCTCTTTGAAGCTGGTGAGTTTAAACGTCAAGCACTAACTGGATTAATTCCATCATATCCAGTTGGATATTTTAGAGCTAGTGTAAAGATTGTTCATAGCAACAACCCACCTGCCATATTCTTTGGTAATATGGGCTTTTGTGATGCACTCGCCTCTACAGAGCTTCAAATGACAAAAATATGTTCAACAATTGGCATAACACCAACAGCCTGGAAGAAGGGATTTGAAGGCTCTAAGAGAAAATTCACAGATTATCTTCCATCTCTCGATTTAACACCGCAAATAAGGCTTGCAGAAAAGATAATTAATGATAGTAACTTCTCTAGGAAGTGGTCCTCTTATGAATCTCAAAGAGGTTCAATGTCTCTTATCCCATTTACTAGAGGAATTGGTATTGCTACAGGCTTTGGAATTTCTGGATTTTCAACAACCTTTGCAAAGAAGACAGATTACAAGGCACAGCTAGTTTGTAATTTAAATAATAGAGTTGAGCTATATACATCACTTCCAATAAAGGGAAATGTAAATGAAATAATTAAGAAGCTAATTAATGACGAACCATATTTCCAGGAAAGCGATGTTAGAATCTTCGACTACTCAACCTCTGCAATAGATAGTGGTCCTGATGTATTATCTAGGTCCTTAGGACAGCTTACTAAGCAGCTAATACCTGCATTAAGAAAGCTCTCTATGAAGGCAAAGAGAGGTCAGTTACCTGTATCTGTTAATGTTGATATCGATGATAAGCTTAACCCTTGTGAGTTTGAAAGCTGTGGAACTGTTGGGGTAATCATTGAGACAAAGGTTGATAACATCACCTTCTGCCCTATTGTACAAGAGGTGTGGATTAATGCACGCCTTGGAACCATATATGACCCTAAGGAAGTAAAATCGAGGATAGCTAATTCAGCTATTGAAGCATTAAAATCTTCAGGAGCTGTCTTATCTATTGACCCAGTAAAACCATTTAAATTTAATATTAGTCTTGAAAGCGATAACACATATAATATTGCAAGTATCCCTGCGGCTGTAGCAGGATGTGTTAAAGCCGCTTTTGGTTCTTCAGTCATACAATGTGTTCCAAGACTGAAAAATGTGACCTTACCTATCTCTGCATCAATGATTCAGAATGCAATAATAAGGAAGTAGATATGAGAATAGAATGTAATGTTGACGGAAAAGCACTTTCATTAACAGTAGACTCAACAAAGCCGCTATCATTAATTCTGATGGAAAGTCTCGATATCGACTCTTTGAAGACACACTGTGGCGGTAACCACTGTGGTAAATGCATGGTGCTATTAAATGGAAAGGCTGTTTTATCATGCTTAATTCCAGCATTTTTAATAAAGGATAGTAATATTATTACCTTCGATTCCTTCTCTCGATCTAGAGACTTTAGAGATATCGAAAGAGCTTATTTAAATACAGGTATTACACCATGTAAAAATTGCTATGCCTCACAAACTCTTTTAATTGAAGATATTCTAAGACGATATGAGAATAATGAATTCCCAATTAATAATTCTGAAATACTACAGGAAAGTACATTAATTCATTGTCATTGTATTGATCCATCGAGCTTCCTTGAGGTAGTTAATGCAGCACTCATCATTAGGAGGAAGAGAAATGTACGCAGAGCTTAGAAGTCCAAATGTCCATGAGCCACACAATTTAGCTGAATTTACAAATACTATAATTAGCTATAAGGATAATGCTACTTCTCTTTGGGCTGGAGGTACCTACATTATGAGTCAGAAGGATTTCTATCCTTCTAAATCAGCTAATGTTGAGATTATCTCCCTACAAAATATTGAAGAGCTAAAGCACTTTCAGAGAAATGATAGATTTGCTGAATTTGGTAGTATGGTTTCTCTTAGCAAGATTCAATCTGTAGGTGCACTCCTCCTTCCAAAGGTACTTATAAAAACTATAGATAAGACTGCAACAACAACTATAAGAAATAGAATTACTATTGGCGGCTGTTTATGTACACCATCCTTTAGAACTCCATTAGCTTCAACCTTAATGCTATTAGATGCCAACGTTGAAGTAAGATATCTAAAGAAGAGAATGCACTCTAAGTGGCTTGGAATTTCAAGAATTTACGATAAAAATGGAGGACTAGCACTTCTTCCAAATGCCCTTTTATCTAGAATTAGAATTCCAATTCAGCAATTTGATTACCAATACTTTAATGCTGCAGGCTCTCCTCTAAGAGAAGCTAACACATCTGTAAGTCTTGCTGCTGTGGCTAAAATGGAACAGAGTAGTATTTCAACAGGAAAGATGATTATTACAATCCCAAATAAGGGCTTCTGTCAGAGTCGTGATATCGATAATATCTTCTCATCTCTACAGTTCCCTTGTGATGAAGGTCACCTATCATCCTTCTTTTCCTATATAATTACATATATTAGAGAGAACCTAGGAGAAATAGATCAGCTTCAGGAAGTAAGACTAAAGGGTATGCTCTCTGAAATGATAAATGAACTAAACCAGAAGAGCCTTTCTGTTTAATTAAAAATAGAATAGCTCTTCAAACTTCTTATTTAGCGCAATAGCTAATACTAATGCTAGCTTTGCTGTTGGATTGAATTGCCCTGTCTCTATCGAGGATATTGTATTTCTAGAAACTCCAACTAATTTAGCAAGCTCTGCTTGAGATAGTCCCTTCTCAGCACGAGCTTCCTTTATTCTATTTTTTAATATAAGTTCATCGATCATAAGGTAATCCAAAGAATGAATAATAGTACTGCTAAAGAGCTATAAATTAATGCAACTATTAATTCATGTATTTTCTTTAGCATTGAAAATTTTATAAAAAATACAACAGCTAAACCAGTAGAAAGAGCACTTAACATCTCAAAAGGAATTTTTGCTCCACTAAAATAGTCATACAAAGATAATAATATTGAAAGGGATATTACTACTATCCAACCAGCCCAAACTCCACGCTTTGAGCTTTCAATATCTGCAATATCTTTCCCCTTATTTTCTCTTCTACTCATTTCTAATATTTCTTCTTTTGTCATATAATCCTCACTTTGCCAAGTAAACTTTGCATTAATAGTATAATTGCCAAGTAAACTTGTCAATATTGATTATTTTCCGTGATTATCTCAATTTTTTAACCACATAACAACGTAAAATAATTTATTTTTCGTGATTATCTTACTTTTTAATCCACATAACAACGATAAATATTTGATTTTCCGTGATCATCTTACTTTTTACACCATATCATCGATTGAGGTGCTGAAGCATGAATTGGGTGGTGCTCAAATATTAATTGAGTATACTCACACATCAGCACCACTTTTATCAACTTTAGCACCATGATAATGTAAGAATATTCAGTGAATTACACCCTTTTTTGTACCTATAAACCCCAATTTGTAAAAATTTTAACTTTTTTCTCTATTATTAATAGAAGGTACTTCTAACTTCTAAAGGAGGCCTAATGGCACGAGAAGAAGATAGAATATGTAAAGAGTATTTTGACCAACCCGATAGATTTAGTGACTTAGTCAACTATACTCTTTACCAAGGTAGAGAGGTAACAAAACCAAGTGACTTCAAAGAGCTTGATCCCGTACGATCAGAGGTCTTTGGTCCTGATAACTCCTATGAGGTTTTAATTGATAACCTAAAGGAATTATCATTAAAAGAAGATGATAGGAATATCTATGTAATGATTGGCTTAGAGTCTCAAGGCTACCATGATGAAACCATGGTAGTTAGAGCAATGAAAGCTAAAGCATTACTTTATACCTATCAATTAAGAGAAAAGGTTAAACCTCTTAAACCTGTTATTATTATAGTGCTTAACTTAACTGGAGATAAATGGAAAAGTCCAGTAACGTTAAAGTCAATGTTTGAGAAAGAATACTTAGACAAGTTTGGCTATCTTATTGATGACGTCTCATATGTACTATTAGATGTTAAAGAGGATAGTGAAATTCCAAAAGGTTTACTGAAGACTGATTTAGAATTATTATTAAACCTGACTTTTAAAGTTTCTAGGAAAATCTAGTGTTAAACACTCTCAAATCCATCAAGTCTTTTATTCAATTTCAGCTTTAAGAAATTAGAAATATTAGCAGGAGTAATGATGTAATTAGTGATTTCTGGAGATAAATGTTTTTCTAGAAATTCGCCAACTTCATCATTAGAAGTAAGTAGGTTTATATAGTTTTTTGAGTCCATTCTAACTAATGAAAAATCATGAATAAAATCCATAATTTTTTCAAAACTAAAACTACTACTACCAAGAACATTGAATTCAAGTAAACGTTCTAAAACAACACCAATATAGCAAATCAAGAAGTGCCCTTTAATTGTATTTAATGATGATACAAAAACAGGTCTTGCATCTAGGTAAGACTTCATCATCTTAAAGGTTTGTTCAATTCTCCAAAGGTTGTGGTATATATTATAAACAGTTCTATCAGAAAGTTGAGTTTCCGATGTAACAAGCATATTATATCCAGCAAACATTCTTGCTTCAGCAATAGCCTCTTCATCAATTTCAACTCTTGCTTTCTTACCTGAATCTGTAACGAAATTAACAAATTTAGAAGATTCACCAAATTCATCTTTCTTAGCTTGGTAAAGACAAAGATTCCTTGCTTTATCAACCATTTTGTTAATCTCAAGAATCTTCTTCATCCTTAACTTAGGATTGTAAGTAATAATTCTTTTTTCATTAGCTGTAAAGGTAACATTTAAACCTAAATCATTTTTAAAAGAATAATTAAAACCTTTAGTGAATGTGTAATAACGATACTTTTCTATATTCTTACCATTGCTATCTTTTTCATAAACAATATCCCAATTGCTTATATCTAACCCTTTAAACCATTCTATATCTCTATCAGACATTTTCTTTAAGGACTTAGAAAAAATATAGCCATCGCCTTTATTTATTGCTTCATAAATATTTCTTGCACAGTTTAAACCTTTATCTGCAACTTGTATGGTTCTGCCTGTAATATTGTTTTCTTTCTTTAAGCTTGAAATTACTTCTCTTATCTTTGGCTTTTCAGATTCATTGCCAGGATATAGTTTCATACCAATAGGTATTTGATTTTTATCTAATAATAAGCCCATTCCAACAATAGGATCATTTCGGTTTTCTTTACTTGGTCCTTTCTTTTTAAATTCATCTTCCTTATCAATTTCAAAATAAAAGTTAGTGCAGTCAAAATATGTTTCACTACTATTTATTCCATATGTTTTCTTAATAGAGGTAGTAAGGTAGCTAATAAACTTATCGTATTCAGAACCTATATACTCGCAGCATGATAAAATTTGGCTATATGATGATTCATCTACTTTTTCAAAAAGTAAAGGAATGATATCTTCATGCGTCTTCTTCTTTGAGGCTGGAAATGTTGCCCTCGCATATACTAATGCCATCATTAGGTTATATACGTCATATTGGAATTGCCTTTCATTACTCAATGCTCTAACAGCTTTTTCAAAAAAGGTTAATGAATTAGCTATCCCTTTAAGTACAATGTATCCTGCATATCTTTTAGGTGATTGGTTTCCTATCTTTTTTGCTTTTTCACTACTTTCTTTTTCCTCAAGCTCTTCATTCATCTTTTTTACTTGTGCTTGATAATAAGCAACAGGATCTTTTATACCTTTATCTTTAATTTCAGATATATAACCAATGGATTTAAAACATCTATTTCTTGAGCCAACATCTCTCTTGTATTCACTGATATAAATCTGTAAATACTCTCCTTTTTTGATATTAGTTTTCTTAAGAAAATAACGCATAAAAGCCTCCTAAATCAATAGCACCTTTAACACTAGAAATAATAACATATTAAAATAATATTGTAAATAAACAAATAAACAAAAATAACCTAATTTATTCCTTAGAACAAAAGAGGTTATTAAAAATATGTAAATAAATAATTTCTTAGTGGTTTAAATTATTCTAGTGTTAAACTTTGAAATACGGGCATATGTACTATTAGATGTTAAAGAGGATAGTGAAATTCCAAAAGGTTTACTGAAGACTGATTTAGAATTATTATTAAACTGTCTAAAGTATTCAAACAATAAGAAAAGGCTTGAAGAGTATATGGAACAAGAAGAGATGTTTAACTCACTTGAGGATTTAACCTTCAAGATACTTAATAAAACATCGTCTTTAGATACTAAATTTAAAAGAGAAGGAGGCAAGATAAAGATGTGGCCAGCTGTAAAACAAATGAAAGAAGAGAGCTTTAATAGTGGATATGATAAAGGAATCAATATAGGTAAGTTAGAACAATCAGAGCACCTAGTTAATATCCATTTACTTAGTGTTGAGCAAGCCGCTATGAGTTTAAACCTTACAGTAGATGAGTATCTTGCTGCTGTAAAGAATCTTAAGAAATAATATAAAGTATTTAGAAGTTACCTTCTTTAGCCTCACTAATTTGTGGGGCTTATTTTATATTAAAAAAAAGCTGATACCCAAAATTTAGGTACCAGCCTTGTTTTAATCTATATTAATCATTCAGCAATGAATGTGTACTGACCAACAGGGTCAAAGCCCTTATAGACCTCATCAACACCATTAACAGATAATGTATGGCCAAAGCCTCCAGCAAGTACGCCATATTCAGGATCATTGAATTTCCATTCATCACCATCAATAGCTACTTCAAGCTTACAAATCTTATCTGCAAATGCCTCTAAAGAGCCTTCCTTATAAAGTGATGAGCATCTCATGAGCCATAGACATGTTCTACCATTACTAATAAGCTCTCTATCACTATTAGGACCTTCAGTTGTTAAGGTTATACCATTTGATGCATAGATAGCAATTAAACCACCCTTCTTTGACTGAGCAAAGTACCAATTACCCTTAGCTAAAACCTTCTCAAACTCCTTAACTGGGAAGTAAGCATGAGTGAAGTCTACAGGGTGGTTCTCATCAAGCTTATAGAATGTTGATGCAAAGCCCTTATATTGGTTAACTCTAGGAAGAGTACCACTACCAGCCCAGTATGATGGTCTAGCATGGCCAAAGAGCGCAAACTCACCAGGGTGGTTAATAAATACATGCTCATCTGCACTAAATACTGCATGAACAACATCTTCTTGGAAGCCTCTTCTACCAGCTTCGAAATCATTTGCTGCAGAAAGAAGATATGAAGCTGTCTTATATACAGTTATATCTGCATATCCATTGTAGCCATGAGTACTCTTCCAAGAAAGAGCCTTACCCTCTTCTACCTTATGAAGAGAAAGGTTATCTTCAGCTGGTTCATAATCACTGAACATAAATGGTACAACACCCTTACCAGCATGGCTCTGGTTACCAATACCATAACCAATCCAGTTAATGAATGAAGGACAGTTACTGTGGTTACCAAATAGCTCCTTAAGATAGGTTCTTCCACTAGTTGTGCTAAATACACCATCAAATGAGGTAATAGCTAAAAGCTTAAAGATGTAATCAAGAGCCTTTCTTGCATTTTCCTTCATCTCTGCATTTTGTGTTTGAGCGTATAAGGAAGCAAAGCCAAGAGCATCGATAGGAAGATATGGAGGGCTGTTCCACTCTGTGAAGCCGCACTTAAAGAAGGTCTCAAACCAAGGCTTTAGCATTCCAAGAGCCTTTTCCTGCATCTGAACACCTGTCATTCCACTATTTGTAAATATCATATCAGGATATAGCTCACCAGCAATTAACTGACAAACATGGAACATAAGAGCATGGTTTTCACTGTAGAACCACATTGCATCATCACCTGGTTCATCGTGCCAATAGCGGAAGTTAATGATACATTCCTTCATCATCTGAAGAACTTCCTCACTGATTAATCCTGAATCAGAGAAGTTTCTAATCATGAATGGGAAATATGAGAGGTAGAAGTCTGAACAGTCACTTCTCTTATTGATAAAATCAATCTGTCTGCGAAGGATAGTATCAATTTCTTTCTTATCACCTGCTGTAAATAAGAGAGCCATAGCTCTATTAGCATTCTGCTCACCATATTTAGCAAGATATTTCCAAGCCTGAGTCTTTCTTTCCTTTACGCTGTTAGCGGCTTTATCACAGAAGGAATATGGGAAGTTTTCAAAGGTTCTAATTGTGTGGATAACAAGGTTTTCAACCTCTACTGTTACATTAAATCTTAAGAAACCAACTGGGAATGATTCAACAGGACCAAGAATTGCTTCATTCTTACCACCCTCGAAAATAGCATCACACTCATGATAAAGCTGTAGGAAGGTATTTTCCTCTGTTGCGCCCTTAAGGTGTACACTAAATGGCTTATCCTTAAAAGGATTAGCACAAACCATCTTTACAACACCCTCAGTAAAGTTATTTCTATCAAAAGCTAAGGTTCTAATAGCTTCCTCAACCTTATCAATTAAAGCTGTATCTCTATCGCCCATTGGAAGGATTTGAGTTAAGCCCTCTGCACCCTCTACTATTCTTAAAGAAATTGTACACTCAGTATCTCTTTCAGCGAATTCATCGATTATTGCATGAAGCTCATTATTACCCTTCTTAAGGTTAAGAGTGAAAATCTTATCAACCTGGTTATTTCTCTCATAAGGACGGAATGAAATCTCCTCTTTTCCATCTAAATAAATTGACATACCACCCTTTACAGAGCAAAGAACCTTAATACATCTATCATCTGGTGAAGAAATAATAGTTCCAGCAGCAAGAGAAATCCAAAGTGGTGTAGAATAGAAAAATGAATTACCAATAACAGGGTCACCGAAAGGTACTCTATATGATAACTTTAAATCTGAACCAAGAAACTTTACGCTTCCACCTGGTTGGAAATCCTCAAAAATAGGATCCTCTAAACCATTCTTTTTAATATCATCTAAAAATGCTTTTCTTATAGGATTTACATGGTCAGCGGCGCCAACAGAGCCAATCCATACATTCTGTTCCTGATCAATAGTTACAGGAGCTGCATGTACCTCCTGTTTTCTAACCTCAGAAACAAGCCATCTTGTTATATAACCATGATCTAGTGCGAATTCCTGATAATTCATAATACCTCCAATCGTCCTCAGTATATAACCGTCAGAAAAAAATTCATCTTTATTCTTGCTAACAATAGCTCTTTGTATTGCATTTTTTGCGAAATACCATATAACTTTAATTATGAACGACTCGAAAAATTCTCTATTTTTTAAACAAGGATTTAAAATCAAATTTAATAGAGATACAGACCCTCTATTTATTTTATTTGATTACGATATTCGCTCATATCCTGTGAATATGAATATCCAACATTTCCATAATTTTTATGAGATATTTATTCCCTTAGAGACCTCTACAGGGCACCTAATAGATGGAGAATATAATCAGCTAAATTCTTATGATATGGTACTATTAAAGCCTGGCCTACTCCATAAAAGTGTATATCCTAAGGTCAATATGCCTCAAAAGCGTATTATAATAAACTTTAATCTTGGAGAGGGTATTCCTGGCTTAGAGTATGAATTAAAAAAGCTACTTGATATCTTTTCCTTAGAGTTACCTATCATCAGATTTCCAGCCAATATCATGACTGAAATTGTGCAAAAAATTAATGATATTTTTCAAATTGGAAAGCAAAAGCATGATAGATGGCAAATTGCATATTATGCAGAGTTTATAGAGCTGCTTTGGCTAATTAACAAAAACATTAATTTAAATTGCTACAACCAAGATAGAGCTATCGATTCAAATGCTCAGAAGATTTATTACGTAATGGACTATATCAACCACCACTATAGCGAAAATGTTTCCTTAGAGAATGTTGCAGACCAACACGCAATTAGTCCATTTTATCTTTCACACATTTTTAAGGATATAGCAGGCATTAACTTTGTTAGCTATGTACAAACTGTTAGAATTAGAAATGCTCTTCAAATGCTAGCATACTCAAATAATACAGTTTCTGAAATAATCGAAAAATGTGGCTTTACTAGCACAAGCCAATTTAATAGAGTATTTCATAAATTCTGTGGCATTAGTCCAAGTGACTATAGAAAGAGTCATACAGTTAAAAAGAATGTATTAATAGGTGTTATGGACCCTGAAAAGGAGGAGGTTGCTCCAGCAGCATTCCCTCCAAGATTAAGTATTAAGGGTATCAAAAAGACATATCAAGGAGGAAATATGAAAGTAGGTGTTAGAGCTCATGACTTTGGCTCAACGATCCCAATGAATTTAAAAGCAAAGCTAAAAGAATATAATGCAGAGACTATTCAGCTAGCATTACATAAGAGCTTTCCATATATGAGATCCTATTTAGAGGTTACATATGAGGATATTGAGGATATTAAGAATCAAAACTTTGATATCTCTGTTTTAGGATGCTATATCGATATTGCAGCTCAAAATGATAGCAAATGGAATAACCAATTAACTCAATTCGAGGCAGCCCTAAGAATAGCTAAGGAGCTTGGTGCTAAGTGTGTAGCTACTGAAACTAGTGACTGTACAGATGAAGACAGAGAGGTTCAATTTGAAAGAGTTGTTGCAGCTCTTGAGCACCTACTACCAATTGCAAAGAAATATGATGTTCCAATCGCGATCGAGCCAGTAATTAGACATACAATTAATACTCCAGATATGGTTTCACGCTTACTTGAGAGATTAAATAATGATGAGTATCTAAAGCTTCTCTTTGACCCTGTAAATCTATTAAGAGATGATTTAGCAAATAATACCTTCAGCTTCTTTGAGGAATATATAAGTAAATATGAAAATAAGTTTGTAGCAATGCATGTAAAGGATATTATAGAAGGCGAAAGAGTTCCTCTTGGAACTGGTGTAATGGCTAAAATATACCCTCATATTGCAAGAGTATTGACTGTAGACATTCCTTTGATCCGAGAAGAACTCCCTGTTGATTCCCTAAAAGAGGATTTAGCCTTTATTAGGAAGACTTTTTGCGGCCAACAAGTAGAAGAGACAACATAATAATTGTTGATAATAAAAGTGATATTGGGAGTATTGCCATAGACTTTGCATATCCAATGCTCTCAATTACCGAGCCAAATACAAAGTTAAAGCCAATATCTAAAATTGATGCAAGAGAGACTACTATTGTGGTTGCTCTTGCACTCATAGAGCTTGGTACATAGCTCTTTGATAGATCTGTTAAGGTAGGATATACAATTGATACAGCAAAGCCACATAGAAAAAGTAGTGGTAAAGCATTAAATGCAAATACTATTGAGTAACAAATTAAAGCACTTAACAGACAGATAAATACCATTTTAGCGCCACCAAGCTTATCACTAACTGTTGCGAGGATTAATCTTCCACTTAAAATTCCAAATGAGAATAGTGATAGCATTAGTCCAACCTTACCCGCATCCATTCTTAAGAACTCAGTTCCATAAAGTACGATGTAGTTTGTTACTCCATGCTCTGCTATCAAATAGAACGCAAGAGAAAGTGCTAAAAGCGCAATAGCACCTTTATTTACCTTAGCTTTAGAGCCCTCATTACTCTTATTTTCCTCCTGCTTTTCACTTGAAAACTTAGAGGTTAGTAGGATAAAGCCTACAGGAATTAGTAATACAGCAAGGGCTACAATTACACCATTCCAGACAGCTAAGGAGGATGAGAATCTAGTTAAAACTAGCTGGCTTAATGAGGTACCAATTCCCTGCAGGAAGAAAAGCACATTTAAGTAGAATAGTGGATTCTTTGCAGAAAACTCTCTTGAAAGGAAAATCATTGTAGTATTAAGCAGTGTTGAAAGCCCAAGAGAGAAGAAAAAGCCAAGAAGTAAGAATGCATATTTTGCTCCAAGAAGTAGTAAGAGCTCAGAGCATATTAGTAGGATAATAAATCCTACCATAGCCTTTTTACTACCAACCTTATCTAAGATAACACCACCAAATAAAAGACATACAAGGTTACCAAGATAGCTTGCTGAAACTATGATACTAATTTGTGACATTGATAGTCCAAATTCCTTTAAAAATAGAGGTGAGAATATACCTCTAAGTGCATCACTTGTTCCAAGAAGTATCATTAAGAGTGCACATGTAAAATATAGCTTTTTATTCTTCATATTATTTCCCTACACGATATAATCTAATTGTTTTAATCTCGAATGCTTTAAAGTATAAGTCGTTAAGATCACATCCTCCTTGAGGCTCTTCTAGGAAGTTTACGATCTCGGCTTTTGCATCAAAGCTGGCTTTTAGAGAGCAGTGACAGCCAGTTCCTTCACACTCATATAAGCGTATTATTAATCCGTCATCATCCTCTGCAATCTTAAGGCTTTCAATAACAACATGTGATGAGCTTACCTTAACAGGTGCTTCAATTAGCTTTCCTCTATAAACTCTTGGCTCTGTGTTGAAGCTATAAGCCTTACTAATTACGCTATCGCTACTAAATGCAGAGTGTAAAAGTAGTGAATACTTAAAGCTATGTACCCCCTCATCTGCCCTTGGATCTGGGTGGGTTCCACTCTTTTGTAATGTAAGAGTAACTAAATTACCTAAAGCATTAATTCCATACTTTGAATCATTTAGAATTGCAGCGCCATAGCCAGGCTCACTATAGTCACTCCAACGCTGGTTAGAGACCTCAAATTTAGCCTCCTCAAAGGAGTTTGTCTTCCATACAGGTCTTACAATAGAGCCAAATTGAATCTCACTTCTTAAGCCTGTTGCATTTATATCTAAATCAAAGCCCGCCTTTAATAGCTTATGCTTCTCATGCCAATCAATAGAGGTCTCAAAGTCAATTTGCTTCTTACCACTATAGATTCTAGTTAGCTTTGTTAAGGTACTTTTTTCTGAAAGAGTCATCACTGTTTCGAAGGTCACAGTTGATTTAGTAACCTCCTTGAGAGATATCTTAGCTTCTCCTGCAAATGGTTTTAGGTTCTCGATTAAATCCTTATCAACATCCCAGTTGTCCCAAGCTTGTGGAACATCTTCATTTAAAAAGATTCGATCGAGTCCTAAAGACCTTGCAACCTCTCTTTGTTCCTCTTTATCAAATAAGCTCTCGATATAACCATTAGGTGAGAAGCGGATTATTAAAGTTGGAGTCTCAACCCTTAGTCCATCGACAAGCATCATTTCAGTGTTAACACTTTCAAAGGCAGAAATAGCCTTTGAAGAGTAAGAATTAATATTCGCATTAGGGATATAGCTCTTCTTACCTTCCAAAGTTGTAATACTCTCAAGGCCCTCTATTTCCCTATCTAAAATACAATCTGTCATTGTAAAAGGTGATGAATTATAAACACACAGCTCGCCATTACCGTTTAATGCTTTAGCTATCTCTTTTTCAACATCACTCTTTAATTCTTTTAAATCTTTAACTGCTTTAAGATTGACATCACTAATACAAGTACCAGGTAAGATATCATGGAATTGATTAATTAACAACCTCTTCCAAAGAGTCTCCATATCAACCTTATGGCACTTAGAATTTACCATATCTGTTGCAAGAATAGCATCAAGAGTATGTAAAGCCTCCTCAGCCTTACGATTACCCTTTTTAATCTCACTTTGGCTTGTTAAGGTACCTCTATGAAGCTCAAGATAAATCTCCCCTCTATAGTTAGGAATCTCATAAGCTTCCATTCTAAGCCTATCCATATATGAGGAGATGGAAGAGTATTTTACTCTTGGAACTCCCTCTATATCCTCAGTAATTCTACCGAGCTCAATTAAATCATAGCTTGGGCCTGCACCACCATCACCATAGCCGTAGGAGTTATATCTTAAATTAGAAATACGAGTACCCCTCTTCTTTTCATATAGTGCTGTATATGCCCACTTTGGAGTTGGACCCATTTGAATATCAATTAGGTTTGCTAAAACAGCTGTTCCATCGATACCCTGCCAATTAAAGGTATCCCATGGGAAAACATTAGTATCATTCCAGCTCATCTTAGTAGTACAGAAATTCTTTACTCCACTATGCTTCATTATCTGAGGAAGAGACTGTGAGTATCCAAAGGTATCAGGAAGCCAGAAGGTATCACTCTTATATCCAAATTCCTTCATTGTAAATCTTTGGCCATATAAGAATTGTCTAACCATTGCCTCTGGACCTGTAACATTACAGTCACACTCGATCCAAACACCACCATTAGGTTCCCATCTTCCTTCAGCAACCATCCTCTTAATATCCTCAAAGATAGTTGGATAATATTTTTTCATCATATCAGCATGGCATGCAGAGCTCTGGAGGAAGGTATACTCAGGATACTCCTTCATCATAGTAATAGCATTAGAATAGGTTCTTGCAGCCTTTCTAATAGTCTCTTTTATTGGCCATAGCCATGCTGTATCTAAGTGAGAATGTCCTGTGATATACATTGTTGGATAGTTATCACTTAAATTCTTTTTCTTTAGAATTAAATTCATTCTCTCTAAAGCTCTCTTTAGAGCAGGATAATCTACACCTGACTCCAAAGGAACTTGAGAAACTGTTTTATATATATCATATAAACAGTTTTGGGCTTCTGCTCTTTTATAGTCATCACGAGTAAATTGTGCTATTTCATTAACCGCTCTTAAGGAAAAAGCAAACTCCTTAATTACTTCATCTCTTAAAGCAATAGTTACACTATTAAAGACAACTGGATGATTAGCATTAAATGGGCCATTTGGCTCATCCTTAAATGGCTGTGTTCCAACTTCATTATGCCAGCAATAGGCCTCTAAAGCGAAATCAAAGGTAGTTCCCTCTTTGACACCATCTGTAATAATTAAAGCATGGTGGTTTCCCCTTGTCCTGATAACAACTTTATTAGCTAATACTCCATGAGGCTTTCCATTTACAAATACAAGTGTCTCTAAAGCACCTGTATCTGCACAAAGATATAGCTTTTGACCTTGAGTAGAAGGAGTAACTGTATAGCTACACTTAAACCATCCAGTTACCTTATTTCCACCCCAGCTATCACCCTTTTTAATCCTCGTAGAACATTCCGGGATAGCACTATAAAGGTTATCAGTTGTTTCAAATAAAGAACAATCTAAACTCTCAACCTCTTTAAAGATTAAATCTGTATATGTTGCTTCCATTTGAAGCATCTTATCTGTTATCTTCTTAAACTCGTGATCGCTAATCATTTTGACCGCCCTAAAAAAGGGAACCTATTTGGTCCCCTTTATAATTATTATTTTTCCTCAATAAGGAAAAGCATTGCCATAGCCTGACCATATGGCATTGGATGAACAGGGATGTTTCTGTAGAAATCTTGGCTTTCTCTACCCATTGGGGTACCACCAGAACACATTTGAACAACACCATTCTCATCGATAGCCTTAAGAGCAGCAGGAAGTGCTTTCTCTGCTACACTTCTATACTTTTCGTCAAGAAGTCCAAGCTTAATTGACTTTAAAATACCATAGCCAAATCCACAGGTACAGCTTGATTCAAGGTATGAATCCTCTTTATCAAGTAGAGTATGCCAGTAACCACTTGGATCCTGAAGCTTAGCAATTGCTTCAACCTGTCTTGTGATTACAGTTGATACATATCTCTTAACAGCATTTGAAAGTGGGATAGTCTCAACAAAGAGAGGAAGAGCAATAGTTGCCCAAGAATTTCCTCTACCCCAGAATGCTGCTGCAAAGTGGTGGTTACCCTTAAAGGTATATCCATGGTACCAAAGGCCTGTGATAGGATCAGCAAGGTGTTCAATATGTAATAATAGCTGGTACTCAGCCTCATCCATATAATCCTTTCTACCTAAGATTCTTCCCATGTTAGCTAATGGAAGTACACTCATCATGAGAGTATCATCCCAAAGCTCCTGGTCGTTAAAATCATCTGTAGTTCTGTGCTGATATCCACCCTCTTTTGTCTTCTCAAGCCCACCATTGAAGAGCCACTCAGTCCATTCAATACAAACATCCATATAATCTTGGCGATGAAGATGCTCTGCGAGGAAGGAGAGTGCTAAGATAGGAGCCATTGTGTTAACGTTCTTTCCTGGAAGGCCCTCTTTAATTCTCTGGTCGTAGTAATTAGTTAAGATATCTAAATACTCCTTATTACCAGTTTTTTCATAGAGCTTCCAAAGACCGAAGAGTCCAACACCCTGTGTCCACTCCCAGTACTTATACCTTTCTCTGTTTGCTATTCCTGATGCAAGAACTCCATTATCAAAATCTGGGTCACTGCAAAGGACAGGTAAAAAACCTTTAATTAATAAATCTAGCTTTTGATCGATTATATCCATCTATTAACCCTTTACACCACCTGCAGAAACACCACCAATGATGTACTTCTGTAGGATAACGAATACAACAATAACAGGAATTACTGACATTACAGAAGCAGACAAGATACTTGACCAGTCAACACCTGTGTTACCAATGAAGTTCTTAATAGCGAGCTGAATTGTGAAATTCTTCTGGTTAGAAAGAATAAGCATTGGAAGGATGTAGTCGTTCCATCTCCACATGAATGAGAAGATAGCAAGAGTTACAAATGATGATGAGCCTAATGGCATCATAACATGTGTAAAGATCTTCCATTCTGGACATCCATCGATACGAGCTGCCTCAACGAAGGAAAGTGGAATAGCCATATATGCCTGACGGAACATAAAAATACCTGTAGTTGTTGTTACAACAGGAAGGATTACACCCCAAATATTGTTGTAAAGACCGAGTGCACTAATTACCGATACCTGAGGTACAGTAAGTGTTTCACCAGGAATAAGTGTTCCAAGAAGGAATACTGCGAATACAAGGTTTGTATACTTAATCTCAAAGCGGTAGATAGCTAGTGCATAACCACACATTGCACTGATTGCAAGAGTGATAAGTGTACCAACAACTGCTAAGAATAAGCTGTTCTTTACGTAGTTCATAAAACCACCGGAAAGAACACTCTTATAGTATTGGAAGGTTGGATCACTTGAGAATAGCTTCAAAGGATACTTAAAGAGCTCGTTTGGCTGCTTGAAAGATGAGCAGATTAACCAAAAGATTGGGAAAATCATAGCAATAGCCAATACAATTGAGAGAGCTGTGAGCAATTTAGATGTTTTCTTTTCGACTTTCATCAGTTTTCTCCTCCTTCATTACTCATCTTGAACTGAACAAATGCAATTAATGCAAAGATGATCATTACAATAAATGAGATAGCACTTGCATAACCATATCTCATCTGGTTGAAGCCCTGACCAAAGATGTACTGGATGATAAATGTAGTCTTATCACCAGGACCACCCTGTGTAATACCTTGAACGAGTGCATATTCCTTTAAGAGGTTTACTGTACTTAGTAATACTGCTAAGAATGTTGTTGGAGCAAGCATTGGTACAGTTATCTTAAAGAAGGTCTGTGTTGTATTACATCCATCGATTGCTGCTGCCTCATAAAGGTCATTACTAATTCCCTTAATACCACCAATAAAGATGATCATATAGAAACCAGTTGATGCCCAGTTAGAAGCAAAGCTAATTACGAATGTTGCAAGGTACTGGTTAAGAGCCCAATCAAGAGGCTTTCCATTAAAACATGTAATAATATAGTTTACTAAACCATATTCAGTACTGAACATCCAGTTGATTGTGATACCTACAACCAATGCAGAAAGGAGTACTGGAATATAGATGAGTGTTCTTGAGAAGCTCTTGAAGGCTACTCTATCAGAACAAACAAGTGCTGCTATAAGTAGTGGAATAATAACCTTAAATGGTAGCGAGAAGAGTGTATAAACGAAAGTTCTACCAAGAGAAGAATAGAAACTCTTATCTTGGAAAAGTTCGATGAAGTTCGTTAATCCAACGAAATTCATAGTCTTCCAACCATCATAATCAGTAAATGAATATGCAATACTTAATACTAGCGGTATTAAAAAGAATACTGTAAATAGTGCAAGGCTTGGGAGCACGAACATCCAAAAGGCTAATGTATGTTTCATACCATTACTCTTGCGTCTAATTGCTGCCATTTATTATCCTCCTTTAAATCAGCCATCCGTTTTTTCGGATGGCTGAGTGTTTTTGAGTTAAGAATTTATCTCTTATTTTGCAAGAGGCCAGCCAGACTTCTTAGAAAGCTTATTAGCGAAGTCATCGAGAGAATCCTTAGCGCTTACAGAACCGTAAACTGCCTGTCTAAGAGCATCTCTATATTCGTTGTCGTAGTAGTTTCTCCAGTTAGACTGTTCATCAACATTGAATGCATCAGAAACCTTAGCAACTTCAGACTGGAGTACCTTATAGTCAGCAACTACCTTTGGATCAGCTGGTGAGTATGTTACATCCTTGAGAGATGAAAGACCCTTATCGTTGTTGAGGTATTCCTGGAAGTTAGCAGAATCTTCATAGAACCACTTGAGGAATTCAATAGCGAGATCCTTACCATCTGCATTAGCTGGTACTGCGAGACCAGAACCACCCATGATTGCACTTGGGCCCTTAGCTCCTACTGGTGATGGCATAACACCCCAATTGAAAGCCTTGATATCCTGGTAGAAACCATTGTACTGCCATGAACCAGAGAAGTAGATACCTACATCACCATTCTTGAAGTAGTCAGCTGGGTTATCGTTTGTACCACCTGCCCAGATTGCCTTTGGCATTACTGTGTTGTTCCATTCAATGAACTTCTCAAGAGCTTCAACGTTAGCCTTGCTATTTACGTTAACTGCGAAAGAATTACCATTCTTAACTGTGATAGAACCACCGTTCATGTAGATCATGTTATCATAACGAGCACGTGAAGCATCCATTGCCATACCATACTTAACACCACCCTTCTCCTGGAGAAGCTTTGCGTTAGCATAGAGCTCATCAAGAGTCCATGGATCATCTACTGTAGGAACTTCAATACCAGCTTTCTTGAAAGCATCAGCATTGTAGTATACGTTTGTGATTGTGAACTGCTGTGGGAGACAGAGGTTCTTGTTAGATGTGTAATCCTGACCGATGATTGCAACTGCCTGTGGCTCGAAGATTGCCATGTTGATAACAGTTGAGAGATCGAGGAATTCATCTGGATAAAGTCTTGTAAGACGTGTTGTAGCTACGAGATCAGGAAGGTCCTTGTTCTTAGCCATAAGAGGGAACTTTGTAATCTGATCATCATAAGGAATAACAAGGCGTTCTACTTTATTGCCAGTCTCTGCTGCCCATTTATCGAGAATGAGAGAAAGAGCATCACCTGAAGATGGCTCTTCAGAAAGCAATACGCTTAAGGTTCTAGGACCTGTAGCTTTCTGTTCGCTTTGTCCGTTAGCAAATACTGGAAGTGCAATAATTGCTAAAACGATAAGGAATAAACCTAGTTTTTTCATAATTTAAAACCTCCAAATCAGTTAATGTTTTTATGTTTTCAGTATAATTGTATACAAAATACCCGCTACTCTCATTTTGTGTAAAAAAATTAATTTATTTGCATTTTTTGCGAATATCTAAGCTTTAATAACAAAAAAACGTAGGATAAATCCAAAAAACATCCATTATTTGTTAATTTTATCCCTATTTTAAGTGTTTTTTTTAATTCTACTTTTCATTTTTTAAGTTATTCAAAATGCTTCTTTTTAGGGTATTTTGCATTAAACTCATTTTACTTAAGTGACCTGTGACAAGGGATATTTTAATATGTTATTATCTTTATAATATGGAAGAAGCAATAAACAACGTAGAACAGGTTAAGAAATCATCTTTTGTACACCTACATAATCATACAGACTATTCACTATTAGATGGTGCAGCTCCTATCGCAAAATATGTCGCTAAGGCCCAAGCAGAGGGTATGGATGCACTTGCAATTACCGATCACGGAAATATGTATGGTGCACTTAGATTTTACAAGGCCTGTAAGGCTGCAGGAATAAAGCCAATAATTGGCTGCGAATTTTACGTTAATCCAAAGGATAGAAGAGACCAACGTCCAAGTAGCGAGGGTAATAGATATTATCACCTAGTTTTACTAGCAATGAATGATAGAGGCTACCACCATTTGATGGAGCTTAATACTATTGCATTCACAGAGGGCTACTACTATAAGCCAAGAATCGACGATGAGGTACTTAAGAGCCATAGCGAGGATTTAATTTGTCTTTCAGCATGTCTTGCTGGTGAAATTCTACAGCTTCTATTAAAGGACCAATATGATTTAGCTAAGGAGCGTGCTCTTTGGTTTAAGGATTTATTTGGAGATAGATTTTATCTTGAAATGCAGGACCATGGTCTTCCTGAGCAAAAGAAGACTAACCCAATGCTCTATAAGCTATCAAAGGAGCTAGATATACCTGTAGTTTGTACTAATGATATTCACTATATAAATAAAAGTGATGCAATCGCACAGGATGTATTACTTTGTATTGGTACAGGCTCAAAGGTCCAGGATGAGAAGAGAATGAGGTTCCCTAATGACCAATTCTACTTTAAGAGTGAAGAAGAGATGGCAGAGCTCTTTAGCTGGTGTCCTGAGGCTCTTGAAAACACACGTAAGCTAGCTGATAGAGTTGATATCAACATTAAATTCCCTGGTCCACTACTCCCTGAGTATGAAATTCCAGAGGGCTTTAAGGATACTAAGGAGTATTTAGTATGGTTAAGCTATGATGGATGTAAGAAAAGATATGGTGAAGTTACTCCAGCCTTAAAGGAAAGACTCGATTACGAATTAAATATTATTCTTACAATGGACTTCCAGGGATACTTCCTAATTGTTCGCGATTACATCCACTGGGCTAAGATGCATGATATCCCAGTTGGTCCAGGTCGTGGCTCAGGAGCAGGCTCACTTGTTGCCTACTCTATTACAATTACAGATGTAGACCCTATAAAATATAACCTACTCTTTGAAAGATTCTTAAACCCAGAAAGAGTATCAATGCCTGACTTTGATATCGACTTCTGCTTCGAAAGAAGAGGTGAAGTAATTCAATATGTAACAGAGCACTATGGTAAGGATCGTGTAGGCCAAATATGTACATTCGGAACTCTTAAGGCTAAGGCTGTAGTAAAGGACTGTGCTAGAGCTCTAGATATTCCATATGATGAGAGTAACCAGATTTGTAAGCTCATCCCAGATGAGCCTAAGATGACAATTAAAAAAGCACTCGATGCAGAGCCAAAACTACAAGCGATTAAGGAAAGAGGCGGTGTATATGAGGAGCTATTTAACGTTGCTGAGGTATTAGAGGGTGGAAATAGACATACCTCTCTCCATGCTGCAGGTGTAGTTATTGGTAAAACTCCATTAATAGACTATGTACCGCTTAGCTATGATCCAAAGTCACACTCAGTAGCAACTCAATATACTATGGACCAAATTGAAGAGTGTGGTCTTGTAAAGATGGACTTCTTAGGGCTAAAGACTCTTACTTTAATTAAGCATACAGTAGATCTTATTCATAAGAAAAATCCAGATTTCGATATCAATAAAATTGATGAGCTCGATAAAGCCACCTTCGATATGCTTAAGAGAGGTGACAGCGCTTGTGTATTCCAGTTTGAATCTGCTGGTATGCAGAAGATTTTAAAGGATGCTCAGCCTAATAATATTGAAGATTTAGTTGCCTTGAATGCTCTATATCGTCCAGGTCCAATGCAATATATCGATCGTTATGTTGCATGTAAAAATGGAGTTCAGGAAATTGAATATGCAGACCCTGAGCTTGAGCCAATTCTAAAGAATACCTATGGAGTTATTGTTTACCAGGAGCAGGTAATGCAGGTTGCCCAAATTATTGCAGGCTACACACTTGGTCAAGCAGATATCCTTAGACGTATCATGGGTAAGAAGAAGGTTGAAAAGCTTGCAGAGGAAAAGGTCAAATTTGTTGCAGGTGCCCAAAAGCTTGGAAGAGACCCAAAGCATGCAGAGGATATCTTTGAAATGCTAGAGCCATTTGCTCAATATGGCTTTAACAAGTCACATGCGGTTGCTTACTCAATTGTTGCATACCAAACAGCCTTCTTAAAGGCTAACTACCCTAGTGAGTTCTTAGCAGCAAACCTTACAAACGAAATGAGTAACCCTGAGAAATTCAAGGAGTACCTTGCACTCGCTGATACAATGGGAATTAAATTACTACCACCTGATATCAACAACTCAGATAAGCACTTCAATGTTGTTGATAATAATATCGTATATGGACTTTCTGGCATTAAGAATGTAGGTGAGGCTTTAACAGGTATTATTGTTGAGGAAAGAGAAAAAAATGGACCATACAAGTCATTTACAGATTTCTTATCAAGACAGCCTGATTTAAATTCTAGAGCGATCGAAGCATTAATTAAGGCTGGTACCTTCGATTCTCTAAATATTAATAGAGCTACATTAATTGCTAACCTTGAGGATGCTATTGCATATGAAAAATCATCTCGTGAAACTACCGCCTATGGCCAGATTTCACTCTTTGGAGACGATATATCATTAGGTAGCTATGAGATGAAGGTTGTTGAGGAGTGGCCAAAGAGAGAGATGCTTGAGCTTGAGAAGGAATATCTTGGCTTCTATGTTTCTGGCCATCCTCTTGATAGTTTCAAGGAAGATATTGAGCGCTGTGTATGGGTCGATATCTCAAAGCCAGAGGAGCTACCAATTAATAGAAATGTCTCTTTAATTTGCCAGGTAATGAACTTTAGGGTTATTAAGACTAAAACTGGTGCAAAGATGGCTACCTATTCACTCGTTAATTACCAAGGAACCTTTGAAGCAGTTGCCTTTCCTAAGGATTATGATAAATTTGAAGATAAGGTAGCTTTAGATGGTATTTATGGCTTTGTAGGTTATTTTGATAATAAAAAGGATCCTACAAATCCACAATTTATCGTTAAAGAAATATGTGAGCCTTCAGAGCTAAAGACAGAGGCTATTTCCTCATTAGTTATAGAGCTTAATGAGGAGGAGTCTGCTGGAGAAAACTTTGAGATGCTCGCAAATGATTTAAAGAGCTATTTTGTTGACCATAGTGGTTCCCTTCCTGTATTTGCATATCTTGGTGAAAATAGAAAGGAAAAGATTAGATTCGGAAGAGAGTATTCTGTTAGCTTCTCTAAGGAGCTGAAAAAAGAATTAGCGGGATATCCATTGGTCAATTCAGCTTGGTTTGAGTGAGGTTTGATATGAATACTTTTTTGCTCGATATGGCAGCCTTTTTTGCTCGCTTGATATCTCTATATTCCTTTTTTATTTGGATAAGAATATTCCTCTCTTGGGTAAATCCTTATCCTAGAGAAGGCTCTCTAACCTATTACTTTGCTTTAATAGTAGATCCTTTTTTGAATCTATTTCGCTCAAAGCACTTTAGAGTAGGAATATTAGATATCTCTCCTATATTTGCAATTGCAGTACTTTCCCTACTTCAAAGCCTTCTTAAGCTATTTTCTGTATATGGAACTCTAAGATTCGGTTGGATTCTTAGCTTACTTCTGCAATACCTATGGTCATATGGAATTCAAATCTTTTTAATGTTTGCAATTATCATCATGATAGTAAGAACTATTGCAACATTTACAGGTTCATTTGCGCTTTCAAGGATTGCAACTCTTGCTGACCCATTAATGAAACAGGTTAGAGAAACCTTTTTCTCTAGACGCTTAGTAAAGGATACAACCCTTGCTTTACTAACCTTAGCAATATTAATTGCAATCTATGGAATGCTTAGCTTCATATTATCATACCTTATTTCTTATGCTATGAGGATTCCATTCTGATGTTTTTATCTGAGCTAACAACTCCTATCGAACGGCTACAGGGTGTTGGAAAGGTACGTGCTAACGACTATCACACAAAGCTTGGTGTCGATACCTTTAAAGACCTCCTAGCTCTTAGCCCAAGAGCCTATGAGGATAGGACAAAGCTCACATCAGTTAAAGATTTAAAAGCTGGTGAAAATGTTATTAATACTAAGATAAAGGTTCAATCACACACATATTTTGGTGGCTTTAAGAAGAATGAGAGAACACTCAAGGTAATAGTTCAAGATTTATCAGGAACTAGGATTTCCCTTCTTTGCTTTGGAAGAAGCTTCTTAGAAAAAACTCTTCAAGCAGGTTCTGTATGGTTTATTAATGCAACTGTTAACCAATGGAATGGAGAGTGGCAATCATCTGCCTTTTCTGTGTATAGAACACAAGAGGAAGCGGGTCTTGGAAGAGTAATTCCAATATATCCAATGGGTGGCTCATTAACTCAGAAATCAATTAGAAAGGATATTAACACTATACTTTCAAATAAATATTTAACCTTTGATGATGAACTCCCAGCTAGACTATATGAAAAATATGGATTAATGCACACAGATAGTGCTATTCGTCTTATGCATATGCCAAGGAGTATGGAGGAGGTAAGAGCTAGTAAGAGGACTCTTGCTCTCACAGAGCTTTTATTAATGGAAATAGCTCTAATGCGCCAAAGTTCTTATGAAAAAAGTAATAAAAAAAGTACAATTAGTGATATTGAGAAGAAGCTAATATCAACACTTCCATTCTCTTTAACTAAAGACCAGATAAAGAGTCTAAGTGAAATTAGAAACGACCTTGATAATCAAAAATCTATGAATAGACTTTTACAGGGTGATGTAGGCTCAGGAAAAACATTAATAGCATGGATTAGTAGTCTTCATGAGATCGCGAAAGGTCATCAGGTAGCCTTTATGGCTCCTACCGAGCTTCTTGCAAGGCAGCATGCTGAAAAGGCTGCAGAGCTTTTAGAACCACTTGGAGTTAAAATTGCTTTTATTACAGGGGACGTAAAGGGCAAGGGAAGAAAATATTTATTAGAGGCTCTAAAAAATGGGGAAGTCGATATAGCCATCGGTACTCATGCTCTCTTTTCCAAGGATGTAGTATTTAAGAACCTAAGATATGTAATAATAGATGAGCAGCATCGCTTTGGTGTTGAGCAAAGACTTGCATTAACCTCCAAGGGTGAGATCCCTCACCTACTTTTAATGACTGCCACTCCTATACCAAGAACGTTAGCACTAACAATGTTTTCGGACCTACAGGTATCATCTATACATACAATGCCTCAAGGTAGAAAGCCAATTACGACATATCTTGTTAAGGAAGAAAACCGAGAGAAGATGTATCAAACTATTGCTGTAGAGTTTAAAAGAGGTCACCAAGCTTACTTTGTATATCCCCGTATTGAGGATGAGGGTGATAGTGGCCTTAGAGATGTAAAAAATATGTTTACATACCTACAGAAGGAGTACCCAAATATTCCATCTGCCCTCATACACTCAAAGGTTCCTGAGGATGAGAAGATGCAAATCCTAACAGATTTTAGAGCTAAGAAAATAAGCTATCTTGTTGCGACCTCTGTTATTGAGGTTGGTATTGATATCCCAATGGCTACCTGCATGGTTATAGAGCATGCAGAGCGCTTTGGACTTGCAGCTCTTCATCAGCTGAGAGGTCGTGTAGGTAGAAGTGATTTACAAAGCTATTGCTTCTTAGTATATTCCTCTTCATTAAGTGATGACTCAAAAGCAAGACTAAGGGTAATGAAGGAAAGCACAGATGGCTTCTATATTGCTGAAAAGGATCTCGAGATTAGAGGTCCTGGTGAAATAGCAGGTGCTAAGCAATCGGGGTTCTTAAAGCTAAGATATGCTTCCCTAGTAAATGATATTGACCTAATAGAGATTGCAAAAAAGGAAGCACTTGAGATAATAAGAACAGATAAGGGCTTAATCAGCACAGAGAACTATATGCTGAGAATTAATATTGAACAGGAAGGATGAGATGAGAATCACAGGCGGAAAGTATTGTAGAAGAAATGTTGTATGTCCACCAGGTGTTATTAGACCTGCTATGGATAGAATGAGAGAGTCACTATTCTCAATCTTAGGTGATCTCTCAGGTCTCTCTTTTCTAGATCTCTTTTCAGGTAGTGGCTGCGTTGCTATTGAAGCAGCCTCACGTGGTGCAGAACCAATTCATCTCGTTGAGATGGATAGAGGGAAAAGAGAAACTATTGAGAAAAACTTATCATTTGTTGATGAAGAAAAGCATCTATTTATGATGGATGTAACAAGATATATTCTTACATCTAGCTATAAATATGACATTATATATGCCGATCCACCTTTTAATATGGAAGGTAAGGTAGAGCTAGCGAAGAAGATTGCTTCAAGAGAGATGTTAAAAGATCATGGACTTTTTATCATCCACTATCCTGAGGAGGAAAAGAAGCTTTGGCCTGAGGAGATCGAGGGCTTTAGCTTTAAGGATGAGAGAAAATATGGCCGTTCAATGGTACGCTTTTATGAGGTGAGAAGATGAGTTTTTACATCACTGATGATAATATCGGGCATCTAGATCACACTGTTATGACAAGTGAATCTGATTCATACAACACTACTAGACTTTCTCTTTACCAAGCTCTTGTACAAGAAATTGCAGGCCTACATGCAGATAAAAGAGGTGTAGGTATTCCAGATTTACAATCTAATGGTAAGACTTGGGTTATTGCACGCTCTAGAATGGAAGTGTATTACTATGGCTCCTGGAAGGATGAAATTGAGGTTGAAACCTGGCCACAGGACCCAATTGGCTTAAACTGCCCTAGAATAGTAAGAGCAAAGGATAAAAATAGTAACAGACCTCTATTTTTTGCAAACACTAAGTGGGCTATCATTGATACTATTAAGGGTAGACCATTAAGACCCAAGGAAGTAACAGATGCTTTAATGCTACCTCCAAAGGAATTACAAATCGATGCAACTCTTCCAAATAACCTAGAGCTAATAGAGTCTTCAAATGTATTTATTAAAGAGTATGTACCTACAATTCACTTTCTAGATACAGACTTAAACCATCATGTTAATAATTTATCCTATATAAATTGGATATTAGAATCCCTTCCTGAGGAGTTCATGGACCAATTTAAACCATCCTTAATTGATGTTAGGTGGATAAGGCAAACCTTCAGAAAGGATAAGCTAATTGTTACAATATTTGCAAAGGATAGTAATGAGCTATCAAAGCAAAAGCCTGAGCTTTATTTTAAAATAGAAAGAATTAAGGAGGATGGCTCAAGAGAGGATGTCTTTGACGCCATCACAGAGTGGAAAAGTAGAGATTCATTCTAATAATGTGGGGGCTTTCTATTAGGTCTTGATGGAGAGCCCACCTCCTCTATTAGCTCTTCAAGCTTCTTTGTAACCTGTAAAAGCTTGATATTCATAGCATCTATATTTTTCTGTTGCTCAATTACAACTTCATTTAATTCTGCAACCTGTGCTTCAAGGTACGATACCTTTATCTCAACCTGTTCCAATTCTTCGTTCATATAAAACAATTTTATTACTACTTCTTTTATTATGCAACAAACCTTGTTGCTTCTTGTTGTATTAAAAAAATATGATATACTAATTTTTATCGGAGTATTTTATGAAAGGTGAAAGAGTTGCACAATTAGAGCTATTACTACGCTCTCACCCAGAGGGTTTAAGAAGAGCAGAAATAGCAAGAAGACTTGGTGTTCATAGATCAACTATATCACGATATGTTGAGGACCTCTCTGAGCATATCGATGTTTATGAAGAGAATAATCTAATTAAAATTAAGCAAAAGGAAGAGGATGAAAATATTGCTCTCTCAATATATGAGTCTCTAGCCTTCAACCTTAGTGCAGAGGTTCTTATAAATAATAGTGAGATTCAATCACCACACCTAGCCTCAGGTTTAAGAAAGATAGCAATGAACATGCGCTCCTATGCACCAAAGATTAGTGACAACATGCTAATGGTTGCAGAAAAGATAGACCAAGAGGTGCAGAAGAATAGAAATAAAAATACTAAATATAACGCTATATTAGAGGTTTTAATCGATGCTTGGGTAACTGGTAGAATTGTACGTATAGAGCTATCAGATAACGATGAGATCGAGCTTGCACCATACTTTATTGGCTTTAGAGATGAAAATAAAACTAGACAGCCAATTAGTGTAACAGGTCGTCTTAGACATACTAAAGAAATTATTACACTCGATATTACAAAGATAGTAAGTGCTACTCTTCTTGATGAAACCTACACTATCCCTGATAACCTAAAGCCATTTAAGATGGATAAGGAAAAGGAAGAGTCATACGATGCTATTGATATGGTTCCACTTGTACTTGAGCTTCAAGAGAAATCTGCATTAAATGCCTTTAGAAATATTATTCATGGTGATATTAATATCGTTAAGGATGAAAACAATAAGATAAAGTGTTCCTTTGAGGTTGAAAACTCAATTGAAGTAATGATGAAAATTTTCCAATGTGGAAAATCTGTAAGAATTATCTCACCTGACAGCTACAGAGAAAAATATCTAAATTACCTTAAAGAAATTATTTCGATTTATAACTAATTATCGTTGTGGGTATCTTATTTACCCACAATTTTTTTTACTTAGTTCATCCATCTCTATATTCAATGTGTCAATAAAGCATTTTATGTGGTATCCATCTGTTGTTGCGTGATGACATGTCATAGAAAGAGGCATGATTAACTCTCCATTTCTATTTACTATCTTACCTGCTTCTACAGATGGAAAAATAATACTCTTTATTCTCAAATGAATGCATAGCAAAATGATTAAACTCAACCCATGGAATAGTAGAAACGGTATATGCATTTTTAGGAGGAATTCCATTACATAATATTCCATGTACATCACCATATTTCTTTTGGTTCGTGATATAGCTTTGATAAAAAGTTAAAAAATCATCTGAATACTCACACCACATAAGAGAAAAGGTTTTATCATCGTCATGAAAGGTTGCATATAGTGGCGTTAAGGTATCGTAATAACCAAGTACTCCATTCTCCTTTGCAATCTTAAACTCTTTTTGTTTATTTAAGCTCTTTGTAACTACATACGAATAAGCAAGAAAGAATTTTAACTTTTTATCTTCCATTGCTCTTTTAAGCTTAGTCACATTAATTTTAAAGGTTAACGAGTACCCTGTTGGTGCAATTGATGAAAAATAATAGAAAATTTCTCTTCCATTCCAATCATTAAAATCGATAGGTGTAAAGTTTATTTTCTCCTTCACACCTATCGTAATACCAAATATTAATAGCTAAGCTCTACTCTTGGTAGAATCCCATAAGTAGCTTAATTAGCTCATAATAATCAAAAAGAGAAATAGATGAATTATGAGAATGAGCATGGCGAGTTGCAACCCCTGTTACTACACACTTTGATCCTCTTCCAGATTGAGACATAGTAACAGCATCTGTTCCACCACCAGTTCTTATTGCCTCTTGTATAATAATACCATTTGAGGAAGCAACCCTTCTTAAGCTATCAAGTACATCCCTTGAACCAATGTGAGATGGATCAAATATTCTTATGTGAGCACCTTTTCCTTCTCTTGTTAATGGATGAGCTGGACCTGATGGCATATCATCTGCAGGAGCACCTTCAACAACAATTGTGATATCAGGATGGATATAATTTTTTAAAACAGCAGAGCCTCTTTCTCCTACCTCCTCTTGAGTTGTGAAAGCAAAAATAACAGTATTATTGCACTCTTTAAAGGTCCTTATTAATTCAACTAAAACAGCACACCCTATTCTATCATCAAAGGCTTTAGAAAATACTCTATCTGTTTCTTTAATATATTTAAAAGGTGCAACAGGAACTACCAAGTCCCCAATAGCAATACCAAAGCTCTCTTTTACATCTTTATCATCATTTGCACCAATATCAACAAATAGCTCTGATAAATCCGGAACATTAACACTTTGGTTCTTCTTAATAAAATGAGGAGAGATTTGACCAATAATTCCATAGTGACGCTCACCTTTTTGATTTATTACCTCAACAGGTGATGAAGGAAGTGTTAACGTTGACCAACCTCCAAGACTAATTAATCTCAAATATCCTGTTTCAAGGATATCTGAGACCATAAAGCCAATTTCATCCATATGAGCACAAAATAAAATAGTTTTACCATCCTCTTTACCCTTAAAGGTATATACTAAGTTTCCTATATTATCTTGACTATACTCAAAGTCCTTTAATTCTTCTTTTATTATTTTCCTAACATCATCCTCATAGCCTGGTAAGCCAGTTGCTTGAGAAAGCTTTTCAATTAATCTTAATGAGTATTCTTTATCCATAAGAGTAGTATATCACACAGTTATAATAATAGCTCTTCCTCTGAAAAATTATTCTTTTTTATAAACATTACAAAATAAATTGGAAGATAAATTATTTTATTCTTTTGCTTTATCTCTCGTCCTGAACAAAGAACATATGCATATTCGATATTATATTCTTCTTTACTAGTAAAATTACTAAGAGCACTATGAATAGTGTAATTACAACCACGAGAATATGTCAGAAACCCTAAATCCCACAAAATTTATGATTGAGCCAAGAAAATTAATGTGTTTTCATATGAATCTAACTTATTTCCAGCTACTAAGCTAAGCTTTAAATATAAGTCATTAATATCATTAACAACTGCAAAAAGGCTTTCACCAACCTTTCTTATTATATATGTTTTCCTACCTGTCTACTTCCATCAACTAATATTATTTCTTGTTCTTTATTTACAAAATGTTGTTCTATTACGTTATATATTTTCCTTGCAAGCATTTATTACTCCATACAAGAAAATATTTTCATAGCTGAAATGACTTTTCCATATATTTTAAGCTCAAAAATCATGACTTTTCCATATATTTTTAGGGAGGAAAGCATGACTTTTCTATAATTTTAGGAGAAATTCTTGCACAGGGTATCCAAATTCTTCAGTTAGTTTACCTTCCTTAAATCCAATATTCTTATAAAAGGCTCTAGCTGAAAAACCCTTGCTATCACCTTCTCTATAGGTTGTAACAATTACTTCACGATTTCTATCAAGAAGAGGAAGCATATATTCAATCATTTCTTTTGCAATATGCTTTCTTCTATAAGACGGATCAACTGCTAAAAAGCAAATCATATTTAATTCTTTAGAAAACAATAGTGTTCCTACTATTTTTTCTTCATCCTTAGCACAGATAGCTTCTTTTCTTTCTATAAATTCAATTACAGTTTTTCTATGCTCATCCATCACAAGGCCAGGAAATAAATCCTTTACCTTATCAACAAGAATCATCCAGGAATCAATATCTAAATAAGATGCAAAATCAATTTTCATAAAACATATATCTATAAAAAAGGGAGCTCCGAAGAACTCCCTTTATAGCTAGGTAAAAATCTCTATTAGAGAATTTCACCCATAACTGCACCACACTTCTCGTAGAATGCAAGTCTTTCCTTAGCATCAGCTGCTGCCTTTGAGAAGAGTTCATCAGCTTCGCTTGGGTTAGTCTTGTAGAGTGATGAGTAACGAACTTCGCCCTTAATGAAGTCAACATAGTCGCTTGTAGCTGGCTTTGTTTCCCATGTGAACTTCTTACCTGCTTCGCCTTTTGGATTGAAGCGGTAGAGTGGCCAGTAACCAGCCTCAACAGCCTTCTTAGCCTCAACCTGGCTGAAGCGCATGTTGATACCGTGGTTGATACATGGAGCATAGCAGAATACGATTGAAGGACCATTGTAAGCAACTGCTTCCTGGAGGCACTTCTGAGCCTGCTGTCTGTTATAACCAAGAGCACAAGATGCAACATATACATAACCATAGCTCATGCACATGAAGCCCATGTTCTTCTTACCAAGCTTCTTACCAGAGTTAGCGAACTTAGCAACTGCTGAGATAGGAGTTGACTTAGAAGCCTGTCCACCTGTGTTAGAGTAAACTTCTGTATCGAGTACGAGGATTGTAACGTTCTTACCAGAAGCAACAACATGGTCAACACCACCGTAACCAATATCGTATGCCCAACCATCACCACCGATGATGAGAACGTTCTTCTCAGCGAAGTAATCCTGGAGCTCTACAATCTTATCGAGGAGAGCCTGTGCTTCTGCATCAGCTGCCTTCTCGTTAGCAAGAACTGCCTGGAGATCCTTCTGAGCCTGGATAGAAGCTTCAGTCATATCATCCCAAAGACCATAGCACTTCTCGATAGCAGCCTTAAGCTCAGCTGAACAACCCTTAGCAATGTATGCATCACACTTGCTTCTTAAGAGGCCTCTGTTAGCATCGATAGCGAGTCTCATACCAAGACCATACTCTGCGTTATCTTCGAAGAGTGAGTTACCCCAAGCTGGTCCTCTACCGTCAGCACGCTTTGTGTATGGGATAGTAGGATATGTACCTGAGTAGATTGATGAACAACCTGTAGCGTTAGCAATTACTGCTCTTTCACCACAAATCTGAGAAAGCATCTTAACATATGGAGTTTCACCACAACCAGCACATGCACCACTGAACTCGAAGAGAGGCTGCTTGAACTGGAGACCCTTAACTGTAGCCATGTTAAGTCCATCGAGGTTGTCATATGTGAGGCTTTCGAAGTACTCGAAGTTAGCAACTTCACCAGCTGCTCTTTCTTCCTCAACAGGTCTCATCTCGAGAGCCTTCTCCTTAGCAGGACAAGTTTCAACACAAACACCACAACCCTGACAGTCTTCTGTGTAAACCTGAATCTTGAATCTGAGGTCACGATCATTCTTTGTGTTAGACTTAATTGTTACGAATGTCTCTGGAGCCTTAGCTGCATCTTCTGGAGTGATCTGCTTAGCTCTGATAGCTGCGTGTGGACATGACTGTACACACTGGTTACACTGGATACACTTTGTGCTATCCCAGTGAGGAATGAATGCTGCAACACCACGCTTCTCAAGCTTTGTTGTACCTGATGGGAGTGTACCATCATAGCTCATGCATGATACAGGGATATCATTACCCTTGAGGTGCATGATAGGCTCAATGTTGTTCTTAGCAAAGTCTGAAGCATCATCTGGGATAAGCTTCTTAGGCTCTAAGCTCTTTGTGATAGTAGCAGGAATCTTAACCTCAACAAGTGCTGCTGAAGCGCCATCAACTGCTGCCCAGTTCTTATTAACAACATCTTCACCCTTCTTGAGGAAGGTCTTCTTGATGTACTTCTTGATAAGCTCAATAGCTTCTTCTTCAGGAAGAACACCACAAATCTTGAAGAATGCAGCCTGCATTACTGTGTTAATTCTTGTTCCAAGACCAGCTGCCTTAGCAATTGAGAGAGCATCGATATTGAAGAATCTAATCTTTCTATTGATGATGATCTCCTGATCGTGTCTTGGGAGGTGCTCAAATACTTCATCAGATGGAATCTGAGAGTTGAGGAGGAATACACCGCCTTCCTTGAGTGTATCGAGCATATCGTAACGACCGATATATGCTGGGTTATGACATGCTACAAAGTCAGCATGGTCGATAAGCCATGGCATATCGAGGTTACCTTCACCGAATCTGAGGTGAGAAATTGTGATACCACCAGACTTCTTTGAGTCATAAGCGAAGTATGCCTGAGCGTTCTGGTTAGTATTATCACCGATGATCTTAATAGAGTTCTTGTTAGCACCAACTGTACCATCAGAACCAAGACCATAGAACATGCAGCTTACTACACCTGCTGGTGTAACGTTGATTGATTCGTTAACTGGGATTGACTTATGAGTAACATCATCGTTGATACCAACTGTGAAACCATGGAAAGCATCCTTAGTAGCAAGGAAATCAAATACTGCCTTAGCGTGAGAAGGTGTAAAGTCCTTAGAAGAGAGACCATAGCGACCACCGATAACCTTGATACCCTTTCTACCCTGGTTGTCAAGAGCTGCAACAACATCGAGGTAAAGTGGTTCACCAAGTGAGCCTGGTTCCTTAGTTCTATCCATAACTGCAATTCTTTCAACTGAAGCTGGGATAGCGTTAACAAATGCTTCTGCGCTGAATGGGCGATAGAGTCTAACCTTGATAAGACCAACCTTACCACCTTTAGCATTAATGTACTTAACAGCCCACTCAAATGTATCTGCTGCTGAACCCATTACGATAACAACGTCTGTAGCATCTGGAGCACCAACATAATCAAAGAGGTGGTACTGACGACCTGTAATAGTAGCAACCTTATCCATGTATTCCTGAACAATACCTGGAACTGCATCATAGTACTTGTTAGAAGATTCACGACCCTGGAAGTAAACGTCTTCGTTCTGAGCTGCAACGTGAATCATTGGATGCTCTGGGCGCTGAGCGCGTGAGCGGAATTTAGCAATGAGCTTCTCATCAACAAGAGTCTTAATATCTTCATAAGAGATCTCTTCAACCTTCTGGATTTCGTGAGATGTTCTGAAACCATCGAAGAAGTTGAGGAATGGAACATCAGCCTTAAGAGTTGAAAGGTGAGCAACTAAAGCCATATCCATTGTTTCCTGGATAGATGAAGCACAAGTCATTGCGAAACCTGTCTGGCGACATGCCATTACGTCTGAATGGTCACCAAAGATAGAAAGTGACTGTGCAGCAAGTGAACGAGCTGAAACGTGGAATACACAAGGAATCATCTCACCTGCAATCTTGTACATATTAGGGATCATGAGTAAGAGACCCTGAGATGCTGTAAATGTTGTTGTAAGAGCACCTGCTACGAGAGAACCGTGAACTGCACCTGCAGCACCAGCTTCTGACTGCATCTCCATAACATCAACCTTTCTACCCCAGAGATTTTCTCTGCCCATTGAAGCCCACTGTTCTGAATACTCAGCCATTGGTGATGATGGTGTGATAGGATAGATAGCTGCAACATCGCTGAATGCATAAGCGATATGAGCAGCAGCGGTGTTACCATCGATAGTAACGAACTTTTTTGCCATTGTTTTCTCCATTTGCATTTGGATTTGCGGTTACCCGCAGATAAGATTAATTAATCAGCTTAAGTCCCCTTAAGCCAATTTAAATAATAACGCAGTAGGAACCACATTTCAAGCTTAAGTCCCATAAAAACGGATATATGTAATGTCGTTTTTTTCTTTTGAATAATTCCGACATATTATTTTAAATAGTCAATGATAATTTAAAATTTCTAAAAAAATTACATATATTAAAATAAACTATAAAAGGTAATAACTTTAGAAAAAACAGAATTATATTGAGACTGAGAAAGGCCATAGTTGGTTATCAGCACATACTGAATACCCTTTTTAATCTTACCCTTCTCTTCTGCTTGGAACATTTCTATCCTATTTTGTAGTTTTAAATACTCTTCCTTCGTTAAATGATAAAGACCTCTAGAATACTTAACCTCACATAATGTAATAATGTTATCAGCTCTGTCTACTACAATATCAAGCTGAGCTCCACGGGATTCTCTGCTACTTCTCCCACTATTGTAGTATTTCTCTAATTCTTTTATCTCATTTTCTCTACCAACAAAATTTGCACTGAACCTTTTCATATATATATTTTGGTAAAAAAGTTGGAAAAACAATTATAATCATCCAAAACTATATATTTTTTATGTATTTTGGATAATTATAAATAAATGATTAAATTCTAGTTTTAATTTTCTCAACGATTTCTCTCACTTGTAATCTAATAATTTGCTTATCACTATAGAGGAAAGCCAAAAGGTTGATAGCGCTCAGGCTAAAAGAAGAAATTAAAGCTCACATATCCTTATTAATAATAAGTTTTTCAATTTATTTACCTAAAATCAACACTACTTTCTCTTAAAGCCATTATTTTTGTCATAAATGAAAGTAAAATATATACAATTTCTTTCGAAAACGAAAAATTTTATTTTGCTTTTCTTTCGTTTATAGCTATAATAACACAAAAGTGGGAAATAATATGAAAGATTTAAATTTAGGTATGTTCAAACCATATGATATTAGAACAAAGATTGAAAAGCTAAGTCAAGAAAACCTTAAACGACTCTCAGAAGCAGTTGCTATTTATTATAAAACTATATTAAAAGCTCCAGCTGTGGTTATTGGTAGAGATGCAAGATTATATGCGCCAATGGTAGTTGAAAGTTTATGCTACGAGCTAAGAAGAGCTGGCTTAGATGTATTTCTAAATCCGCTGCCAATTTCCACTTGTCAGTTTTATTATAGCTGTATGAAGCACCCAGAATTTGGAGGAATAATGGTCACTGCTTCTCATAATCCAGGGTCATATATAGGCCTTAAGCTTATGGCTCCAAAGCTATTTCCACTTGCAGATGGATGTGGACCTGAAGGTGGAATTGCAAAAATAAGAGAAATATATCTTTCAGAAGAAAGCATTATTGAAGAAGAAAAAGGTGAATGTAAAACAATTAACTACCTTGATGACTTTATTTCATACTCTATAAAGCTTGCTGGTCTTGAAGAAAACAGCCTTAAAGGTATGAAGATTTTAATTGAATTCTTAAATGGAAGTGCAGGAACAGAAATTACTACCGCATTTCAAAGATTGGGAGCCCAAGTTGAGTCAATGCATCTTGTTCCTAATGGCCTTTTTCCATATGGAGACCCAAATCCAATTATTGAATCATCTATTGCTCCAGCAAGAGAAGAGATGAAAAATGGAGACTATGATATTGGCTTTTGCTTTGATGGTGATGGCGATAGATTAGATTTAATGTATAAAAATGGTAAGCAAATAGTTCCTGGGTTAAATATGGCGATAATAGCAAGTAAGCTAATGGACATATATAATGGGGAAAAGAAAGAATTTTATGCAGATGTAAAAGCTATCCCTACTTCGCTAGTTGAAATAGCAAAAAGCGGTGCAAGAATACATATTATTAGGAATGGACACTCCTTCATCAAAGCAAAATTAAGAGAGAATTGTGATAAAGGCTATTTTGCATGTGAAGAGGAATCTGCTCATTACTATATGAATTTCCCATATGATATCAATGATAGATCAAAGGGATATGCAGCTATCGAAAATACTCTCTTCTTTGCTCTTGTAACAGCTAAGGCTTATAAAGAAAACCCAGAGCAATATAAGAAAGCTCTTGATCTAGTGGATAATCTCTATAGAGAAAGAGAATGGCCATTACATTGTGAAGCAGCTCCAGAGAAGATGCCTGAAATAATGGATAGAGTTGAAGCAAGAATGGTTGAACTTGGTGCAACAATTATAAAGGATATGGATGATGGTAGTGACTTAGATGCAACTCTTATGAGATTTAATCTTCCATCAGAATTTGACAAAACAACTAATCTAGATAACACTATATGGGCACAGGTAGCTCAAAGAATAAGTCGTAGTGAGGATGCAATGTGTCGTTGGGAGGTTGTTTCAAATTCAAAAGAGGAATGCGAAAGACTAAATAATGAGGTAAAGCAAATCACAGATGAGTATGTAAGAGCTAATTTAGCAAAGTACTAATATGGATATTACAGATAGAAGAAAGGAAATTATTAATATTCTCAAAGATAGAGAATATGTTACTGTTGAGGAATTTTCTAAGGTTCTTGGCGTAAGCACTGTTACA
This sequence comes from Bullifex porci, assembly GCF_009695635.1. Classification (GTDB taxonomy): domain Bacteria; phylum Spirochaetota; class Spirochaetia; order Sphaerochaetales; family Sphaerochaetaceae; genus Bullifex; species Bullifex porci. Next base: position 131,209 of record NZ_VUNN01000004.1, read on the forward strand.
ATAAGAACCGATTTAAGTGCTCTTGAGAGTGAAGGCTCACTAATTAGAACACATGGTGGTGCTATGAAAAGCGAAAAAAAGAGTAAACAGCGATTTATTTCTAACACCATGAGCGAAAATGAATTAGAAAAGAAAGAAATTGCTTTAAAGGCTTCAAGCTTAATAAAAGATGGTAGCACTATAATAATTGACTCAGGTTCTACTACTATTCATTTAGCTGAAAACCTAAAAGATAAAAAAATTACTGTAGTAACGAATAATATATTAGCTCAAGATATATTAAAAAATGAAGAGAGCGTAAATTTAATAGTACTAGGTGGAACTCTTAGAAGAGCTTCGATGGGAACAATTGGTCCTATAGCAAATAATGCAGTAAAGTCCATGAATGTCGATATCTTCTTTTTAGGAGCAGCGGCATATAACCAAGAAATAATATCTTCATATGATGTTATTGAGGTAGAACTAAAGAAAAACATGATTCACTCTGCTGACAAGGTAGTTTTATTAGCAGACTCTTCAAAATATGGGAAAAAAGCCTTTTCGACTATATCCTCTTGGGATTTAATTGATACCTTTATCACAGATAAAATCGATAATGACTTTAGAGAAAAGCTTGAAGAATTAGGAGTCGAGGTAATTTTATCTAATGAATAAAAAAGGTATTTCACTTGTTGGAATTAAGGATATAGATACTATTAATAGAATTAGAGAAAGCTATCCTGATTGCTACTTTGAGCTTTCTTATTTATCAACTCCTTCATCATTAAAGGAAATACTTCCTATCGTAAAAGATAGGGTTGCAAGTATACACCTGCTTGCCCCAGTTAAAGATTATTTTCCTAATCTAGCATCCTTTTCTAGCTATGAATGGTCTGAAAAGGCAATACTTGAAAATGCAGAGCTTGCAATTGAAATTGGAGCAGAAAATCTGGTGCTTCATCCTGGCTATTTAGTAGATGGTCTTGTTTCAAGAGATTATCAAACAAGATTAACTCAGCTAAAAAACTTAAATATGGAAGAATATATGCTACAAAAGGAAGAATCTGTTGCAGCACCTTCCTACATTAAATCAGAGAAATATAAAAAGGCATTTAAGATCATGGTTGAAAATGCTTTAAAATTAAATAAAAAAATTAACAACCTTGGTCTTAATCTTACGTTAGAAAACCTGAACCCAAGAGTTGGTTATATGAATCTACTTCCAGAGGAATCAATTTATCTTGCCTCTTTGGGGTTAAATTTATGTATCGATGTAGGACATCTTTTTATAAATTCTATTATTTTTGGTTTCGATTGTCTTTCACAAACGAAGCTACTTCTTGATACAGGAAGAGTAAAAACAATGCATCTGCACTCCAACCCATCACACGTTGGATATTACAAGGATTCACACCTAAGCTTCGATAAATATATGCCATACTATAAAGAAATTATCTCATATGCGAGTAGTAAGGGTGCAAACCTTATATTGGAATCAATAGAAGAGCCAGAAAGAAATGTTGGCTTACTTTTTAACTAAACTTTCATAAACGAAAGTAAATTTATAAAATAACTTGCATTCTCGAAAATACGTGGTACTATAGTATTTGAATTCGATATTACGAAAAAAGGGAGAACACTATGAAAAAAACTATCGTATTAGGTTTAATCTTTCTTTTAGCATTCGGTCTTTTTGCTCAAGGAGCAAGTGAAAGTGCACAAAAAGAAAGTCTCGTTATTTACAGTGCTGCATCAGAAGGTGAAGCTGATAAGCTCACAGAAGAATTTAATAAGCTTTATCCAAATATCGATGTTACCATTATTAGAGCTGGTTCAGGAGACCTAGTAACAAGAGTTAAAACTGAATGGCCTAAGCCAGAAGGTGATGTCATTCTCCTTATGGGAAGTGAAAACCTTGACCAGATTTATGACATGCTAATGCCTTATAAGTGTGCTAACGATGCAAAGATAGCTCCAGAATATAAAGATAATAAATCCGAAGAGCCAAAGTACTATGCAACCTCAATGCCTCTTCAGGCAATTATGTACAACACAGATTTATTATCAGCAGACGAAGCTCCAAAGTCATGGAAGGACCTCGCTGATCCTAAATATAAGGGTAAGATTGTTCTTGCTAACCCAGCTTCCTCCGGCTCAGCATATGCTCAGCTTTTCATGATGAACAAGCTTTATGGTATGGATTTCGTAAAACAGGTTGTAGCAAATACAACATATGTAGCATCTTCAACAGCTGGTCCAGATTCTGTTGCACGTGGTGAATATGCAATTACAGTAACAGGTGAAGCAAACATCGGTAAGAAGATAAGTGCAGGCGACCCAGTTGCTTATGTACTCGCAGAAGAAGGAACAGGATTTAGAATTGAGGGTTCTGCTATCCTTGCAAACTGTAAGAACCCTGAAGCTGCAAAGAAGTTTATCGACTTTATGACAACAACGGATGCTTATGAAATCGTAAGAACAGAGTGCTATAGAAGAGCTGTATCAACAGAGATTCCTGGACCAGAAGGTCTTCCAGCTCTCTCAGAAATGAAGTTCTTCGAATACAATGCTAAAGAAGCAGCAGCTACAAAGAAAGCACTTGTTGCAGAATTCAACGCTCTTCTTTAATTAAGAAAAATCTAAAAATTTTGGTGGCTGAGGGACTTTGTCTCCCGGCCATTTTTTAAAAGGAAAATAACATGAGCAACAACGTTACCTACGAAAATGTCAATAAAATCTACGGAGAAGGAAGCAAGAACCCAGTTCATGCATTAAAGGATGTATCTTTTACTATTAATCCAGGTGAATTATTCTGTCTACTTGGTCCTTCTGGCTGTGGTAAAACTACTCTACTCAGATCAACAGCAGGCCTTGAAGAGATCTCATCAGGAAAGATGTATTATGGCGATGTAGATATCTCTACTATTCCTCCATATAAAAGAAATATTGGAATGGTTTTCCAAAGCTTTGCACTCTACCCACATATGTCTATTTTCGAGAATGTTGCTTATGGCTTACGTGTTAGAAAAGTCCCAAATGATGAGGTAAAGAAAAAAGTTACACAGGTTATGGAGCTTGTAGGACTTCAAGAGGAATTAAAAAGAAACCCAAGTCCTACTGCTTTAAGTGGCGGTCAACAGCAAAGAGTTGCTATTGCACGAGCGCTTGTATATGATCCTGATATTCTACTTCTTGATGAACCTTTAGCAAACCTTGATGCTAAACTCAGGCGTTATATGAGAGCAGAGATTAGAAGAATACAGAAGGCTACAAATATTACTACTATCTTTGTTACTCATGACCAAGAGGAGGCTATGGCTGTTGGCGATAGACTTGCAGTACTACGAAAAGGAATTGTAGAGCAAATTGGTACCTCTGATGAGCTTTATAATGAGCCTAAGAATGCTTTTGTTGCAAACTTTATCGGAAAGATGAACTTCTTTGAATCTACAGTCATAGATAGCTCAAAGGATAGCATCGATGTTGAGATAAAGGGTAAGGGAATAAGATTTGCAATTCCAAAAGCAAAGTGTCGCACTCAAGCTAAGAAAGGTGATAGCGTACTAATTGGCGGAAGACCAGAACAGCTTATTGTATCAGCAGCTCCTCTTAATAAGTGTATTGAAGGTAATGTTCATATTATCCAACACCTTGGTTCCTTTATTCGTTATGAAGTAACAATCGATAGCTCAATATCCCCTGTAGCTCTTGAGATTGATATGGATTCACTTCAAAAGGATATTCATGAAGGTGATAGAGTTTATGTAGGCTTTAAGGAAGATAAGATTAGCTTATTTTCTCCAGAAGGACGTGAGCTATGAAGAAAAAGTTTTCAATAACAGAAAACGGTAATGAAAAGAGCAAGGTAAAGAAATTCTTCCAAAAGGATTTTTCTCAGGCAATAATCTTTGCTATTCCTATGCTTTTTTTAGCTGTTTTTCTTCTGTATCCACTATTTATGACTCTTTTAAGAGCCTTTTGGACACCAACAGAGGGACTAGAATTCTCAGGATGGTCACTTGAGGGCTTTAAGCAATTCTTTACTAGTAACCTATATATGAAGAGCTTAAAGAACTCCTTTATAGTAAGTATTAGTGTCACATTTTTCTCTTTGCTAATAGGAATCCCAATGGGATACTTCGTTGCAAGAGTAAAAATCCCATGCAAAAAGCTAATTCTTTCACTTGGAATACTTCCTATCATCATGCCAAGCTTTGTTGGAGCATATACTTGGGTTATTCTTTTGGGAAACAAGGGTGTTATTAGAGTTTTCTTAAACTGGTTACTTGGTCCATTAGGAATTACCGTTCCATCGATATACGGAATGTTTGGAATGATATTATGTATGACTCTTACCTACTATCCTTTTGTATTCCAGCTAAGCTATGGAGCATTTGCCGGAGCAAACTCTCTTCTTGAAGAGTCTGCAATGCTTATGGTTCAAAGGGAGGTAGAATAATGAGAACTATTACTCTTCCTCTTATTCTTCCATCCCTCGGAGCTGCTGCCCTATTAGTATTTGTAAGAGCAATTGGTAACTTTGGTATTCCTGCAGTAATAGGTGGTAGCAATTATGTTCTTCCAACACTAATTTACTTCGAAGTAAATGGCTTCTTTAATATTAATGGCGCTGCCTCTATCGCAGTTGTAAACGTAGCAATTACTGCATTAGTTTTATACATACAGAAATATGTTGTAGCAAGACATGAATATGAAACTATTTCAGCAACACACAAAGAACTGAAGCAACATGAAGGTAAGGGAATAAGAATTGTAGCAACTATTTATTGCTTAATTATTCTTATTGTATCTTTACTTCCACAGTTCACAATTATTGTAATGAGTTTCTTTACAAAGTGGGTTGGCCTTTTCCCTGAGGGCTTCACACTAAATAACTATTTAAGAATCCCAAAATACTCATCTAAGGAACTCTTTAATTCATTCTTCTTGTCTATTACTGCAACACTTTTGTGTGCAATACTTGGTTCTGTAATTGCATATATTACAGAAAGAAAGAAGCCAAAGGGTGCAGCCCTACTCGATTTGTCTGTAATGGCTCCATTTATATTGCCAGGTACAGTAGTATCAATTGCACTACTTTCAGCATTTAGTGGTAACAGTGCTATTAGACTTACAGGAACATATATAATCATTATTATTTCCTACATGATTAGAAGAACTCCTTATGTCTATAGATCTGTAAGTGCACAGCTTACTCAGCTAAATCCATCACTAGAGGAAGCAAGTACAATAAGTGGTGCTACTTGGTTTTACACATTTAGAAAGGTAAGTGTACCATTAATCACCCCTGCAATTATTTCAGGTTCTATAATGACTCTTACAACTCTCTTGCAGGAGTTAAGTACAACTATTCTACTATACTCAGGAAAGACTAGAACAGTTCCTATTCAAATATATGGAGCTGTTCAAGATGGTAAGCTTGGAGAAGCAAGTGCTCTTTCAGTCGTTCTTCTTGTAGTAGTATTTGCTATTATCTACTCCATGAATAGCAGAAAGGGTGGAGATTTATCATCTTCACTCAAGATGTAAGGATGAGTAATTTATCTAATTTCTACATTAGCCAGATAGAGGACAGGTTTGTCCCCTACTGGCTTAAATTCATCGATAAAGAGTATGGAGGAATTCTTAACTGTATTACTAACGATGGAGAAAGACTCATCTCTAATGATAAATTTTCTTGGTCACAAGGAAGATGGTTGTATATTCTCTCCCTTCTTTTAGAAATGAAGGATGTGTTTTCATCAATCAACTACTCGCAAATAGAAGAAGCTGCTGAAAAGACAGCAAGCTTCTTAACTAAATATTCATACAATGAAGCTTATCACGTTACCTTCAAAAGTAATCAAAAGGGAATGTGGTTAAAGGATGAAAGGGGTGAATACTTTTCATCAATATATGCTGATTGCTTTGTCGCTATTGGGTTAAGTGAGTACTCTAAGGTAACTAATAATAAAGCTTATAGCGCAATTGCATTAAAAATAACAAACTCTATTCTTAAAAGAATTGATGATGGAAAATATAACACAGAGCCATACCCTATTCCTGATGGCTACTCAAGTCATGGAATATATATGATCTTAACAAATCTTCTTGAAGTCACTTCGTCTATGCTGGAAGCCTTCAACTTAGATTCAGCGTCTTTAAGAGAGAAGCAAATGTGGTGTGTAGACACAATTCTTTCAAAGCACTTAGATAATAATAGATTACTAATTAGAGAATATGTTTCATCCTCTTTTAATGATAATCTTCTATTAGATCGACACATTAATCCAGGGCACACTCTTGAAGATATGTGGTTCATGATAGAGTGCTTTGAACACAATTGCATATTAAATCAAAAGCTATCACTAATATGTGAAATAACAAAAGCTGTAACAGCCTTAGGGTGGGATAAAGAATATGGTGGACTTCTTCGTTTTGTAGATATAGATGGAGGAAGACCAAAAGGAATAGATAATAAAAGTGATTATGAAAACCTGATTTCATCTACTTGGGATATGAAGCTTTGGTGGCCTCATAGTGAGATGCTATATCTATATAGAAAGCTTTATGTACTTACTAAAGATAAAACCTTTGAAAACTACTACGAAATGGCCTTTGATTATTCCTTTTCAACCTTCCCATCTACTAATAATGGTGAATGGGTTCAAATCCGTGACAGAAAAGGAGAGCCTATTGATAAGGTAGTTGCACTTCCTGTTAAGGATCCTTTTCATATAATGAGAGATTTTTTGAAAATAATAAAATTGGAGGAGAAATGAATATTAATTTAACTATTTCTAAAGATGCAAAATTAAATGGCAAAAGAGCAGCTGAGTTAATTGCAAACTTAATTAATGAAGCGATAAAGGAAAGAGGAAAGGCAAGAATCGTTGTTTCAACTGGATCAAGTCAATTTGAAATGTTTGAAGCCTTGATAAAGCTTGATGTTGATTGGAGTAAGGTTGAGATGTTTCACCTTGATGAATATGTAAATTTACCTGAGTCACATATTGCTTCATTTAGAAAGTACTTAAAAGAAAGATTTGTTTCAAAAGTAAATTTAAAAGCTGCATATTTTGTCTCAGGTGAAGGTAATATAGAAGAAAATATAAGTTATCTAACAAAAGAACTAAGAAAAGATATTATCGATGTCGGTATTATTGGTATAGGTGAAAATGGTCACATAGCATTTAATGATCCTCCTGCAGATTTTGAAACTGATGAAGCTTACAAGGTCGTAACTTTAGATCAAAAGTGTAGAGCTCAACAGGTTGGAGAAGGATGGTTTAAGAGTATAGAGGATGTTCCAACTCAAGCTATTTCAATGACTCCTAAAGAAATTATGAAAGCAAAGCACATTGTTACAGTTGCACCACATAGTGTTAAAGCAGATGCAATATATAAAACTATTACAACTCCAATTTCGCCAATGGTCCCTGCAACTCTTCTTAAAACCCACCCTGATTGGCATCTATTTATTGATGATGCTTCAGCTTCAAAGCTATTTAGTATGGTTTAATAATTATTAATATTTGAGCTGTTAAAAATTTGACAGCTCAAACTATGTTTATTAGCAATATATGACACCTATCTATATTTTTGTTTCAATAATAAAAAGTTAATTTTTTACAATAATTTTTATAGACCCATGATTCTATTTTTTTAATAATTAATTATATGTTTGAAATAGTACAATTTATATTTTTAATCCTCTCCATATTTGGAATGTGGGGAATATTTAGAAAATGTGGAGAAAAGAGTTGGAAAGCACTAATTCCATTTTACAGAACCTACATACTCTCAAAATGTGCAGATAAAAAAGATGAAGGACGAGTATTGTTAATCCTTGATCTATTTAACAATATCTTATCCTTTTCAGTATCTGCTATTAATATTAAATTAAGTAATGTATCAGCTATTTCTTATAGAATTATTGTAATCTTAAGTTTAATTGTTTCAATTTCAACCATATTATACACAATAAAGATATATTCCGCTCTTTGTGTTCTATTTAAACAAAATAAATGGTGGTCAGCTCTAATGATGTTGGAAATCCCTATTTATTTCTTTTGGGGTGTAATGAATCGTTTCCAACCAACCTCTACAATTCAAGAAAGAGAAGTAAGAGCTGCTTCATTATCTGAATATGAAGAAAAGGAATCAAATGAAGGGTTAACAATTAATATTAAGAGTAGAACTGTCTCTTCCTTAACAAAGGGCAAAAAAGTATTACTAAGAGATATTCATATGCATATCCCTCAAGGTAGGATGGTAATGCTATTAGGTGGTTCAGGAGCTGGTAAAACAACTTTTTTAAATGCAATTACAGGGTTTGAGAAGGCAGATGCTACAGTTCTATTAAATGGACGTGATGTTTATAAGGATTTTGAATCACTTAAATATGAAATTGGGTTTGTACCTCAGCAAGATTTAATAAGATATAACGATACAGTTGAAAAAACTATTTCTGATTCAGCAGACCTACGTCTTCCGCTCTCTATAAGCAAACAAGAGGAAAAGAAAAAAATTAATGAAGTAATGGATATTTTTGGCCTTAAGGCAGTATGTCAAAATCTAGTTGGAAAACAATCTGGTGGCCAAAAGAAAAGGATTTCTATTGCCTCAGAGTTTATCTCAAACCCATACCTCTTTATCCTCGATGAGCCAGATTCTGGTCTTGATGGTGTACTTGCAAGAAACTTAATGGAAAGACTTCATGCAATCTCAAGAACAGGAAGAATTGTAATTGTTATCACACACTCACCAGATAGAGTAAAAGATCTTTTTGATGATGTAATAATACTTGCAAAGGATGCCGAGCGTACTGGTCGCTTAGTATTCTATGGATCAATAGATGATGCTAATACCTTCTTTAATACTGATAAGCTTGAAGAGATGGTTAGAATGATTAACCGCAAGGAAGAAGGTGGTGAAGGCTTAGCAGATGAATTAATAGAAAAATTTGGAGGACTTAGAAATGAGTGATAAAAGAAGAGGATATTTTAGACAAATTCCTATATATCTATTTAAGTTCTTCAGAATGTTTATATACATGGATGAATGGAAAATTATTCCAATGGCAGGATTAATAGCTGCTCTAGTATCTTTTGCTATTGGTAAGGATTTGTTTGTTAACATGGAAGGTACCCTAAAGGGCTCCTTAGCTCTTACCTGTGTATGTATTTGGAATGGCTTTTTTAATTCAATACAAACTGTTTGTCGAGAAAGACAAATTATAAAAAGAGAACATAGAGCAGGCATGAGAATATCCTCGTACATTACAGCACAGATGATTTATCAAGCATTCTTATGCTTAATTCAAGCAATAGTTACATTAATTGTTTGTGTAATAAGCGGAATCAAAATGCCAATAGCAGGGTTAGTAACACCATTTTTCTATACAGATATATTACTCACCTTCTTTTTTATCACCTATTCTGCTGATGCTATGTCTTTATTCATTTCCTGTTTAGCAAAAAACACTACAATTGCAATGACTGTAATGCCATTTGTACTTATCTTTGAGCTTCTTTTTTCAGGTGGTGTATTTGCATTAGAGGGTGTTAGTAATAGTCTCTCATTCCTTACAATTGCAAAATATGGCCTATGCGCTGTTTGTGCAATTGGAGGATATAACTCATTACCAATGACCTCTATTTGGAAGCAAGTTGTAAAACTACAGAACTATGAATATGAAGGTCTTCATCCTGTCAAAATATTTATCGAAGAGCTAGAAAGAGATGGCAAGGTTGAAGAGTTTTGTCTGAAAACTGCAGAGAGTAATTTTAATATTGCTTATGAATCAACAAATAGTAATGTAGTTGGGTGTTGGGTAGTTTTACTATTATTTGCATTATTTTTTGCTTTCCTATCTATCATAGTATTAAGAAGAATTGATAAGGATAAGAGGTAATAAAAATCCTGCAGTCCCCAAAGGAAGAAACTGCAGGAAAAACACAAGGAAGAAAATATTTCAATAGCCTAACTGACACATTGCATCAGCAACTTTTTTAAAGCCTGCGATATTAGCACCCTTTACATAGTTGATGTAACCATCTTCACATCTACCCTCTCTAACACATGATTCATGGATAGAGGTCATAATGTGCTTAAGTTTTTCATCTACTTCTTCTGCTCTCCAAGCAAGGTGCTGTGCATTTTGAGTCATTTCAAGTCCTGATACTGCAACGCCACCAGCATTAGCTGCTTTTCCTGGAGCAAAAGGAACTCTTGATTCAATTAAGAATGTAGCTGCATCTGCAGTAACACCCATATTAGAGGTTTCAACTACATATTTAACACCATTATTCACTAATGCCTTAGCATCGTCTAAGTTAAGTTCATTTTGAATTGCACATGGGAATGCCATATCAACTTTTACTTCCCAAGGCTTCTTTCCAGGGATAAACTTAGCACCAAATTTCTCTGCATAAGGTCTAACTACATCATTATTACTAGCTCTGAGCTGTAGCATATAAGCCCACTTTTCTGGAGTATTAATACCATCCTCATCGAGAATATATCCATCTGGACCTGAGATAGTAACAACCTTAGCTCCTAGCTGAGAAGCCTTCATAACAGCACCCCAAGCTACATTGCCAAAGCCAGAGATTGCAACTCTCTTACCCTCAAAGGAATCGCCATGAGCTTTAAGCATCTCATTTGCAAAATACATTGTACCAAAGCCTGTAGCCTCAGGACGTACTAATGAACCACCAAAGTTAAGGCCCTTTCCTGTTAATACACCAGTATTTTCGTCTCTTAATCTCTTATATTGGCCATATAAGAATCCAATTTCTCTAGCACCAACACCGATATCACCGGCTGGAACGTCTGTATCTGGACCAATATATTTTTGAAGCTCTGTCATAAAGGATCGACAGAAACGTAGGATTTCTGCATCACTCTTACCCTTTGGTGAGAAATCAGAACCACCCTTACCACCACCCATTGGGAGAGTTGTAAGGCTATTTTTAAAGGTCTGTTCAAAGCCTAAGAATTTTAATGTACCAAGAGTTACAGATGAATGGAAACGGAGTCCTCCCTTATAAGGACCAATAGCGTTATTAAACTGTACTCTATATCCCTTATTAACTTGAATCTCTCCTTTATCATCTTCCCATTCAACTTTGAAGGAGATTACTCTATCAGGCTCTGTGATTCTTTCAAGAATTTTATTCTTAAGATATACAGGATTTTCATTAACAACATCGATAACGCTCTCAACTACTTCTCTTACTGCCTGGATAAATTCGCTCTGAGCTGGATTTTTTCTCTCAAGCTCTGCCATAAAGCTGTTTATTTCGTACATAGCTTTTCTCCTTTTGACAATTACAGAGTACATTCACTTTTTTTATTCTGTCAACAAAAATTTAGTATATTGTAAATTTTCTTTTTTATATTTGCTAAAAAAATTATTTTTACTGAATAAAAATGCAAAATATTGCAAATTTTATAATACTTAACCGTTTTAGCTCACTTATGCTAAAATATCATCATGTATAATCTCGATCAAACATGGCTACCCTTCTCAAATTTAATGAGAAGACACATATATAACGTATTATTGATTTGCTCTGACTATGACAGGTTTATGCTCGAAGAGGATGGAAGAGTTGAGGAAGAGCTATATAAGGAGTATACAGCCTTAGGCTTAAGTAATCCTCCAAAGATAACACATACCTCATCTGAGGCAGAGGCGCTATCCTTACTCGATCGTCTATCCTTTGATCTTGTAATTACAATGCTAGACTTTCATACAGGAAGAGTTGAAAAGCTTGCAGAGAAGATTAAGATTATCAAACCAACTATGCCGGTAATTGTATTAGCACCATCACCAGACCATAGAAGAGTTAAAAACTTAAAGGAAGATAATAAGAAAAATATCGATTATCTATTCTATTGGCAGGGTAATCCATCGTTATTTTTAGCAATGGTTAAGCTAATTGAGGACTCATTAAATCTTGAGCATGATACCTCTGAGGCAGATGTACAGGTCATTATCCTAATTGAGGACTCTGTAAGATTTATCTCATCCTACCTACCTAAGATGTATACCTGCTTAATTCATCAAGCAAGAAACTCAATTTTAGAGGCTTTAAATGAATGGGGTAAAACTCTTAGAATGCGTGGACGCCCTAAGATTGTACTCGCACGCACAGGTGAAGAGGGCTTATATTACTACAACAAATATAGAAAGAATGTTTTAGGAATCATTAGTGATGTAAACTTTCCATATAAAGGTAATAAAACAGGCTCCGGCCTTGAGCTTGCTCGTGAGATTAGAAAGGATAATAGTGAAGTTCCAATATTAATTCAATCCTCCGATATTACTCAAAAGGGTGAAGCCTTAAAGGTTGCTTCTGAATTCCTATATAAATCCTCACCTACACTTTTGTCTGAGCTTGAAGAGCACTTTATTAAGTTCTACTGCTTTGGACCATTTAACTTTATCGATCCTAAAACAGGTGAAATAATTGAGACAGTAGAAACTATGAAAGAGCTTCAAAATGCATTTATGAGTGTTCCTGCTTCATCACTTGTTTACCATGGAAAGCGTAATGACTTCTCTCGTTGGCTTAGAGCAAAGGGGTTATTTACACTTGCTTCTACTATTAAGGCAATGACCTTTAAGGATGAGGAGCACTGTGAAAAAATTAGAGAGGATGTATATAACACTATAAGAGAATATAGAATGCAACGTACACGTGGTGTAATTGCAGAATTCTCCCCGGATAGCTATGATGATACCTCCTTCTTCTCTCGTATCGGTAATGGTAGCTTAGGTGGTAAAGGTAGAGGTCTTGCTTTTATTGCAGCTGAGATGAAGGCTAATGGAGTTCAACAGAAATTCCCATCTATTTATCTATCAATTCCAAAGACAGTAGTTATTTCCACATCACTATATGATGCTTTTATTGAATTAAATAAGCTTAATGTTAGTGAACTTGTAGAGAAAAACGATGAGGATATTTTAAAGCTATTTTTATCACTTCCTATTCCACAGGAATTAGAAACTGCGCTAACAGAGTTTTTAAAGTTTGTAAAACAACCACTCTCTGTTAGATCATCATCTCTATTAGAGGATAGCCACTCTGAGCCTTTTGCAGGTGTATACCAAACCTGTATGCTTTCAAATGAAGGTAGCGATGAAAAGCGCTTAGCAGAGTTAAGTCTAGCAGTTAAAACTGTCTATGCATCTGTATTCTTCCAAAGAGCACGTGAATATATGAAGATCACAGGACACATGGTTGAGGAAGAGAAGATGGCTGTAATACTTCAGCAGGTTACTGGCTCTAAGCATGGTAAATGGTGGTTCCCTAATGTAAGTGGTGTTGCTAGAAGCCTTAATTACTATCCTGTCGATGGACAAAGCAGTGAGGATGGCGTTGGTATGCTATCCTTTGGCTTTGGAAAGAGTGTTGTTGATGACGGTTCTGCTTTTAGATTCTGCCCTGCAAAGCCTAAAAAGCCATCTCAATCCTTAAATGGTAATGCGGCCTCACAGGATACCTTCTATGCCCTTGATTTAACTATTCCATTTGATCCAATTAACAATATAGACAACCTAGTCCTATTAAATATTAAAGAAGCATCTGCTTGGCCAAAATCGTTAAAGTACATAGCTTCAACTCTTGATTTAACAACTGGAGCTTTAAGTGAATCAACATTTGCAGAAGGAGTTAAGCTTATCACATTCAATGGAATGTTAAAGTACGATATGTTCCCTCTAGCCGAGGTAGTAGATACTATTTTAAAGCTTGGTGAAAGGAGCATGGGTACTCCTGTTGAAATTGAAATAGCAGTTAATACAGAACGTAGTGGTGAGAAAAAGCCAGACTTCTCAATTCTACAGATAAGACCAATTGCATCGACCTATAACGAAAGTGATATCGAAATTGATGATTATGAGAAAAACGATGCGATAATCTATGCAGAAAGAGTAATGGGTAATGGTTACATCTCAGAGCTAAAGGATATCATTACGATAAAGCCTAATGCTTTTGATAAATCTAAGACAGTTGAGATGGCAAATGAGCTATCTAGCTTTAATTCAACTATCGATTGTGATTACATCCTAATAGCAGCAGGTAGACTTGGTTCAACAGATAGATGGCTAGGAATCCCTTGTGCTTGGTCAGATATCTCAAGAGCTAGAGTTATTATTGAAACAGGTCTCCCTGATTTCCAGGTAGAGCCTAGCCAAGGAACTCACTTCTTCCAAAATATGACCTCTCTTGGCTGTGTTTATCTCACAATAAATCCTGTTTATAATGAAGGTATCCTTGATTACGATAAGCTTATGAAGCTTGAGGTTGTAGAAGAAAGTAAATATTTTATACATTTAAGAGCGAAAGATGGCTTAGTTGTAAAAGCAAATGGATTAGAGCAAAGAGCAATAATAAAAGAGCATAAGGAGATAGAAGAATGGCAATAGCTAGCTACTATACACCAACTCATGTACTCATGGGTAAGGGTGCATATAAAGAGGTAGTAAATGAGTTAAAGAAGCAAAATGCTACAAAGGTACTCATTCACTATGGTTCAGATAGAATTAAGAAAAATGGTTTACTTGATGAAGTAGTAAGCCTTATTGAAGAAAGTGGAATAAAAACCTTTACTCTTGGTGGTGTTGTTCCAAATCCTAGAGTTAGCTTAGTAAGAAAGGGTGTTGAGTTAGTTAAAAAGGAAAACATCGATTTTATCCTTGCAATTGGTGGAGGCTCAGTAATCGATAGCTGTAAAGCAATTGGATATGGAAGCTTATATGATGGCGATGTTTGGGACTTCTACTCACAAAAAGCAACTCCTACAGCATGTATGAGTATCGGCTGTATCCTTACTATGGCTGCTGCTGGCTCTGAGATGAGTGACTCCTCTGTTATCACAAATGATGAAGGTGGCTTAAAGAGAGGTTGTAATACAGATTACTGCAGACTTAAGTTTGCTCTTTTAGACCCAGAGTATACCTACTCTCTTCCAAAGTACCAAACAGCTTGTGCCGTTGTTGATATCATGATGCATACAATAGAGCGTTTCTTTATTAAGGGCACTACTCTTGCATTTACAGATAATATGGCAACAGCACTTTTAAGAACTATGGTTAAATTTGGCCCAATTGCATTAACTGATCCAACAAACTATGAAGCAAGAGAGAATATCATGTGGGCATCTAGTGTTTCACACAATGGGTTCACTGGATTTGGTAACTCATGGCGTGGAGACTGGGCATGTCACCAAATGGAGCATGAGCTATCTGGAATGTTCGATGTAGCACATGGTGCAGGTCTTTCTGCTATTTGGTCTACTTGGGCTCGCTATGTTTATAAGGAAAATCCAAAACGCTTTGCTTTCTTCGGTCACGAAGTATTTGGCCTTGAATTAACTGGTGATGATGATAAGGATGCAAATGCTGCAATCGATAAAACTGAAGAGTTCTTTAAGAGTCTTGGAATGCCAATAAGAATATCTGATTTTGGTATTACTCTTACAGATGACCAGCTTGAAGAGCTTGCAACAAAAGCAACCTTCTATGGTAAACGTACTCTTGGATCCTTCATGACATTAGACCATGATAGAATTAAAGATATATACACTCTAGCAAGATAAGTTTATAGGCCATAGCAAAAAAGCTGTGGCTATTTTTTTAAATAAAAGTAGCTTAAATCTCAAATACGTTATAATCTGTATCAAAGATTGAGACACATATACCTTATTCTGCTCTCGAAAGATAAGAAATTGGAGCAGATAAGCGAAATGGGAAAAGGAAAAATTGTGAACACACAAATTCTAGCACTTATTAGATATCTGCAATCTCCTTTAGGAAGAACAGTACCTCAGTTAGTAGAAGATATGGGGGTGTCAAGAGCTACTATTTACAGATACTTGGTTACAATTCAGGAGATGGGACTTCCTTTAACTTCAGAAAATAGAGGGAGAGAAGTTTATTATTTCTTCGACATGAATAATCCTCTTGTTGGGAAAAATATTTTTGAGAGTCTTCCATTTCTTAAAGATGATTTCGTATTTGATAAGGATGAGAAATTATTAATTGAATTACTGTTCTCCAATACAGATGCTACATTTCCCATCCTTTCAAATCGAATTAATGATTTACATGAAAAAATGCAAACGCTACTATCTTTTGCGGGACATGTATCAGATAGTGAAAAAATAATCCCTATAAAAATCGATAGAAGGGGTGTTAGTATAGTTCACTCTTTTGTTGACCTCCCTAAGAAAAAGGAAGGCGATAAGATGGATATTATCACTGCTCTTTGTGATGCTTCTTTTTCACATAAAGTATGCACCGTTACATACAGATCAAAGGCTGATACAGTTAAAACTTATGATATTATGCCTTTAATTGTTTTTTCATTTCAGGGCGGTATATATACTATTGCAGAGACAAAATCTTATGATTATTGGTGTAAATTAGCTATTGAAAGAATTGAAGATTTAGAGGTCAAAAATGAGCGTTTTACTAGAAAAACTAAATTAGATGTTGAGTACACCTTAACTGATCCTTTTGGAATAATCCAATGTGACCAGTTTGAAATTAAAGTTCAAGTTGATAAAAACAATGCTCAATATCTAATGGACCGTGAATGGCCTAAGGATAGAGTTAATTTCTCAGAACCAGACGAGAATGGTAACGTCATATTCTCTTGTATAACATCAGGAGAATTTGAAGTACTTAGATGGTTAAGATACTTAGGAAGTGGTGCTAAATTAATATCACCACCTGAGCTTGTTGAAAAATTAAAAGAATCAATAAGAGATTTAAGTAATACCTACGGCCTTAATTAAGGACCTTTACTTCGCCATTTATTCCAAGTTTATACCAAAGCTTTCCTATTTTAGGTAGTTCCTTTTCATCCGCAACAAAGAAAGCTTGGTTTATTATTTGCTCTTTAAAAGGGAAAGCAAAGCGTGTTGTATATCCAGATAGGTATTTATCAATTTCTTGATTATATCTAGTAGTTAACCCGCAAATAATATGTACTCCTACTTGTATCAGCATAGTTGCACTCTTCAATATAGAAAGGAGTTCTTCATCTGTTGAAATGATAGGAAAAATAAATACTTCATAAGGCATTTTATTCCTTCCCACATTATATTTTTCTATATTTTCTGCACCAAATCTTACTAGCTCTTCATACCTACTTCTATAAAAACCATTTATTCCATGTTTAAGCATATCAACTGCTTTACATGAAGGATTATTGATATAATGGATATTTACGTTATCACCACCACTCTCTTTTATTGATTCAAGCATCTCATTTTCAAGTTTAAGTATTTCATCGATATTACTTCCTGTAATAAGGCAATGAGGTGTTTTGCTATCTAAGTTAATATTAAAGCCTTCATATGATAATAGTTTTAAACCCATAAAAATTTTCTCCAATACCTAATATTTATCATCTAATAGTCTCAATATTTGAGACACATACCTTTTAATCTATTACTAATCTTCAAATAATGGAGAAAAATATGTACAGAGACGATGATGATGGTGATTTAGGATTAGGGCTTATTGGTTTAGGTATTGGTGCACTAATAGGGCTTGGTTCATATGCTTATTCAAAGTATAAAGAAAATCAAGAAGCTAAATATGCAAGTAAGCAGATAACTTATACACAAACAAATAAAACATATACTCCATCAGACTATGATAATTTACTTGATTTTAGTGAAGACTATATAGGTGCATTTCATACTTTATTCTGTAGATTTATTCCTGCTTTCGCTACATATTTTTCCTCAATGGCAGCGATAGATATTTCTGAGAATACAGACTGTATCACTGAATATGAGCAAATAGTAATATCAGAATGGTTAGAAAAAGAAAATGAACAAACAGAATATGCTGGTTTATTCATAACTGAGACTATCAACCAGGTAAATGATTTATTAATGAATCAAAAAGAAAGAGGGAGCACCATTAAATTTCTTAAAGACCAATTTTGTTCAATTCATGATAACTATAATGATAAAGATCTTTTAAATGAAATTATAATCAAATATGCACTTATGCTCACAACCAGAATGGTTCCAGCAGCTTATTCATATAGCTTTAATGTGGCAAAGAAATGGGGAATGACTAAAAAAGATTTTACTAATATTGCAATTGAAGGAGGCTATAAAGAAAGTAGCATATCGTTCCCTAAATTACCATTGAAACCATCAGATCTTAATGACATTTTAGATTTCAATGAAGATCCTTTTTTCATCTATTATTTACGTAAAGAACATCTATATTGCAGCCGTGTTGTTCCTGCTTTAGCCTCTTGTTTATGGGTTATGTCTGATATAGAGCACTATAGTTATGATAAAGAATATCTACAAATTCTATTAGATGGCGGAATAAACATTAATACCTTTTCACCAGCATTCATCAAAGCTACTATTGATGCAGTTTATAAGAAGCGTAATCAGATAAATATAATTCTATATAAAATCAAGGATTATTTGGATAAACAAGAAACACTTAGAACTGCCATTCCATTCTTTGCTTTGTTATTGGGACCAAAAATTAATATTCAGTGTTTTAATGTTTTTTTCCAAATCTTTGGCTACTCAACTGAAGAGATGAATGAAATATGCAACAATAGTGTAGCATATGACGGTATAGACTTTAACCAAATAGATGAGTTTAAAAAATACAGCAAAGATTATAAAGGTAAAATTACTGAATCCTTAGAAATATTAGGACTCTCAGCAGATGCAACTAAGGATGAAATAAATGCAGTTTGCATCTTTTGGCGGTCGCAAATGCGTTTTATAACGGCCGTTTTGCAGAGCATAACAGCCGCTCATTTTTGTTATTTGACCATAACCTATCGGGTTTTGATTTTGATTGTGTAGTGCTTTGTAGCTCGCTTCATAATGGAGTTTGAGGAACCTCATTGTTAAGTATCATTACCTTCCTGCTATCTAGATTGAGCTATGAACAAACAATAGTGTGCTCTTTTTCTATTCGTTATGATTTTCTAGTATCTTGAAAAGTATCTTAATCTCACTCTCGTCCTTGATTGTGTGAATCAAGAAATCGTCTAGAATAATCAGTTCCACTTGAGATACTTTTTCATCTTGCGGTAATTTTTATCGTAATCTTGCTATTTATTACTTACTATAAACTGTTAAATTATTTCACTTCTAGATAGTGAAAGTGCATAGTGTTTGATAATGATATCCTTGTAATCCAGCATACATTATCCTCCTTAATAAATGTATTTTCATCCTTTAGAATAAATACATCTATTATCATGGAGACATTGCTATTAATAAAAGAATAGGCGACCGTTTGGCTTCGCATTTCGACCGTTTGGCTCTACAAAGTAGGCTGTTAGCTTACGCCATATGCAAATAAAACATGCTTATAAAGTTTTATCTAGAAAATTCCATCCAGATACAATCCTTGGTAAGAATCTAGATGAAGCATTTATAGAATTTGCTTCTCAGAAGTTCAGAGAGATTAATGAGGCTTATAATTTCCTAATAAATTTATAGCCACAGAAAACTCATTTACTGTTTACAACGTTTTCTTCTTGAATCCCATTCATCCAATAGAGAGAAAGAATCGCTATTAATTGCTTGTAAGCATTCTTTCATATAACTTATTATTCCCTCGTTAAATTTACATTTTCCCCTAGCAGTAGGATGCGGAATATCAAAAATAATAGTTTTTGATTTGGGTTCATATAAGGAATCAATATTTTCTGAGTATCTATCTATACAAAAGAATTTAATTTCTTCTCTTAAGCTAGACCAAGGATTCCATAAACTATATCTCCCCTCAAAAATACTTTCTGCTATGATAATCTGAGGGTTTATTTCTTTGATTTGATTAAAAATAAATTTATAGTTGAGAACTGTTGCCCAATGAATTTCTTTCAAATTCTCTTTTGAAGTTTTAAGTCTTGGATATTTTTTTAGATTTATCCATGCAACCGAATTCAAAGCATTTTCCACATTTTGAAAGCCTAAAAGCTCTTTTGTCATTTTAGCATTATATGATAATGCTGAATTTCCTTTAGGATTACTACCGAAAGTTTTAATAGCACCAATAAGACCTGTTTCTTTATATATAGATAAATCTTGTTCTGTTTTACAATATGGTTCATGAGCTATAAAAAGAATTTTATAATTTGCTTTATTATAGCTTTCAAAATCAACGATTCCTTCAAAACCTTTTTGAGTAATTAATTTTTAAATCCTGATTCTTTTTCTATAAAAGCACTATCAATATGGCTATTCTTATAATTATCAAATTGCTCATTCCAGTCTTGAGACATTATTTAAACTCCTGCTTTAAAGTTTAAGACACTATTTAGTTATCTATATAATAATTTGTTTTATTAGTCTCTTCTTGACAAGTTCAATAAAGCTTTGTGGCTCTACAACTTTAACAAACCTACCAAAAGAAAGAATATCAATTACAATTTCCTCCTCCATATCTTCATCATAATATATTTTTATTCTCCATTGATTATCAGATATTTGTTCAGCCTCTCTCTTAAGTGGGGAAAAGTGGAGTAATAATCGTTCTTTGGTTGCTCTTTCATCAGTAACCTCAAGTACTACGCTCTTCTGATTTATTTGCATATTATACTGATCAAAATTCGAACAGTAATCTCCAATTTCTACATCTTCAATACCAGACATTCTTAAATACCCAGTTTTTGAAACATCATCAATAAATCCTTCAAATATTCTAAACTTATCATTTTTTATTGAGTATTCAAGCTTAATTGGGACACAAGAAAAAATACTTATCTTTCCACCTGTAGAGTGATATTTTAATTTTATATATCTTTTCTCTTTGATTGCTGATAAAACCTTCCTAAAACAGGTAATATAATTCTTATCATCATATGGATCACCATCATTATTTTGATCAAAAAACACAATATCTTCAAAATTAAATAATGTTCCACTCTCATCAATTGGTTTGATACTATCTATAAATAGTTTCATCCTTTTGTCAGCTATAATAGAATTAAGCCATTTTTTCTCTATAACTGTCATAGACCTATTAAATCTATTTTCTAATGTAGAAATATATTTACCCGATTCTTCTTTTTCTATTAGTGGCCAGGATTTGTTAGCTACCAAACTATCATATATTCTTTCTGCATTGGCATCACCTATAGAATATTGATTTATAATATCTTTTATTTCACCTCTTGTAAGACCTTTTTTTTCAAGAGAAGCATTTATTATTAACCCTACAGTTCTAAAGTCAGAAGAAAAAACACTATCAAAAAGCATTATAATACTCCTTAAGGGCAGAAATATCTTCTTTTATTTCTTTTAAGAATAAAGAATCAGAAGAGGATATTGAGATAATTTTTCCATAGAATGTACGTATCCATGGAATCATGCTATAAGGACTTAATACATCATTTGTTATTAAATATAACGTTTCATCAATCTTTTTGATAACACAATTTCTTTTTTCTCTATTGATCCTTTTTAATATATAATCTTCATTTGAATTAATCTTTACAACAAATTCCACATGTTCAGTCTTCCATTCTTTTTTTATACTAGTGCCCCACATTTTATCATGATTATCTAGATAGAATTGCTTATGTATTAATGCCTTATCATCGATATTTTCTGTTTTAATATTATGCATTTTATCTAATCTAAAGAAAGCATATAGATTATTTTTATAGTTAAAACAAAATAAATATTGTCTTCCTTCACTAACGCTAGAATATATTTTTAATGGGTATACTAAAAAATGATCATTACTCTCATGCTGAGTCAACGAATTATAATCAAATTCTATTTTTCTTGATGTTCTAATAGCATCTAAAGTAACACATAAAATATCAGCATCAAGTACATGATTTAGATAATTATGTTTAAATACAAATAAATCTTCTTTCGATTTTTGATAATCTCTCTGTATTATTTCCCCAATAAAACCAGCAGGAAAAGCATTTGAAAAGAATGATAAAGAATCCTTCAAGTAATTTAAATTTATTTCATTTTTTTCAATATAATACTCAAACCTATTTCCAATAATAATGGTTGAAACTATACCTAAAGACACAAGCTCTTCAAGTTTATTTCTTACTGTATCTGGGAAATATTTTTTTTGAGTTATATTACCATCAGAATCCTCATAGAAATTGTAATATCTTTGTCTTAATTCTTCTGTTATTTCAGATATTTTCTTTGTCTTATTATCATGAAGTATATCAATTATGTGAAAATAAAAACTAATATCATTACTACTATAACTTTTTATAAAAAAAATTTTATGTAATGGATTATTTTGATGCTTTCTTGCATCAACAGATATAAACTTCCTAGTTTTTCCTGCTTTCCTAATAATTTGAATATTCTCACATAACGCATTCTCAATTATTATACTTGCTCCTCTATAAAAAGAAGCAAGATATTCATCTTTAGTTTTACTACCATCGACATAGAAATTTAGAATTATTTCTCTAAGTCTTTCTAAGTCTCTAATACTCTCAGAGTATGCCATATTATCTCTCTTTTTCTTATAAATATACCATATAGAGATTATTAATATTTAAAAATCCCTTTATACAGGTCGTCTATTAATAACCAGTGTGGATGGACAGTTGGTAAGAACAAGCCAATGAAGTCTAAATCCCTTTATACAGGTCAGCTATTAATAACAATGATTTTAAAGTATGAAGACTTTCTCGGGAAACTGTCTAAATCCCTTTATCCAGGTCAACTAATAATAACTTGTATACTGAAATTGGAGTAAAAAAGATGCAATTACATTGGTCTAAATCCCTTTATCCAGGTCAACTATTAATAACGACAATGCCGGTACAAATCTAGTAAGATTCGACACACAGTCTAAATCCCTTTATACAGGTCAGCTATTAATAACAATATGTTCAAGAAAGTATTAGAGATAGCCTTTGAAAAATTGTCTAAATCCCTTTATACAGGTCAGCTATTAATAACAATGATTTTAAAGTATGAAGACTTTCTCGGGAAACTGTCTAAATCCCTTTATACAGGTCAGCTATTAATAACTACAAAGTAGACGCAGAGAAGTTCTTCTTGTACTACGAGCGTCAAAATCCCTTTATACAGGTCAATTATTGATAACTTAATGGAGATATTTCTATCTGAGACGTTTCAAATGAGTCTAAATCCCTTTATACAGGTCAGCTATTAATAACTGAGAATGATTCATGTACAGATTGATGTAACTGCACCACTTTCTAAATTCCTTTATACAGGTCAACTATTAATAACATGGTTACGAAGCGGAAGTCTCAGAGTATTATCTGGTCTAAATCCCTTTATACAGGTCAGCTATTAATAACTCTACCATTTACTTTTCCTTTCGTCAAAACTAATTATTATATTGAAAGTGCAGACGTGATAAAGATTAACCTAAAATTTTAATAATCCCATATTATTTGGTTCATATATTTAATTATCAGTTAATGAATTAGAATAAAGTGCCAATCAGAGTTTATTATTGGGAAAAATAAGGGAGTAATAGTTTAGCACTATATTATTTGAAAAGGACCAGTTTTGCTTATTGAAATATATTTAAATCCAACATGTATGGATCTTTTTACTTGTTCTTCTCCGATTGGTATTATTAAAAGTTTATCTATTTTATCATCGATAAACTTAAAGCATTTATTAACTAATTTACTTTCTTCTACTTCATTTACAACTACCTCAATTACAGATTTTTGAATTCTTCTATTTGGAAACGTTTTAGTATTTGAGGTATTTTTCTGCTACCAATTTTAGAAGATAAATCATAAATTTACAATATATCTTTTTTCCATAAGCCCTCATATTAAAATAAATTGTTTAAATTTATTTATTCTATTTTGACAACCTAGATATAGTGTTTTATCAATCGATTCATTGTATAAAGGATATATAGACAATATTTCATTATGTTTACATATTGCATTAACGCTATGCAATATCTCCATTATCTTTGTATCATCACAATCAATACCAAAAACTGATTTTTGTATTCTCATTCCATGCTGTGATAAATACTTTGAAACCTTTTGTCGCACTCTATTATCACATATATCATAACAAAATAACCAAAACATTATTTAACCTCAAAAGGAATATAAGATTCTATCTCTTTGTTAATGTAATGTTTATACATCATTACCTGTTCCTCTAGTATCTTTTCATATGTTAGAACTTTATCTTTGTTAGGATAAAAGTGTTTTTGCTGTAATTTATTCTCAAATGCAGAAATAACAATCTTTCGACCTTCTTCATTTAATAGGACACTTTCATCATCATAAATAAAATTATCCTCTTTTAATTGCCCAAGGTTTATCATTGAACATACTAACTGATCAACAATTGGAGTTCTAAATTCTTCAACTAAATCACAGCTAAGAGAATCTCTACCATATTGTATTGAATGGAGACTTCCTATACTGATATCCAAACCATGAGATTTAATAAAAGATGAAATCTTATTAGTTAATATTGTATACAGAAAACTTAATGTTGTATTAACACAATCCTTAGGTGGATTTTTTGTTCTTTTTGAAAAACTAGCCCAGGGATATTTGAAGTTCTGTCCTAATATTTCAAAATAAGATTCAGCAGCCAGTCCCTCTATTCCTCTAATGGAATCAACGGTGCAAGCATAATCAACATTGTTTATTAGCTTTTTCAGGAATGTAGTTGCATAATTACCTAAATTACTATCGATATTTCCATTTCTAATGAGTCTTTGTATAAAATGTCTTTCATTGATAATCTTACCCTTGACAATTGCCTTTGATGTTTTACAAACCCATTCTTGATCTTCTATCAAAAGATGTTGATTATGCCGTGTAATGCAATCTTTTGAACTTGATGCAGAATACAAGCCTAATACTTCCTTTCCCTTCATAAAGAAAACTTCAGTATCAGAAGATAATATTAAAGAAATAGCAGCACCTGTTAAACCAATATTACCCATTACTAACATTCTATCTACTTTATCTGGGTATATTGTTGTTTTATTACCATCAATCCCTTCAAAAATTAATGTTTTATTGCTTGCTTTTATTTTTCCTGCTTCTTTTGTTATATATGCTGTTAACATATAAACCTCCTTATGACGCTTTTCATAAAGAGGTTTAACATATCAATGAAATACTAATATGGAAATATTGTTACATTTCTTTAATCATTATTTAGTGATAGTGATTTTAATATATCTAACCCAATATCTCTATAATCATTAAATTGGTTATCAAAAGACCCGTTAGCAGATTTAATAAGTATACTTTTAAATACATCAATTACACTTAAAAATTTATTATCCCCAGATATTGTATAATTATTTCCATAATAATCACTTAAACTATTCTCTATAGTTTTTTTACTTATACTTTTTGGGCTATGTGCAATTGGTAAAGAATTTCTAATATTACTGAATGCTTTAAATTGTTTTTGGCAATTATATAAATTACCGAAATTAATTAATGTTTCACGATTAATATTTATAGATTCTTTTGGTAATTTACTTAACATTCTTATAACTAAATATTTTTTTTCTTTAAATGATATTTCAGGTTTTCCTTCATTTTTGTACCATTGAGAAATTTCATTTGAAAAATTTGTTTTTACTAATTCATTAATAAAAACTTTTTTTTCTAATAAAGAGTCTAAACCTTTATACCAAACACCATTATAAATTAAATTAAAATCTAGAGCTTTTCCAATAATATAACTTGTCATCATATCAAGAAAAGCATTTAGAAATGCCACAGCAGTGAAGTATTGTTCTTTTAAATAGAAGAATTTAGCATTTTGAAGAGATTCATAAAGGACTAATACTGATTCATCTTTTTTAATATCCAATTCTTTATTGTCGCTATTAATGCAATAATCCATTTTATTAAGAGATTCTGAACAATTCTTCAACATTCCATATGTATTACTACTAATTTTAGTTAATTCTAAATATGCTTCATAAGCATCTTTAAATTGGTAGTTTCTTCTTTTATCAAAATAGTCAATAAATTTATCAATCCCATCAATGTATGATAAAGGTGGCTCTGAAACAAGAATTTTTGCAGCAGAATAATCACCACCTTCAAATATTTTAATTAATTTTTCTTTAGCGACTAAAAATTCTGAGTCAGAAAAATAATTTAATTTGAAAAGATTTGTATCTTTGCCTTCATTCTCTTTTGAAGAGTAAAATTGCTTAACATTCTTACAATATCTAATAGAACAGGTTGCCAATGCAAGATTCATTGCTGGTGTACCTGAAGCTATTGCAACCATAACATTTTCAAACTTTTGTTCTATAAAAAATTGGCTATATTCATTATGAACTGCAGAATAATCAGATGGATTACATGAAATGACTTTAAATTCAAAGTTTACTTCTGGAAACATTGTTTTTCCATATATTCCACTAAGTATTTTAGCTAAATCTTTTGTATCTAGATTATTATTTGATTCATCTTCTTGTTCAGTAACAAAAACAGTAACATTTAAAGGTCTTTCATCAGACAGTTCAAATGCTTTTTGAATCTCCTTTTTCAAGATAGGAAAATCTATTACTGTAAAAGTATGATCATTATCATCAGCTACTTTTACATAAATAGGAGAATTTAAACGACCATCTTCATTAATGTCTAGGGAATCATTTCCATTTAAAGCCTCAACAATAGTTTGAACTCTTTGTACAAAACAATTGTTATTTTCTTTACATGGCAAATACTTATTACCATTTCCACTTTCTCGAACTATTAAATCAGAATTTCCCAAATTAATTATTAGCCTCATCTTTTCTCTCCTTTACTGAAATCAGGCAAAAACCAAGAGGATAAGTATTATCCATTGTTTTAGGACGAGATTTTCCACCTGTTATGTTAATTGTATTAACTAAACCATTCCTAGTCTCTATAGGTAAATCAAATGTTTTATTCTCAATACCTGTATAGTGTCCTAATCGAATAAAATATTCTCCCTCGTTTCTACTCTCTTTTTTACACCTTTGCCATAATTCTTGTGCACCTACATCCTTTTTCCAAACCTCTTTTTTTAGGAATTTATCATCATAAAATGATAAGCTCTTTAACAATCCATTCATCGATACTTTCGCAACACCGTTAGGATATTTAACAACTATTGAGCCTTTTGCAATTACATCTTTTGATTTCTGAGAGTTTTTATTATGAAGGCACCATGCGTCAGTCATACCAGAATATGATGGAATACCAGTTCCTACTTTTAAATCACCAATTACCAAATTGGAATTTTCAATAAAAAAATCTGATATCATTATATTCTTAAATGGATCACCTAAAATACCATTTGTATTTCCTACTATTGACCATTCAAATACCTTATCGTTTTTTTCTGGTTTAATAATATTTCCTAGTCTTCTTTTTTTCTCTAAAAAGGCTGTTCTAAGTGCCCCCTTTATACTTGATCCAGGGATATAAGGCTTTCCTGTTATAATATCGGTAACAACCTTTCCAACCTCTTGCTCCGGATGGTTATATAAACGCTCCCATGCTAATTTAGTAAATAAAACAGAAGATTCATTTGTTTTTAAGTTACTCTCAATAAGATTTCTTGCTACTTTGAAATTTTTTGCAGTAAAACTATCAATTAGCTTATTAATACTATAATTATCTAATTTTGAGAGTAATTTATTCATATCTAAGATTTTTCCAGTTAAGTCATTTCTGTTTATAGGGAAAACCTCCATAAGGCCATAACTATCACCTGAGATAATTACAACAGGAGAAATAATATTTATCTTTACATCATAAACCTTAGTATAAACAATGTTTTCATCCGACATATTTTAACCTCACAGGAAAAGCATAAGCATAAGTAGAAATCTTTGAATCTGTACTTACATTATTGATAATTTCTCCTTCTCCTGCGTAAAAAGTAGAACCAATATCAAATAGTGCTATTGGACGCTTATTGAAAAAGCCTTTATTGGAATATAATCTTCCTACAATTCCAGAATAAACTTCTATTTTGTATGATAATGGATTTAGATTATTTCCAGCACACTTACTCAATGTCATGAATATACTTTCATCGCATTTAAAAGAGAAAATTTGATTTTCAATTTCACTCAAGTCGACTAGTGAAATTCGACAGTTTCCTCTTCCTATATTCTTATTTCCTCCCAATCCATATGTAGAAAGTAAATCTAATATTTCTAATAAATTGTTAGGAGAAAATCTCTCAATATTTAAAAATTCTACATATGCAACCAGTGTTATTGGACACAAATAACTGTCTGTATATAATTGTCCTTCTGCAGCTTTCATTGATATGCGATCAATTGATACTCTAGTCTCCTCAACAGATTTAATGGAAGGTTGCCTCAAAAATAAATCTAAATCAGATAGCTGCTTAATACCTAATTGCATGAGTTTAAAATCTTCAAGACCAATCCAATGAAGATCTTTATTCTTCTTTACCTTTTTTCTCAATTCTGCAGCATCTACATTTTCTTTACGTTTAGTAGGTATTATAGGAATTGGAAAAAATCCTTCAGGTAAAGCAGAAGATATTCTAATCGGAGAATTTTTTACAAATTCACTTGCAATATCTTCTCCTTTTATATCTGATAAACCCCAAACAATTTGTCCAAATAACTGGTCTGCAGTTGGAATAGAAGAAAAAGGAGAAAAATATTCAATTCTAATTTTTTTATACACTGAAACTCTCTCCATTGTATTTTAAGTTAATAAACTCTACTTTTCCATAGCCTCTACTACCATGCCCTCCTAAAGCATCGAGCTGCAAGAGTGTGATTCCCATCTTTATCATTTCTAAAAACTTGTTCTCATCATCTTCATTGAAAACCCTAAGAATGATTTCAAAATCAAAAACTAATCCCGAGATAACTCTTTCAATATTTCTCGGATTAGCTACACCATTTAACCTATTTATAGTATTTTCATGTTTTTCTTCTGTTGGAAGAATATTTAAACTATTTAAGGTATTAATACTTTCACTAGAAAGTTTTGCATCTCTAAAAAGCAACCTTGTAAGCTCATCACTTGTCATATCGCCAAATAGTATTGGAATAAGGCTATTTGGAAATTGTTTAATACTTGATGGTTTTCCATCACTTGTTATAGAGCCTTCGCTTAACTCGAGCAAAGTTCTCATCTTTCCTTTGATAGAGGAACCTGGAATATATGGAAGTTCAGTCAATGGATCCCTAACTACTTCAGAATCAACACCACCAATATGGACTTCATCATTTCCAGCGCCAATATGTAATCCTGTAACTATTTTAATTTGACCTGTAATTTTATTTATCCTCATTGACATAACTTACCTCCTTTTATTTCCTTTTGAGTTATCTTTCTCCATTGAATCAAAAGTTCTTTTATATTTAACAAAAGCAATAATTGCCTCATAAAATTTTAAGAAAACAACAAAATCACTCATTGTTTCTATTTTATTTATATATTCTTCCATTTTTTTATAAAAATCATTATAACTAGAAAACTCTCTTTTATCGCATCTACTTACAGCATAAGCAATTTTTATTTTAGAAAATTTTATTAAAGGTAAGATTTCTTTTTTAAACTTATTATCTTTTTCTTCATCGGAAGAAGAACAAATAGCATCCGCATGCTTCTTTAAAACCATAAAGTCATCAAAAAACTTTCTCAATTGTGTATCACTTGGACTCTTATTCTTATAAATAGAATCTGCAATCTTTTCAGGTTCTTTTAATAATAATTCCTCGTTCATTTCTAAACCCATAATTAATCCTCCCTTATTTCATTGAATATTCTTCTTTCATAAATTACTGTAACTAATGTATCTCTATATATTTCAGCATCAATCTCATTTGGTGAAGCAACAGATTTATTAAAGCCATCCATAAAGAAATATACAACTTCATTTATTTTTTCATTTTTTTTATTTCTTTCATACGTTCTTGCTAAATCATATTTGAATTTAGGTATTATTTCATATTTCTTTGCATTACCTTTATTTTTTTCATTTATCCAATCATTCATATACATTAAATTCCTATATATAAATGATTTTGAAATAACAGGATTGGTGTAATCACAAAATGAAAGTAATTTATTAATACTTTCATTTAATAATGATAATTGGCCAAAATTGTATACATGGTTCCACAAGGAAACGCAATTTTTATCCTCATGATTTTTAGCTTGATGCTCAGCATCTTCTGCATTTCTATTACATTTAGAAAAAGGAGTATTACTATCTTCTATTGCAACACCTGCTGAGAAATGTATTTTTTTATTATCACAGCAAAATAAAGAGAAATCCTTTTTTAATCTCAATAAAAATGGAATGGTTTTATTCCAAGGGAGAACGATAAAAATATCATCACCACCATTAATAATTGTATAAGCATACTTGAATTGTTCTTCATCTAAAATAGAAGCAATATGCATACTGAAAAATTGGCTTAACATTCTTGAAAGAGTAGTATATCTTGTAAGTGTATAAGCATTATTACCCATTCCATTAATAAATATTTCGCCTAAATTATCAACATCTATCTTTATATAAGAAAGGAGAGGATTACCATAGAGCTTCACTTCATCATTTATCTTCACTTCCTGCAAAGATTTTTTTGCTATATCAGAAAACTCCATATTAGGAATATGCATATTAATGCGCCATACTGGATATTGAGTACTTTGTTTTTTCTTGAAAGGCAAAGCAAAAGATAAATCTTCTCTATCACCTTGTCCTAAAAACATTTTTACTCCAGGAAGAATTTCTATTTCATTTTCTTTCTGTGATAGAGAAAAAGAAATAATACTTTCATTTGGTAATTTTCCACCAAAAGTCATTTGCTCATGACATTCATGGCAAAGCCCATTATCTCTTTCTGTGCGTATTCCACAAGCTTCACATCTCTTTCCTTCTATTATCTCATCCTCAAATACATATCCTACTTTAGCTAAAGCCTTACTAAATTTTCTTATTTTTTGAACAGACAATAGTCGAGCAGTCTCTGCAAGCAAGTTCTTAAAAGGAGTATTTTGAGGGTTGTCACTTATTTCAAGGACATCTCTCCCCACAGCTAAACTATAATCCATTACAAGACAAAGAGTACCTAAGTATTTCTTAAAAAGGAAAATTTCAATTTCTTCTTGATAAGCAGATATTATATCTTCAACACCTTCAATATTTGGCAATATAAAGGTAAATCTTCCACCTGCATCAATTAAATCAACAAATGGAATTATTCCTATTTTGTTGCATAAGCCTAATTTAAAGGCTGTACTTAATGCACTGATAATAAAAGATCTGCCCCTAAAGGTTCTAGCTGCACCATGGAAAACTTGATTTTTCGATTGGAAAATAAATTTCTGAATACCTGATAGGTCTCCAACTATTATTCTAAATGGCTTTTCAATTTCTCCGGCAATTGCTAAAGATAAAGCCATAGCCATTGTAGCACTACAATGATCATAAATTGATATATCTTCGTTGCCATTATTTTGAGAATAAGGTATGCACCAACACCATTCAAAAATGAGGTCCTTCATCTTTGATAGTAGAGCAAGAGGAGATTGAATATTTTTAATTACAACTAATGATGATACAAATTTATTCCAGTAACCTTTAATATCAATTGAACCACTATCACCTCTCACAGGAAATGGAAAACTTTCAGCAGAAGTAAGATTCCTTAGGGGATATTTAAATACACTATTTATACCATTATTATTGAGATACACTTTTGTAAAAACCGGGGATATTGTAGTTGGCTTATTATTCTCTATTACATCTAAGCCTCCCATTACAATTTTTGATGCTTCTTTAATAATATTATAGTTATAAGAAGTAGGATTTAAACCGTCTTCAGCTATTTTCTCCCAATCTAAATATTCCCTCATTGGGCTATTAGCCAAATTAGGAATAAAATCTTCTTTTATAAAAGAATAGGAATAATCAGAATAGTTTTCTATTGTTGTTTCTTCAGTTACAAATGCTAATCTTTTAAATATACCAATGTCTCGGAACAACGTAGTGAATAAAAGTTCATACTGTTCTTTAATACTAATCATCATTTTCCTCCCCATATAGTAGTTTTATCCGGCCTAAACCAAAAGCAACATTTTTTCCAATATGAAAAAGCTCCCCTGCTCTTAACAAGTTTTTTTGTTCATTAGTTAAGGCTCCTGAAAAATGAATTTTTCCAACTACTCCACCCAATGACATAACAGTAGAAGTTCTTGATGAAACATACCTTCTTTCAACCCACCTTTGATCTCTTTCTATAGAATAAGGAAAATTATCTAAAGTGTTTATTTTTATAGGCTGTCCATACAATTCTTCTAAAGTAATAACTCTTCTTAATATTGATTTTAAAACGTCTTGAATCAAAATTCTATTTATATATTTCCCATTACTTTTTATTCTGCATGGTGTTAATAACTCTATACCTACTATTTTTCTGCTATCAGAATTATCTTCGTTAATATCCCATTTCTTTGTATGTGCTTCTATTTCTGTTCGGTTTCCAAAAAACTCTACACTATCACTAGTTAATGAAGTAATAGTATATTTTATCCTTTCCTTTCCGATTCCATTTTCTCCTGCTTTAATAAAAGCATTTATAATAAATGGAGAGAAATACATTGACTTACCTAAAAGGGTAATATTAATAATTCCTTCATAAGGATTAATTTGATCATATTCTAAAATGAAAGGGTGAGGGGCTTTATCACGACCTGTTAATGATAAACTATCTTTATTGATGTGTGACTCGAAAATCCAAGAATATACACAATTGTCCTTTAAAACACAATCAGAACATTTACTTTGATTTTTTACAATACAACACATCCTATGCAAATTAGCACCTAATACACTGCGCAATATTGTTTCTGGATATCCGAACCATGTAATCTCTTTTTCAAATTGTAAATGGCATTGTATTTCCAAGTAATTCATATAAAATATGATAACCTATTATTCTATCCATTCAAGATTTTACTAGACAAAAAATAATGATGCATAGGTCTTAATTATCAAATTAAAATATCAGCTTTCCAATGTATCAACGGAACAACACCTAAATTAGCACATAAATTAGAAATGATATTCTCTGTTATCCTTTTTGCCTCATTGATAATAATATTATCATCCATGACTTTATTCTTTATTTCTATTTGTGCCTCTTCTAATGCTACTTTGTATAAATCAGCTCCTAAAGAATTCTCACTAAATAAATCTTTAATTTTTGAAATATTTGTGATTTTATAACTTTTAGGAGAAGAAAGCTCCTCATGAATTAAACACTTATTAGCTTCAGGAGTTGGTAAACTAAAGAAGATTTTTCTTCCATTATCCATAGATTTAATTAGCGCTTTATTAAAATCGACAGTAATAATAACATCCCCAATAATTTCTGCTTTAACACTATTTTTTCCTTGTTCAATATCAATAATAGTGCTCATTGTTGCTTTATAAACTTCTAATTTATTTAGTTGAGTAAAATCAGTAATAATATCTCCTACTTTTACTTCTTTCTTATAGATGGATGCAAAAAGTAATGAAGCAATAATTAAAATACAAATAATAGCAATTAATATTTTGATAATATTATTCATACTTAATTCTCCTTTATTGCATCTATAAGGCAATTTTTTTCTTTTTCTGCTTCAGCTATAGCTTTTTCATATATAGCAAGAAGACCTTTATTTTCATCGTTAAGAATCATATTTTTAATGTTTTCTAGCTCTTCAGAATAACAAGATATTATTTCTTTTTGACGTTCATTATTCTGAATTAGAGAAGCACCAATCATTCCAACCATAACGATTGCATCATCAACCAATCCTGGTAAGGCTGTTGTAACTGTGAGTACAGCAAGAGTTACTCCGCCAAAGGTAAAAACGCATGCCTCATAATCTCCTATTTTGTTACCTAAAGAATTATTGAGGGATGAGAGTCCTGATATTTTTATTTCAGATTCTAATATCTTTATATCTATCTTAGAAAATGTAGTTTGCTGATTAAGATATGATGCAACATCTGTCCAGAATCTAGTTCTAGCATTACACATATATGCTTGCATTGTTTTAATGATACAATCAATTTCTCTTTCTAGATCTTTTTCATCAAATACATTTTTTGAAAATGAATCTTTTACATAGTTTTCAACACTATTATTTGAAGAAAAAACATTGACTATTTTTCTTAAAAAAATATTGCAGGTACTAGAAAGACTTGTAATATCCTTTGCAAAATTTGGAATAGATTCTTGATAACCAGCAAAAAGTCTATCAATTTTAGTGCATGCATTTAGATACGCTGTAGTAATATCTTTTTGGTATTCAGAAAAGATAAATTCAAGATCAGTAGCAAATTGATTATATTCTGCTATGTACTTCTTATGGTGTAATGCTACGTCATCTACAACTTCTTGTAGCTTAGGATTATCCAAAGAATGAGTATTTGAAGAATCAACATTTGATGTTTTTTCTTCAAGTGCAATGGAAAAATCACTTTCACATCCAATTATTAAAATTAGGATGCTAAAAACGAGGATAAAAACTAATGAAATAATTCCTTGCTTTCTCATTTTGAATATCTCCTTTAAATAGTTTTATGGAACATGAGGGAATCGAACCCTCTAAAAAAGATTTCCAATGATGGCTTTATTCTTTCTTAACGCCTTGATGTCCCGTAAGCATCTAGCCTTTTTTACCCGCTGTGGGATTCCCTGGATAAAACTGGCTTTGGCTTTTGTCTTTTGACATTCAAATAATGAGTCATAGCAAAATGCGAATCGTGGAAAAAAAGTAGCATTTTCCCCTTTTTTTAAGAGAAATGAATTATCAGTCTCAATATTTGAGACACATACATAATAAAATCAAGCCAAATCTAGGTTTGGAGTTTTATATGGAATTATGGAAAAGGATTGGAGGTGCAATCCTTGGTGGTATCGAAGGATATGCTCTATATATGCTTATTGTGTTTATAGGAAATCAGGATTTAACCGAAGAAATATCCATTGTATTTGTAATTATTGGCGCTATTATTGGCTTTTTTGCTCCAATTATCACAATAATAGGAATTTTATTGCTTTTTGAACTGCTTCGAGAAGCAAACAACAGAAATAATCCAAGAAAAGGTACTTTTGTATAGGAGTATTATTAATGAACACATACTTACTTATAGCTATTCTTTTAGTTTTATTATTCTTAATATTGTCTATATTAAAACACATATATAGACGTCAAGCGAAAAAGAAATTTATAACCTTAAATACTGAAATGAAATTATCAACTAATTTCATTCA
The DNA here is from genome assembly GCF_009695635.1 of Bullifex porci. Lineage (GTDB taxonomy): Bacteria > Spirochaetota > Spirochaetia > Sphaerochaetales > Sphaerochaetaceae > Bullifex > Bullifex porci. The sequence goes on from NZ_VUNN01000004.1 coordinate 166,496, forward strand.
ATTACCTTCTTCTCCTAATTGTATTTTTTATGATTTTTTAAAGGTTTGTACAATGGTTGACAGTACAACTTATGAGCCTACTCCTTGTTCTAAATTTAGAAAAAGTAGTGAAAGGGAATATCTTTATAGATGTCCTGTTTTTGGCAAAAAGGACCCAACCACTATTGTAGATGGAATATGCTTAAATTGTGGCTTTTTAACATCATATAATAAATTGTGTTTGGAAACTTGGGAAAGTAGGTTAAATAATATTGATTTAATTTACTCAAATATAAATCAACTTCAAAAAGATTATATTTCAGACTGTAATATTATTAGTAGAATCAGTACCTCTAATGATGAAATAATAAATCAAATAAATCATATAGTATCTAGAAACCCTTTTTCTATTGAAATAATAGAAATTGTTAACGAAATACGACACTTGAAACCATATTCTTTTGTTACTATTCAATCTCATGAAGATACTGCAAATAAAATAAAAGAAATAAAAAATAAAATTACAGAGGAAAATTGTGGTTTATATACAAAGTATCTATCTGATTTTTTAAACAATGTAGAACAAAAATTCCTAGAAAATTACTATTTTTTACCAAACTCTCGTATTACTAATATTGATAAAGAATTACTTCTTTTGTTTCCTATAAGCTCATGGCCAGTTGGAGAGATTCTTTCAATATATGATAAGTATCAAACTATGTTATTACAAGATGATGAGGAGACTAATATAGAGGATATTTATTTTGCAATTAATAAGTATTATGAAGTTCTCGAAGATATAAAACAAAGAAAGTGCAATCTTAGTTATTATAAGAATCTTATTTACTCGATAAACAACAATATATATCTGATGAAAAGCGACATATTAGCTAGATGTTACTTGGAGGTAAAAAATCATGAGTAATAATATTATCCCAAATAATCAGGATGAATATAAAGATCTAGAAATTCAAACAAAGATAGGTGTTAATTCTATTCTGTCGTCAGATATAGTTGTTAACTTTCAAGAAAAAGTATTAACAAAGGTACAGAATAAGCATCAGGAAAATTTAGTTAAATTACATTATGATTTTGTAAATGAGAATGTAAAGCTTAACCAAATTCATGAAGAAATAACTAGATTACAAGATCAAACTGATACAATTGTAGATTCAGCACTTTCATCTGGATTGCTTCTAGATAGTGATAATCTAAACAATCTTCTAGCATCTCTAGATCATGAGTCTGAGGCTATTTCAAAAGCTTATTCAAACAAAAATAAAAAAAGCAAATTAAAGTTAAGAAAACATAGTAATGACGCAATTCTTAATGAAGAAGATTATAAGGAGATTAATTAGATGTATAATTCTCAGTTAATTATTAATAAATTTGGAATTGGTAGTAATAGCTGTCATGCACCATCTTTTATTGATATAGAAGGAACTTATGCAGAGGATATTTTTTGCAATTTTACATCTATCAATAAAGAAAATGATTACGAAGAATTAAACAGAGAATTATTAGATAATACTACTTGCATCCAAGAAGATGTAGCAAACTATCTTAAAGAAGCTACCCAAATCATTAATAAACGCATGGTTTTTGAAGAGGCTGCAAAACAAGTGGTAAACCTTCATAAACAAGTTTTAGAAAAGTTAACTATCTTAGATTCATTAAGAATAAAAATAAATAATTCTCTAACAAAAAATGTAAAAAATGCTGTTTCAGAGATAATACAAATTAATGAGTTTATTTCTTATATTGATGCTGGTGAGGTTGAACTAAAACCTATTGAATTAGAACAAATTAACTCAATTACCCTACCGCCTGGTTACAATAGCCAAGATATGCTAAAAGCAATTGATAGTTTAAATGATTATGAGCTAGTTACTGATATCGTTATGGGTGGATTAGGTATTAGTACCTTATTTTCTAGTAGTAAAGCAAAAAGTGCTGTCGCAGTAGCAACTGGTATCATTGCTGTTGGTACTGCAATATTATCAACTATCGAAAAGGGACATGAAATAAAAGACCAATGTTCTGAAATAGTATCCTGCATGAAAAAAAATGTAGATGTAATTACTAAGAATATTGAATATTTATATTCTGCTGTTGATAAAATTCATGATGTTGAAAGGATGAGAAATTTAACAAATGAATACTTCAATATCGTAATAGAAAATGTTAAACAATCAGACTTTTTCATTTACCCAAAAGAAGCATTTTCAGGATCAAAAATTTCAGTTTCTCCTATCGTAATAACTAATCTAAAGAATATTTGTGATACTTTTAATTCGATTGCAAATAGAAAATACATAAATCAAGAAGAAAATGATGAGGGTAATAATACTGCTTTATTAACAGAGGATAGTGATTATTATGAATGATTATTTCAAACTACAGGAAAGAATCAGTGCTCCATATTGGAGCACCTGTTACAATAATTAGAAGAGTTTCATTATATTGCCTCATCGAATGTGTAGGAGATTATAAATAGTTTTTTGCAAATAGTGTTACAATCATTATTTTTCTCTATCTCCAAATATTCTTGACAATTGGTTAATTATTACATCCCTATTTTAGACAGGCCTGGTCCATTTTGGGGAAATGTTATTAATTGCAAAATACAGAATCGCCACAAGGAAAGGGAGTGTAATTCATTTTGTGGACATTTCCTCTTAGCTAGGCAGAAGAAGAAAAATAATCTGTAGCTGAGGTGGCAGACTGCTACCTTTTCCAGCTATCAGAATTCTAGATGCATATAAAGGTGCTG
>NZ_VUNN01000040.1 GCF_009695635.1 Bullifex porci
AAGCTTAGATTATCAAACACCAGATGAAGTATATAAACAGGGAACTTTCCCTAATATTAATATAGAAGAGGTAGCTTAAATATTCGGATAATTTTTAACTAATTGTCTTGACATGTCTCTTAGCATAAAGAAAGGAAAGAGCTGATAGAATGCTTTTTTCAGCAAAGGGAAATATCTCTGATTTTCCTAAACTTATAAAAGCTTTCGGCTTAGCAAAACCAGCTGCCATAACAGCTCGTCCCTTAAAGACTACGCTTGGTGAATACATTTGGCTCATTGAACTTAAAGATTCGGGGTATGATGAATTTCTAAAAATTAGCAAAGTTGAGGGATTTGAGTTTAAGTATTATGGCTCATTTCCTCTTATATGATGAAAATATCATGTATTACCGATAGCATAAAATAATAATTTGATTTTATGATTGACGTACTCCCACAGGCAAGACCATGGGAATCTGGCCATGGTAACGACGGCTGCACCCCGAAGGATGTCTTACACCGTCTCTGGCCCGCGAGACCCGTCCGGCCTCGCCTTATGGTCTAGGCGTCCTTCGCCTGTTCCATTCGGTTCATGATACGCTTTGCCTCAGCGAGTATGTTCACCGCGGCATTCACGTCCCTGTCGTGTGTGTTTTTGCAATAGGAAATCAGCAAAAATACCAAAAGAATTCAGCACTTTTTCCAAAACCTCAATTTATCTTCTTTTCAACCATTTGATGGTTCATCGGAGAAAGCCTAAGTCTCCAATCAACCTTTCCAGTATCGATCAAGTGACCGAAATGAACAATCCTGTCGATAATGGCTGCAGCAAGTTGCTCGTCAGCAACGATCTTCCCCCATTCGCTGAAAGGAAGGTTTGTCGTCAGTATCAGACTCTTGTGCTCATAGCTGTCGGCAATCACCTGGAACACCAGTTCGGAACTCATCTTATCCAATTGGCAATAGCCCCATTCGTCAATGATGAGAAGGTCCAGGGCCCTGAAGTCTCCAAGAGCCTTCTCTATCCGCCCCGTCTCCTTCGCCTCCAGCAGCCTTGTGGCAAGCTGGGAGAGAGTGATGAACTTGACCTTGTATCCCTGCATGCATGCCTTTATGCCCAGTGCTATGGAAAGCATGGTCTTTCCGGAACCGCAGATGCCATAGAACACAAGGGTATGCTTCTCCGCAATGAACTTTGTGCTTTTCTTGTCTCTTTCCTAACACTCTATAGATAGAGAAGCTTCTTCAGATATGGCACTTTTCCAATAAGAAGAGATGACAGAAGGGAAAGCGGAGCAAGCACAACAAAAACAAGGGCCATATATAGTATTGGAGTAAAGAAGGAAGAGGAAGAATAAGGCAGCAGATAGGCCATGAATACTTCCAATATCATTACATGAAGCATATAGATTCCGAAGGTAAACTTGGATACGGTGCGGCAAAACCTCCCTTCCTTTCCACTGTTCTCCTTCCTATAAAGCAACACAAAAGCACCTGTGGAATAAATGAGAGGAAGAAGGCTAAGGTTGTCATAAGTGTAGTTGTAGGATTCAGGAATGGAGCTCTCGAATACTTGGGTCAAGGCTATCATGGAAATAAGACTCAATGCTCCTGCGGCCACCAGTGCCTTCTTGGTCTTCTCCTTTATCTCGACGTTTGTCAGGTACCACCCCAGAAGGAAGTATGTTGTATATCCGGAGACAAAGTTCAGGAATAAACGTGGAGTATAAGTGGAGATAGAGAATCCCATAATGTTCTTGAAGAGACTCAGGAAGGAAGGAATGTAGTTGAATACAACGGAAAGGAGTATGAAGTAAAGGATATACCTCTTATTCTCCCTCTTCACAAAGAGCCTCAAGATGGGAACTATGAGATAGAGCCCTATTATCATGTACATATACCATATATGAGGATAAAGGGTTCCTGAGAAATTCAGTATATAGTCCCAGACCCCCACACCGCCAAGAGCATGATAGAAAAAGCCATAAATTAGTGACCAGAAGACCAGAAGGACAGCCATTACCAGAAAGTGCTTACGAAAGAAGGCTTTTACGTTGAAGGACTTATCCTCGTCAAGAAATAGGGAACCGCTGACCATCAAAAAGAGAGGAACACCGATTCTAGACAACGAATCCACAATGTTTCCCCAGATGAACTCGGGAGATGAGGATGGATATTTTATTACAAATGAGGCACTGATATGAGTCATCAGCACAGTGATGATTGCAACTGTCTTAATTAGATCTAGGCTTCTATTCCAGTTTTTTTTCTCTACCATGGTTTCTCTCCGTAATTATAGTATAAAAGAAGAATAACAATGCTTGCTACAATCAATAATACCATCTCAAAAGGCGAATGTCACCAACCGAGATCGCATCCAAGATCGGCTGCGCAAAGACGACGGTCTCAAGGGAGGTGAAGGGACATTGCTCCGTGGAAAGGAAAGGGGCCTACGGGCGAAGCTTCAACGACTGCGCAAGGAGGACTGACTGCAGGGTGGCACGCTTCCCGTTCGTATGCAACTGATGCGAAAAGAGAATGTCGTGCACTCTGGAGAAGCGCATCTACAGTCCGAACGAAGTCCAGAAGGAATACGAGGGGACGCTTTCGTCGTCGAGGGAGGTCCTCCACGTGATGGATGGGCAGCTGAAGGAGATCGAGGTCATCATCAGGAGCGGACTCGACAACGGACAGTCAATAAACCATATCTTCACATATGCCGGAGACGCCCTGCCGATCTGCGGGCGTACCGCCTACAGCTACATAAACAAAGGATTCTTCGAGTCCGTGATAAGGCTCGATCAGCCTAAGGCTGTGCAAGTTCCTTTTTTCCTGCCTACTAACATAAATCCTCCGATCTATATACTTACAAGTATTATACTTTAGAGTATATAGATTATTAAGATAAGGATTTCTGAAGTCAGCTCAGAGCACCACTTTTATCATCTGGGCCCTGTCAGACTCGAAATCAGGATCAGACTCGGTAAAGAACAGTGCAAATGAGAACGGAGGCATGATGTAGCTGCAGTAGCTCTCTCCCTTCTCCAGGTAATAACCGTATTCCTTATCCGCAAGAACTTCAAATGCAGTGCTCAGAAGTTCAAACCCTGATTCTGCATCATTGAGTCCTTCCATGTAATATTCACTGTCAGTGAGTCCCGTCACCGTTGCAAGGATTGTATAGACAAAGTCCTCAAAGAGAGTATCCGCATCCACACCGGAAGCATCCTCAAGGGCTGCAACTTCAGTATACGGTGAGTTTGCAAGCCTTATGATCGCATCGATCCCGAACCTTTCCCCAAAGTAGCGGAAGAACAGCAGGCCGTAACCGTAGATCTCATTCCTGTCCGAAGTGAAGAAGGATATTTCATCAGCCACTGAAAGGTAAGAGTAGAGGTAACCGTCATGACCTTCAGGATAACCTACATAGTACTCAGTCCACATCGCAAGACCTTCAACGATGAAGGAAAGGTACTCTTCATCCAGAGCCTTTGACGCCCTGTTGTTCATGTAAGCCATGTGTGAAAATTCATGGCACAGGGTGGATACCACATCCGCTGAAGTATAACTTTCGTCTGAGCTGAATATGGAAACGTTGATATACAGCATGTCACTGAGATTTGATTTATAGTCATACCCTGCCCTTTCCAGTTCTTCCTGAGAGTACTGATCAAGGGAATAGTAATACCCCATTGTATCCTCATCGAAACTGGTGATCAGAAACCTGATTTTGCCATTGGCATCGACATCACCTTCATTGCCGAAGATTCTCCTAATGACCTCATACTCATCCTCAAAGCCTGTAGCTATTTCCTCCAGTTTCTCCATATCTACAGAGAACCTGTCATCCAGGTAGAAAAATGCGTGTTCTGTTTCATAAATGCATGTGGAATCAACGAAGTTCGCATCCTCATTCTCGGAATAAACGGAAACGTGATTCCAGCGGGATGAGACACCCTCATCGGGGATTCCATGCACGCTTTGCCCGGTGAATACCATCGACTTTAAGTCGTAGTCCTGGATTCCATCCATGTCATCAAGCGGGGAATACTCCGTCTCATCCTCAAAAACCGGATCCTGATCCTCTGTCTCCAGATCAAAGGGTTTCTCCCCTATTGCGAAGGTTGCAAACTCATAGTAGTCATCCTCACTCTCAGGGATGAAATACACTGCACTGATACTCGTCTTATCCGCACCTGATGTCTGGCACGCGGTGAGTGTGATGATAAGGCACATTGCCGTTATCAAAGCTATTATTTTTCTCATGAAACAATTTTATGACTGTTTCCTGAAATTGGCAACCTGCTGGAATATCAGATGAAAAGTAAGCAAAAAATAAACCATAATTAACAACCAGTTTGCTGCCGAAGTACCATATGGTATAAGGAGGCCCATATGGGAAACAGAAAACAGAGCATCAAGTCTGAAGACAAGTCGTTGAAAATAGACAGGAAGCCTTGCCCTTGTACGTCGGAAAGAAGTATATTTTTGCTGGTGTCGGTCATAAAGCGGCTCCAAAATGAAGATTTTGTCATATGACAAGCGATGGCAGAGAGGGAGTTAGGATGTCTTATCTGCTTTTTAATTGCTTATAATATAACAAAATAAGTGTATCAAATAGCCTATATTTGTTCAATAGGAAAGGGGCTGTACATCAGCTAAGTAAACTAGATAACACTTTGCATCAGCACTTTCACTTGCGAACGTAAGCGAATTTGGAAGTTTATCATAATATCTTATAATACTAAAACTCATTGGTCCAAGATTTACATTCATATCAGTTTTGTCTGCATCGTTTGTGTATGTTATGGCCTCATCATAGATACGTTTTACTTCATAGAGCTCAGGGAACTTCATATCACGCTTTATTCCATTAATCTCATCTACTCCTAGAGCTTCAGCAATTATTTCAAGCATGAAATCTTCATATACCTCATTAAATGGTTTTTTGAGTTCTCTTTCTACTGCTTCAAGGGTATCGGTATCTTGTCGAGTTAGATTGATGACAACGTCCATTCCACCGTAATCTTGATACTTTTCTTCAATGTATGACCAGAACATACAGCCGATACCATAGTTACATATTTGATCTTCTTGACACCTTGGATGATATGTTTTGCTGTTTTGGAACATCATGTTAATGTATCCTTGCTCCTCATTGTATGCCCCATGCTCCCTTTCAAAGAGGCCATTCTGTTTTAAACTTATGTAATCAGCAATACCTTCCTCCAAAAAGTGTGCTAAGTCTATCGTTTCCATGTATGCTGTATTGTGCTTTCTATCAACTTGAAGATAATGGGTGTATTCATGGGCAAAGGTTTTGAGAAATGATTCCGCTGTTGCCTTAGCTCCTGATTCATTATAATTATTTCTTATCGATGAGAGGTTCATGTAGAATGCAGCATAAGCATTCCTTGATGATTGGGAATTGTATGGCTCTGAAGAAAAATACCCAAGTGTGCCAATATCTTCTTCATTGAAATCATATATTGCAATAGTAAAAAGCCTGTGATTATTTCCTTTTGAATCCTTCATAGGGAAAAGAAATTTTTCAGAAGGCTTGGTTTTTAGCATTTCTTGTTCTTTTTCAAGGTAGTTATCTTCCATCAAGGAATCTTCATCATAATACAGACAATTGAGAATTTCATTGACCATCTTAAGGTCTTTATCTGAAACATTTTTGTCAATAATGTATAGTAATCCATTATCATAGTCACGTCCTGTAATTATACCTTCTGAATTTAGAATTTCCTTCATATCCTTCTGTTCAGGTTTGTCGTTGTCATATACATACATTCCGTCCCATGTAATATACCCATATTCATCTTGGTAAGGTTTTGAAATATTAATTGCAGAATATGTGCTAGATAAATTCCTTGATCTAGACCAAGTAATATCATTTATAACTGTTGCTTCTACTTCAAATTCATCACCTTCATATTCTTTAGAAGTTGAATAACCTGACATGAAATTTGTTACGATGGAATACACTGTACAATCTTCCTTATTTATCGTTACAGTTTCACCGTTCTCTATATTCGTGGGGTTAATTCTTTGTTCAGCGTTACCGTTGTTAAAGGTAAGAAGTGTCTCTATGTAACCAATTTCGCTGTATGCTGAAATTAAAATACAAGTTTTAAGATTATCTGAAGATACAGGATCATTACCTTCCCCAAAAGGAAAAAGATTGATTTTTCCTTTTGATTTTATGTAAGAAATTTCACTTGTACCATCAGAATAGATATAAATAGTTCTATAAATAAAATTGGTTTCTTCATTTGTATCTTTAAATTTGAGTATTAGAGAATGCTGACAATCACTATCTTTGTATTTAGTACTGACAACACTACCATCATATTGTATTGTCAATTCATTATCTCCAGCTGACCATTTACTCTTATCTTCATCTATTTTTAGATTTGGTTTTTCTACTTCT
>NZ_VUNN01000041.1 GCF_009695635.1 Bullifex porci
TACAAAAGATAAACATTGCTTTTGCTCTTGAATCTAAATTCATCTCTTCATCTACAATGCAAGAGAGAGTTCTAAAGCTCTTTCTTGCATCTGTAAAACCTGGTCTTACATAGTAGCTATAAGAGTCGTAGTCAAAGAACATTGCATTCTCCAATAGCTTTTATTAAAGATATTAGATCCGAGTTATTCATTAACTTATTTATCTCGACTGTTAATGAGCCTTTCTTAATAACTAAAGAGCCTTCAGTATATTTAGGTTCTTCATTAACAACTTTTACAAAGCTACTTATTTTCTTCTCTACTTTAGCTGGTAGTAAAGTATTTATATTTAGATGACTAAGTAGAGTTTCATCTGCTGGTGCTACATCAGCATAATTTTTGGATTTTTCCCAAGTATGAATAGATGAGCGAGGAATATTTAAGGCTCTAGAAAGGTTTGTTACAGTAATACCAGCTCTATGAGCTGCTACTACATTACGTCTTGTTTGCTCTGGATAGTGATTATACATGTTGTTTTCGTCCTTTTAGACGAATTTTCATACAATCGGAAAAAAACTTAAATATCAGCTGAAAACACGCTTACCCGTAAACTATGCTTTCGGTGCATATCTTCTGAGAAACTATGGGGGAGCAGCTCTGCTTGCCGCATTAACCTCTCATGATACTCCGGGGACTGGCAAGGATGTCATCAACAACGCATTCAGTATCCTTGGACTGAAGAATAATGATGGAGGCGATCTTACGTTTGAGGATGCTGCCGCTACTTTTTATCAGGTATGCATTTACACATCAAAGGAAGATGCTGATAAAGGCATGTCACTCAATAAGGAAGTTGAATTCAGTGTGGGGGACATTACAGTCACGGCACCTGCAATTGACCTTATGAATATCAGATCTTCTCAGGGCGAACTCATAAGTGAGTCTTCCGTAATGCCTTTCCCATACTCTGAAATCATAAAAAGTGATGATTACGCTGCAGTTCAGCTACATCCTTATGGGTTCATCCTCTCCGATCTTGCCCGTGATGATGAGATGAGCGGTGAAAAACCGATAAGGAATGCAGGCAGGATTGTAATTGAGCTTCCATCCAATCCTGATGTTAAAATATATTTCCACTGAGGGTGATACTCCGGAAGAACCTTCCGGAGTATACGTTTTTATCTATGGTCTTTAATCCACTCGAAGGCTTTGCCTAGTCTTGAATCCGTTCCCGCAAAGAAATCAACACTATTAAAGTTTTCTTCATAGCCTTTATCTGGAGTAAGGCCTTTGCCTTCGTAAGAGACATGATTTGTGTCCCTGATGTTTCCATATGGGGTATAAACAGATGTTATGTACTTTCCGACACTGAACTTCCCTGAATTGTACGTAAGAATGTCACCTGCCAGTGTTCCGTTTGCCCCTATGGTTACGCCTCCGGTCTGACCGCCGTTTGGTAAGGAATTAACCATTAACACCGTTATTTCACCATTGGATGCGGTTGCCGTATTTGTAATTACGACTACAGGCTTTGAGGCGATGTCTGAGAACTCGTTTCCATAGAAATCCGCTTCAGGATAGATGTACAGCGGAAATTCCTGTGTGAGATCGAGTCTTCCCGCTCCGGTTTTATTCTTCTGGTATCCAATCAGATGAGGTTCCCTGAACATGTCGCCGAAGAGAATCTCCCTGTCTGCATTGTACCCACCGCCATTACCCCTCATGTCGAGAATCATGCCTGCTGCGTTTTCATTCATCTTAAACTTATGAAAGTCCATCAGGAACTGCTTCATTTCGGCCTGATCCTTCAGTGGAAGGAAATTGAATCCTGAACTTATGAAATATACTGTATTGGCTGTGTAATCAACCATGGCTCTTCCGTCAGTTTCCTTTGTGATTCCACTGAGTGCCAGCATCTTCAGATTCACACCCTTTTTGTAACCAGTCTGATCATATTCCGGGCTCACACTCAGAACTAGACAGAGCGTCCAGTCTGAGAAAAGACTGTCCAGCTTCTGTTCTTCGCCCTCCCAGGATAAATCGGAAACGGGGTAATAGGGCCCGTATGAATAAATTGCCTTTCCTGGAAATGAGACTTCAGGATGTTTATAAGCTTCAACGTCATCGGATGTGAAATCCAGAATTTCTCCGTCATATGTGGTTACTGAACCAAATTTATGGGAAGATGAGTAAAGCATGATTGCTTCCCCATACGCCGGTGTCCTGAGCTGAATCTTCGGATTTAGCGCATTGCATTTCCCAGATTCATCCCACTTGAAATAAAGAGAGCCATATTTTGCAATAAAATCATCTGTTTTTACAAGAGTCGTGGTCAGAGGAATGGAAAATGTGTTCTCCATGATGCTTTTTGAATCCTCATAAAACATGTCGGCGGGAAGCCGATCAAATTTTTCGTAGTAATCGTAGATTATTTCCAATACTTCCTGATCAGAGAGCTCCGGGTGTTCCTTTTTCAGTATCCTGTACTCGGAAGGAGAGAATGAGTAGCCGAATGCATCCATTTTGAAGTGACCGTCACTGAGGTTCTTTACCGAATCGAAGAGAAGAATGGTACCTTTTTTTGTCGCTACACGATCAGATGTATCGATGTTGCCAAGCTCGCGGAACTTCGGGATGAACTCTTCATATACTTTGTCCCATTCCCCGTTAGCATCGTCCAGATCCCAGAAAACATAGTTATCGCTGAGTCCTGTCCAGAGTCCTTTGAAAAGGTCCTCCCATGTCCCGCTCATTGCCATATCCGAAGGCAGAACCGGAGAGTTCTGGGAACAGGAGCACAGTAAAAAGACCAGCATGGTAATTATCAGTAATGTTAGTTTGTGTTTTTTCATTTTCCGCCTCCGAAGTTATACATGATGCCGCACTCCGCGATCAGGGCATTGTTCCTCATCACAGGAGCATAATACTTCTGTCCTTTTCTCATGTCTGTGATCCCCATTCTGTATGAAAGGCGCAGCATTAGGACAACACTGTCAAGCCTGTACTCCAGGCTACTCCTGAAAAGAAGACCGAAAGCAAACCTGTTGTCGTACCGGTCACTGAATTCGTGGTAACCTGAGTAATACCCGAACTCACCTTTTTCCCCGTCCAGGCTTATAGAAGAGCCCATTGTTTTCCCTTCCCTGTATGAAGCAGCCCAGAAACCAAAATATCCTCCGGCTCCGAGAGTTGCCGACATCCTGCCATCCGTGAGTGAGAGGCTTAATGCCAGAGGAAGTTCAATGTAGCTGTTTATGTTTGTTTCATAAGTCTGTATCGTGTCGGATAGCGATACGGAAGTGTAACTGCTTTTAAAGTTCTTCTGCAAGAAATCGATTCCTGTTTCAATGCCGATGTTATCATGCACCTGAAACACCATGGGTATACTTATCGAAAACCCATGGCCCGGAGCATAACTCTGACCTGTCTTGTATCCGGTATCGGTACTGATCGACGAGTATACATACCCCGCTGAAAGACCTACATATCTGTCTCCGCCGCTTCTTGAAAAAAGTGGGGCCAGCAGCAGAACCGTGAGAATGACAATTGCTGTAAGTTTCTTCATAGTAAACCTCTGTTTGTTTATATTTCTTTCATTTACTTTGCCGTCAGCCTGCATAAACAGTAACCGATGATGGTTCCAAGTACAGCACCGAAGATCACGTCTGTCGGATAGTGCACGAAGAAATACAGTCTGCTGAAGCCTATCAGGCCGGCAAATACCAGTGTGAAAATCCCGGTTCTTTTATAATTCATGAACACTGACACTGCTGATGCAAAAGCAAGCATGGAGTGCACTGAAGGACAGGAGTAACTGGTAGAGCGTTTTACAATAAGAGGAACAGATGTATCGACATTACAAGGTCGTATTCTTCCTATAAGCTCCTTCAAAACTCCATCACCAATAAAGTATGCAAGAATGTAGCTTACAAGGATACATATTCCACATTTAAGAGTTTTGGGAATTAGGAAAAGTATTAGCCCTAGAATTACCCAAATTTCACCCTTTGCACCCACAAAGTCATTGAAAACAATTACCATTATTCTATCAAGAACCGGATTATGCCAGCTTTGAATTACCTGTAGCATTGCCATTTCCATAATCCACCTCCTGCCTGAAAGTATTTTTTTTCACATCAGTCATATTATCTTAAAAGCCATGCTTACAAAAGTCTTGGGTGTGAACTTTTTTGATTAAAATAAAACAGTATTTCTCATGGGAGTATAAAAAAACACCGCATTATTTCGACCTGTTATAGAACGTCATTTTATTTGATGAAGTTCTAATCAAAATAAATGAAGATAGATAACCAATAATATGACTAAGAACTAGTCAAAATATTTGAAAATGAAAGAGTAAAAAAATATGAGAGTTACCAACAACCTGCAATTCGTTATAACTCTCATCAAAAAAGGTATCTTCATGATAACACTTAAAGTTGAAAAAGAGAATAGCGAATTAAAAGATTGTCTTCTTGCTCCTAAACTTTATTCAAGAGGTAAAAAGACAATATTCGATTTAAAACTTGCTGTTTTATTACTAACTCTAAAAAAATAAAGCATGCAATTCAAATAACAAGCCTAAAAAAGCTGCTTAATAGAACAGAGATTCTTACAAATTAATTTAAAACCTTTAATTCGCCACAAAAGGGCGATGAATCCATATACGCTTTTATATCTTATTTAATACTTTTACTGGCATTAATCTCTTATGATATTTATATTTGTTATTCTCACATTATGATTTTTTATTTGTCCTCAGTTGTCAATACCTAAATTAAGAATATTTGTATAACTATCAAAATTGAGCATAATTCTTCTGTTTGAGTTATATAAATATTAGTCATGAAAAGATATAACGACACACCCTAAATATTAGGGTTGAAAAAAATATAATACAGATGTAGTCTGAGTTTAGATTATGTTATTTAAACTCAGATGGGCATTATGCAAGTTCTATGAAGCTGCTTGTATCGATGCCCTCTAGTTTTTCTCTCTTTAGCTTCTTTTTAAGATTTGTATAATCACCAAATCCTGCATAGAGTTTCTTGCT
>NZ_VUNN01000042.1 GCF_009695635.1 Bullifex porci
TTTTATATCTTCTTAGTTCCATTTAATTTGATTTTTATCTTTATTTAATTTGATTTTGCATTTATTTTGACTTACTTTTCTTGTTTTATTTTGATTAGAAAATCTTTAAATAAAATGACGTTCTATAGTATTCCTGGGGCGCATAGAGGATGAAGGAGAGATAAGGTTCCAGCAGCTGCGTCCCCGATTCCTTCAATGCCTGTTCCAATACAATCGGGGCCAATGAGCGGAAGTCCGCCGGCGTGCTGACCGGACTGTAATAAAGCCCGTATTCAAAGCAAATCTTACAGTCCGTTACGTTCCAGCCGAACAAGCCCTGCTCCAGCCCGTAACGGATACCATCCCTGACAGCGTTTTGAAAACTCTGGTTCAAGTATCCCAGCGAAACCCGGCTCTCGTATTGTACACCGGAGCCAAGCGAGAGTGGTGTAACAGACAGTCCTATGGATGCCCAAAACGGGTTGGGCGGCACCTCGATATGGATGGTGTGGCTGGCTGCTTTGAGCGGCCGCTCCATATAAATGACGGAGGGTTCCTTTACCACTGTTTCAAGCTTGTATTTTTCCGACAGCAAAGCGGAAACAACCTCCAACTGCACCCGGCCCAAAAAAGAAAGAATGATCTCATGGGTGATGGAATCCACTTCGCAACGCAAAAGCGGGTCAGTATCCGCAAGTTGCGTAAGAGCGTCCAGCAGCCGTTCTCTTTGCGCTGCCGTTTTCGGCGCAATCGTCGTCCGCAGCATGGGGAGGGGGTCCTCGCGCCACCTTTTACGAGGGAGCCGGGTTTGGTCCCCTAATACATCGTTTAACCTCACGCTGTCGCTGGGAAGGATAACAATTTCACCCTGATAAGCGGTGTCTGTCCGAACAATTTCCCCTTTGGATGGAATACGCATCTCTGTGATTTTCAGCTTTTCTCTCCCGGCCAGGGCCACCGTATCCCGCAGGCGCAGCGTTCCGCTGTATAACCGTAGATAGACACGCCGCTGGCCGCAATCGGTGTACTCAACCTTGAAAACGCTGCCGCATAGGGCGGCGCCCCCCTGTTCCCCAATCGGTTGGAACAGCCCTGTCACCGCATCCATCAACGGTTGAATGCCAAGGCCATTTTTGGCGCTGCCATGATAGACTGGGAACAGGGAGGCGTCTTGAACCCGCTGCTGTTCCTCCCGCGCAAGTTTTTCCCGGCTGATTGGTTCTCCTGCGATATACTTTTCCAATAATTCATCGTTATTTTCGATGACCGCATCCCATGCTTCTATGTCGGTATTTTCCTCCAGGACTATTTCCGGGGACAGCGACACCGTCTGCTTGATGATAATATCGGCGGAGAGCTTATCCCGAACAGACTGAACCACGCTCTGCAAATCAACGCCAGCCTGGTCGATCTTGTTGATAAAGATAACGGTGGGAATGTTCATTTTCCGCAGGGCATGGAACAGAATACGGGTCTGGGCCTGCACGCCATCTTTAGCGGAGATCACCAAGATGGCCCCATCTAAAACAGCCAAAGAGCGGTACACCTCCGCCAAAAAATCCATGTGGCCGGGCGTATCCACAATGTTAACTTTACATCTGTGCCACTGGAAGGAAGTGACTGCCGCTTGAATGGTAATCCCACGCTGCCGCTCCAAAAACATGGTGTCCGTCCTCGTTGTCCCTTTTTCGACGCTCCCCGGTTCTGAAATGGCTCCGCTGGCATATAGCAGGCTCTCCGTCAAGGTCGTCTTTCCAGCGTCTACATGGCCAAGAATTCCAATATTGATTATTTTCATGTGATTGTCCTCCCTTTACAGCCCCAAAGGGCATAAAAATCCCCAGCAGTAAAATACTTTTACCACTGGGGATTATAAGTTGCGGACATACACATATACAGCATACACCTGTTTGTGATTGCTGTTTTTGGGGATATGTCAAAATTGATAAGGCAAAAGTATTCTTAAATTGGGTACAAAAAACTAAGCCCCTACAAAAGGAGCTATCATAATCCTTTGTTCCCACTATTTGATTATAGTTTTATTTAAGAATACCTTGCCGCATATTTTTTACTCCTGTTCTGGATTAAATCATTGTATCACATCAGTTTTAGGAAAGCAAGTACCTAAAAGAAATTTTTCTTCCCCTTATATGTAACAATCATACCGGCTTCCTAGCGTTCAGAATGTTTTCTGCTGTCTGCTGTGGTGTTTGGTTGGAATTGTCCAACCAAAAGCCGATCCGTGGTGTTGTCTGCATTTTACTAAATACAAATTCAATGTATACAGAAAGATATAAGGAGTGGGAGGGATTCCGCCGTAGTTGGCATTGTAGGAAAATCCAAAAGTTTAGATTTTCCCACAATGCTTATCTTTTGGTCTTTGGTTCGGAATAGTGTAGTGCTGGCGGTCTATCTCTTGTTTTCGGTTGCTTGCTTCCTTACCGTACATGAGCATTAGCGCCGGGGTTGTCCTGGCCGTAGCCCTCCAGAAGATTAACGCCGCCCCAGACGCACAGGCCGCCGCCCAGTCCGATCACGATCGTCTGCAAAGTGTTCACTGCGCTGTTGAAAAATTCCATAAATGGCCTCACTTTCTGCCGCGTTTTGCGGCTCACAAAATTGTTTGATTTGGTTTTGGGTATGAAAATAGCCGCTGCTTATTCAGCGGCGGCGTCCCCATCCGACAGGTCAATTTCGTACAGGTCGAAAACCTCGTCCTGCGTTACCACTTGCTGCCGTTTCCGGCGCGTAGCGGTCAAAAACCTGTCCACATCAAAGGTGTTTTTCTTGTCGGCGTCAGCAAGGTATTTGTAGCGCGGGTGCTTGGTAATATCGAATTTCTCCGATAAAAACGGGCGCACACCCCGTAGCTGCAAGATGCACTTGCCGCCGTCCATCACAGCGATTTCGTCTTGGCTCATCAGCTCCTTTCCTAATTTTTGATAGTTCAGTCCGTGGGATGTCTGGCTTCCCCGGTTCTCGCTGGTGTTGAAACTGTCAATAGTTTCTTTCCCCAGCGCGTCGGAGATTTCCTGTAAACGTAATTTCACCGCTTATTTATTTAAAAAGGACAGCTCTTTAAACTGTCCTTATGAATAAAAGATTTAATTGTTTAAATACCAACTTAATGGTTACAACCTCTGAGAACATAAGGCTCTGTT
>NZ_VUNN01000043.1 GCF_009695635.1 Bullifex porci
GTTTGCCCACATTGTGGACGCGCTCTTATTATATAGGGAGTGCAGGAGTGGTATCGCAAGAGACCATCATGAAATACATCGAAAACCAGAAGAATGTATAGCCATGCTTTCATCTCCCGCCTAAAGACGGGAGTCTTCCCGCATGGATTTTATAAAGTTGAATCTGCATTTTTATCACTAGACTTAAATATTATATCTACTATCTAAGTCCTAGATATACAGATGGCTCTAGAAAATTATTTTTCTTACTATTAGATACATAGTTGTAAATACATAATTTGTCAAATCATATTTTGACAAATTATAATTTGACATAAATAATATTTTCATGGAAAAGTTTATAGGAAGAGAAAAAGAACTAAAAGAATTAGAGAAAAGGTTCAGCTCTGATGCTTTTGAGTTCATTATTGTTTATGGACGCAAAAGGGTTGGCAAGACCATGCTCATAGAGCAAAGTATCAATAATAGAAGATGTATCTTTCTCCAAGGCACATCAAATTTAAAATACAATCTTGAAGAACTATCTAATCAGGTTTTTTCTCTGTATTTAGAGTATCAAGGGCTGATAAAATTCAATAGCTATCAGGATTTTTTTAGATTCCTTTCTGTGAAAACAAAGGACGAGAGTCTTATTGTTGTTTTCGATGAAATTTCCTATATTGCTCAAGCTGATCCCTCCTTTTTGGAAATCCTTCAGAGTTTTATTGATCATGATTTTAAGAGCTGTAAACTCAAGCTGATTTTATCAGGATCCTCTGTTCACTTCATGGAAAGTAATGTAATGGGACCACAGAGTCCCCTTTTTGGCAGAAGAACCCTTTCCTTAAGATTAAAACCTTTTCGTATTAATGAAAGTGGACGTTTCCTCTCTTCTTGGTCAATAGACGATAAAGCTTCTGCCCACGTATTAACTGGAGGCATTCCCTTTTATTTAAAGTTATTATCTTCATATAAGAACCTAGAAAGTGCTCTTAATGATTTATTCTTCACGCCTACGGGCTTTTTATATAACGAAGAGAGAGTACTTTTTAATAGTTCTGTTAGAGCTTTAAATAACTATGAAATGGTTTTATCAACTATAGCAGGAGGTGCTAACAAAACAGGAGATATAGCAAACAAGGTTGGGCTTGATAAAGCAAATGTAAGTAGTATTCTTCAAAATCTTTGTATGATGGGTATAGTTGAAGAAGTTTACTCTATTGCTCCAAAACTCAAGAAAATTGGGTGGCATATCACTGACGGGTATTTCGCTTTCTATTTTAGATTTATTTATCCTTACCGTAACCTTATAGAAAGAAACCAAGGGATAATTGCCTTAAACCACACATATGAAAACCTAAGTACTTTTATTGGGCGAAGAATTGAGCCTGACTTTATTGATTACGTCCTAGGAAACACTCTGTTTGCTCCAGAGCGATATGGCTTTTCTGAGTTTCCTACCCCTATTAATAAGCAAAATGAAGAGATAGACCTAGTTGCAATAGATAGAGAAGGAAGATATCTCTTTGGTGAGTGTAAGTGGAGGAATCAGAAGGTAGGAGAGGATGTACTTACCTCATTAGCAAGAAAGGCTTCTCTTCTTTCTTCTTCTGTATATGGTTTATATGTATGCTCCAAATCTGGTTTCACAGATGAAGCCCTTGAAATGGCAAAGCATAATAATAAATTTCATCTAATTAACGGAGATGAACTACTAGAGAGTTAAGTATTAGTAGGTCTTATAGTTACACCTTGATATTAATCCAACTGGTCACCATGCTCATTTCCTCCTTAATTGTAAAAGGATTGAGGATGGTGACTTGTAGCAAATATTTTGTATATGTAGACAGATTACAAAATTAATACCCAATAAACTCAATAATAAAAAAAATATTCTTTTCTAACCTTTGTTGTGATAATTGAAAGTTTAACTCTATTAATTATCATGAGTATTATTACAAAAATAATGAGAGAAAGGGCTGATTGCTCTAAAGTAATTAAAAGTAAATATCCAGGATTACCTAAATATGAGTGTCCTAATCTAGAAGTACTTAAAATAATTGCATTTGGAAGTGTATATGATGAATCAACATGTACTATTTCTCCTTATAGCTATCCTTCTGAAGAAAATCTAGCAGCTGCAAATGAGTTAATAGATTTATTCGATGCTAATTCCAGGCTCTCATTAAAAATAAATAAAACCTTAGACTGGGTATATACAATTGAAGATGCAAGAAAATTTGAAGAAAACTTCGAAGCTTTTATTAATAGCTATGCTCTTCTAAATGGAGAAGAACATTCACCAGCTTTTATTATTTCTTATCTGAAAAATCATAATGCCGACTTAAAGAATTATAATATTGTAGCTGAAAAAACTTTTAGATTTTCATGCTGGAGAAAAGAATTAGATTTCACAGATAAATGGTCACCTAATACAAAAAGAGTATATTATGATGTCGATATCATTCCGTGCAATAAAAATACTTTTTTCAAAGCTTTAGAAGATTGTGATAGTTATATAAAAAACTATCAAATATAGAATTACAAACAATTTAAACAATAGTTAAATAATTAAAGAGGAAGAATATGAATGACAATTTAAGAAAAACTTTTCATCAATTAACACAATATATTTCTGATTTTGTAGATTCTCAAACATAAAGAAAGGCATTGGAAAAAGATAAAATAAACTTACTTTCAATTGCAATGTATTTATGTAGTATTGGCGCAAGACCATCATTTGTAGATGGGAATAGTGGTTATACTGAAAAGGACATAACAGAAATACTTGATAAAATTGAAGATGAAGAAATAAAACTATATTTTCAAAACCTTTCAAAAAAACTCTGATAAAAACATTATCATAGCTCCTTGCACTAAAAAACCTTTTAATTCAGAAGATTTCTTTCAATTTAAATGGTGTGTCTTTGCGAATATTTAAAATATAATGCTAACAGATACATTGATAAAGGTATAATAAAGAGAGCCTCAGAGAAACTAAAGATAAAAATGGGAGTGTAATTCATTTTGTGGACATTTCCTCTTAGCTAGGCAGAAGAAGAAAAATAATCTGTAGCTGAGGTGGCAGACTGCTACCTTTTCCAGCTATCAGAATTCTAGATGCATATAAAGGTGCTG
>NZ_VUNN01000044.1 GCF_009695635.1 Bullifex porci
TATAGAACGTCATTTTATTTAAAGATTTTCTAATCAAAATAAAACAAGAAAAGTAAGTCAAAATAAATGCAAAATCAAATTAAATAAAGATAAAAATCAAATTAAATGGAACTAAGAAGATATAAAAAGAGGGCAATATTGCATGCCCCCCATAAGAGAAAAAATTTACATATTAATTTCATTAATAGCTAAATTAGCTACTTCTTCATCAATATTACTTTTATCTATTTTATTCGCAATCATTAAAGCTAAATCACATACACGAGAAATAACTCTTGGGTTACCTGACGAATAAGAAGCAATAGCTCTTAAAGCTTGAGGAGTAAATATATCAGAAGAAGATCCAGCGTTACTTAGCTTTGTTTTAATATAAATACAGCTTTCTTCAATAGACATTGTTCCAATATTGTAAGAAGTAATAATCCTTTGTCTGAGAGCTTCGTTACTCTTCATATTAAGAGCATTATTAAGTACACTCTGTCCTACAAGAAGTACAACTGCTAAATCTCTAGAATCCATTTCAAAGTTAAATAGAATCTTTATATCATTTAGAAAACTACTAGATAAATAATTAGCTTCATCAAAGATAATAATAGGAATAATCTTTTTCTCAATATTTAATCTTCTAATAGCATCTTGAATAGCAGCAAAGTTCTCATACTTTCTGTGAAATGGTTCAATATTAAAAGCAATAGCAAGCTGTTTATAAGCCTCTAATACAGTCAATGTAGACAATGGAAGATAAATAATCTTGTATGCATTCTGGTTTAGGTTATTTGTATAATTACGCACAATGGTGGTTTTACCACAACCAGGGTCTCCTGTAATTAAGCCAATACCTTTTGTTTGTAAAAGATAATCAAGTCTTACTTTAACTTCTTTATAGTTGTTGTTCTCATATAGTATTTCTTTAGAGTTCTTAATAAAAGGGTTAAACTCTAATCCATATCTAGATACATAATTCATAAAATATTAATCCTCCGCTAATTTAACCTTTATACGTTTAATGCTGCTATTTGCTTTTTTATCTAATAGCTTAATTTCTTTAAGAGTGTTATCAAATTTATCGACGACATAAACCTTAGATAAATCAGGTGAATATCTAATTGTTATTCTTTGGTTTTGATAACGATAATCTACTTCATATTCTTTGCAATCAATATTAATTACACCGTCAGCAGAAACCTTTCTCTCAATCTCAAGTAAGAAAGACTTCTCAATTTGGTCTTCACTCATTTCAATAATTAATTTGCTTTCATTATAAAATCTATCATTAGGGGACATATTGTTTTCTAATGAAGAATGAGGACGAGTATTATATTCTTGAATATATTCCTTTAGAGCTTTATTAAAAGTTTCTAAATCTCTGTAATCATTAGGTTTTATACGACAAAGATATTGGTCTTTGAGTGTTCTAAAAAATCTTTCTATTTTCGACTTAGAGGTCGGAGTAAAGGGAGGGCAAAAGTTAATACCAACACCAATTCTAGCTCCAAGTAAATTCATTTGTCCTGAACGATAATTTGAGCCATTATCAAAACTAAACATCTTTGGCTTTCCACAGGTTGTAATACCACTTTTTATTACTTTAAGTAGGTTAATGTAGTTGTCTTCAAAGAAAGCTTCACATGCAACTATCTTTCTAGAGGCATCATCTATTAATGCTATTATATATACTCTTGTTTTATTTCCATTTACTGTAAGATAAGGGCCATAAGTTGTATCTCCATACCATACTTCATTTATGTGTTCCTTCTCATATCTTTTATACTCAGTAGTAACCTTATTAATACCTTTCGCTTGCTTTTGTTTTGTTACATACCTTGTAATAGTGGATAAAGAAATACTTTTAGAATTAATATCACCTTTATTTACTAGAGTTTCATAAATTTGAGTTGCTGGTAATCGTGGATATTCATTAATATAATAAGCAATTAAAGATTCAAGTTCTTTATCTATTTTTCTTTGAGTTCCTAGATCAGATCTACGTTCAGGTTTTAATGCATCAAAGCCATCTTTCTGATATGCATCATACCATCTACATAATGTTGACGGAGATATTGTTTTCATCGTTCCATCAATATATTCATATTGCTTTTCTGCAATTTTGTTGAAATAACTCCATTTGTTGGCTATTGCAACTTGCCGTTGAATAAATGGAGCTAAAATACCGTACCGAAACAAGGCTATGCTATTTCTTTCTGCTTCAGTCATTGTTTTCCTCTTTATTTTTAGTTTTTAAAGAGGGTACTGTATACATATTTACATTTACCAATCATCCTATGTGGTTCTTTAAATTAAGTTATAGCAGCCTTTTCTTATCTGCATAAAATTTGATTTAAAATCTCTAAATGCTAATTTAACTAAATCATCTAAAAAACTTAGCTTGTTTAAGCTCATCCACTTTTTATACTTGGTTTTAAAGCGTTTTCTTATTCTATAAACTTCTTGTTCATCTATCGCTTCATTGTTAACCATTATTTTTTCCACATCTTCATCTTTTAATATCTGAATTTGTATTTCTAATTCAACACTTTGGTAAGGTACAATAAGTGATAATAAAACAGCATGTGTTTTACCACATTCTTTACATTTAACTCTTAATATATCTAATTTTATTACTCCAGATTCAGTTTTAATGTTGCGGCTATAATAGCTATGTACAACCATATCATGTCTACCACATGTGCACTCTAAACTATGTATATCTATATTTCTAATGATTAAATCGTAATAATCTTGGTTTAATTCTCTATTCTCTTTTTCTACCTTTAGTGTTATCATGAAGATACCTTTTTTGATGAGAGTTATAACGAATTGCAGGTTGTTGGTAACTCTCATATTTTTTACTCTTTCATTTTCAAATATTTTGACTAGTTCTTAGTCTTATTGTTGGTTATCTATCTTCATTTATTTTGATTATTTTGACTAGATTATCTATATATAAAATAGCTATCTATA
>NZ_VUNN01000045.1 GCF_009695635.1 Bullifex porci
TATGAGCTGCTACTACATTACGTCTTGTTTGCTCTGGATAGTGATTATACATGTTGTTTTCGTCCTTTTAGAAGAATTTTCATACAATCGGAAAAAAACTTAAATATCAGCTGAAAACACGTTTACTGTTTATCTCTGCTTTTCAACTGATTTTCTTTTAGAGGAGGCAGATTGCTGGAGACCTGATTGCTGGCGCATGATTAAAGAAAGAGAGGATTGTCACTTTCTCTTTTTAACAAAACGTATTTCAAGATTACAAAACTCTCTCCCTCCCGATTGGCAGGATGGTTATGACAATGTAACTATTTGCTGCACTATAGAGGACCAAGAGAGTGCAGATAAAAGGCTTCCTATTTTTAATTCATTATCAATAAAGCATAGAGTAATTACAGCACAGCCTTTAATAGAAAGGATTGATATTTCAAAGTACCTAAGTGGTATTGAGGAGGTTGTTGTTGGAGGTGAATCAGATAGGGATGCTCGTGTTCTTGATTACTCATGGGTTTTAGATCTTAGAGAGCAATGCAAAGCGTCAAATGTTAACTTTATATTTAGACAGCTTGGTACTCATTTTATAAAGGATGGTAATTATTATACAGTTAAAACGCCATTATTAATGAGCCAAGCTAGAAAGGCAAATATAAATGTAAATATAGAGAATAAAAGAGCAGCATACACATTCTATTCATAATTAGAATATCTAGACAAATTATACAAATGTACAAAGCTATCTATTTATAATCCTTTATTTTCACTAGAATAAAAAAGTGAAAATTCTTAAATTGTGAGATTAAAAGGATTATTTATATGAATATCTATCTAGATTTGTTTTTAACATTTGCAAAGATGGGCGTAATGACCTTTGGAGGTGGATATGCAATGCTTCCAATTCTTCAAAGAGAAATTGTTCAAAAGAAGAAATGGGCAAGTGATGAGGAGATCATGGATTACTTTGCTATTGGACAATGTACTCCAGGAATTATTGCAGTTAATACAGCTACCTTTATTGGCCAAAAGACTGCTGGTAATTTAGGAGGAATAGTAGCAACACTTGGTATAGTATTCCCTTGCTTCGTGATTATATCTTTACTTGCTGGAGTTATCGAAACCTTCTCTCACCTTGTATTTGTCCAGAAGGCATTTGCAGGAATTAGAATATGTGTTTGTGTTTTAATTTTAAATGCTGTTATGAAGCTTTTTAATAAAGCAATTGTTGATAAGCCAACTCTAGTAATATTTATATTAGTAACTATATTAGCGTATTTTACAGCAATTAATCCTATCATCTTTGTTGTTGCTGCTGCTATTGCAGGAATAGTAATTCAACAGCTAAAGGGGAGGGAATCAAAATGATAGTACTACTTCAATTATTCTATGAATTCTTTAAGGTTGGTCTCTTCGCTGTTGGCGGTGGTATGGCCACTATTCCATTTTTGTATGATCTAGCTGAGCGAACTAGCTGGTTTACTCAAATGGATTTAATGAATATGATCGCAGTAAGCGAGTCTACACCTGGTCCTATCGGAGTAAATATGGCAACCTATGTTGGTTATGTCACCGGAATGAACCAGGGTGGAATTATTAGTGCAGTTATTGGTGCTCTTATTGCTTCTCTTGGCT
Source organism: Bullifex porci (assembly GCF_009695635.1). GTDB lineage: Bacteria > Spirochaetota > Spirochaetia > Sphaerochaetales > Sphaerochaetaceae > Bullifex > Bullifex porci. The sequence continues at coordinate 1,621 of NZ_VUNN01000045.1, forward strand.
TAGTAACACCATCGATAATTGTAATATTAATAGTTGCTAGGTTCCTTAAGAGCTTTAGAGATAATAAATTTGTTAATGCTTCCTTTTATGGGCTTAGACCTACCTCTGCAGCATTAATTGCAGCTGCAGGCTTAAGTGTCGCAATAACTAATCTTCTTAATCTTGATTTGATAAAAAGTGGGACTTTTACTATAGATGCTATAAATTATAAGGGCTTAATTTTAGCTGTAGTTCTATGGATTTTTACAAATAAAGTAAAAAAGACTAAGGGACTACACCCAATTATTTTTATTATCATCTCAGCAATTGTTGGAATAGTATTTTCATTTTAATAGCTTTAGTACCTTTATAATAGGACCCTTCTTTTCATCATCTAGCATTATATATGATGCTATTGTTGAAGGAAGGGTTTTATAAAGCTTCTTTAAAAACTCATCTATATCGCTTACTCCTGTTTTTTCTATCATCTCAAATAGTGCTTCAACAAAGAGCTTTCTCTCATTCTCATCAAGCTTAGAAAGTACAGAATTTATTCTAAGATTTCTTTTAATAGCATCCTTTGTAAGCTTTATGCTAAGAGACATGTCAAGACAATTAGTTAAAAATTATCCGAATATTTAAGCTACCTCTTCTATATTAATATTAGGGAAAGTTCCCTGTTTATATACTTCATCTGGTGTTTGATAATCTAAG
>NZ_VUNN01000046.1 GCF_009695635.1 Bullifex porci
TTAGGACCCGACTAACCCAGAGCCGACGAGCCTTCCTCTGGAAACCTTAGTCAATCGGTGCACGGGATTCTCACCCGTCTTTCGCTACTCACACCGGCATTCTCACTTCTAAGCGCTCCACATGTCCTTACGATCATGCTTCAACGCCCTTAGAACGCTCTCCTACCATTGTCCAAAGGACAATCCACAGCTACGGTAATATGTTTAGCCCCGGTACATTTTCGGCGCAGTGTCACTCGACTAGTGAGCTATTACGCTTTCTTTAAATGATGGCTGCTTCTAAGCCAACATCCTGGCTGTCTGAGCCTTCCCACATCGTTTCCCACTTAGCTATAACTTTGGGACCTTAGCTGGCGGTCTGGGTTGTTTCCCTCTTCACGACGGACGTTAGCACCCGCCGTGTGTCTCCCGGATATTACTTACTGGTATTCGGAGTTTGCAAAGGGTTGGTAAGTCGGGATGACCCCCTAGCCTTAACAGTGCTCTACCCCCAGTAGTATTCGTCCGAGGCGCTACCTAAATAGCTTTCGGGGAGAACCAGCTATCTCCGAGTTTGATTGGCCTTTCACCCCTAGCCACAAGTCATCCGCTAATTTTTCAACATTAGTCGGTTCGGTCCTCCAGTAAGTGTTACCTCACCTTCAACCTGCCCATGGCTAGATCACTCGGTTTCGGGTCTAATCCTAGCAACTAATTCGCCCAGTTAAGACTCGGTTTCCCTACGGCTCCCCTAAACGGTTAACCTTGCTACTAAAATTAAGTCGCTGACCCATTATACAAAAGGTACGCAGTCACCCAACAAGTGGGCTCCTACTGCTTGTACGTACACGGTTTCAGGTTCTATTTCACTCCCCTCACAGGGGTTCTTTTCGCCTTTCCCTCACGGTACTGGTTCACTATCGGTCAGTCAGGAGTATTTAGCCTTGGAGGATGGTCCCCCCATGTTCAAACAGGATATCACGTGTCCCGTCCTACTCGATTTCACTAAGACTGCATTTTTGGTTACGGGGCTATCACCCTGTATCGCTGTGCTTTCCAGCACATTCACCTAACGCAGAACTAGCTTAAGGGCTAATCCGGTTTCGCTCGCCGCTACTACCGGAATCTCGGTTGATTTCTCTTCCTCGGGGTACTTAGATGTTTCAGTTCCCCCGGTTTGCCTCATTAACCTATGTATTCAGTTAACGATAGTGCAACGAATTGCACTGGGTTTCCCCATTCGGACATCGCCGGTTATAACGGTTCATATCACCTTACCGACGCTTTTCGCAGATTAGCACGTCCTTCATCGCCTCTGACTGCCAGGGCATCCACCGTGTACGCTTAGTCACTTAACCATACAACCCCAAGAGGTCTTGTATGTTCAAACAACCAAGGTTTGCGTTTAATAATCCGATCAAGAAAATATTAAACATTGGTTTTTCGCCGGACTCGATACAAGACACTTGAATGTGTGTTGTTTTGAGAACTCGTTTTCATCCGAAGATAAAAACATTTTTTTAAAATTAATCTTTCGATTAAATTTACTAGTCAGCTTTCCAGATTGTTAAAGAGCATAACGCAAAAAAGCGTTAATCAATGCGATAGCATTCATTAGCACTTTCGTACTGTTCTTATAGTTCGACCAAGCAATTTGTGTGGACACTGCATAAAACAAGTTAAGTCTTTAGGTAAGGAGGTGATCCAGCCCCAGGTTCCCCTAGGGCTACCTTGTTACGACTTCACCCCAGTCATGAATCACACCGTGGTAAACGCCCTCCCGAAGGTTAAGCTATCTACTTCTGGTGCAGCCCACTCCCATGGTGTGACGGGCGGTGTGTACAAGGCCCGGGAACGTATTCACCGTAGCATTCTGATCTACGATTACTAGCGATTCCGACTTCATGGAGTCGAGTTGCAGACTACAATCCGGACTACGACATACTTTATGAGGTCCGCTTGCTCTCGCGAGGTCGCTTCTCTTTGTATATGCCATTGTAGCACGTGTGTAGCCCTGGTCGTAAGGGCCATGATGACTTGACGTCATCCCCACCTTCCTCCAGTTTATCACTGGCAGTCTCCTTTGAGTTCCCGGCCTAACCGCTGGCAACAAAGGATAAGGGTTGCGCTCGTTGCGGGACTTAACCCAACATTTCACAACACGAGCTGACGACAGCCATGCAGCACCTGTCTCACAGTTCCCGAAGGCACTAAGCTATCTCTAGCGAATTCTCTGGATGTCAAGAGTAGGTAAGGTTCTTCGCGTTGCATCGAATTAAAC
>NZ_VUNN01000047.1 GCF_009695635.1 Bullifex porci
AGGGGCTGTTGCACGAAATAAAATAAATTAAGGACTCGTGCACAGTCCTTTTTTATTGTCATTTTAGGTGGAATATACTATAATTAACTTGTTATAAGATAAGGAAATAAAAACAGAGAGAACCTCCGAACTTCCTCTCTGTAATCCTTACAAAAACGACTAATTTTTTAAGGGAGCCGCCTAAATGAACGACTATAAACAGAATATAACTCTTTCTGATGCATATGGACAAGGATATTTATCTTTATTTTATGATTTTTCTTCAGAATTATTGCCACATGAAATGGCCTTATTGGAGTTATTAGAAACATTAGACTATAGTAATTTTGATGCATCACTTAAGAGAGAAGCAAATATAGATCCAAAGAGTATGGCAATAATAATAATTTATAGTTATATGCTGAATACCTATTCATCGCGAAATATAGAAAGATTATGTAAACGAGATATGTTTGCTTTAGCAATATTATCAGGTAGTTCAGCACCAGACCATACAACGATAAATAGATTTATACAAAGGAATGCTAATCCTATAGATGAATTATTTTATGATGTTGTTAAAAAGTTAGAAGAAAAAGGAGAATTATTAAAAGAAACTGTATTTCAAGATGGAACCAAAATAGAGTCACGAGCAGGAAAATATACTTTTGTATGGAAAGGTGCAGTAACAAAGAATGCTGAGAAATGTGAGAAAAGACTTCGTCAATATTTAAATAAAGCAAATGAATTAGGTCTTTCACTTTTATTAGAAGAAGGTAATGACTTTCAAAGTGTATATAATGAGCTAATTGTAGTAAAAAATAAAATAAAGGAAATTGATTTACCTTTTGATGCTCCATTAAAAAAAGGAAGGGGAAATAAACAAAAAAGATTAGTAAAGCATTATAAACAAATATGTGAAGATTTAAAAAAAGTAAATGACTATGACATATTATTGGCTTTAATAGGTGATAATAGAAATAGTATGTCAAAGACAGATCCTGATGCCACTTTCATGAGGATGAAAGAAGATAGCATGGGAAATGGTCAATTAAAACCTGGATATAATATACAAATAGCTGCAGATGCTAATTATATAGTAGGTGCTACAATTTCATGTGATAGAACAGATTATGAAACATGTATTCCAATGATAGAAAAGTTAGAAGAAAAGCTTGATTGGAAATATACCAATTACTGTGCTGATAGTGGGTATGATAATGTTAATAACTATAATTATCTAAAAGGAAAAGGATATACAGCATATATAAAGCCACAAGATTGGGAAATTTCAAAGACGAGGAATTATAAGAAAGATATTGGTAAATATCAAAACATGGCATATAACAAAGAAGAAGACTATTTCACATGTGCTAATGGTAATAAGCTTGAAAGGATTAAGACTTGTATAGATAAAAGAAGTGGTAGTACATATGGAGTATATAAGTGTTGTGAATCCTGTATAGATTGTCCTTGCAGAACCAAATGTATGAAAAAAAGTACTAAAGAATGTAAAGAAATGAATGCTTATATTGAGCATTGGGAAGTAAGGGATAAAGCACGAACACTTCTAGAAACTGAAAAGGGAATAATATTAAGACAGAATAGGAGTATTATGGCAGAAGGCTGTTTTGCTCAAATTAAAGCTAATAATAAATTAAGAAGATTTACCGCATTTGGTATGAGAAGAGTATTCTCTCAATGGTTATTAATGTGTATTGCAGTTAACGTTAAACATTACACTAATAGGCATTACAATTACCAATTAGATGAACCTGACTGGTATAAAGATATCGCATAACTAACAATTCAAATTTTATTGACAAAACATTAGGCCTTCTGCGTGGAAGGTCCAAAAGTATTTACATCATGTATTAATTTATTGATATTTTGGACAAAATTGAAGGCGAATGCTCGCTTATATGCTCGCATTCGCCTCTTTTTCATTTAGCACTATTTGTTTTTAAAGGCTCGTGCAACAGCCCC
>NZ_VUNN01000048.1 GCF_009695635.1 Bullifex porci
AAAGCGGCTGTATTTAACAGTATCCATCTAATGCGATCCGAGACAGATACGCTGTAACGTCCAGAAACAAAAAAAGTTGTCTAAGCGACCTTATAAGTTAGCATTTTATGTGTATTAACAAACAAAGTTAGATAACTAACGTCATAAATTTAATGACTAAAAGCCTTATTCCACATAAAAGCATTAAAGGATAAATGAGTATGCACATCAAAATCACTCTCTTGAGCAAGTCCCGCCTTTATCGCAATTTCTTTTACTTGTCCTTTTGTTGCTCTTTTGGGAACAGAACTAATAGTATTTCCATTTGGTAATATTACAGTAATAGCATTATTCATATCAGATATACTAGGAACACCTAAAACGTCTAGAAATGCATTATTAAGTTTTTTTGTTTTAACCCTTTTACATATAATATTCGCCTCATTTTTAACTTCTGATACTGACAGTTCAAGTTTATGAATTATTCCCCAATTTAATTTTTTATTAGATTCATTACTCACTATCTGGCTGCATATTTCAATTCGCTCAAGCTGAACATTAATACGCTGTAGATGTAGAACCTTATCGTAGATAAAAACACTGTCGATGATAAGCATCAGGACGAAAAAAATGACTAAAATCAATCGGGTAATTCCCCACATAGTGCTCAATCGGGATATCCACTTAATATCCCAACGGAACAAAGATACTAAGCAATAATAAATAATAGTCATTAAAGAAACTCCTGAAGAAAAAATGCTTTAATGTTAAAGCATTTTTTCTTAAAAATACCCCCTCTAATTACATAGATTAAATAACCATTTTTCTTCGTAAAGTGAAGATATTAAAAGCGGCTGTATTCAACAGTATCCATCTAATGCGATCCAATTCGCGGTAACGCCCAGATACAACAAAGGTCGCCATTAGCGACCTTAGATTTAAAATAAATCTAATTTAGGCAAAACCCCCTAGGAATAGATTTATTTTAAATCTGACTATTTTTATCAATCCATCTCGCCATAAATCACTTATCAATCTGATGTGATCCAAATACCCGTAAAATCGCCCCTAGAATCGATTCTAAGACCACAAATACCGATCATTCATCTCGTAGTATGACTTTGAGTTAGAAACGCCTGTATTTAACAGTATGCATCTAACGCGCACTACGTGATCATCGTTCAGAGGAAATAGGAAAGATAACGAGTATTTAAGATAGTTTTGTCCGATTAAATCAGCCCAAAAGTGACGTTGTTATTTTGTTATCAGTGTTACACGATCCCAAAATGAAAGTTTGACCGGTATTTATGAGGAATTGACGACAAAGTAATGTTTTCTTAACTTGAATACGTGGGCCTGGTTAATTGAGGTACGAAATTATCCAAGCACCATGTATCGACAAGTGAAACGCGTCAGTCTAGTGGGTTCTCTCATGTGGAAAAGTAGGACAGACAAGCTGCCCTAAACTTTACACACAATCGATAATTCAGTATCGAAAGAGCTTTAAGTTTTCGCTCCGCTATAAACAATAAGTTTATTTTCTTCTTAATTTAAAGCGTGTTAGATATATGCTGAGATTGAGAGAGGTTGAGCAAAATTCCCATAGCAGCAGCTTTCCTTAGAGTAATAAGGAATGCTGCTACTTCGGAAGAAGAATATGCCGACATCGAGCCGAGTATATCGCTTACATTCCACCAAGATACTAACTATGTTCTTGGTCTTCACATCTCGCTTATAGTACAGCGTCAATCATCAATGTGAACCTCGCGTGTCGTCCTACAACTGAGATAACATTCTAGTGTCAGTGCTCTTTAAGTTGCTCGCTCACGAGTGCAGTGTTGTTAAGTGGTGTATTTGATCGAGTGTCAGCATCGAAGCTGGCTTTCCTCCCTCTCACCAAAGTCAC
>NZ_VUNN01000049.1 GCF_009695635.1 Bullifex porci
TACCGGTCTGGTATACGGCGGTTCAAATGAATACAAACTCCGACTGAGAGTTGTATGTCCTATCCAATAGGCGTCTTTCTCTGTGAAGACGCTTATATTCTCCCTCGATATCAACCAAGTTGAATTTGTTAAAGAGAGTATTATTTGTAATGTATGGACTTAGAATACTACTTATTTTGTACCATCTGCAACTTGAATAACAATTTATTTTGTCAAGCCTCCATTTTGGTATGCCTAGTTCTTGAAGCTTGTCTCTGCGGTTACTTGGTGTTTTCCATTGTTTCCAAAGATATTGTCTAAGTCTTCTTCTTATCCAAGCGGCCTTCTCTTTAATGTAAGAGTGTATGTTACTTCTTGCATAGTAGTTAATCCATCCACGTATGTAGGCGTTCAATTCTTGAACTACTGCACTGAATGCAACTCCTCTACTTCTAGAAGTAATCTCACGTATCTTATCTTCGAATTTTCTTAGTTTCTTGTCTTTTGGTCTACAGTAGCCTAGTCCTTCAGTACTAACTCTTGTTGTAAAGGTGAAACCAAGAAAAGAAGAACCTTCGACTCTTCTTGCTTCAGTTTTCTCAGTGTTAACCTTGAGTTTCATTTTTCCTTCAAGAAATCTTATTACGGACTCTTTTACTCGGTTGCAGGCATATTTACTTTTGGTGAAAATATTGCAATCATCTGCATATCGAACAAACTTATGTCCACGTCTTTCTAATTCCTTATCATAGGGGGTTAGATAGATGTTGGATAGCATTGGCGAAAGTGGTCCACCTTGGGGCGTTCCTTCTTCACTTGGTATCAAGCATCCATCGCACATTATTCCACTCTTAAGGTATACGAATATCAGTCTTCTGATATCTTTATCCTTAAGTGTGTTATCGACAAGAGTCATCAGGTAATCATGATTTACTCTGTCAAAGAATTTGGATAGGTCAAGGTCTACTACATGTTTGTAGCCCTCAGCCATGTACTCCTGTGCTTTTCTTACGGCATCCTCGGCACTTCTGTTTGGCCTAAATCCATAACTGTAGTCAGAAAATGTTGGTTCAAACACAGGGGTAAGAACCTGCACCATCGCCTGTTGTATTACTCTGTCAATTACACATGGGACTCCAAGAAGTCTTACACCTCCATTATCCTTTGGTATTTCAACTCGTTTTACAGGTTGTGGCTTATACGTCCTTGCAAGGATTTGTTCTTCAATGTGTTTCCAGTTTTGGTGCATATAACTTTCAATTTCATCTACTTTTACACCATCAACTCCAGCACTGCCTTTGTTTCTTTTTACGGCGTTGATAGCCTTTTCAAGATTTTGAAGTGAGAGCATTCTCCTGCAAAGTTCTGTATTTGGTTCTTTGTGGTTTTCTCCTTTCATCAATTTCTCTCCTTACGATATTTCGACTTACTCCCTTTTTCAGGGTATCTATTACATATCGTGACATTCCTTCGATTACTCGAAGATTCATTTGTTCCGTCCTTCACAACTCTCTCTAGTTGCTAATATGACTTCTGCTGACTTCCTGCAATTCGTTGTTACTACGCCGTCATCAGCGATATTGCAGCCTATTGCGCTTGCAGGACCTCCTCCGTTAAGAATATTAACCTTCCTCGCATTTAGCCTCCACATTTACTCGATATCCTCAGTTCTGGATTTCATGTTATTTTGCACACTCATCCAAATACCCAGCCTTATATGTGGTTTCTGTACGTAGACTCACGATTTTGCCTATTGCTTCCTTCAGACCCAACATTGCTGTTACGCCCTTGCCGTTGGCTAGCGGTTTTCTTTCAGAACTGTTCCCGCAGTGGACTTTCACCACCAAGTTAATACTCATGCAGAGCAAACAAAAAAA
>NZ_VUNN01000005.1 GCF_009695635.1 Bullifex porci
TTACCGTGGACAGCAAAAAACTGTTTATAAAATCTCTACAAGTTCTGTGCCTGAAGTGACAGGTCTAAGTCTTTATCAATAATAATTAAGGAAAGCACTTTAGTATGGTTTGTATGTTTTCCCTTTTCATTTGACTTTTTCTGTCCATTTTCAGCTGACTCTTTTTGTCCTTTTTCAACTGACTCTGACAATGCCAATAAGTGCGCAGAAGAAGAGAAGGGTTGCTGCCTATGCACGTGTTTCAACTGAAGAGGACGACCAGCTTTCTAGCTATGAGGCACAGGTGAGCTATTATTCTTCATTCATCAAAAGTAACCCCGAATGGGAGTTTGTAGAAGTGTACTCTGATGAAGGTATTTCAGGTACACATACAAAGAAACGTGAAGGCTTTCTACGCATGATAGATGATGCAGTGAATCACAAAAAGATAGACCTCATACTCACAAAATCGGTATCGAGGTTTGCTAGAAACACTGTTGATAGTCTTTCCACCATTAGGCTTCTTAAGGAAAATGGTGTAGAGGTCTATTTTGAGAAAGAGAACATCTACACCTTTGACTCTAAGGGCGAAATGCTTCTTACCATCATGTCATCCATTGCCCAGGAAGAGTCCAGGTCCATATCGGAGAACGTTTCATGGGGAATGCAGAGGAGGTTCGAGGAAGGAAAGTACTCAGTAGGTTATAGCACATTTCTTGGCTACGATAAGGGGAATGATGGAAAGCTTGTCATAAACCCTGAACAGGCAAAGACAGTTAGATACATTTTCACCCGTTTCCTTGAGGGAAAGACTCCTTATTCCATAGCCAAGGAGCTAATGGAGAGGAAGATGAAGACAGGTGCCGGAAATGATAAATGGAGCACAGAGAGTGTTGTTAGAATTCTTCAAAACGAGAAGTACTGTGGAAAAGCCATACTCCAGAAGACCTACAAGAGAGATCTTCTTTCAAAAAGAATTACTAATAATGGAGAGGTGAGGAAATATCTAGTGGAAAATGGCCATGAAGCAATTATCCCACCTGAGCAATTTGAGATGGCGCAGCAGGAACTGGAATCTAGAAGAAAGGAAACTAGGCAGCATTCTTCAAAGTCTATATTTACTTCAAAGCTTGTCTGTGGTGACTGTGGTAGCTTCTACGGCTCAAAGGTCTGGCACTCCACCGACAAGTACCGCAGTGTTGTATGGCAGTGCAACAACAAGTTCAAGGCTGACAAGAAGTGTACCACTCCACATCTTAGGGAAGGTGTAATAAAGAACGTATTCATCAAAGCTGTAAACAGTATTGTTACCGACAAAGGCCCTGCAATTGATATGATGAACCATATTAAGGCTAAGATTGATGATACTGCAGCACTTGAAGGAAAGCTTGAAAAGGCTACTACAGCCTTCGATGAGAAGATGGTCCTTCTCCAGGATTACATTTCAAAAAACGCGATTACCGAGAAGGAGCTTGCAGATGGAAGATATTCAGAGCTTGAAAAGGATTACAGAGAAGCTTTAGCTGAGAAGGAAAAGCTTCAGGATGAGCTGACTGAGAGAAAGCGCAGGTCGCTGATGATAAAGAGATTCATTGATGAGGTGATTAGCTTTGATGATTTATTTACTGAATTCTCCGAAAACCTCTGGCTTGGGCTTGTGGATGTGATAGTAGTGATGGACAAGAAGAAATTTATGGTAAAGTTCAAGGGCGGAATGGAAGTACCGGTTGAGCTTTGACAAGCATCTTTACGATTATAAAGTAGTTCCGAAGGCAATGTGTCTCCGGACTATTTCTTCCACTCCTTAAATAGAAGGGGTTACAAGATTCCCTTCTGAATTAACATAAGTACCAAGGAGCTTTTCTATTATTTTCTTATTAAGTCGATACTCAGTAATACTGTCATATTCTTTAGGAGGAAGAATTTTCTCTAGGATCCACCATAATAATTGGCCATCACCAATCCATGTTACGTTATTGGTTTTCTCAATGTATTCTCTTAATGATTGGGGAAGGAAGAAGCTCACGGATGAGTTCCGAGAAAACAAAGCCATATGGGATAACATCGGCAAGTAAATCGACTGAGCATTGGTATGAAATCATATCCCCATGTCAAATCGCATAGAGCAGAGCCGTATGAAGACGTCACAGGATTCTTCGACTTCAGCCACTTAGGACGTTCCAAGGCATGCTTCCGCTAAGGTGACGGTACCGGCAAAAAATCATTATAGTGACTCAGAAGTTCCGGTGTATCAGTGAAGGGCATGGGCTTGAAGATGTAACTATAAATGTCAGGATGCTTGCAGGCAGCAGTCTCTCTGTCATTGATCTTCCTGCCGGATACTGCCGTGAATACGGTAGCTACTATGTGTACTCCTCGGTATTCGACGAGCTGATTGGAAGCCGTATGCGTCCAGAAGTGGAGATCTTTCAGAACCGCTTCAAAATGCCTGATGGCAGGTTTTACGGCTCGATATATGAAACAAACGGCAACCTTCAGAGCGAGTTCCTGCTGAAACGCTGCGGGTATACGGTCGGAATTACTGCTGGACTCAGCGATTGAGCAAGGATCATACTCCTAAAGCAGATAAATGCTATGTAGCTCATGACCAGATAGGAAGTGATGAGCTACCTGAACTATTTCATTAGCTTCAACGGCAGGAAGTCAGACAACGAGATTGCGAAAATGTAGTGGGAACAGGACCTGATGACTATCAGCAGAAGATGATTGTTACTGGCTGCCGACACTGCAAAGATTTGCCTCTAATGATGATTCTATCCGCTCCACGATTGCATGTGATATAAATAAAGAGAGACTTCCATTCATGTCATGGAAGTCTCTGGTATGAAGACAGTAATGCCATGTAAATAATAAAGATGATTACTCTATAACAAGTCCTGTTGAATCAATGCGGATTGTCTTCACGTTTCTTTCCTGATCAATATCCCAAGACTGGATGTAATCCAATTGTCCTGTGTGTCCTTGTTCATATCTCACATTAATATAGTTGTTCTTAATAAGGGTAACAGAAACGGATTTACTTTCTGATGTTGCATTAGAAGACAATGCAGGGTAGAGATTCTCTCCGTTTTCATTTACGATTTTGAAAATTCTTCCGTTCTCTTTATCCATTACATAAGAGATGAAGTCTTTTGCGTCTTTTGGATGACGTATGATATAATTGTTAACAGCAGACCAGTAATATGCAATACTGTACATATCATTTATCGGCCCAGTTGCTGATGGACTTCCATCAAATTTTCCTGTAGGGCCTCCTTTTATATTAGAAAAACCGTAAGTATGTGTATACGCTGTTGGTGCGTATTGGAAAAAAATCATATCACCACAATCAAAATAATTGATTACCCCGTAATCACCTTGAGTTATTTCTTGGCCGTTATGATCAATGAATACTATATCTTCTTCATCATCTGTTGGCAATATTCCCCTCAATGAAACTCGGTTATAACTATTATTTTCGTTGTTTTCAATCAGAGAAACTGATATTGAAGAATATTTGTTATAATCCTTCACACCTGTTATCCCAATTAGTCTGTTTCTGTCCAAAACACCAGTTGAAACAGTTACATTTATGGTTTTGCTTCCGGTCCATACTGTGCTGCCTTCATCCATGGCAACGCATGTTACCCGGTATTCGCCTTCCTGAAAGGTATAGTTTACCTGCTGAGAGTTCCCATCAATAGGTTTCCCATCAACATACCACATATAGGAGACAGGATTGAATTGCGTATGATTCGCCAACAGAGTTGTTTCATCATTTGCATATACATTTCTTTCAGATGTATCAATGGTTAAACTTGGAGTTTTAGTAATTCCGTTGGTTACACTTAAAGAAAGACTTCCTAAAGAATTTTCAGCTGCAGTCATGGAAACTGTTATGATATCACCTTTTACCATTCTGAAGCTCTCCGGTGCGGGCAGATCCAGTTCAACATTTGAAGTTACGGAATATAGATAATATCCGTTATTCAAAGTGAAAACAGCTTCAAGGACACCATCCTTAGCTGTAAAGGTTTTTTCATCGACCTGAGTAATTACGCCATTATTGTTTTTGTATATATGAGCTGTATAAATGATCGAAGGTGTAGTAGAACCATGAATTGATATCGAGAATGTACCAGTACCCTCAAGCTCATTTATTCTTATCGAAGCATTTGATGTTTTCTTGGGCTGGACGGTGACAGTCGTAGAACCTTCTCCAATTATCTGATTTCCTTCATTATCATTATACGCAGTTGCGCTGATTGTCCAGTCACCTACAAGAATTCCGGTTTTCTCAGCCTGCCATGGTGATGAAGTAAAATCCATAGAGAAAGAGTTTCCCGCAGGCCCTGAAGCATTGATTGTGATTTTTGAAATGTTCAGGTTTATATTGGTATCAATGGATCTGCTTGCAGATTCGTCTATTGAAATATGTATGCTTCCTGTCTCTGGTTGTGAGTTTGAATTGCTGCAGGAAACAGCAAACAATACTAACAGTATTGATAAAAATATGATTACAGTCTTTTTCATCAATTCCCTCCATATACATTATAAGAGTGATTACTTATTATTTCTATTCATTTTCAATGGTGCTTACTAAAAAACTTTATGAATGAGACTATATCTTTCAGGTAATATATAATCTGAGGATTACCCCAGTCAGTCCACGATAACTTCAGCAGGGCTGGCTGATTTTCTGTTCAGAGTGTAAATATATTTAAAATAAAGATTTACAATAAAAATCTAGAATGGAAGCTATAATTATTATGCTTTTTGAGCCTTGAATTAAAAAAAGAGAGAAAGAAAGGTCTATGGAATTAATGCTATAGGCCTATCTTTTTGCCTATGTGATTATACTCTTTTTTTATACAATGTTACGTTATTGAACACTGTGTTACGTTTTTCTTGAACTGTATAACGTTATTCAAGAACTGTGTTACGTTATTCGAGTACTGTATAACGTTATTCTAAACCTATGTAACGAAATTCATAAACCCGATAACGTTATTCCAAACCTGTGTAACGTTATTCAATAACTGTATTACGTTTTAAAAAATTATCGTTGCATACGTGTGTAACGATAATAAAGGGGGAGCGAACACGTGTTCATTTACGTTGCTACAGTTACCCAGATTTTACCTTATTTTTGAGCTTCTATGTTCAATTACGTTACAGAGGAGTCTTTTTAATTCTTTATGGTGTATAAATAAAAAAAATCAGAACCTGAAAGTATCAAGTTCTGACTAATTGGATAGCGAGAGGGGGACTCGGACCCTCGACCGAACGGATATGAGCCGTTTGCTCTACCAACTGAGCTATCTCGCCGACGCAACATGGTTACAATACACAATTAGTTAAAATGAGTCAACAGCTTTTCAAGGAAAAAATAAAAAAGATGTGTAAAAAATATTAATATTGATGATTTCTATGCAATGTGATAAATACTAAGCGTTATGGCTAATTCTTTAGATCTCACACAAGGCTCTATAAAAAAGGGGTTATTAAGCTTTGCATTTCCACTTTTCTTAGGAAATCTATTTCAGCAGCTTTATAATACAGTAGACTCCTTAATAGTTGGAAACTTTTTAGGTCCCTTAGCCTTAGCATCTGTTTCATCATCTACACCATTAATATTCATGATGATTGGCTTTTTCCAGGGTGTTGCAGTAGGAGCAGGTGTAGTTATAGCAAAATCCTTTGGCGCTAGAGATAAAGATAGCTTAACTAAAGCAGTTTATACAGATTTAGCTTTAGGCTTAACAGCAGGAATATTATTATCAATTTTTGGAGTTCTATTTACTCCATCAATATTAAAGCTGATGAAAACTCCAAGTGATATTCTACCTAATTCGATAGAATACTTTAGAATTTACTCGTATGGCTTGATATTTAGCATGATGTATAACATATGTAATGGAATCATGAATGCAATAGGTGATTCAAAGCACCCACTATATTATCTTATTACATCTTCAATAACTAATGTTATATTAGACCTTCTTTTTGTAGCTGTATTAGGCTTTGGTGTTTGGTCAGTTGCCTTAGCTACAACTCTATCTCAAGCATTAAGTGTAGTATTAAGCTTCATAAGATTAATGAAGGGTAATGATCTGTTTAAGGTTGAAATAAGTAAAATTAGATTCGATGGTAAAACATTAAAGGATGTAATTAGGTTTGGTCTTCCTGCTGGAATACAAAATAGTGTAGTTGGCTTTGCAAATACTGTAGTTCAAACTAATGTAAATACCTTTACTTCAGTTGCTGTTGCAGGTAGTGGTGCATATGCGAAGATTGAAGGCTTTGCATTTTTACCTATTACGTGCTTTGCTTTATCATTAACAACCTTTATAGGCCAAAATCTTGGAGCAAAAAAATATGATAGAGCTAAAGAGGGTGCTAGATTTGCAATTTTGTGTTCAATAAGTGCTGCAGAAATAATAGGAATATTAGTATTTATTTTTGCACCTTTCTTAATAAGTCTATTTAATGATGATCCTGAGGTTGTAGCATTTGGTACTAAGCAATGTCGTATTGAAGGATTATTTTACTTTGCTTTAGCCTTTTCTCATTGTATTGCTGGTATCTTAAGGGGTAGTGGAAAGGCAACAGTTCCTATGTTCATTATGATTGGAATATGGTGTGTATTTAGAGTTACCTATTTAACTGTAGTATTACATTTCTTCCACTATGTACAAATAATATATTCAGTCTACCCTCTAACCTGGTCATTAAGTACAATTCTATTCTTAATTTATTTCTTGAAGGCAGACTGGATACATGGATTAGAAAAGAAAAGGGTTTAAACTACCTCGTTTCTTAATACTCCTAATCCTTCGATTTCAATTTCAATAACATCGCCAGCTTCCATCTTATGAATACCTGATGGAGTACCTGTTAAGATTACATCACCTGGAAGTAATGTCATTACTTTAGATAGATATGATACTAAGTAATCACAGGTGAAGAGTAAGTTTTTGGTATTGCTTGATTGCATTACCTTACCATTAAGTCTTGATTCAATTTTAAGATTAGTTGGATCAACCTCATCGCTTACATATGGACCAAGTGGAAGGAAGGTATCAAAGCCCTTACAAATTGTCCATTGACCATTTTGATCCTGTAAGTCTCTAGCAGTTACATCATTAGCACAGGTATAGCCAAGGATGTAATCCTTACTCTCTTCTATTGAAACATTCTTACATTCCTTTTTAATTACGATAGCTAGCTCTGCTTCATAATCGACTCTTTGGCTCATCTCTGGTCTAATAATTTCACCATTTGGATCTAATACACTTGATGCTGGCTTGATAAAGATTACAGGAGACTTTGGAGTTACAAGCTTCATCTCCTCAATGTGGTCCTTATAGTTTAGGCCTACACATAAAGCCTTAGTTGGAATTGTTGGAGCTAATAATATAACACTTTCTCTGTCATAGGTTTTTCCACATTCAACTAATTCACCCTCTGTATCATAAATATTTTCAATTTCAACTATCTTTTCATCGTTTAAATATCCCATGTGGATATCATCATCTTCAACTGTAGAAAACATTACATATTTCATCTTTTATTCCTCCAAGTTTTATAGCTTCTAACTATTTCAAAGCCTAAGTGCTGATAAAAAGCTAAAAGCTCTATATCCTCAACAAAAATATAGCTGAAAGGAAGAGAATTTATCAATAAAGATGCATAGCCTTTATTCCTTTCTTCTATGCTTGTTGCAATATTTACAGCTAATTGCTGCTTCTTAATTGTATATAGAGAGCTAATAATATTATTTTGATTATCTCTAAAAAATGCAAATTCACTATCACACGGTTTTAAACCACTTAGATATTCATACTCTGTATCAAAGGGAGTTTTATCTTGGTAGAAGGAAGCTATTTCTTCTAATTCCTTACTACTTAGAAAATGATAAATATTACTATTTTTTATTTTATTTCTCTTTAGAAGATATCTATCGGGATTATCATTTGAGGGATAGATAGCATAGCTAATACTTTTTTTGTTTTTATTTATAAAGCTTAATATTTCATCATCAAAGCTATCTGCTATAACAAATAGATGGTTATAGGCGTTAATATAAATTATCCCCTTATCAGAGGAGTAGATGACCATATTATCATCTATTTCTGAAAAGGGGATGATAAGGTGGCTTTCATTTAGATAATCGATCTTAAAGCTTGAAAGCCGCTTAAACATTATTTATTACTTCCTGCATAAAGCTGATCAAAGTAGCTCATATCGGTTGAGAAGATTTTATCTATACCAACAAGTGAAGTCTTATAGGATTCCAGTGTTCTATAGAATGAGAAGAATTCAGGATCAGCTTCATAAGCCTGAGAGTAAATTCTTGAGGCTTGAGCATCTGCATCACCCTTAATCTTTTCAGCTTTAGCATAGGCTTCAGAGAGGATAGCTTTTTTATCATTTTCTGTTTTACCCTGCCACTGAGCAAGCTGTCCACGACCATAGGAACGATAAGCTTCAGCTATTTGGTTTCTTTCCTTAATCATTCTTGTGTAAACAGATTCTGTTAAATCATCTGAATATCTAATTTGACGAATGATAATATCTTGAAGAGTAATACCATATGCCTTAGTAAACTCTGAGGCTTGAGCGAGAATCTTATTTGAAAGCCCCTCACGACCAATTTTAATTTCCTCTTGGCTAGTAGCTGTAGCAGTAAGGTTTCTAAGTGTTTCAGCATCCTCTGTATTTTCTAAGGATACATCTTCCTTAACTGTAATTAAGTTAATTTGGTTACTACTTCTAACAGCCTCATTAAGATAGTTTTCTGAGATAACAGTTCTAATAGTTGAGTCAATGACATCATTTAATCTTCCAAGACCAGATTCAATAGTACCAACAGTTTCATAGAAGAGTGCTACATCACTGATGTACCATCTTGCTGTTGCATCAACCCAAATAAACTGATTTTCCTTAGTAGGAATTCTCTGCGCGTCCCCATCCCAGCTTAAAAGCTTTTTAGTATATTTTGTTACATTATCAACTACAGGCATTTTGAATTTTAAGCCAGACTCTGTTTGATAATCTACAATTTTACCAAATCTAGTTACTATAGCCTGTTCGCCTTCTTCAAGAATGTAGAATGGGCCTAACATTAAAAATACTATTAGTAAAACTGCAAGCACAACTAGAGTTGTAATTAGCTTTTTCATTTTGTACCTCCAAGATTCTTAATAGGTAAGAACTGTGATAGGTTTTTATCTACTAATGTAATTTCTTTATCTGTTAGGATTTCATCCATAGTCTCAATATACAAACGATTAGAGGTAATTTCCTTACTCTCCTCATAAGCCTCTCTAAGAGCATCAAATCTAGCTGCATCACCAGTAGCAGTATTTACTCTTTCAGCTGCATATCCCTGAGCCTGTAGAATAAGCTTACTAGCTTCACCCTGAGCGGCAGGAATTTCTTGGTTATAGTGCTCCTTACCTTCGTTGATTAATCTATTCATATCCTGAATAGCTTTGTTTACATCCTCAAAGGCATCCTGTACATCACCCTCTGGTGGAACAATATTTTGAAGCTTTACAGTTACAATTTGAATACCAAAGTTATATCTATCAAAGATTTCCTGCATGTTCTGCTGAGCTTCAATTTCTATCTGAGTTCTTAAGTTAGTCATTACAGATAAAATAGGTAAATCTCCAACTAGAGCATTCATTACAGATTGAGAGATATCACGAATAGTTGTTTCTCTATTTTCAACATTAAAGAGCCAATTCTTTGGATCATTAATCTTATATTGAACAATCCACTCTACATCAACAATATTCAAGTCCCCTGTTAACATTGTTGATTCACTCTTATAGCTAGAAGCACCCTTTAAGCCTGTACCAGTTTTATCGTTTGCACGATAACCAAAGGTTAAGGTTTGTACTACCTGAGTAGGTACAATATAAACGCTATCAATACCAAAAGGTATTTTGGTCTGAAGTCCAGGGCCTACAGTTCTATTATACTTTCCAAGTCTTAAAACTACAGCTTGTTCAGTCTGGTCAACTACAAAGAATGATGAAGCTGCTGCACCTACTAGTAATGCAATTATTAGTGCAACAATAATAATCTTTGGTGAGAGTGAAAAACCATGTTTTACAGGTCTCACGACTTTTTCTTCTTCGTCCACACATTACTCCTTTAAATAAATATATGATAAAATTAGACCAATTAGGGTTTATCGGCAAGACAAATTGTGTTTTTCTTTTAATCACCTTACAAAATATAGGGTAAATCTTTATCCTGTTATATATATGCTGCGAAAAACCCTCACGCTTGCGTGTGGGATGAAAGCAGTTTTTTTTACCTTGAAAATTAACTAGGATAATTAAATATTCTATATGTATAATAAATCTAGAAAGGAAATAAAAGGGGAATAAGTAATACAAGCATACACAGAAAACAGTAACCATCATAATAATCAATGAAATACTGATAATTCAGCATATCATTCAAATCGTGGAGGAAGATAATAGTAATGGCTCGTCCCAAAAGCAATAACGTACAAATCAATATTTCTGTTCCCTCTGAATGGAAAACTGAACTTGAAAACCTTGCTAGAATCTATTCAGTTGAGGAAGGAAAAACCATGATTGATGAAGAGTATAATAAGCTACTAAAACAATATCATAAGGTTTCAGAGAGGCATATTTTAGCTGTTGAAAGTGATATGCCTTATTCTGATATACTTCAAGTTGTAACTCTTTCAGATAAAATACGAAAAGCAGGAAACGAGCTTGTAGCTCTTATGAGAAAGAATTATGAGCAACTTCTACGCACAAAGAGATACCGCAAGCTACTTGTTTTGTATGGTAACACCGGAGATAAAAATAAACGAAAAGCTTTAGCTAATCAGCTTAGTGAAATGCAGAAAGACTATAATGTCACATGGGATTATTGTAGAAAATCCATGATTCCAATAGGTAAAAAATATGGAATAGATGCTGTTTTTGCCTTAACTAAAGCTGAGGATATTTGGGGAGGTGTAGAGAAATGCTTATATGGGAGAGGAGCAACAATTCACTTCTCTAAATACGGAGAACTGCCTTGCATCAGATCAAAACAGATAAATCGTGGTATACCAATATCTGTAAAGAAAGAGCAGCTACAATTCAAACTTGGTAAGATTAATTTTGGAATAAAGATAGTTGATAGATTTCAACGAGATGAGGTTAATTCAATTGTGTCCTATCTTGCAGAATCTGAAAACATAGATAGAAAAGCGGTTAATGCTTTCAAGGAAGATGCCCGATGCATAGACACATACAGGCCATGCTATGCAACGCTTGTACCTAAATTAATAAGGCGCAAATACAGGGTATATTTACACCTGACCATTGAAGGTAAGGCAAAACCAAAATACAACAAGTATGGTAGTCTTCGACATAAGTATGGTAAAGGTATTATAGGTGCTGATATTGGTACACAGACTGTTGCGTATACATCTAATACAGAGGTGGGCTTGAAAAATCTTTCAGAGCGTGGAAATAGTATTCAAACTTCAGAGAGGAAAGAACGACTACTCCATCGTGCGATGGATAGGTCAAGAAGAGCTACTAATCCTCAAAACTATAACGATGATGGTAGTGTTAAAAAAGGTCATAAGGATTGGAAATATTCAAATCATTATAAAAAGCTGAAATCCAAATTTCATGAATTATGTCGAATCAATGCAGTAAATAGACAACTTGCAATAAACGAGGATGCAAATCATTTACGTAGTTTGGCTAATACATTTGTAACTGAAGAGAAAAATGCAAGCAAACTCATGAAGCGTGCTAAAGAAACCACAAAAAATGAAAAAGGTAAATTCAATAAGAAAAAAAGATTTGGCAAAACAATAAAGAACAGGTGCCCTTCTAAATTTCAGACCACTGTACAAAAGAAATTCGAAGTGACAGGCGGTACATATATCGAGGTTTCTAATAATTATAGAGCATCACAATATGACCATACTGCGGATGATTATATCAAGAAGAAGCTATCTGATAGATTGTATAAACTTCGTAGTGGTACTGAGGTGCAGAGAGATTGGTATTCCTCATTCTTACTCTATTGTTACGATTATAGAACAAACAGCATAGATAAAAATAAATGTAATATGGAATTTGGAAGATTCTACAATATGGAGAAAAAACTAATAGAAAGGATTAAGGTTAATAAGATTAAAGTATTGAACAGTGGAATTAAAATAGGTTAAAACTTAATAACAGGGAGAATGACTGTACTTCCTTGCTGAAAAGCAGAAATTTATCGCTAATGTGGTCGTAGGACTGCTTGATAATGAAAGTCCTGATTCAAATAGGCTTACACTTGTAACTCCAAAGTCTGAAAATGATGTACGATTACAAGCTACTCTTGGTAATCAGAACCCCACGGGCTTGCCCGTGGGAGCAGTCAGAAGTTTTTAAAAAGTAGGTGGATTTAATGAAAAAGAGATTAATAACTTCAGCACTTCCATATGTAAATAATATTCCTCACTTAGGTAACTTAACTCAGGTTTTATCAGCAGATGTATTTGCAAGATTTTGTCGCTTACGTGGCTATGAGACACTATACATTTGTGGAACAGATGAGTATGGTACAGCTAGTGAGACTAGAGCATTAAAAGAGGGTGTAACACCAAGAGAGCTATGTGACCATTATCATGCTATTCATAGAGATATATATAAATGGTTTAATATTTCTTTTGATTATTTTGGTAGAACTAGTACAGAGAAGCAGACAGAAATTGTACAAGCAATATTTAATGAGGTTGATAAGAATGGCTATATCACAGAGCGTGAGATAGAACAGCTATATTGTCCTAAATGTGGTAGATTCCTAGCAGATAGATTCGTTGAAGGTACCTGTCCTCATTGTGGTAGTGAAGGAGCACGTGGTGACCAGTGTGATGCCTGTCAGACTCTTCTTGAGCCAACAGAGCTTATTAATCCACATTGCTCTGTTTGTGGAACTACTCCAGAGGTTAGAAAGACAAAGCATCTATATATCGACCTTCCAAAGGCTCTTCCACTATTAAAGAAGTGGATGGAAAAGGCCTCTGTCGAGGGCTTCTGGGCAAAGAATGCTATCCAGCTGACAAACTCTTGGATTCGTGATGGCTTAAAGGAAAGATGTATTACTCGTGATTTAAAGTGGGGTATCCCAGTTCCTAAGCCAGGCTATGAAAATAAAGTATTCTATGTTTGGTTTGATGCTCCAATTGGATATATTTCAATTACAGCTAATTATACTGATAATTGGAAATATTGGTGGCAGGACCCAGATAACACAGAATTATTCCAATTTATTGGTAAAGATAATATCCCATTCCATACAGTTATTTTCCCATCATCACTACTTGCAACTGGTGAGAATTGGACAATGCTACACCATATGTCCTCTACTGAATATTTAAACTATGAGGGTGGTAAGTTTAGTAAATCACTTGGTATTGGTGTATTTGGTAATGATGTACAGGAGACTGGAATTCCTGCTGATTGCTGGAGATTCTATATGTTCTATAACAGACCAGAAAGAAGTGATGTTAATTTCTCATGGTCAGATTTCCAAGAGAAGGTTAATGGCGAGCTAATTGGTAATCTTTCAAATCTCGTTAATAGAACTCTAACCTTTATCTCAAGATTCTATGATGGCAAGATCCCTGAGGGAGAGCTTGATGCAGATTTAGTTAATGATATTAGAGCTAAAGAAAATGAGATCACTAATCTCTTAGAGAGAGCTGAAGAAAGAGATGCTTTAAGAGCTATCTTTGGTCTTTCAGATATCGGTAATAAGGCTTTCCAAGCTGGTGAACCATGGAAGATGAGAAAGGAAGATCCTGCTAAAGCAGCTTCACTATTAAAGACTCTTTGCTACTTAATTAGAGATTTAGCAATTATGATTGAGCCATATATGCCTACTACTAGTAAGCAAATTCTCTCATTCTTCTCAATTGAGAACGAAAACTGGGATAGTGTTGGATCATTTGAGGGTATTAGTACAATTAGCGGTGTAACTCTTCTTTTCTCAAAGCTTGAGGATGACTTTATTAATAACTTAAAGCTTAAGTATTCAGGCTCACAAGAAGAGAGAAATAAGGCACAGGAAGAAAAAAAGATTAATAAGGAAGAAAAGAAAATGGATAATGAAAATCAGATGAGCATTGCAGATCAATTTGCTCACAAGGTAATTTTAAAGGTTAGTAAGATTGTTAGTGTAGAAAAGCACCCTAATGGTGATATTTTATACATCCTTAAGCTTAACTGCGGTGAGCCAGAGGAAAGAACAATTGTATCTTCAATCGTTCCATATTACACAGCTGAAGAGCTTCTTGGACATAACATCGTATTAGTTTCAAATCTTAAGCCAGCTAACTTTAGAGGTGTTAAGAGCTATGGTATGCTTCTTGCTGCAAGTGATCCAAATGCTCCTGAGCATACAACCTGTGAAGTTCTCTTTGCAGATGATTTTGAGCCAGGTACTGTTCTTGAGTTCGATGGACAGGGTGAAGTTGAGAAGGTAACTACATATATTAAGCCAGATCATTTCTTTGCTCTCCCAATCTATTCTGAGGATGGTGTTATCAAGGTTGATGGCAAGGCTCTCGGCTTTAGTGGTAAGCACTTAACCTGTAAGAAATATATTAATGGACCAGTTGGTTAATATAGAGCCAATAAATATTTCTGAATTAAATTCAGAAAGTGTTTTTCAATCCTCATTTTGGGCTTATGTTAAAAGCCCAAATTGGGTATCTTATGCCTTCAGATATCAAACAAATAGATCTGGAGGCACTTTTCTTATTTTAGTAAGAAAGCTATTTTTATCTTTTTCTATTGCATACTCTCCATTTTGTTTTAAAGATATTGATAGTAAAGAATTAATCGAAATCTCAAAGAAAATAAAAAAATATATAAATGAAAATATAATTTTAGTTCGATATGATTTATCTTATAGTAATGATAATTTTTCATTTATTAAGCATTTACATAGATGTAAATATTCAATTCAACCAAAAGAATCTGTAATAATCGATTTAGAAAAGGATTTGTGCTTTAAGCAAAGAGTTAAGAGAAATCTTAAGAAAGAAGCAGAGGTTGAAGTTTTCAAGTGGGATAATAGTGAAGCTGAGTATAACGCTTGGTATAGAACCTATTTAGAGACAGCAAAGCGTGATGGCTTTGACGCAAGAAGTAAAGCATATATAAAAAGATTACTTAGCTATAAGGGTGTAGATGTTAAACCTATTTTATACATTGCAAAGCACAATGATGAGGTAATAGGTGGAATAGTTAATATAAGAAATAGCTTTGAGGAGATTTATCTCTTTGGCTCTTCTTCATTTATTAAGGATGGAGTTTCATGTGGCTATAGCTTGCAAAGCTATGCAATAAATAGAGCTAAGGAAGATAAGCTAAAATACTACGATTTATTTGGAATAGGAGAGGGGAATTTAAATAAGCTAACAACCTTTAAAACCTCCTTTGGCGGAGAAGCTGTTAAAAGACCTGCTTCCTGTGATTACTACTATAATAAAATTCTGGCATCGTGCTATAAGTTTATTGAAAATATAAGATTTAAAGCTAAGCGCGGCTAACATACTCACCAACTAAGCGTCTAAATGAGTCACCTCTATCAAATTCATTTTTAAACATACCAAAGCTAGCTGCACCAGGAGATAGGATTACTACCTGCATTTGATTATTAAATCCCTTCTTTTCTTCAGCATTATCTACAGCCTTCTCAAAGGCATCTCTTAGATTATTATATGGTCCATAGTATGGAAGCTGATACTTATTAAGTAGTGGAATAAGCTTATCTGTTGTAAATGAACCATCTAGCAGAAGAATAGATGTAGCACTCTTTAATGCTGGTAGCATACCAAGTGCTTTAATATCCTTATCTGT
The DNA here is from genome assembly GCF_009695635.1 of Bullifex porci. Classification (GTDB taxonomy): domain Bacteria; phylum Spirochaetota; class Spirochaetia; order Sphaerochaetales; family Sphaerochaetaceae; genus Bullifex; species Bullifex porci. The sequence goes on from NZ_VUNN01000005.1 coordinate 15,894, forward strand.
ACCACCACATATTAAATGGTATGATAAAGGATAAAGCGTACTAGTTGAGAAGGTTACTGCCTCACTGATTGTTGCAGCACTATCATTAATAAACATAATATCATTTTTGATAGCAATTTGTTCTATCCTATGAGGTATTCCCTTATAGCTAGATAGTGCTTTAATTATTTCATCCTTCTTAAAGCCAAGTAGCTTTAAAGCATTAAATGCACACATTAGCTCTATTTTATTACCAGCATAAGGATTAAAAAGAGTAGGGAAGAGCTTTATTTTTCTCTTTAAGCCATGAGTGTGCTTATCAACATAGAGCTTAGTGCGAATATTAATTAATATATGCTTACATTTATCATTAATAAGTGTGAGTTTATCATCATAATATTCAGTTAAAGAGTGATATCTATTTTGATGATCTCTATACAAGCTTGTTAAAATAGTAAGCTCAGTATTTGGCCAAACACCATTTAATGCAATATTAGTATCATGAATTTGCCAAGAGGACATCTCTGCTACAATATAATTTGGTAGAGGCTTTTTATCTATTTGTCTATTTTCTAAATCCTTTAATATCTCAAAGGCTGATACACCAATATTTCCACAATATATAGCGCTATTACCAAGTCTATTTAGAGCATGTGTAATAGCTGATACTGTTGTTGATTTACCCTTAGTACCAGTTACTAGGATTAATTTTATATCTTTTATTAGAGGAGAGGAAAAAAGATAAGAGAAATCATTTTGAATATTCTTTGCAAGTGATAGCTGAGGTAAGGTGTTAGGAATAGCAGGATTCTTAATTACGATATCAGCCCACTTAATGTTTTCCTTTGGGTCCTTATCAGAAAAGTGACAATTAATCCCTAGGGCCTCCATTTCATCAGCTAGAGGACCAAATGTTTCTCGAGGAGAGATATCGGAGATACGAACATCTGCCTTTCCTGCAAAGTATCTTGCTGCAGATGCACCTCCGCCATTTAGACCTAAACCTAAAATAAGAATTTTCATAATCCCTCTCTTGAAAACTAAGATAAGTCTTTTTTTACAATTCATCTACTATAAATTTTACGAAATGTTAGATAATTTTATATATCACTCTTATTCTTAGACGTGTTATAATCTTAAGCATAAGATAATATATTCTTACGATATGGGTAAGAGTTTCTACCGGGTTGCCATAAACATCCGACTATTATCAAAAAAGATTAATAGGAGGCTTTTATGGATAGCTTTATTATTCATGGTAATTTTGTTCACTCTAAAAATAGGTTTGTATTAGAAGAAATTAATGATATGAATCTTGTTGTTTTAAATAACAAGATTGATGGGTTTTATAAAACTATTCCTGAGTGCTTTAAAAACCTGGAATACTATGATTATAGCGATAAAATAATAATTCCTGGACTAAGTGACTTACATGTTCATGCACCTCAATATCAATTCAGGGGGCTTTGGATGGATATGGAGCTTCTCCCTTGGCTTGATAGACATACCTTCCCAGAGGAGAGCAAATATAAGAATCTTGATTACGCAAATAAGGCTTATGATATTTTTGTTGAGGACTTGAAAAAAAGCGCTACAACAAGAGTATGTGCCTTTGCAACTATTCATGAAGAAGCAACGTTAGCTTTAATGAAAAAGCTAGAGGCCGCAGGTCTTTCAGGCTTTGTTGGTAAAGTTAATACAGATAGAAATGCTCCAGATATATTAATTGAAGAAAGTGATGTAAGTATAAAAAACACTTTATCATATATCGAAAAATCTAAAGAGTTTAAAAATATTAAGCCAATAATTACTCCGCGCTTTATTCCAACCTGCTCTGATTACCTATTAAAGGAGCTTGGAAAGATCTCAAAAGAATATAAGCTACCAGTTCAATCACATTTAAGTGAAAATCTATCTGAAATAGAGTGGGTTAAGGAGCTAGTACCTCAAAGCAAAAGCTATGCAGATGCTTATAATATCTTTGGATTATGGGGAATAAATAAAACTGTAATGGCTCATTGTGTTTATAGCTATGAAAGTGAGCTAGAGCTACTTCAAAATAAAAATGTGTTTGTAGCTCATTGTCCAGATTCAAATACAAATTTAACTAGTGGAGTTGCTAGAGTTACTGCACTCTTAGATAGTGGTGTAAATGTTGGACTTGGAAGTGATATAGCAGGTGGAGAGGATATATCGATATTATCAGCGATGAAAAATGCAATAAAGGTTAGTAAATTAAATAAGAGATTAAGTCATAATAATGATGGCTCATTACTCTTTCCAGAGGCCTTTTATCTTGCTACAAAAATGGGTGGTCAGTTCTTTGGAAATGTTGGAGCCTTTATAAAAGGGTATGATGCAGATATTGTAGTTCTTGATGATTCATCAATAAAAACAACATTGAAATCTGAGTTAACATTAAAAGAACGCTTAGAGCAATATGTATATTTAAAGAGTAGTGACTGTGTATTTGCTAAATTTGTTAAGGGTAGGAAAATTGAGGATTAAAAATATATTCAATTTTAATACACTTACTTGACTAGTATTTATTAAAAAAGGCATAATGACTCGGTAATTACAAAAAAATCCAATTGGAATAAGGAGCAGAACTGTGCCTTGCGGTAAGAAAAGAAAGAAGCATAAGATTGCAACACACAAGAGAAAGAAGAGACTCAGACAGAATAGACATAAGAAAAAGTAATTCTTTTTCGTTGCAACATTAATGTGGTATACAGGAGATATAATTCTCCTGTATATTTTTATATAGGACTATATTATGAAAATTGATAAAAATACATCGACCTTTGAGCTGACTAATTATCTTTGGAATAGTGATCCAAATGATACTAAGGTATCTCTTTCTTTAAGAGTAGAGGATTTTAATTTATATTTCTCATTTCATGTTACTGAAAAAGAGCTAAGAAGAATGGTAAAAGAGGATAATGGTAGTGTTTGGGAGGATAGCTGTGTAGAATTATTTATCTCTCCAGATAAGGTTCATTATTATAATTTTGAATTCTCTGCATCTACTGCTCTTCGCTGTGGCTATGGTAGTAGTAGAAGTGATAGAACACCTGTTGATACCGATTTACTTAAATTAGTAAAAAGAAATATGAAAATATTTGAAAACAACAATAAAAGAAGTACCTACGAGCTTTCAGGTGTAATTCCATTAAAGAGCTTTAGCTTAGATAGAGATAAATTATATATTAATGCTTATAAGTGTGGTGATAAGCTAAGTAAGCCTCACTTTATCTCTCTATTCCCTATTGATACTCCAGCTCCTGATTTTCATCAAATAAGATTCTTCCAGGAGATAGAGTTAATTAATTAGGCTTAATTAATTTCAAAGCCTTTAATATCGAGTAGCTTTGTTAGGGCGAGATGTGCCATCATCTCGCCAAATATTGCTGTTATTGTTACAAGACTTCCAAGTACTAGCTTTTTCCTACCAGATACTTCATCGGCTTCAGCATTCTCAGAGTTGTATTTGAAGTCTACCTGCTCAGGAGAGAATACACACATAACATTTAGTGGGACATTCATCTTTCTTAAGCCTGTTCTTACCTGTCTCGCTAGAGGGCAGCCATAAGTATCCTTAATAGTTGAATATCTAATTAGAGTAGGATCTCTTCGTAATGCTGCTCCCATTGAGGAAATAATCTCTATATTATGAGTAGTGCAGTAAGCGATTAGCCCAATTTTTGATTTAACTGAATCGATACAATCGAGTACTATATCGCTGTCCTTAGTAATTTCGGCATAGTTATCTTCATTTACAAAAGCATCAACAGTTTCTACTGAGCAATCGGGAAAGATATCTAAAATTCTTTGCTTTGCAACTAAAACCTTTTTTAAACCAACACTGCTGTAGGTTGCAAGTATTTGTCTATTAATATTTGAATATGTAAAGGTATCGAAATCTACGACTCTAATTTTCCCAACTCCAGAACGAACTAAAGCCTCTAATGCATAACCACCAACAGCACCACACCCTATAACTGTTACTCTCTTGTTATGAAGCCTTTCAACCTTATCTCTTCCAATTAATCTTTCAAGGCGTAAAAACTGTTCTTCGTTCATCTATAATTTCCTCAAGCTCATTAGCTTTAATACCAATATCTTTACTTACAGTGTTATACCATAAAAATAAAGTTTTTATTTCTTCCTCTCCACTTTTTAAATCTGTTTCTAATAAAAATGGAAGCTTCAATAGGCTTTTGTAGCTCTTACATCTTTGAGCTCTAGGTGATAGAGATATATACCCACCAGAATTAATAATTCTTTTTGCAACCTCATATGAGCCTGTAAAGCCATGAACTAAAAAGGGTGGTATTGGAGCTAATTCAGCTAAAAGCTTGAAAAAAATATCATAGTGTCCAACTAAATGAAAAATAATAGGGCGGCTATTAGCTTTTCCTAATTTAATCGCTTCTCTTAAAAACTCCTCTTGTCCAGCAATATTAAATCTCTTATCTAAGCCAATCTCACCAATTAATCCATCTTCATCCTTTTTTAAGTATTCTTTGATTACACATATATCTTCTTTATTAAATGATAATGAGCCATAGGCTCTATATTTAAATTGTGATAGCTTATCAAACTCTTCTATATATGAGGTTGCTACTAAGCAATTTTCGTTATATTCACCAATATGTGCATGTATATCAAACATTGAAATAACCTTTATTAAAAATAATAAATGTTACTCTTTAGCCTTTGCAACCTTTATTAAAGCATATATTGCAACTAAAAATGCAAATATACCTGTTAGTGAGTTTGATATCATCATTGTATATCCTACTGCTTCAGCATTTAAATTTGTATATGTAGTAAAGTAATGTATTACAGGTATTCTAAAAACAAACACTCTAAATATATTTACTATCATTACTAGCTTTGTTTGCTTAAGTCCTAAAAGTAAAGAAATTGAAGCATAGCAAAAGGATAGTAAAAAGCATCCTAAGATCTCATATTTAAAAATTAGAATAATAAGATTCTGGAATTCTTGATTAAAGCCACCCTTACTTGAAGCAAAAATATAGCTAATTGGCCACATTAAAAATAAATATAAGAAATTTCCTATACAGCCAATTATAAATTCAATAGTAGTTAAGCGAGCAAATATTTTAACAACTCTTTTGAATAATCCAGCACCATTATTTTGACTTATTAATGAGGTTCCTCCATCCTGAATACCTGTTTGTATTCCAGTCAAAAGGCCAGACATATTATTTGATATCCCAGCAGCTCCTACGGTTGTCTCTCCATAGGTTGCACTCATATTGTTTACTAAAGCCTTTCCAAATGAAAAGCTCATCTTCTCTATCATAGTTGGAATTGATAGCTTTATCATAGGCCCAATAGCTTTCCACTTTAAGGATGCAGCCTTAAGTGAGAATGAAAATGCATCCTCTCCATTGATTAATCTAATTGGACCAAGGAAGAATAGTGTAAGGTAGCTAAGAAGGGTTGCTAATGCAATATAGTTAATCCCACCCTTAAGAATGTAAATAAATATAGCTGTTAATAATAGCTTAACTATCATAACTAATAGATTTAGCTTTAATATTACCTTTGTGTTTCCTCTAGATTTTTCTATCGCAAGGTAAATTGAATTAAAGAAATTAATTACTATTCCAACAAGTACTATCATAAAGTAGACGCTTCCACTATTAGTAAAGCCCTCAGGGGTACCTGTTAGCCTTAAAATAGCAGGGGTGAATGGAATTAATAATATAATGAATAGTGAAATAATTGCTGTTAGTAAAAATAGACTACTAATTTCCTTTTTTACATCATCATAAGAGCCTTTACCATAGAAGTTAGCAATTCTAATTGATCCAGCTACAGATAAGCCTCCTCCAATAGCTGAAACTATGTGCTGAAGCTGTACCATGTATGCAACCGTTGATACAGCTGTTGCATCGATATATGATGCCATTAGAGTGTCTAATATATTAAATAGCTGAGTAATAAATTGGAAAATAGCTAGGGGAAAACAAACCTTTATTATTAGCCTTATTAGCTTAGAAGTAGTTAATACTTCCTCACGAAATTCTTTATCTCTTTTACTAATTATTGCCATAAGTGGTATAGTATCATAAAAAATAATTATTGTTTTTAATTAATATTTGTATTATTAAGACAGAAATATGTATTAGGTCTAAATCTTTGGATTATTTCTTGTTAATACGTTGACTTATGTTTCTCCTTTTGGTATATTTCATGATGCCTCTTTAACCGCTTAGTTCTAAAGCGGTTCATTTTTAGTCCATAGGGAGGAACCATGAGAAATTATGAGTTCACCGTCATCTTCGACGCAAATGACGAGAAGATGAAAGCAGGTCTTCAGTTTGTTACTGATGAACTTGCTAAAGCTGGTGTTGAAATCACCAAGCAGGAGGATATGGGAGTTAAGACACTCGCATATCTCATCAATAAGCAGGAAAAAGGACACTATGTGTACTTTGAGCTTTCTGCAGATCCAGCTAAGATCGCAGGCTTATCACACGTATTCCAGCTCAGCACTTTAGTTCTTAAGTTCTTGTTCGTAAATCCTGAGAAATAATATTATCAGAGCTTTGGGAGGAATTTATGGCAGGAGATCTTAATGTTGTTACTTTAGTCGGAAGACTAACAAGAGACAGTGAGATCAGATATTCACAAAAGGGTGATGCCGTTGTACGTTTTTCAGTAGCTATCAACAGAAGAAAGAGGAATGCTGATGGCACCTGGGGAGACGAGGTTAATTACTTTAATTGTGTATATTTTGGTAAATCAGCTGAAGCTGTAAATCAATATCTATCTAAGGGTACTCAAGTAGCTATTAATGGTGAGCTGAGACAGAATAGATATGAGGTAGAAGGTCAGGCACGCTCAACTGTTGAAGTATTCGTTAATAGTCTTCAGCTTCTTGGAAGCTCTCAGAATTCTCAGCAATCATATAGAGATTCTTCAGAGTCCCCAAGACAGAGTTCATACTCTAGACCTAACTCCCAGTACGAGAACAGAGGAAGATCTCAGGCTCCTAGTCAGTCTATGGGATCACAAAGTGTAGACGATTCACTTGATAATGTTGATTTTTCAGGTGGTCCAGAAAATTATGGGGATGACCCAATTCCATTCTAAGGAGATTTAAAATGCGTGATGATAATGAAGCATTCATGAATGATAAGGATGCAGCAATCAAAGATAGAAAATTTGGTGCTCGCAAGGTTGGATTTAAGAAAAAGGTCTGTAAGTTCTGTCAGGCAGGTGCACAAATGCCAGATTACAAAAATCCTGACATGCTCCGCCGCTATATTACTGAAAGAGGTAAGATCCTCCCAGGTAGAATTACAGGCACATGTGCTAAGCACCAGAGAGCTTTAAATGCAGAGATCAAGAAGGCTCGCGTGCTCGCATATCTTCCATTCGAGAAAAAATGATTTCTTAAGGATCTTAAGTGATGGAGAAAAAAGAAACTAGAGATTACATTCTTTTGATTGCTTTGAGTTTTTTCTTAAGCATCTTTTCGTTTGGTTCTTTAGTATTTACTCTTCCACTTCTGTTTCTTAGTACGCGCTACCCAAGGAAGGCTACGGACACCGCCTGCGTTGCTGTGATGGTGCTGACTGCTGGAAAGCAGCTCTTTATGTCAAGAGATTTGCTTATGAACAGCCTAACGTACTTCTTTGCGGGAAACAATTTGTTTATTCCTTTTTCACTCATACTAGGCGCAATAGTATGGGTAAACACTAAGGGCAAGGAGTGTGTTAAAAGATTACTTTTAACAATGCTCCCAGCTTTAATACTCTTTCTCTTGTTTGTCGGTTTATACACCATATTCCCTCAAACAGCTGAAACAGTGAAGGAGTCCTATAGAGAGATTTTTGTAGCGTTGTTTACACAAATCTTTAAAATGAGCACTGAATCGATATCTACTATGTTTGATATCGTCTTAGAGCTAATGCTTAGTATTGTATTACCTTTGGTATTTTTAAATATCGTAGTAGTACATTACTATTTTGAGTCATTTACTCATAGATTAGATGAGAGCTTTGATAAAAAGGTTATTTCATTTAATCTTCCAGAAGTGTTCATTTATTTCTTTTTAGGACTTTGGACAATAATGCTTTTTAAGCGTTTTGTTAACATTCCTATGAGTGTTAATGTTTTATTAAACAATTTAACATTAACCTGTACACTGTTTTATGGTCTTCAGGGCTTTAGTATTTTACTATATAACCTAAGAAGAAAGGGCTCAGCAATTAGTGGCATCAAGCTAATGGGTCTTTTGATTATATTAATGATGCTACTTCCTGGAATAAACGTGATTCTTGTATTAGCACTTATTGGTGTAGGAGTTCTTAATACATGGATCGAACTTAGAAAACCTTTTTAAGGAGTGCTTGATATGAAGATTATTCTTAATCAAGACGTTGTCAACCTCGGTGAAGAGGGTGACGTAGTAGTAGTAAAGGACGGTTACGCTCGTAACTATCTTCTCCCAACTGGTGCAGCTGTATTATACACAAAGGGTAACGCAGCAATTTTCCAGTCACGTGCAGCTCAGATCGAAAAGAGAAAGGCTGAAAAGAGAGCTCAGAGTGCATCACTCAAAGAGAAGCTTGATTCAACAGTTATTAATCTTGTTGTTACTGCAGGTGAATCTGGCAAGCTCTTTGGTTCTGTAACAGCTACAATGGTACAGGAAGCTCTTGCTAAGCTCGGTATCGAGGTAGAGAGAAAGAAGATTGAAGTTGCTACACATGCAATCAAGATGGTTGGTACTTATTCTGTAGTTATCCACCTCTATGAGAGTGAGGTTTCTCACGTTAAGCTCGTAGTTGAGTCAGAAATTCAGGTTAAGGAAAGAAAGGCTGCAGAAGCTAAGGCTGCTGCTGAAGCTGCAAAGGCAGCTGCAGAGGCTAAAGCTGCTGAGGAAGCAAAGGCTGCAGAAGAAGCAGCTCAGGCTCCAGCTGAAGCAAACTAATATATCTATTAGCTTAGGCCACTAGGTAATTCTAGTGGCTTTTTTTTTGCTTTAGCTTTATAATATTTTTCTGTTCACCTCAAGGAGTTTTATATGGCATTTGATAATAAAGGACAGACATTACCATTTGATGAAGATGTTGAAAAGGCAGTTATCGGTTCAATCTTACTTAATTCAAATGCATTAGAAATTGCCTCAGAAGTAATTAAGGCCTCTGATTTTTATCATACTGGGCACCAAAAGCTCTTCCAGGCTCTAATTGATTACTCAGAACAAAAGCAATTAAAGACTCTCGATTTTCTTTCTATAACTTCTTTTTTGGAAAGTAGAAATCAATTAGCAGAGTGTGGGGGAGCTGCTTATATTGCATCTCTTCCAGAGAATGTTACAAATACTGCATCTGTTAGTGTACATGCAGCTAAAATTAAAGAGCTATCACTTAGACGCTCATTAATTAAAAATGCTGCAGCATTAACTGCTAATGCATATGATATGAGCTCAAACATTCAAAAGGTTATTGATGAAGGTGAATCAGAGCTAGGTAGATTAGCAATAGGAACTGGTGAAGCTAATAAGGATCACCAGGTAAATGACTTTATTGCTCAAACTATCGAGAACATCCAGGAAAGGATGTCTGGAGCTTCTTCAGGCGCAGTAGAAACTGGTTTTGATGTACTTGATAGCGCAACAGATGGTGGCTTTAGACCTACAGATTTTATTATTATCGCTGCTCGTCCTTCTATCGGTAAAACTGCATTTGCAACCTCTATTATACAAAACATGGTATCGAAGGGTAACAGTAATGCAGATAGCTACTCTGTAGCCTTTTATTCACTAGAAATGAGTGGTGTACAGGTTTGTCAAAGATTAATATCTGGTATTTCAAAGGTTCCATTAAAGCAAATCAGAAATGCTACCTTTGGCGGTGGAAAGGATAGAAACTTTAATAGAATGATGGAAGCTTCTAATAAGCTCTATGATAGAAACTTATTTATCTTCGATACTCCAAATATGAAGCTCTCTGAGATTAGATCCTCTGCAAGAAGACTTAAGAGAGAGAGGGGCTTACAGGCTATGTTCATTGACTATATTGGATTAATCGATGCAGAGCTTGATGCTACAGTTCCTCGCTTTGAGCAGGTTGCTAGTGTATCAAGATCCTTAAAGGCGTTAGCTCGTGAGCTAGAAATCCCAGTAGTTGTTCTCTGTCAGGTTTCTCGTGATGCAGAGGGTGATAAGAATGAACCACAGCTAAATAATCTTAGAGACTCTGGTGCTATTGAGCAGGATGCCGATGTTGTAATGTTTTTACACCGTTCTAGAAAGGTTGATCCAGAAAAGCTTGTAAAGGATAAGGAAGGAAATCCAACACTAATGCCTACAAAGCTTATTATTGCGAAGCAAAGAAATGGTGAGACTGGTGAATTTAAGATTGGCTTTAGACCTGTAACTGCATCCTTTGAGAATATAGATCAAAATGTATCACTGTAGGTGAAAGTAAAATCTTATATCAACATAATATAGTAAGAAAAGCATAACAAGAGAAAGAATAAGACCTATTATATGAAATACTATGTAGGTCTTTGGCTTTAATTGTCTTCTAAAAAATATTTGATATAGATTAATAATAAGCTGTCCACCATCAAAGGATGGGATCGGTAAAAGATTAATTACTCCAATTGATACAGAGACTGTAGATAGTAAATATAGGAAAGCTCTAATACCTGTATTTTTACTTGTCTTAAAGCTTTGAGTTGTAATAGATCCAATTTGAGTAGCAGCTCTAGTTGGTCCTGTAATTTCATTTCTAGTATCTGTAAGCTTACCAGATACTAGATTTTTTATAGTTGTAATTATCCCTCTGATAATATTTTGTGTACGAGTAAGACCTGCTTCAATAGCTTCGTTAATACTTGGTTTTGACGATATTACAACCTTACTTCTCCAAGAGAATGGGAATGTTTTCATCGGCTCTAAGGTTATATCGATAATTTCATCACCTCTTTTAAGAGTAATATTCATTACTTCGTCTGAGTGCTTATATAAATCATATGTACAATTTATTTTATCTCCATTTACACTCAATAAAATATCATCCTCTTTAAATGGAGAATTAATATCAGAGCTTCCTATAATAGGTCTTTGAAATAGAGTTAAACCAAATTTACCATCGATTGGTGTTAAAGTAGCTTCAACTAATATACCATTTCTTTCTAAGATTGCATTAACACTATCCTTATTATGAAGCTTTAAATATTCTTCTGCTTCTTCAAAGGTATTAATTGTATTTCCATCTAATTTGATAATTTTATCACCAGGTAAAACATCGTTTTGCTTAATATCAATATTAAATAAGAAAGCAAAATCTGCTGCATTAGCAATTAATGGATCATTTACAATCGTCTCTACAGGTATAAAGGAAATAATAATAAATATAATTAAAGCAAGTAAAATATTAATAAAAGGTCCTGCAAAGAATATAAAAAAGCGTCTAATAGGGGAGGTGCTGAAGAATGAACCTGCTTCACTATTATTAAAATCCTTAGCATCCTCTCTTAAAGCTCGAGTTAAATCTGTAGAGCCATTCATTCTAGTACTTCCACCTAATGGAAGGAGGCGCAATGTAAAAGAAGTTTTCTTACCATGCAATGTAAAAACTCTTGGACCCATTCCAATGGAAAACTCCTCTACATTTACTTTTAATAAGAGTGCAGTAATAAAATGAGCTAATTCATGAATAATTAAAACTATAGAAATACCTACAAAACCAATTAAAAACTGAGATATAAAGGTAAGTAATTGAGTCATTAAAATCCTTTTAAAGCTATAGCTCTAGCTCTTTGATCTTGATACATTATCTCTTCAAAGCTATTACAGGTAGTTGAGAAATCATGCATTAACACCTCTTTAGTTATATTTGCTATAGAAGTAAATTTTATCTTATGGTCAATAAAAAGTCCAACTGCTACCTCATTTGCTGCATTAAAGGCAATAGGGTAGGAGCCCTTTTGCTCTAAAGCCTTATAGGCAAGAGCTAATAGAGGGAATTCCTCTTCATCCCATTTTTTAAAGGTTAAAGTTAAATCCTCAAATGATAATGGCTTTACAACATTATATAATGGATTAACTTCATCATTTACAGCACCAACAATTGGCAGTGTCATATCAGGTGGTGATAGTTGTGCATATACTGCACCATTATCAAGTCTAATCATAGAGTGAATAACAGATTGTCTATGAATTGTAACTTCAATATCCTTTGGAGAAAGATTAAATAGAAAACCAGCCTCAATAACCTCTAAACCCTTATTAGCAAGAGTTGCGCTATCAATACTAATCTTCTTTCCCATCTTCCACGTTGGATGATTAATAGCCTCCTCAACAGTAACATTATCAAGATTCTTCTTTTGATAAAAAGGACCACCAGAGGCAGTAATTACAACACTATGAATTTTATTATGTGCTTTTATTAAATTATATATTGCGCTATGCTCACTATCGACAGGAATTATCTTTCGATTTAATCGTTTAGCTTCATTTAAAATAAAGTCTCCACCCATTACTATAGATTCTTTATTTGCTAATGCTAAATCAAAGCCACAATTTAATGCAATTAAGGATGCCTCTAAGCCTGGGGCACCTGCAATTCCATTTAATACGATATCACCATCTAAAGAGGATAAAAATTCCTTTAACTTATTTGAGTTATCATTAATAAAGTAGGGACAATTAAATTCCTTTGCTAATTCAGAAAGTGAGTCCTTACTAGATCTTGCTACTAAGCCAGTAACCTCACCATATAATGATCCATTTCTAATTGCGTTTAAGCAGGTTGTTCCTATTGAGCCTGTAGAACCTAAAATAATAACCTTTCTTTTTATCATGCTACATATTGCATAAAGTGCATAAATGCAATAAAGACAGGAGCTCCAAAAAGAAGAGAGTCGATGCTATCTAACATACCACCTCTACCTGGAATAATCTTTCCACTATCCTTCATATTTGCACTTCTTTTTAGTACTGATTCAACTAAATCACCTATAGCAGCTGCAGCAGCTGTTGATAAGCCTAAGAAGAATCCCAAATAACCATCAACCTCGAAAGCCTTAATAAAGACACCGCATAGACATCCGATAATTGCTGGGAATACTAATGCTGCGATAAAGCCAGCTACACTCTTATTTGGACTTACCTTTACAATACCCTTATTATTCTTACCAAATAATTTACCAATAAAATATGCAAATGTATCTGAGCCAAAAACTAATGCAAAGAAAATTAATAAATATAACCAAGCATTATCTAGGAAACAGAACTTAATGAAGAATATTGCAAATGTATTTGGATATACTATTTGAAGTACTGTGTAGGATATTCGTTCTATAGATGCTTTAAAATTATCAACCTCACCCTTTTTTATTTCCATTGCTAATGCAATAAAGATTAATCCAATTAAAGAGTAGAGTGATAAGTTATAAAATGGATAAAATGCATATTGAATATATGTTGCTATTATCTGTATTGAACCTAAATAGGGTGGAAATAGTAGCTTTCCTGTAACGTGCTTGCTTAAAATATTATGTAGCTCATAAGAACCAATAATTGAAACTACCAATACTAATAGTGCAAAGCATAAATAGTTATACTGAGGTAATAATACAATTATAGCTATAAGTAGAGGTATAGCAATAACACCAGTTATAATTCTTTTCATATTAGATGTCATTTAATACCTCCAAAACGTCTTACTCGATGAGAGTACTCTTCAAGAACCTTAGTTACATCATTTTCGTCCCAATCTGGCCATAGTTTATCACAAAAAACTAATTCGGCATAGGCTGAATCAAAAAGTAAGAAGTTAGAAAGTCTTTTTTCTCCTGCTGAACGTGCAATAACATCGACAGGAGGTATTTCTGGATGTTCAAAATTATTACGAATTACTTCTGGTGTAATTTCAGTGATACCACTTTTTAAAGCTTTTGTTACCGCCATAGCAATTTCTGCTTGACCGCCGTAGTTTATAGCTAATTGAATAGTAATTACATTATTATTCTTAGTAGCCTCTATAGTATCCTGAATTGCTTTTTTAGCTTCATCGGGTAGGGGAGATAAATCTCCAATAGTTAAAACTCTTATACCATGCTCATTATAAAACATTAGCTCAGAGTAAAGCTTAGAAGAGAAAAGGCTCATTAAATATCCAACCTCTTCCTTACTTCTTTTCCAATTTTCTGTTGAAAAACAATAGAGAGAAAGATACTTCACATTATTATTAATCGCACCTTGAACAACTTTCTTTAAGCTTTTAATTCCTGCAAGGTGTCCTGCTGTTCTTGGAAGATGTCTAGCTTGTGCCCATCTACCATTTCCATCCATAATAAGTCCTAAGTGAAGTCCCCTCTCTCCCATAACTTAGATCTCCATGATCTCTTTTTCTTTTGCTTCAGCAACCTTAGCAACGTCGCTAATAGCGTTATCAGTCATTTTCTGGATCTTAGCTTCTCCGTCCTTCTGCTGATCTTCACTTATTTCAGAAGCTTTCTGCATCTTCTTAAGTGCTTCAAGAGCATCACGACGAACATTACGAATTGCAACACGTGCATTCTCTGCAGTTGCTTTAGCGCTCTTTGCTAATTCCTTTCTTCTCTGCTCTGTTAAAGCTGGGAAGTTAACACGAATGAGCTTTCCATCATTATTAGGATTAAGTCCAAGCTCACTCTTCTGGATAGCCTTTTCAATTGCTGAAAGAATGCTCTTGTCCCAAGGCTGAATAACTACAAGGCGTGCTTCTGGAACGCTAATTGAAGCTACCTGGTTCAGAGGTGTCTCTGAACCATAGTAATCAACTTTAATCTTATCAAATAAAGAAGCGTTCGCGCGTCCTGTTCTCATATTCTGATATTCTGTCTCAAGAGATAAAACGCATTTCTTCATTTTATCCTGACAGTTGTCAAGTACGCTCTGCATGAAATACTCCTACTATTATTAAGCCTGAACACCAGCCTGATAGTAATCGCAAGAAACGATATCAAGCTTAGCACCAGCAGCCTTACCAACCTCTGCCATCTTCTTAGAAACACTCATTGAGTCATCCTTTACGAATGGCTGGTTAAGGAAGCAAACTTCACTGTAAAGCTTATTAAGCTTACCTCTAACGATTCCCTCAAGAACCTTAGCTGGCTTATTCATAGAAGCAACCTGTGCCTGGAAGATTGAAAGCTGCTCAGCTTCATATTCCTTTGATACACTCTCTGTATTTAAGAACTGAGGCTTAAAAGCTGCAACGTGGAGTGCACAATCATGTGTGAACTCTTTAACCTGCTCATTTTCGAAAGCTGCTGCATTGTCGCTTGTGAATACAACACAAACTGCAACAGAACCTTCACCATGAACGTATGTTGAAGCATAACCATTAGCAGGAATATCGATTACAGTAAATCTCTTAACAGACATATTCTCTTTGATGATTGCGATTAAGCCTGCTACCATACCCTTAAGCTCGTCATTGATTTCTGTGTAGCCTTTCTCTACGATAACCTTACACATCTCTTCACCAAGCTCTTTGAACTGATCGTTCTTTGCAACGAAGTCAGTTTCACAGCTGAGCTCGAGAAGAACTGCCTTATTACCTGCTACATAAGTAAATACTCTACCATTTTCAGTAGCTCTATCCTGTCTCTTAGCAACAGCAGCAAGTCCCATTTCCTTAAGGATCTTTTCTGCCTGAGCCATATCACCGTTAGCGTCATTAAGAGCCTTCTTACAGTCCATCATGCCTGCGCCAGTGATATCACGGAGTTTCTTTACATCAGATGCTGAAATAGCCATTTTATTCTCCTTATTTTGTATATAACTCTTCTTCGAGAGCCTCTGCCTCTTCGTCCTTATCCTGAACAGGAGCAGCGTCAACTGCAGCAGCCTCATCCTCATCTGAGAGAGATTCGATGATCTGGATACCAGTCTCGTTATCTGCATCGATTACTGCATTAGCGATAATCTCAACGAAAAGTGAGATAGCTCTAATAGCATCATCGTTACCTGGGATTGGGTAAGTGATATCTGTTGGGTCACAGTTTGTATCAACTACTGCAACAACTGGGATACCAAGTCTCTTAGCCTCTGCAACTGCAAGAGCCTCTTTCTTTGTATCGATAATGAAAAGTGCACCTGGAAGCTCTTTCATATCCTTGATACCACCAAGGTTCTTCTCGAGCTTATTCTTCTCTTTTGTGAGAAGTGCAACTTCCTTCTTTGTGAGTGAATCGAAAGTACCATCAGCTTCCATCTTCTCAATCTTCTTTAAGCGAGCAATACTCTTTTTGATTGTTGAGAAGTTTGTAAGCATACCACCAAGCCAGCGGTTGTTAACATAAGGCATGCCACAGCGCTTAGCTTCCTGCTCAATTGTCTGCTGAGCTTGTTTTTTTGTTCCTACGAAAAGGATTGATTTACCGTTCTTAACCTGAGCGCGAATAGCTTCATAAGCTTCTACGATACATGCGCTAGTCTTCTGAAGGTCAATGATATGAATACCGTTTCTCTCTGTGAAAATGAAACGATCCATCTTTGGATTCCATCTCTTTGTCTGATGTCCAAAGTGTACGCCTGATTCTAACAGGCTTTTCATGGTTACTACTGCCATAGTAATCCTCCTAACTTTTTCGCTAAATTAATATTTAGCCCCTAACACTTTATCTCAGTAGATAATCTACCGGAAATTCTGGTTCAACGAACACAGTAACGTAATAATGCCAAAAATAATTAAATCATTCAAGGCATGAAATAAAAAAATGGACAGGAAAAGCCTTCCTGTCCGTAATAATGAGCTTATTTATTATCTCTTTGTGATGAAGCCATAAGTCTAATTGCACAAATATTAATAAAGCCCTTGCAATCGACTGGGTGGTAGCCACCAGCTTTATCCATACTTCCAAGATCCTGGTTATAGAGTGAACAAGGAGAGGAAATACCTGCATTAATTACATTTCCTTTATAGAGAGCAACCTTAGCAGTACCAGTTACATTCTTTTGGCTTGTATCAAATAGGCTAGTTAGCATATTAAACTCAGGAGCTCCCCAGTAGCCATTGTAAATTAATTCAGCATACTTTGGAGAGAGCATATCTCTAAGGTGCATTGCTTCCTTATCCATGCAAAGACCCTCTAGATTATGGTGAGCCTTCCATAGAATCTCGCAGCCCGGTGTCTCATAAACACCTCTTGATTTAATACCAACAAAGCGGTTTTCAACCATATCAACTCTACCAATAGCATTATCGTGACCAACCTTATTGAGGTACTCAATCATAGCTAATGGGCCAGTTACTACAGTATTATCATTTTCATTCTTAATTGATACTGGTAAGCCATCCTTAAATTCAATTGCAAGTACTGTTTCCTCATTAGGAGCATCCTTTGGATCTACAGTTAATGAGAATACATCACTTGGACATCTTGATGATGGATCTTCCAAAATACCTGCCTCATGAGAGATGTGGATTAAGTTAGCATCCTCACTATATGGCTTTTTTAATGATGCCTTTACTGGAATTGAATACTTTTCAGCATAAGCAAGCATATCAGATCTTCCTTCGAACTGAGAAAGGAATTCAGGATCCTTCCAAGGTGAGATAATCTTTACATCTGGCATATTCATGTAGTAGCCAAATTCAAATCTTACCTGGTCATTTCCTTTACCTGTTGCACCGTGAGCAACATATTTAGTGCCTTCCTTCTTTGCAATCTCAATATGGCGCTTTGCAATAATAGGGCGAGCTAAGGAGGTACCAAGCATATAGGTGCCTTCATATATTGTATTTGCTTTTAAAGCTGGAAAAACATAGTCCTTAACAAGCTCATCTCTTAAATCCTCGATGTAAACCTTACTAGCACCTGTTAAATATGCTTTTTCCTCTATTGCTTTGAAATCTTCGTTCTGACCGACATTTGCAACATATGCAATAACCTCAAAACCCTTGTTTGAGAGCCATTTTAGAATTACTGATGTATCTAGTCCGCCTGAGTAGGCTAGAACGACTTTTTCTTTTTTCATTTTATTATCTCCGTTTGATATTCTGCTTGTGAATAATTATGCATAAATAAAAAGAAATATCAACTATATAATGCATATTTATTAAAAAATTTTGTATATCACTATTTATATATGAATAATTAATGCATATATATAGTTTTTTACTTGGCTATTTCTTTTTTAAGCATTAATCTATATAGCATGATCGGATTTTTTATTAAAAAAGCTTTCTTTGACGGTTGGGACAATCTTATAGGACTTGTCCTTTATAATTTAGTTAGTATCGGTTTACTAATTTTATTGCTATTAGCTAGCTACCTTACAGAGGTAAGTACATTAGTATGGCTCTTAGCAATAGCATTAACACTATTAATATTTTGTTTATTCTCTGGTGCTCTTTCAAATGTTTGTTATGAATATTCAAACTATAGAAGAAGTGGCTTTTCAGTCTTTAGAGAAGGCTTTTCAAGATATTTTAAGCACTCATTATTTTACTTTGTATTCCTGCTTTTAATGTTTGTAATTGCCTTTGTTGTAATTCCATTTTATTTAAGTATAAATGGTGTAGTTGGAATGCTATTAGCAGTAGTAATGCTTTGGGTATTTATTATCATGGCTTTAATAATGCCATACTACTTAGCATTATCATCCTATTTACCAGGAGATGGACCATTTAAAACCTTTAAAAAGTGTTTCCTTGTTATGGCTGATAATATGGGCTTTTCACTTTTCTTTGCGCTTTACAACTTAGTAATGATAGTACTTAGTGTTGTTACTATGGGCTTTATTCCTGGTGTTGCAGGTATGAATCTTGCAAGTCATGATGCAGTTAAATTAATAATGCTAAAATATGATTATTTAGAGGAAAATCCAGATACAGATAAAAAACACTTGCCTTGGGAGGATATTCTCTTTGAAGAGAAGGAAAAGGTTGGCCCAAGATCGTTTAGAAGTATGATTTTCCCTTGGAAGTAGCTATGGCATACGAAGTAGAAATAAAGGCACATGCATATCCTGAGCTTAAAGAGGTCTTAGATAGATTCTGCTCAGCTGAGGGTCATGCAGTTGATAAGGATGATATTTATTTTGCTTTTCCAACTGACACAGCTCCTAAATTCAGAATTAGAACGTGTGGTGATGAGCTATTAATCACAGCTAAAAGAAATCATAGAGAGAATGGTCTTGAGTGCAATGAGGAATTAGAGTTTTCACATAGCGCTAAGGATAAGGATGTTATGATTAAGATGGCTCATATGCTTGGCTATGTTGAGTTTTTAAGAAAGCAAAAGAAGGGATATGAATGGCACTATAAGGATGTTCATATTGAGCTATTAAATGTAAAAACTCTAGGATGGTTTCTTGAAATGGAGATTATGAGTGATACAGATGATAAGGAGAAGAACCTTGATAAAATTCTTCTCCTATACTCGATATTAAATAGTGTAGGACTATGCTCGTGTGATGTTGAATCAAAGAGCTATCAGCAGATGCTCAAAGAACAAAAAGAAAAATAAGATAGATAGCAGGTAGAAAAGACTAGTAGTTTTAATTGTACCTGCTATTTTTGTTTTATCGCTATCAAAGATTGCATTTAATAGACCATTTATTATTAATGAGAGTGAAATAAAAACTATATATAGGTCTTGATTTGAAAAAACTAATACAAGTCCAATTATAGAGATAATTATATTACCAGCCTTTAAGCCTCCCTTTGTTGCAAGTAGCGATAAAAAGAGTGATAAAACAGATAAAAGTAAAAAGGTTAAAGTTAATAACACACTATCACTTGTTGCTTTTACAACTGTTGCAGTAAGCAGGAATATAGTTACATTTAAAATAAACTGTCTTACTAATAGCAGTACTCTAGAGGTTCTTTGATGGTTTACTGAAAAAAGGTGATAAATAGAGCTCATGACAGAAAACAGGATGAAGAAGGAGTAGGTTAGAGTCTCAAGTATCATCTGAGTAGATAGTGAGTTCTGAATAGTTGAGATAGCAAGCATAGCAATTGTTGCAAGAGCAGCTATGATATCACAAACACCATTAACAACACTATTTACTTCTTTCTTTTTAGCCATCTCAAAGCGTGCTATATCAAAGTCAAAGTTAAATCTAGTTCCATTTTTTAATAGTGCATAGAACTTTATCTCTTCAACCTCATCATAGTGATTAACAATTTCCTCTATTCGCGATTTAAATGATTCAAATACTTCTTTTTTATTCATAATCAGCTCCAAAACCTATTTGTCTTAATATCATTAATTAAGAATTCAACTTCTTTCTTTATCTTTTCAGTAATTAACTCTTCAGCCTTAGCTCTATCATATTTCGCTATTTCTATTTCCTCTTCGAAGGTCATAGGGGCACCAACATTTGCATAGTAATTTTTAGATACAACTGTCATTTCATGTCCAACAAAGCTACTATCCTTCTTTTTAACTCTTCTCATCGGAGCAATTAGTCCAATAGGGATTATTGGTGCTTTTGTTTCTAGATATATTCTAGCAGCTCCCTTTTTAAACTCTAATAGACTATTTCCAGTATTTAGCATTCCCTCTGGAAATATATAGATACTATCACCTTGATTTATATATTCCTTAGCTCTTTGTACAACCTTACTTCGATTTTCCTTATTATTTGCAGGTATTTGGTCTGCTAGAGTTAAATAGGTTTTAAGAAGTGGTACATTAAAGCCTGGACCGATAACCATATGAATATCATCCTTCATAATGGTTGTAACAAAATGAGCATCAGAAGATGAAAAGTGATTAGATACAAAAATTTTAGGTCCCTTTGGAAGGGGACAATAAAACCAAGTTTGGAAATCAAACCTGATGGAAAGGAAGATCTTAACGGCCTTTCTATATACTTGATGTAGAAATCTAGCTCTTTTGTTCACTTTGTTAATATTTACTCTCTATTTTCACTTTGAGTCAATTATGCTAACTTAATCTTATGGAAATGAGAGCAAGTCATATATTAGTTAAGGATAAATCCCTAGCTGATAAATTATATTTAGAGCTTAAGGGTGGTGCAAACTTCCAAGCTCTAGCAAGACGTTATTCAACCTGTCCATCTAAGGAAAAGGGTGGAGATCTTGGATGGTTTAAAGAGGGTGCAATGGTTAAGGAATTTGAGGAAGCTACCAAGCGCCTTAGCTATGGATCTATTTCACGCCCTGTAAGAACTCAATTTGGTTATCATATTATTAAGAAAACAGGTACTAGATGAAGAAGGTTTTAATTTATACAGATGGTGCATGTAGTGGTAATCCTGGCCCAGGAGGGTGGGGTGCTATCTTAAAATATGGTGAAGCAGAGAAAGAGCTTTCAGGCGGTGAGGAGCTAACAACTAATAACAGAATGGAGCTTACAGCAGCTATTAAAGCACTTTCAGCATTAAAGGAACCTTGCTTCGTAGATCTTTATTCAGATAGTAAATACTTAATAGACTCATTTGATAAGGGATGGGTTTATTCTTGGCAAAAGCTAGGCTTTAAAAAGAAGGGTAAGGATGTTCCTAATACAGATTTATGGATAAAGCTGTTAGAGCTATTTAAAATTCATCAGATAAATCTTATATGGGTTAAGGGACACGCTGAAAACGAATATAATAATCGCTGTGATAAATTAGCGGTCAGTGAGTGGAAGAGGATTAAAGGTAATTGATGATAAATCAGGGATTTGTGGCTTTTCATATTTATATTGGTTACCACTATCCTCCTTTTCACTTGTTATAGAAGATAGCACTTCATCGTTAGAGTATAAAACTCTTATAGCATCCTTATTATCCTTTTCATACTTTAATACTAAAGCTGCCATTTTCTTTGCTTTTTCACTTTCAAAGAGAGCTTCATAGTGCTTCATTAATTCTAAAGCAACGGCAGTATGAGCGCTATCTAGCTCAAGAAGCTTTTCATAGGTTCTTTCATATTCAGGATAGTTAAATGTTGCTTTGCAAATATATGCTTTAAGAGTGTAAAATCTTACAATTTCAGGATTTAATTCTAATGCTTTATCAATTATTATTAATGCCTCATCATATCTTCCTTCACTCGTTAGAGCATATGCAAGATTATATGAGGCACTTTTATCAGCTGAATTTTGCTCATATGCTTTATTTAGAGCTGAAAGAGTTTCAGCCTTATTCTCTAATGGTGTGAGTGCTAAATTATCACTCACACTATTAGTAGTACATGAAAGCATTAATAATAATATGATTTCAACCAAGAACAGTTTCTTCAATTTCTCTAACCTGATCTCTATAAAGATTTAGAATACCGCTACCGTAGTCTCCAATTAACTGAATCATATTTCTTGGATTTTCACCATCAACTCCATTTAATCTATCACCAGCATCACCAAGACCTGGTAGGATATAAGCCTTTTCATTAAGTACAGGGTCCATCCAAAGTGTATAAATCTCAGCATTTGGGATTGCTCTAGCAATTCTCATTGCACCCTTTAAAGCAGATATAACATTAATAAACTTAATAGATTTTGGCTTAATACCTTCCTTTTCAAGGTACTTAATAATTGTTACTAAGGAGCCACCTGTTGCATTCATTGGATCTGCAAAAATTAAATCCTTTCCATCAAGCTGCTTAAGATCAAAGAAGGATTTATCAAGGTCGAGAACATATGCCATATTATCTTCTTTCTTTGTTTCATCTCTTTTAATCTTAAAGAGTGCAAAAGGAGTGATGAAACCATCACTTGAGTAATCTTGAATTTCTTTACTCATGATAATAGAAGGAAGAAGAGCTCCACGAAGCATAACACACATTACAGAGTTGTGAATTAAATCATCAACATCTGGAATTCTATGAACTGCATAGTTTTGTGTTGGAATATTAACAGGTGTAATTTGAATAATTGATCTCTTATTCTTAATTACCTTATCTGAATAGGTATGAGCAAATAAGAGCTCATATGCCTTTTGAATGTAATAAACAAACTCATCGTGCTGTGTCTTTGGATCTCTAAGCTTAGCAATTAAGCGTGAGGCAGCACCATGCTGTTCATCTGGTGTTTCAAAGGAATATACGTGAATCTGAGGCTCGTTTGCACATATCTCTTCAAGAGAATGTCCAATTCTAGCAGCATTTTCAGTTAATAGAGTTGCTGCCTTATTTTTGTCATCCTCACTTTCAGCTTTATCCATTAGCTTGCAGCTTTCTAGATATTCATCATATATAGAGTGTACATTTGAAAGCTTAAGCTTATCATCATCTTTCAAAAAGCCATCAAGGTCAGTGGCATGTAAAACTATTTTATTTGACATAATTTAATCTCCAACTAAAGACAATATAAATGAAAAAGATAACTTTCTCCACAACATTCTTTATCTAATTGAGACATTTTGATAATATTATTTCATCTTTAAATTTTAGAAGGTAAAATATGAATATGGTATTTTTAGGCCCTCCAGGAGCTGGTAAGGGTACTATCGCAACTCAAGCAAAGGTTTTTTATTCAATTCCACACATCTCAACAGGTGATTTATTTAGAGCAGAGCAGGAGAAGGGCTCTGAGCTTGGTAACAAGGTTAAATCAATTATCGCAAGTGGAAAGCTAGTTCCAGATGAAATCACAATCGAAGTAGTTAAGCAGCGCTTAAGCCAGGATGACACTAAGAATGGTTTTATCTTAGATGGTTTCCCACGCACTATTGCTCAGGCAGATGCTTTAGCTAATATTGTAAATATTGATGCAGTTGTTAACTTTGTTGTTGATAAGGATGCAGTTGTTAAGAGAATTAGCGGCAGAAGATTCTGTAAGAGTACAGGAAGAACATATCATGTTATCTACAATCCTCCTAAGGTTGAAGGTATCGATGATGAAACTGGTGAGCCACTCTATCAGAGAGAGGATGATAAGCCAGAAAATGTTAAGACAAGACTTGAAGTTTATGATGCTTCAACAGCACCTCTCATCGAGTACTATAGAGCTAAGGGCAAGCTAGTTGATGTAGATGCTTCTCCAGCTCCAGAGGTTGTTTTTGACAATCTTAAGAAGGCACTTACAAAATAATTATTTATTTTATAGAATACCCTCTCAAGAGGGTATTTTTTTATGTTTAAAGATATAATTTCAAGCCAGGTTTCAAGTGAATTTGTCTCACCTTTATTTCCTAAGCAGGGCGATGATGTAGAAATTAAAATTTATACAGGCAATGTAAATGTTTCAAATGTTAGTGCCTTTACAAATAGATTTGGTCTAGAGTGGCGCTATGAAATGAAAAAGGCTGGAGAATACTATAGTTGTATAGTAAAGGCTCCATATAAGGTTGAAAATCTTAGATACTATTTTAGCTTTGTTTATGAGGATAGAACCTACTACCTTTCTAAAAAAGGCTTTACAATGTGGGCTCCTGCTGCAAAAGATCAATACACATTAGTTACAGATTATACATCCCCAAAATATATAGCTTCATCAACCTGCTACCAGATTTTTCCAGATAGATTCTTTAATGGCGATAAGTCTAATGATGTTAAGGATGGTGAATATGAGTTTAATGGGGGAGTTGTAAGTGCACATACCTTTGATGAAATTCCTGATGACTATGAAAAAGCTCGTTGTGTAGATTTCTTTAATGGGGACCTTAAAGGAATTGAAGAAAAGCTTCCTTACTTAAAGGATTTAGGAATTACAGTACTTTATATTAATCCTATTTTAAGAAGTAGAACTGTCCATCGTTTTGACTGCATCGATTACTTTAATGTTGATGAAAAGCTTGGAGGAAATGAAGCTCTTTCCTCTTTAACTAGTAAGGCCCATGAGCTTGGAATAAAAATAATTATTGATATTTCAATTAACCATACAGGAAGTGACCATGAATGGTTTAAGAAGGCTCAAGCAGATTTAAACTCTGAGGAAGCTTCATATTACTATAAAAATAATGATGGAACATTCTTATATTGGCAAAATGTCGATACACTTCCACAGCTAAACTATAACAACCAAAGGCTTAGAGATATTGTTTATAGATCCGAGAATGCTGCTATGAAGAAATTCTTACTTCCACCATATTCTATCGATGGCTGGCGTCTTGATGTTGCTCCTGAGCTTGGTAGAACAGAAACTGACCAGCTATGTAAGGAGGTTTGGAGAGAGGTAAGAGCAAGCCTAAGAGAGGTTAAGGATGATTTATACCTAGTTGGTGAGGATTGGAATGATGCAACAGAATACCTTGAGGGTGATATGTGGGATGCTACAATGAACTACTTTGGTTCAGGACGCTTACTTCGCTCCTGGATGGGAGAAAAGGATCGCTTCCAATGCCAAGGTTGGGGCCATAGTCCTGAATTAGAAAAGTATTCAATGGATGCATATACACTAGCTGAGGCATTAAAGGATACAGAGAATGCATCTCAAGATTTATCTAGATTCTTTAGAATGAATCTTTTTGATAGTCATGATACTCCAAGGCTTCACAATAATCTTTCTATATATAATGAGGATATTTATAATGGTGTTGTTATGGCACTATACATGCTTCCTGGTATGCCTAATATCTACTATGGTGACGAAATTGGTATCGATGGTAAGCTTGGAAGTGTTGAAGCATCACGCTATCCAATGCAATGGAATGAAGAAAAATGGAATAAGAATGTACTTAATGTACATAAGCTTATGGGAAAGCTTAGAAAGGATAATGAAGATTTAGCATTTGCTTCTGCTTACTATATTCCATTAAATAAAGATATTTTAGCAATTATAAGAAAGGGTAAGGAGAAGGGCTATTTACTATTAATGAATAAGAATAATAAAAATTCAAATGTAAAGCTTGATATTTCTTCTTTAAAATCCTACTCAAAGCTAGTTGATATCGAAAATAACCAAAGTATAGATATAAATAGCGAAATAACACTTGATGCAAATAAGAGCAGAGTATTTATAGCTTATTAATTAGTTAATGACTGGTAGCAAAATTATGATAGCTACCAGTTTTTTTATTTGTTCTCTTAAAGATAAAAAAAAGAAGTCAAGCTTTTAACTTGACTTCTAGTGGAGGATATAAGGATTGAACTTATGACATCCTGCTTGTAAGGCAGGCGCTCTCCCGCTGAGCTAATCCTCCAGTTTGTTAAGCTCTTGTCGCTCAACGATGATATTTATACCAGTTTCAAATTTTTTTTTCAATACTATTTTAATAAAAATTTTACTTTTTTTACACAAAATATATTAATTATTGATAGCTTAAATAGTTACATCATAAAACTGACCTAGACAATTATTATTTCTTATTATATTTTTCTTTTGGAGGTTTTATATGTGGACTCTTGATACATTTATTATATCCTTTTTCATTTATTCCTTTATCGGTTGGTGCTGTGAGGTTGTTTATTGTTCTATACCTAAAAAGAGATTTGTAAATAGGGGATTTATGTTTGGACCATATCTTCCAATATATGGAAGTGGTGCTATGGTTGTCTTAACCTTATTAAGACCATTTTATGATAAATGGTACCTAGTATTTATTTTCGGTGTTATAAGTACAAGCATTATTGAATACTTTACCTCCTGGGCTCTTGAGAAGATATTTAAAATTAAGCTCTGGGATTACTCTAAACATCCAATAAATATTAATGGTAGAGTATGTGAATTAAACTCAACACTCTTTGGTATTATGTCATTAGTTTTAGTTTATATAGTTGATGAGCCAGTTAGAGATTTAATTTCTAAAATTAAGCCATTTCTATTAGAGCCTACTGCTATGGTTATTGTTGCTATACTATCTGCTGACTTTGCAACATCAGTTGTTAAGATGAGTGCCTTTAGAAAGGCTGTTGAGGAAATTAACAGAGCTAAAGCAGATGCAGAAGAGAAAATTAAAGCCTTTAGAGCTGAGAATGCTGAAAACATGGCTCTTCTTAAGGAAAAGCTATATAATGATATAGATAATCTTAGAGCTAGATATTATAAGAATGCAAAGCATATATTTAACTCTAACCCATCTCTTACTGGTAGCAAGGATATGCGTTTACTCCTATTAAATGCAAAGCTTGGAATTGAAGAGAGAACAGCAAGATTAAAAGAGCTAAAGAGAATTAGAAAGGAAGAAAAGAGAAAAAATGGTTAAGCTAAATGCTGTACGAGATGATATAAAGAAATTATCTAATAGTGTTGAATTGATGGCCGTAAGTAAAACCCATCCATATTCAGCAATATTAGAGTGCTATGAGCTTGGACAGAGATTATTTGGAGAAAATAGAGTTCAAGAGATTGAGGAGAAGTTTCCTAAAATGGAGGAGCGTCCTCAAGATATGTATTTAGCTTTAATCGGACATCTTCAATCTAATAAGGTTAAGAAGGCTGTCGCTTTGGTTGATAGAATTGACTCTGTTGATTCAATTAAGCTCCTTCTATTAATTAATAAGGAATGTGAAAAGCTTAATAAGGTAATCGATATACTCTTTGAGGTAAACTCCTCAGGTGAAGAGCAAAAGAGTGGATTTACATCTAAAGAGGAGCTATTTGAGGCTGTTAAGCTTTTAAAGGATTTAAAATTTGTACATCTTAGGGGAATAATGACAGTTGGCCCTTTAGGTGATGATAGAGAAAAGAATATTAAAGCCTTTAAATATACAAAGAATATCTTTGATGAAATAAAGAGCTCATATATTAGTGATATTGATATTCTTTCTATGGGTATGAGTGGTGATTACAAAGAAGCTATTGAGTGTGGAAGTAATTTAGTAAGAATTGGAACTGCGATATTTGGTCAAAGGGATTACAATGTTTAAGAAGCTTATAAGCATATTACTAATTTTAATATTTCTTTCATCACCAATTTTTGCTGAAGCAGAGCTATCATATAAGCCATATGGAAAGGATGAATTTCCAATATGGACTATGAAGCTTAGGAGAGCTGAATCTATTTTCTTTGGCTCCCTAGTATTAACGCTACCAATTACATCGCTAGTTTGGAATCTTTGTGAAAATAATGGATTAATTACAAAAATTGATAGACCTATGGATAAATTTCTCTACCAGCTTGGTGTTGCTTCAGGGCTATCACTTTGTATCTCAACAGCCGATTGGATTATAGGAGAATTCTCAAGTGATAACTGAGAAAAATGTATCCTTTAAGTCTGAAGAGGATGGAAGAGTTGATAAGGTTGCTTCAGCTATAGTTCCAAGATCTATTTTTTCTCAAGCAGATACAATAATTAAGGTTAATGGAAAATCTGTAAAGAAGAGTCAGAAAATTAAGCAAAATGACTTTGTTGAAATCCTTTACAAGGAAGAGACCTTTGAAGGTCTTGAGGCTGAGGATATTTCTCTTAATGTAATTTATGAGGATGATGCAATTTTAGTTATTAATAAGGATTGTGGAATGGTAGTCCATCCAGGAGCTGGAAATCATTCTGGAACAGTTGTTAATGCACTATTAAATAAATTCGGTGATGGCTTTAAAACAATAGATGATGAGGATAGCTCACTAAGACCAGGTATAGTTCATCGCTTAGATAAGGATACTAGTGGCGTATTATTAATAGCAAAAACAAGAGAGGCTCATCAGGAGTTATCAAACCAATTCTCAGTACATTCTAATGAAAAGATTTATATTGCAATCTGTAAGGGCTTTTTTGATAAAAAAAGAGGTACTATTAATAAAAACATCGTAAGAAATGAACAAAATAGAAAGACCTTCACAGTTACAGATGAAGATAGAGGAAAGAGTGCAATTACTCACTATACTGTATTAAGACAGTTTGATGGATATGCACTTGTAAGAGTTAGAATTGAAACTGGTCGTACTCATCAAATAAGAGTTCATATGAAGAGTATTAATCATCCAATATTAGGTGATGTAATTTATTCTAGAAAGGACTCAAAATTTGATGTTAACCTTTGCTTACATGCATTTTCTTTAACAATTGATCATCCTGTTACAAAGGAGAGGATGACATTTAGAGCAAAGATGCCAACAAGAATTAGAGATGTAATAAAAGAACTCTCTATTTGAATTTTTTTTCTAATAGGGTAGACTCAAAAACATGTTAGGAACTATTCACAGAGCAATAAATAATTTATACACCATAGCTGCAGAGGATGGTAAAACCTATAGCTGTAAAATAAAGGGTAAAAAGCTTCCTCTAGAGGAGTATGAATATAATCCCTTAGCTGTAGGAGATAATGTTGAATTTACTCCTTATTCAGATAATGAAGGGCTAATATTATCTCGATTAGATAGAAAAAGTGTCTTTAGACGTTGGAATATAAAGCTTGAGAAGAACCAAACTATTGCAGCTAATATGGATCAGGTTGCAATTGTTACCTCTGCCTATGAGCCACCCTTTAGACCTCGCTTCTTAGATAGAGCTCTAACCTGCGCTAGTGGATGTGATAAAATTATTGTTATGAATAAGTGTGACTTTGACTTAACAGAATATGAGTTTGAGCGTTGGGCACTTTATCATAAGCTAGGGTATAAAATAATTGCTGTAAGTGCTAAAACAGGTGAAAACATCGAGCAATTAAAGGATTTACTTAGAGGTAAGGTTACTGCATTTGTAGGTCAATCAGGAGTTGGGAAATCAACATTAGTCAATTTAATAATTGACCCAGAGGTAAAGCAGGTAACTAATGAAATAAGTGAGAAATATCAACGAGGTAGGCATACAACTAATCATGCACTTTGGTTTGAAAGAGATGACATAAAAATTATTGATACTCCGGGTGTAAGAGAGATGCTTGTTCCACTAGAGGATGTTAAATTACTCTCTGATGCATTTCCTGAGTTTAGTAATTTTAAATGTGCCTATAATGGTTGCTCACACATCGATGAGCCTGGCTGTGGTGTTAAAGCAGCATTAGATGAGGAGAAAATTGATTTTGATAGATATGAATCCTATGTACACCTTTTTGAGAGTATTAAGGAAAGAACTCCTCAATGGTCTAGAACGAAATTTAGGAAAAATAAGCAATGATTAATAAGCAAGCATTAATAGATTTAGAGCTTGATAGTGTTTTATCTTTAGTTCGTCATCATAGTATTTGTTCTAAAGGTAAGGAAAGTATTACAGAGTCTCTTATCACAGATAATTTAAGCTTAATAAATGAAAGAGCTAATAAAATAGATGAGCTAATTGCACTTATAAAAATAAAGGGTGAAAGTGTAAATTACTTTGTAGCTATTGATAATATATTTACTTATAAAAATTCAGCATCCTTTGATGGAAAGGATATTTATAGTGTAGGATGCTTTTTATCAGCTATTCCCTCATTAGAAGCTTTTCTATCAAAAGAGCTTATTGATAAGGATTTAATTGAATTAAAGGATAATATCTCTCTTTCTATCGATGAGGATGGATTAGTTAAGGAGACTCATCCATTACTTTATCCTCTATATAAAAAGGTAGAAGAGACTAAGCAAAGAAGACAAATATATAGTCAAAATTTTCTATCCTCGCACCTTGATGCTGCGCAGAATTTAAATGCAGTTTATAGAAATGAAAGAGTAGTTCTCCCAATTAAGAGAGAAAAGAGAGGGGATGTTGAAGGGTATATTCAAGGCTCATCACAATCTGGTGGAACTCTTTTTATAGAGCCATTTGAGCTTGTAGAATTAAATAACCAAGTAGTTTTAGCTGAGGAAGAGATAATCAGGATGAAGCAAAAGATACTACTTGATATCTCTTTAAAAATTCGATCCCACCTAGATGCTTTAAGGTATTTAGATGAATTTGTCACAGATTTTGATATTCATTACTCTGCAGCTTGCTTTGTAATTAAAAATAAGGCTGTGAGAATTGAATCTTCAAAATCTATAAAGCTCATTAATGCAAGACATCCATTACTAGGTAAAAAAGCGGTTCCTATTACCTTGTGTCTCGATGAAAGCACTAAATGTGTTGTTCTTTCAGGTGCTAATGCAGGTGGTAAAACAGTTTCAATGAAAACTGTAGCGCTCTTTACACTTTTGAATCAAATATTTGGCTTTGCACCATGTGAGGAGGGCTCAGCGCTTCCAATTTACTCTAATGTTTATACAGATATTGGTGATGGACAATCTATAAGTGAGAACTTTTCTACGTTCTCTCATCATATGTCTAATGTTGCTTATATTACTAAAAAAGCAGATGAAAGCTCCTTAATTCTTTTAGATGAATTAGGCTCAGGCACAGACCCTCAGGAGGGCTCTGCCTTAACAATTGCTCTATTAGATAGCTTAATGAAGAAGGGCTCAACTGTATTTATTACTAGCCACTACTCAACTGTAAAGATGCATGCATACAATACAGATTTTATGATGAATGCTTCTATGGAATTTGATGAAAGATCATCGATGCCAACCTATAAAATTATCCCAGGTCTTCCTGGTGAAAGCCATGCAATAGAAATTGCTAAGAGGATGGGAGTTAGTAAGGAAGTAATAGCAGCTGCAAAGGAGAATTTAGGCTCAACAGCTAATGTTACAAAGCTGATGAATGAATTAAGTGGTAAAAATAGAGCACTTGATAGAAAGATTACCCAATTAGAGCTTGAAAAAAGAGAGTTAATAAAAAGAGAAAAGGAAGCTGAATTAATAAAGCTCCAAAATGAAAGCCTTGAAAAAAAGCTTAGAAAAGAGGGTGATATAGAATTAAATAAATTCTTAAATTCAGCTAGAAAGGAGCTTGAGCGTCTAGTTCACGATGTCTCTACTGGAAAGCTAAATAGTGAGAAAACTAAGAATGTTAAGCAATTTATAAAGAAGCTTGAAAACAAAGCTAATGAGACTCATGAAAGAGTTAAAAGTGAAGAGGAAGAGGAAATTAATTCAATTGAATATGATTTCAAGGAGGGCGATGAGGTTCTCTGCGGCTCATATTCTAGACGTGGTATAATTCTAAAGGATTTAGGTAAGGGAAGATACCAGGTTGCATTAGATAATATTAAAATGACCTTAACAAAGAAGGAATTACAGCCAGCTAAGAAGGAGGAAATAAAATTCTCTTCTTCCTATAAAATATCTGCAGTAAAGCCTTCTCTTGTTATGGATGTAAGAGGCTTAACATTAAAGGAAACTTTAGAAAAGCTTGATACCCAGCTGGAGGGGTGCTTAGTTTATAACCTATCCTCATTCTCAATTATTCATGGCTATGGTGATGGAATATTATCACGTGGTATCCATGAATATTTAAAGAAGCAAAAGGATGTTAAGGATTATCGCTTTGCAACTCCTGAGGATGGAGGAATGGGTAAAACCTATGTATTCTTTTGAGGTAGCTGGGCATACACAACAAAGATAAATACTATAAAACATCCAAGTAATTCCTTTGCACTTAATGTATCACCTAAAATAACCCATGCTGCTAGTACACTAAATACAGATTCTAATGATAGTACTAGAGTTGCTATTGCTGGATGAATATATTTTTGTGCAATTACTTGGAGTGTGTATGCAATACCACAGGAAAAAATACCTGCATATAAAAGTGGAATTATAGCTTTAATAATTAAATTTAAATCTATTTTTTCACTTATAAGAGCACCAAATAAGCAAATTACACCGCTCACAAAGAATTGTAGGCAGCTAAGTGTAAGTCCATCTGTTTCTTTGAAATAATCAATAATAATTATATGAAGTGCAAAGCCTATTGCACAGAGTAATAAAAAGATATCACCTCGTTCTAGGCTAAAGGTTTCATTAATACATAGTAGATACATACCTACAATTGCACCTAATGCACAGATAAAATTTCTTTTTGTGAGCTTTTTACCCATTAAAACTAAGATAAATGGAACAAAGATATTATATAGGCTAGTAATAAAGCCACCCTTACCAGCACCTGATGAGCCAACACCAATTTGCTGTAGTACAGATGCTATAGCTAATGCAACTCCACAGCTTAAGCCTGCTTTAATTGCTGTGATATCCTCCTTCTTTGTTATTTTTCTCTTTTTCCTACTATTTAAAACAAATGGAAGCAAAACTGCTGATCCAATGAAAAATCTTACAAAGTTAAAGGTAAATGGTCCAAGATAATCACTTGAAACATCTTGAGCAACAAAGGAGCAGCCCCAAATTAGAGCTGTAAGTAGTAATAATAGTGTAGCCGTTTTCTTATTCATGGCCACGAATAGTAACATTTTCTTAATTTTCATTAAATATATAGGAAGTTATTTTGACAAAAAAGTTTTATATGTTAAAATAAATAAGTCTTTTAGGAGGATTCAAATGCAACTTACACAAAGACAGCAAAATATCTATGACGGTAAAGAGGGCGAAGTAAAGGCTAAAATCATGAAGACTCTTGTCATGTATGGTGAAGCCTTTGGCGCTACAAGAATGGCTGATATCACCTCTGATAAGGGGCACTTAGTTACTAGCTTTGGTTTATCTGTTATGAAGCCAGTTTATGAGCTGATGGATAAGCTAATTGAAAGCAATGCAATTTCAACACAAAAGTTTACAGTTGATCCAAAGCCACTAGATCCAAATGTTCCAAAGAACTTTTTACAGGAAATCTTCTTTAAGGTTATGTACTCAAAGCAAAAGGATTACGATGAGCAGCTAAAGAAGCTCGGTATCGTTGGCGACGATGGATATACATGTACCTGTTATATGGATGAGGTTGGTAATATTCCAAAAGAAGGGGATATTCTTTCCTGGGCAGAGAGCTCAGCTGTTGTATATGCTAATAGTGTATTAGGTGCTAGATGTAATAGAAACAGTGGTATCTTCGATCTTTTTGGCTCAATAGTTGGCTGTGTCCCATATTTTGGTTTATTAACAGATGAGGGTAGAAAGGCTACCTGGCTAATTGAGGTTAAGACAAAGGCTAAGCCTGAGGCTCAATTACTTGGTTCTGCTATTGGCATGAAGGTAATGGAGGATGTTCCATATGTTGTTGGCTTAGATCAATATTTTAAGGATCTTGATGATGCTAAATCCTACCTTAAGGATTTTGGTGCAGCTACAGCTTCAAATGGTGCAGTAGGTCTATATCATATTGAGAATTTAACACCTGAAGCAGCAAAGCAAAAGAGAGCATTGCTTGCTGAAAACTATCAAACCTATGTCATTGATGATGCAGAGCTTGAAAGAGTTGAAAAGAGCTATCCAATTATTTGGAAGGATAAAAATGCAAAGCCTAAGCTTGCGTTTATTGGATGTCCACATCTATCTATTAACCAGCTATATGATTGGGCTCATAAAATTGAAGAAAGCTTAAAGAAGAAGGGTAATAAGAAGGTTGTTATTCCTACAGTAATGACAGCTGCTCCTGGAGTAGTTAATGAGTTTAAAAAGAGTAGAGAGTATAGTGTATTAGTTGATAGTGGAGTAATTATCTCATCTATCTGTCCACTTATGTATATGAATAACCCTCAATGTGGAAAGATGCCAGTTATTACCTGCTCTAATAAGCTAAGAACCTATACTAGCTCAAAGTTTATGAGAGAGGATGTATTACTTGACACTATTACTGGAGGTGCACTATGAAAAAAGAATTTAAGGGTAGAGTAGTTGTTAAGGGTAATGTAAAAGCTGAAGCCTTAGTTTCTCATGGTGGCTTTAATACTCTTGCTTCCTATCAGCATTCATTAATGTTTGGTGATAAGAGTGCAAAGTGCTCAGACCAGAATAATCCAGATTTATATAACAAGCCAATGGCAGGTAAAGCACTATGCCTTCCTCAAACAATTGGCTCTACTACTGGTGGCTTAGTTCTATATTGTGCGGCATCAATGCAGAGACAGGCTGCATGCTTGCTTTTTAGTAAGCCAATTGACTCACTAGCTGCTGCAGGTGCAATACTTGCTGATGTTTGGACAGACCATTCTATGCCTACTATTGATAACTTAGGAGATGAATTTTTATCCTTTGTTCAAAGTGGTGATTCAATAACTGTAAAGGATGATGGAACAGTTATTGTAGAGAGATAAATTAAAGACAGCTCAATGCGAGCTGTCTTATTATATATCTTAAATTTTCATTGCAGTTTCATATGCTTTCCAAATAACTGTTCTAAGGTTACCAACTTTATTACAGTCTCCAATAAGATGAACATGTGAGCTCTTCTTTGCTATTGGAGAAGGAATATAACCAGTACTCATAATTACTGAATCAACAGCAATATCTTGTTTGTTTCCATTTTTATCCTTAATAACTATTGAATTATCCTTTACTTCATCTAGAAGAGTTTCTAAATAAACTGGTGTCTTCTTTAACTCAAAGTACTCTCTTAGGTACGATGAGTTTGCAAGACATACTCCCTTTTGAGAGATTAAATCATCCTTCATCTCAACAATTATAGGATTTTTACCTTGAAGTATTAATTCATATGCAATTTCACATCCAGTAAGACCACCACCTATTACAGCAACTGTGTTACCTACCTCTTTTCCAGATAAATACTCACAAGCCTCAATAGTTTTATCAATTCCCTTGATATTTAATCTTCTTGGCTTAGCTCCTGTTGCAATAATTACATCCTTACCCTTAAAGCTACTAATATCCTTAATTTCACTATTTAAATGAATTTCGATATTAAGCTTATCCATTTGTCTAATGTACCAAGCAAGCAAATCTCTAAGCTTTCCCTTATAGCTTTCAGCAGATGCAGCAATAAATGTTCCACCAAGCTTTGATGACTTTTCATAAATAATAGGGTTGTGGCCTCTCAGCTTAAGAACTCTTGCTGCTTCCATTCCACCAATACCACCACCAACTATGATGACATCCTTACACTTATTTGTCTTTACTATCTTATGCTTATTCCACTGCATAGTTTCAGCATTAACTGCACAGCGTGCAAGACCAAGAGAGTCAAATAAATCCTGGTCATTAGCAACTCCCTTATAGTGACACATATTAAAGCATCCATTATGACACAAAATACAAGGTCTAATATCATCTGATTTATCATTAATTAGCTTAGTAACCCACTCCTGGTCTGCAAGGAAGCTTCTTGCAAAGCCAGCTCCATCTAGCTTTCCAGCCTCTATTTGCTCAGCTGCTAAATATGGGTCTAATCTACCGGCACAAACAATAGGAGCTGAAGTAAATTTCTTAATATGTATAGCATCCTCAAGATTACAGTTTTCAGGCATGTAAATAGGTGGGTGAGCCCAATACCAAGCATCATATGTTCCATTATCGCAGTTAAACATATCGTATCCTGCATCTGTTAGGTACTTTATAGCTCTCTCACTTTCTTTAAGATCTCTACCAACCTCTTTATAATCCTCTCCTGGGAGTGCTCCTTTTCTAAAATCCTTAGTTTTTGAAACTATTGAGTATCTTAAGGAAACAGGGAAATCCTTTCCACAAGCCTTTTTAATACCTTGAACAATTTCTACTGCAAAGCGATATCTATTTTCAAATGAACCGCCATATTCATCTGTTCTCTTATTTACATATCCAAGTGTAAATTGATCTAAGAGATAACCTTCATGTACTGCATGTATCTCAACGCCATCAACACCAGCATCCTTTAATAAAACAGCTGATTTAACAAAGGAATCTATAATATCCTTAATTTCCTTTTTAGTTATTTCTCTTGATGGAACCTTATCAGACCATCTATTTGGAGAAGGGCTAGCAGTTGCTGTTATCTTATCAAGATTCATTATTGGCTTTGAAAGTACATTTAAGACCTTATTTGTATAAAGCATCTCCATCATTGGAGAAATAGTAAAGGATCTACCAAAGCCAGCAGTAAGCTGTACAAATAGCTTTGCTCCTGTTTTATGAAATTCAGGCATCCAGGCCTTAAGATCATTAAACATCTTTTTATTCTTATGAAGCCATTGGCCAAGCATAGGATTATAAACTGGCTGACAACCAGGCAATACTAAGCCTACATTATTTTGAGCTACTCTCATAATGAACTCAGCACCAGCTTTATCAAAGTGATTCTTTTCCATCCAGCCAAATAGGTCTGTTCCACCCATACTTGTTAATACAATTCTGTTTTTGATTTCAAGCTTATTAATTTTCCATGGTGTAAATAAAGGTTGTAATCTTTGATCCATTTATTTTGACACTCCTAAATAAGATTGTCAAAATTATATCATAACATCATCAAATCAAACAACTTAAATTATGTAATTGCTTTTAATAAGTCTTACAGTATAATTATTCATATCTAATTTTGGGAGGCTATATGTCTGATTACATGAATGGAACTGGGATACAATATCATTTACATATTAAAAAGGGTGATGTTGGTAGATATGTTATCCTACCTGGAGATCCTAAAAGAGTTCCTTTAATTGCAAAGTATTTAGATGATGCAAAGCTAATTGCAGATTCAAGAGAATATGTCACATATACTGGATATCTTGATGGAGAGATGGTTAGTGTTACTAGTACCGGTATTGGTGGTCCATCTGCTTCAATAGCAATGGAGGAGCTTTATAAGTGTGGTGCTGACACATTTATTAGAAT
This sequence comes from Bullifex porci, assembly GCF_009695635.1. GTDB lineage: Bacteria > Spirochaetota > Spirochaetia > Sphaerochaetales > Sphaerochaetaceae > Bullifex > Bullifex porci. Next base: position 53,266 of record NZ_VUNN01000005.1, read on the forward strand.
GGGTACCTGCGGAGGAATTGCTCTTCCTGTAATTGGGGGAGATGTTGTTATTGCAACTGGTGCAGTTAGAATGGAAGGAACAAGCCGTGAATATGCTCCAATTGAATTTCCAGCAGTTGCAGATTTTGATGTAGCATTAGCTTTAAGAACTGCAGCCAAAAAGCTTGGCTTAAGACACCATATGGGAGTTGTTCAATGTAAGGATAGCTTCTATGGTCAGCATGACCCAGATATTATGCCTGTTAGCTATGAGCTTAAGAATAAATGGGAAGCCTGGAAGCGCCTTGGTGTTTTAGCATCTGAAATGGAGTCAGCAGCACTATTTACAGTAGCAGCAAGACTAGGAGCTAGATGTGGCTCTGAATTCTTCGTAGTTGGTAACCAAGAAAGAGAGGCCTTGGGTATGGATAACCCAAAGCTTCATGATACGACTAATGCAATTAGAGTCGCAATTGAGGGTGTAAGAGAGTTAATTAAGCTTGATAAAGAGTAATTCCTTTATCTGTAAAGGCTTTAATAGTTTCTTCAAGGAGGGCATTTAGCATGTCCTCCTTTTCACATTTACTCACTAAATCAATTACAAATAGCTCTAAACCTGTAGCTGTGTAATCCTTTTGAAGCTCATGATTTGGATGAGCTCCTAGATCGAGCATGAACCTTTGCTCTGCACGTGTTTTTATTATATCCTTAGTAATTCCAAAATAGGATTTATCTGTCTTTAGGTTGTAGATTCTAAATATTCCCATTTCTTTCTTTCCAATTAGATAATCATTCATACAATCTCCAAAAAATGAAACACAAAGTTATTATTTTTTCAGTTTCCTTTCAGTTTTATTTATATTATCATAAATAATGAGATTTTTTTGATCTATTATTAAAATTAAGGTGGACAAAAATGGAACAACAGATTCAGGATTTGGTTGCTTCTATCAAAAAAGAAGGTATAGAAGAAGCTAAAAAACAGAGTGCTGAGATCCTTGCATCTGCTAAAGCAGAGGCTGAAGAAATTATCAAAAAGGCAAAGGCTGAAGGTTATAAGATTATTCAAGATGCAAAAAACAGTGCAAAGTTAGAAGCTGAAAGTGCAAAAGCTCAGATCGTTCAAGCTGGTAGAGATGTTACATTATCTTTAAAACAAAGTGTTGAAGCCCTTTTTAACAAGATTCTCGTAGATGATTGTAAGAAGGCTATGGATGCTTCTTTATTAGCACAATTAATTACTCAAGCTGTAAACGCTGATTTAAACGGAGTTACAGCAGAGATTCCTGAGGGCTTAAAGGACGATGTAGTCAAGGCTCTTAGCAGTGAGGTTGCAAAGCTAGTAAAGCAGAAGGATTTCCTAAAGGAAAGTAAGGGTGTACTTTCAGGAATCAAGCTTTCAAGCAATGATGGTTCAGGATATATCGATATGTCTGCAAGTGAGTGTGCTCTTCTTGTTAAGCCATATCTTTCTGAGAGATTAAGAGAGCTTATTGGCTGATAGGACAGCTTATGGGTAATTATTACTATCTAGTACCAACACTTCCAGCTCTAAAAAGTGATATGAATGAATATATGAGTTTGGATGATTTCCTCAAGCTTTGTAAGGGATATTTATCAAAGAAGGATTATGAGATTTTGTCTCATGCAACATTAAATGGTAGTGATGAGGTAAAGGGAAATCATTTTATAAAGGAGTTTTCTCACTTTAGATCTATGGTTGATAGCGCACTCATAGATGAGAGAGCAAAGAAGCTAGGACTTAATGACGATGAATATGTCAATAAGGGAGAAAAAGAAAACCGCATAAGAGAAGTAGTTAAAAAGGCTGTTTATTCAAATAATCCATTAGAAAGTGAAAAGCTAATACTTAAGCTTTACTGGGATTTTTTAGAAAAGGAAATAGGTCTTGGACATTATTTTGATTTAACCTTTTTAATTAGTTATGCGCTTAGATTACAAATCCTTAAACGACTATCCGTCTTTACGTTGGAAAAGGGTAATGAGGAGTTCTCAAAGCTCTTTGGCACATTGAAAGAGGAAATATTCCGCTAGAGGTAGAAATATGGGTAATAACAAAGGACATGTTGTATCTGTTAACGGCAACATGGTTAATGTTGAGTTTACTGGTGCTATCACAAAGAACGAAGTAGGATATATTATTCTTGGAAATACTCGTTTAAAGAGTGAAGTAATCAGAATTAACTCAAATATAGCTTCCCTTCAGGTATATGAGATGACAGGTGGGGTTGCTGTTGGTGATGAGGTAGAGTTTACAGGTGAGCTACTTTCTGCAGAGCTTGGTCCAGGACTCTTAACACAGATTTATGATGGTCTACAGAATCCACTCCCACAGTTAGCAGAAGAATGTGGCTTCTTCTTACAGCGCGGTGTATATTTAACTGCTATTCCAGATAAGAATTGGGATTTTACTCCAGTTTGTAAGGTTGGTGATACAGTAGTTGCAGGTGATACTTTAGGTACAGTACCTGAGGGCGTATTCACTCATAAGATTATGGTTCCATTTGATCTTTTAGGTGAGTGGAAGGTTGTATCTATTGTAAAGAGTGGAAACTACAACGTAAGAAGTACTATTGCAACAATTGAAAATGAAAATGGCGTAAAGAAGGACCTTTCAATGGTATTTGAATGGCCTGTTAAGAAGGCTATTAAATGCTATGAGGAAAGACTTAGACCAGATGAAACAATGGTTACTAAGATTAGACTTATCGACACATTCCTTCCAGTTGCTAAGGGTGGTACATATTGTATTCCAGGACCTTTCGGTGCAGGTAAAACAGTATTACAGCACTTAACTAGTAAGAATGCAGATGTTGATATCGTAATTATCGCAGCATGTGGTGAACGTGCAGGTGAGGTAGTAGAGGTTCTTAAGGAGTTCCCAGAGCTAATAGACCCAAAGACAGGTCGAAGCCTTATGGAAAGAACTATTATTATTTGTAATACCTCTTCAATGCCAGTTGCTGCTCGTGAAGCTTCTGTATATACAGCAGTTACTCTTGCTGAATACTATAGAAACATGGGACTTGATGTTCTTCTTCTTGCTGACTCAACCTCTCGTTGGGCACAGGCCATGAGAGAGATGAGTGGAAGACTTGAGGAAATCCCAGGTGAAGAGGCTTTCCCAGCTTACCTTGAATCTAAGATTGCAGAGTTCTATGAAAGAGCAGGTAAGGTAAGATTAAAGGATGGTACAACTGCATCTGTAACTATTGGTGGTACAGTATCTCCTGCAGGTGGTAACTTCGAAGAGCCAGTAACACAGGCAACATTAAAGGTAGTAGGAGCCTTCCACGGACTTTCTCGTGAAAGATCTGATGCAAGAAAGTATCCTGCAATTGATCCACTTGAATCTTGGTCAAAATATGAGGGTGTATTACCAGCTGATAAGGTTTCAAAGGCTTATAGCATCTTATTACGCGGTAATGAGGTTAACCAAATGATGAAGGTTGTAGGTGAAGAGGGTACTTCTCTTGAGGACTACATTATTTATCAAAAGGGTGAGCTTCTTGATAGTGTATACCTACAGCAGAACTCATTTGATCCTGTTGATGCTGCAGTTGTTGTAGAGCGTCAGGTTGAAACCTTTGATGTGCTTTATGATATTCTTATGAGCAACTTTGCACTCGATGATAAAAAGGATGTAAGACTTTTCTTCAATAGAGTTAGACAGGCATTCTTAGACTGGAATGGTACTGCTCAGGATGATAAGGCATATAGTAGTAGAAAGGATGAGCTAATCACCCTTTATAAGGAAAAAGTTAGAGGCTAGTTATGCAGAAAGTATATACAAAGATTGAATCAATTGTAGGTAACGTTATTACTGTTCGAGCAACTGGTGTTAAGAACCAGGACCTTGCAGAAGTTACTACAAAATCAGGAATTAGCTATGCTAACGTTATTAAGCTAGACCACGATTTAGTATCCTTACAGGTATTTAGTGGTGCTCAGGGAATTAGTACTGGTGATAGTGTTCGTTTCTTAGGCGTTCCAATGAGAGTTAGCTTCTCAGATAACCTCTTAGGAAGAATCTTCAACGGTTCTGGAGAGCCAAGAGATAAGGGGCCAGCATTAAATGAGAACATGATCGAAATCGGTGGTCCATCTGTTAACCCTGCTAAGAGAATTATCCCTAAAAACATGATTAGAACTGGTATTCCAATGATCGATGTTTTTAATACTCTAGTTGAATCACAAAAGCTTCCTATCTTCTCAATATCTGGTGAACCATATAACCAGCTACTTGCTAGAATTGCAATGCAGGCAGAGGTCGATATGATCGTACTTGGTGGTATGGGATTAAAGTATGATGACTATCTATTCTTTAAGGAAACACTAGAGAAGAGTGGTGCTATGAGTAGAACTATTATGTTCATTCATACAGCTTCAGACCCAACAGTAGAGTGTACTCTTGTTCCTGATATGGCTTTAGCAGTTGCAGAGCAATTCGCACTTAAGGGTAAGAAGGTATTAGTCCTCTTAACAGATATGACTAACTACTGTGACTCACTTAAGGAAATGGCTATTACTATGGATCAGGTACCTTCTAACAGAGGTTATCCTGGTGATCTTTATTCAAACCTCGCAGCACGCTATGAGAAGGCTGTAGACTTTGATGGAGCTGGTTCTGTAACTATTCTTGGTGTAACAACTATGCCAGGTGATGATGTTACCCACCCAGTACCTGATAACACTGGATATATTACAGAGGGACAGTACTACCTAAGAGGTGGTCACATCGAGCCATTTGGTTCCTTAAGTCGTCTTAAGCAGCAGGTTAATAAGGATACAAGAGATGATCATAGAGCATTGATGGATGCTATGATTAAGCTCTATGCAGCCTATAAGGAATCTGTTGAAAAGAAGGCAATGGGATTCTTAATGAGTGAATGGGATGAAAAGCTTTTGAAGTATGGTTCATTATTTGAATCAAAGCTCATGGACCTTTCTGTAAATATTCCACTTGAAGAAGCATTAGACCTTGGTTGGGAAATCCTAGCTGAATGCTTCGAGAAGAATGAGACCGGACTTAAGTCTGACTTAATCAGTAAATATTGGCCTAAATAAGGAGTTATATTAATGGCTGTAAAACTGACAAAGAATGAACAGAAGAAGCAGAAAGATGCGCTTAAGCAATTTAATCGTTATCTTCCTACTCTGCAATTAAAAAAGCAGCAGCTTCAAACTGTCATTAGACAAATTGAAGGTGAAATTGAAGAGTATAGATTAGCTCAGCAAAAGCTAATTTCATCTCTCCAAAACTGGATTGCTGTCTTCGGTGAAAACAGTTCTTTTGATTCTCTCCATACTTTAGATAACCTAGTAAAGATTGATACTATAAAAAAGGGTAAGGGAAACATCGCAGGTGTTGAAATTCCTGTATTTGAGGATTTGACCTTCAAGGATATTTCTTATTCTCTTTTTGAGTATCCACTTTGGGTCGATAGTGGTATTGAGGCTCTTAAAAAGGCAAGTGTTTATGATGCAAGAGTTAAAACTCTTCAAGAACAAATTGATTTGCTTAATAAAGAGCTAAGAACTACAAGTCAGCGTGTTAATCTCTTTGAAAAGGTTAAAATACCTGAAGCAAAAGAGAATATCAGAAGAATTGGTATTTATCTCGGTGATCAGCAGACCTCTGCTGTCGTTAGAGGAAAGATCGCTAAAAAGAAGCTTACGAAGGAGGATATTGCATGATAGAGGGTATGCTAAGTGTAACTCTTGCAGCACCTGTTTCTGAAAAGAAAGAGATGCTAAAGAGCTTAAGAAAACTCGGGTTAATGCATGTTTCTTCCCTTAAAAAGAGCTGTGAGGCTTCAGATGTCATCGACCGTGATATCACACAAATGATGAACATCCTATCGGCGATTAAGGAAATTGGATCAAAGCAAAAGAACCTTGAGCAAAAGTCCTTAAGTGATAAAGAGTTTAAAGAGCTAAATAATAACTTAAAGGAGCTTTTAGTTGAAAAGGGACAGGATGTAGAGGAGCTTAGAAGACTCTCAATGCTTCGCTCTGAGCTTGAGCCATGGGGTGATATTGATTTAAGTGATTTAAATTATCTCACATCAAATGGTGTTAAGCTATATTTCTACACCTTAGGAAAAAAGGAAAAGGAAAGCTTAAAGGCAGATGAAAATGTAAGCTTTATCTCATTAAAAGAGGTTAATTCAATGAATGCTATAGCAGTTATTGGAAAGCCTTTAGATAAAGCATTTCCTGCTAATGAATTTATTCCAGGTGAGGTTTCTCTAAATCAATTAATTAATAGAGAAAAGGAGCTTAATAATAGACTTTCCTTTATAAATGAAACATTTAGTAATTCGGCTTGCTATGTTGATGCTTACAAAAAGCAAATTAAGCTTTCAAGCCAAGACTCAATGTTTGAGAAGGTTGATGCAACATGTGAGGATGTTGAAGTAATTACTCTTTTGCATGGATATATTCCACAGGATGATATTTCTTCATTTAAGGATTTTGCATCTAAAAATGGTTATGCATACTTAATAGATGAAATTAAGGATGATGAGAACCCTCCAACTAAGATTAAGTACAAGGGCTTAATAAGAATTATTAAACCATTATACGATATTCTTGGTACTGTACCTGGCTACAGAGAATATGATATTTCTTTGTACTTCCTTCTTTATTTTTCTGTATTCTTTGCCATGATTATTGGTGATGCAGGATATGGATTAATATTCCTGCTTATTGCAGCTTTAATTCATATTAAAAGTAAGAAGGCTAGTGATGTAGTCATTCTAGTCTACGTTCTAGGGGCCACGACGGTAATATGGGGAGCTTTGACTGGTACATGGTTTGGTAGTGTTAATGTAATAAATGCACTTCCATTCTTAAAGGTATTTATAATTCCATCGATTTGTAACTTCTCAGAGGAGTTATATGGAATTCCATCTGTATTTGCACAAAACACAGTAATGAAGTTCTGCTTTATCTTAGGTGCAAGCCAAATTGGATTAGCTTGTGTAATAAATGTAGTAAGTAAGATAAGAGCAAAGAACCTTTCATTTATTGCAGATATTGGTTGGCTTATCGATGTATTAGTAATATACATGCTAGTTCTATTCCTAGTACTTAATGAGAAGGTTAACTTCCCTTTAATTATTGGTGGAGTAGCATGTGGCTTTGTACTAGTATGTCTCTTTGGAAAACAGGAGCCTGGGCTAAAGTTCTCTAAGGGATTAGTAAAGAGCTTATCTGATGCCTTTACAGTATTCTTAAACACAATTAGCTGTTTTGGTAATGTAATGAGCTACATAAGACTCTTTGCAGTTGGTATGGCTTCTCTTGCTATCGCTGATTCTTTCAACGAGATGGCAGGTGGTATGTTATCTGGTTTTGCACTTCCTGCAGGTATTTTAGTACTTGTAATTGGACATGCATTAAACCTAGTAATGGGATTGCTCAGCGTCGTAGTACATGGCGTAAGACTCAATCTTCTCGAATTCTCCAATCAGCTCGGTATGGAGTGGACTGGATACAACTATGATCCGTTTAAGGAAACGGCTATTAAATAATTAAAAGTATTTAAAGGAGATATTTATATGTCTAATTTAGCTTATGTAGGTATGGTTTGTGCTCTTTGTTTTTCAGCTATTGGTTCAGGTCTTGGAGCTGGTCTTGCAGCTCAGTCAGCAGTAGGTGGATGGAAGAAATGTTATTCAGAAGGTAAGCCAGCTCCATTTATTATGGTTGCATTCGCTGGTGCTCCTCTTACACAGACAATCTATGGCTTCTTGTTAATGAACTTCATCAATTCAGCTTTCCAGGCTACAGGTAACATGCTTATGTGTCTTGGTGTTGGTGTATTTGGTGGTCTCGCTATTGGCTTATCTGCATTCTTACAGGGTAAGGTTGCGGCTTGCTCAGCAGATGCATTAGCTGAAACAGGTAAGGGTACTGCTAACTACTTTATCGTAGTAGGTATTGTTGAAACAGTAGCTCTCTTTACTCTCGTATTCAGCATGCTCCTTCTTAATAGCTAATAATAAATTAAGCGTTAAAAAGCTACCAGAAAAACTGGTAGCTTTTATTTTTAGCTTATAGAAGTTGTCTTCATATCACTTCTTTTTAATCGAAGTATTATAGTTGAAGCAAAATAAAAAATCACAGAAGAAACAACTGCAAATAGCGGCTCAGCAAAGTTTATAATTCCCTTATTGACAGTTGTTGAAATAATACTATCTAGGTTAGCAACAAAGATAAAGTAGCATATACATATTAAGCTAATTACGATAAATGAGATAAAAGGCTTAAATAGGGTAGTAATAGATGAGAAGAAACAGCCTACTGCAAAGCAAAATAGTGAGCTTGATAAGCTTATTATTAATAAATCAGAGCTTGTAATAGTAGCTGGGTAAAATAAGCTATAAATAAAATTTGTCAACAATATAATTAGCATCGAAATTATTATTGAGCAAATAACTCTTAATGCATATCTCATTGATGCTTTTATTCTACACCCTCCAAAGCTCATGAATAATCTTATATATTGCAAGCTAAGACAACCACAAACAAGATAATAAATTGCAATTACACCTACACAAACAGATGGAATCATTGTTAATACAATTAATAAATCGTTTATGCTTTGCTTTGCTAAAAAGTTTATCCCGGATGTACATAATATCATTGCACAATTTGCACAAAGAATTGCTATTAATGCACCAAATGTAAGATCCTTAAAAATTAAATCTATCTTTTTACTCATCACTTTACTCCTTATTTACAAACAGCGATAAAATACTCTTGAAGATCGACATTATTTATTCTGTCCTCTTCAATATTTAGCTCTCCCTTATATATTATGCTTCTTCCAAGTGGTGTGGTTTTATCCTCTAAAACTACAATATTTTGTAAGTCTATACTCTCATTAGAATTGAGGCTTACTCTATGTAAATTAGCTAAAAGAGCTTCCTTTTCTTCATCAACGATAAGCTTTCCATGGTGAATAAGCTTAACACTATCAATTAGCTTAGATACCTCTTCAATTAAGTGTGTTGAGATAACAAAGCATTTATCTAAATTAAATTTTTCAAGCATTAGCTGGTAGAATAGGTCTCTGTGAGTTGCATCAAGTCCTAAAATAGGCTCATCAAAGAATATGAAGCTTTCACTAGCTGTCAAAGCTAAGATATCCTTAAAAATAGTTCTATATCCAGTTGACTGCTTTTCCCAGCTTTTATTTATATTTAACTCAAATTTATCTGCAAGCATGCACATTTCATCAAAGCTGCGATTTGTGTAATAAGCATATTCCTTAAATATTTTCTTAATCTTTTCACCTGAGACAAAGTAGTTTTCTTCACCAACAGAGTAGATATTTCTTTTTGCACCTTCATCGGTGATTGGATCTTTACCATCTAAAGCTATAGTACCTTCATCAGCAAATATCTTTCCTGTAAGTGTTTTTATCATTGTGCTTTTTCCAGCACCATTTCTTCCTAGTAAGCCATATATATGACCTGTTTCAAACTTAGTTGAAACACTATCTAAAGCTTTAATATTAGAGTAGCTTTTTGTTATATTATCTAAAGTTAATATCATTAATAATTCTCCTTAATACTTAATATTAGTTCATCACATTCAATCTTTAGGCTTTTTGCTTCCTTAACTAAGGGCTTGATATATTCATCAATAAAGCCTTGGCGCTTTTTTTGAAGTATTTTTTCAACCGCACCTGGTACCACAAACATTCCGATACCTCTTTTCTTCTCAACTAGACCTTGCTCAACTAATAGATTAACACCCTTAAGGGTAGTTGCAGGGTTTAGCTTGAGGACAACAGATAATTCAGTTGTAGATGGAATTGGCTTTTCCTCTTGGAAAATTCCATTAAGGATGTCATTTTCTAAAAACTCAGCAAGCTGAATAAATATTGGTCTATCACTTGAAAACTTATAGTTCATAATCCTCCTTTATTGGTTAGTTACTTAACTAATTAACCATCATAGTAATGTACTATATTTGAGTCAATAGATATTTAAATATTTTTTTAATAGGGTAAGGATATAATTTTTTTATTATGCTATTATTTTGATCATGGTTGTTGATGAATTAAAAAACATTCAAAAATATGAAGCTATACTTCCTGCTTTGAAGGATTATAAATCATATCTATATTCAGAGTGTGAAGATATGAATGCCTTTCATAGTGATAGTAAGAAATCTACCTTAATCATTTCAAAGGAGGGTAGCTGTAAGCTTGCTACTACCTGGAGAGAGGTTAAAAATTCAAGAGATACAACTGCAGTTATTATATTAAAGGAAGGTGAATTTGCTCTATTTCTTCCTGGTGAAAAGTATTTAACAAAAAACTGTGGTAAAACTATTAAGTTTGTTTTGGAGTAGGTATGTTTAGTAAAAGGGTTGCAATGATAAAGGACTTATCTATTGGTGGTAATAATCCAATAAGAGTTCAAACCATGTATGATAGCCAAATTTGTGATACAGATGTTGATGAGGTTATAAGAAGAATAAAGCTTCTAGCTGCAATGGGATGTGATATTATTCGATTTAGCTATGTATCATCAAAGGATAAAGATAACTTTACTAAAATATGTCAGCTTTCACCAATCCCTATTGTTGCAGATATTCATTTTGACTATAAGCTTGCTATAGAGGCTTTAAAATGTGGAGCTCCTAAAATTAGAATTAATCCAGGTAATATTGGCCCTAAATGGAAAAGTGAAGAGGTAATAAAGGCTGCTAAGGATTATAATGCGGCAGTAAGAATTGGATTAAATAGTGGATCCTTACCTCATAATGATAAGAATCTTGATACTCCAACATTAATGGTTGATACAGCTCTTGAGTATTTATCCTGGTTTGAAGCTTGGGGCTTTGATAATAGTGTAATATCTCTTAAGGCATCAGATCCTGAAATAACACTTGAAGCAAATAGAAAGCTTTCTAAAATGTGTGATTACCCAATACATATAGGGGTTACAGAGGCTGGTGGTATTGTAACCTCCTGTATAAGATCAACTTGGGCATTAGGTAATCTTTTAAAGGAAGGAATTGGAGACACTATTAGAGTTTCGATTACTGGTAGTATAGAAGCAGAGGTTCAAGCAGCAGTTGAAATATTAAGGACGCTAGGCTTAAGAAAGGGTGGAGTAAGAATTGTTTCCTGTCCTCGCTGTGGTCGTCATTCCTTTGACTCACAAGGGTTCTTAAATAAAATAGAAAATAGATTACTATCTTTAAACAAGGATATAACTGTTGCAATTATGGGTTGCCAGGTTAATGGACCTGGAGAAGCAAAAAATGCAGATGTTGCAATAACTGGAATTGGTAACAGTACATTTATATATAGAAATGGTGAACTATTTAAGAAAGTAACTTTTGATGATGCAGAAAAGGTGTTATTTGATTTAATTGAAGAATTATGAATGATGAAATAATAATTAGGGGTGCTAAGCAGCACAATTTAAAAAATATAGATATAAATTTGCCTAAAAATAAATTGATAGTTATGAGTGGTTTATCAGGATCGGGTAAATCCTCTCTTGCGTTTGATACTATATTTGCTGAAGGTCAAAGAAGATATGTAGAGTCTTTATCTGCATATGCAAGACAGTTCTTAGGTCGTCTAGATAAGCCAAATGTTGATACAATAGAGGGCTTAAGTCCTGCTATAGCAATTGAGCAGAAATCTACTCATAAAAACCCTAGATCAATAGTTGGTACTATTACAGAAATATATGATTACTATAGACTCCTATGGGCACGCTGTGGACATGTTCACTGTCCAATTTGTGGAAAAGAAATATCTGAAATGTCTGTTGACCAAATTATTGATATTATTTTTTCACACCAAGAGGGTGGGCGTTTGATAATATCATCTCCTGTTGCAAGAGGAAAAAAAGGAGAGTTTAAGAAGGTATTTGATGATGCACTTCAGGCTGGATATACAAGGTGTATAGTTGATGGGAAGATGTTTATGCTTGAGGATGAAATTCCATCTCTTGATAAACAATTTAAGCATTCAATTTCTGTTGTGATTGATAGATTACTAAATAGAAAGGAAGATCGAGCAAGACTTGCAGATGCAATTGAAAGTGCAACAGATATGTCTGATGGACTTGTAGAGGTTGAGTATGTAACTGAGGGTAAGAAGGAGTTATATAGTGAGAAAAACTCCTGTCCTGATTGTGGTATTACTATTCCAGAAGTTGAACCAAGATTTTTCTCCTTTAATAATCCCTATGGAGCTTGCCCTAGCTGTAATGGTCTTGGCTTTAAAAGTGAATTTGATATAAAGAAAATTATTCCTGACCCTACAAAAAGCTACAATGAGGGTGGTATAGTTACACATAGTCCAACTCAAAATTTTAGTGGCTCATATATCAAAGCCTTAGCGAAGGCATATAACTTTTCATTAGATCTTCCTCTCCAGGATTGGCCTAAGGAGGCAAAAAAGGTTCTGCTATATGGTGGTGGAAAGGTTCTAGATGTTGAGTACGAAAATGGTAAGAAGACAACTAAGTACCATATGAATGAGCAATATCCGGGAATTATTAAAGAGCTTGATAGAAGATATTATGAGACTCAATCAATATATATTCGTTCATGGCTTGATACACTAAAAGAAACTCGTTTATGCCCTGATTGTAATGGTCAGCGCTTAAGAAAGGAAGCTCTTAATATTTTAATTGGTGGTAAAAATATTTGGGAGGTTACCTCTTTAAGTGTTAAGGAATCATTAGAGTTTTTTAATAATTTAAATTTAACTGAAACAGAAATTAAGATTTCAAAGGAAATACTTAAAGAGATAAAAGCAAGATTAAACTTCTTAAAGAATGTAGGACTAAATTATCTTACATTATCAAGAGCTAGTGCAACACTATCTGGTGGAGAAGCTCAGAGAATTAGACTTGCGACACAAATTGGATCTGCGCTCACTGGTGTTATGTATGTACTTGATGAACCATCAATTGGGTTACACCAAAGAGATAATGAAAAGCTTATAAATACTCTTAAGGAGCTTAAGGAATTAGGTAACACAGTTATAGTTGTAGAGCATGATGAGGATACAATTAGAGCTGCAGATTACGTTGTTGATTTAGGACCAGGTGCAGGTGAGCATGGAGGAGAGGTAATAGCTAAGGGAACACCTGAGGAAATTGAAAAAAATGAAAAGAGTATTACAGGTGCTTTTCTATCTAAAAGATTAACAATACCAGTTCCTGCTGTACGTAGAGAAGGTAATGGAAAAGAATTAGTACTACACGATTGTACTATGAATAATCTTAAAAATATTACAGCTCACATTCCACTTGGAAAGCTTGTTATTTTAACTGGTGTTTCTGGAAGTGGTAAATCTACACTCTTAAATGAATTATTAATTCCTTCTATTAAGGCTCATCTTGATAAAAAGAAGGATAAAAACATTGATGGCTGTGGACCATTAGAGGGCTTTTCTAATATTGATAAGGTAATTAATATCGACCAAAGTCCAATAGGGCGAACCCCTAGAAGTAACCCTGCTACCTATGTCGGGCTTTATACTTCAATTAGAGATTTATTTGCATCTCTACCTGAATCAAAGGCAAGAGGCTTTAAGAGTGGAAGATTTAGCTTTAATGTGCCTGGTGGTAGATGTGAAAATTGTCAGGGTGATGGAACTATAAAGATCGAGATGCACTTTTTACCAGATGTATATGTGCCTTGTGATGTATGTCATGGAAAGAGATACAATAAGGAAACTCTTCAGGTTCAATATAAAGGTAAGAATATTTCAGATGTCCTTGATATGACAGTAAGTGAAGCCTATGAGTTTTTTAATGCAATTCCAGCTATAAAAAATAAATTAGAGACACTTATGTCTGTTGGTCTTGATTACATCCATCTTGGTCAAAGCGCATTAACACTCTCTGGAGGTGAGGCTCAAAGAGTAAAGCTTTCACTTGAATTAAGTAAAAGAAGTACAGGTAAAACACTCTATGTACTTGATGAACCAACTACAGGCTTACACTTTGCCGATGTTAAGAAATTAATGGAGGTAATTAATTCTCTAGTTGATCAAGGAAATAGTGTAATTTTAATTGAGCATAATCTTGATGTAATTAAGTGTGCTGACTATATAATAGATTTAGGACCTGAGGGTGGTGATGAGGGTGGTAGGATTATCGCAGAAGGCACCCCTGAAGAGGTTGCAAAGGTAGAAGAAAGCTATACAGGACAATTCTTAAGGAGATATCTTGCGAACTAATAGAAAAAGATTTCTAGCTGTGATTATTCTCACAGCCTTTATATTAATTAATCTTTTTTCAGCTTCAATTAATGTTGAAGCTATTATTAGTGCATCTCACCAAGAATTATTAATGATGGCTGAGTTAAGAAAGCTTGATGTTCAAGATAAAAGTGATGATGAGATAAAGCAGCTATTATTAAATTATGAAGGCTTAGAATTAAAAGAAGAAGAAAAGCAGGAAGAAAAAGCTAATGAATACAATATGGAAATTCTTTCTGCTAATTCTATGTCTATTCTTTCAAATAATAATATATTACTTGAAGGTGATGTTAAGGTTTCATTTTCTTTCTCAGAGCAGGATTCACCTAAGATACTATCAGCAAATAAAATGATAGTAGACCCAAATGTAAAGAGTGTAACTGCATACTCAAATGTAAAATTTGAGGATAAGGACAGTAAGAGTGGGTTATCTGAAATAACTGCTGATGTAGTAACATATTCATACTCAGCTGGTGACTTAATAGTAACTGGTGGTTCTACAGAAAGTGAAAGAAAAAATAATGAGGATGAAAAAATTGTCTTTAGTACATCTGCTGATATTTTAAATTATAGAAATAAGGACTCTGGACTTTTTTTTACAGATGGCTCTATTACAACAGATAAAGAAAAATCATTATCAACAATTAGTGCAAAGGAAATAGCTATTTTAGATGGTGGTGATATGTTCTTATCAAATGCTTATCTTAAAATAGGAAGAGTTCCAATAATATATTTACCATTCTTTTTCTATCCAGGCTCTAGATTAGCTCTAAATCCTGCATTTGGCTTTAATTCAGCAAGAGGCTTATTTGCATCAGCTACAATTGAGCTTTTTGGTACTTATCCAAGCTTTACAGAGGATAGTGAGGAATCATCATTTGCATCATTACTAAAAAGTGAGGATAGCAAGAACCTAGTATCTAATGGGCTTTATTATGATAAAAGTGATAAAGAGGAAAGTAGCTTTGATAAATGGGTAAAGAAGAATGGAAATTATTTTACTCTTTTGTTTGATGCATATGAAAAATATGGGTTGCATCTAGGGTATGATCTTCTTATTAAAAGTGATAAATTTAAAATACTATCAAAGAGTGGTTTAGCTTACTCTAATCCTAATAATAACATATATAATAAAGAATTAAGATATTACTCTAATAGCGAAATTTCACTTAATTTTACAGATTTAAAGCTAAATGCTAAAATTCCTTTTTATAGTGATCCTGAGGTTAATAAAAAATATAGTAGCCGTTTAACTAGCTTCTCAATTGATAGCTTTTTAGGTGCAGCTCAAAAGTTCCCAGAAGAAAGCTCAACAATTACTTCTTATGAAATGGTTTTAAACTCATCTCTTTCTCTTCCAAGAAAGCTAAAGCCTTCATTTATTGATAGTGCAAGCATTTCTAAGCTAGAGCTGAAGGGTAAATATAATTATTCAATAAGTGAGCAAAAATATTTAATTGAAGATATTTATTTACCAAACATCACCGCAAATATTTCAGGAACAATCTTTTCATTTTCAGAGAGTGTAAAAGAAAATAAGGAGGAAAAGGATAAGGAAATAGCCTTTTCTGATTATTTTATTTTATCAGATCCTTTGCTTTCAAATATGTATGAAAGTAAAAGTAGTTCGAAAACAAATAGTAAGCAAAGCTCATTATCATTAAAATATTCTATAAATGAGGAATTAAATAATAGCTTTGATAGAGATGAAAAACAAAAAAAGCTAATCAATGAAATTTTAAAAAATAATATTTCTGGAAAGATTACACTACAGGGAAATATAAAAAATACCTTTAGCTTTACACAAATTATTACACCTGAATATATTCATACCTTTGATGAAGTTAAAAAAGAGACAAAGGATAATTTAACCTTTAGAAGTGATACAACACTATCTCTTCCATTTATAGGAATAACTTATAATTTAAATAGCTATTTATATAAGCAGGAAGCTATTAAGCTGGATGAAAAATATAGTGAGAAGCAAACCTATTGGGCCTTTGATAAAGATAATATTAAAGCACACTCTATTTCTTTTTCTAAGTCCTATGATTTAAGCATCGGTATAATTAATCCATCATTAAAATATACCTTAAAACCATTAACACAAGCTATTACTGCTGGATTATCATATAAGCTTTATGACTTTACTCTTTCATTTTCTTGGTATTTTAAGCAGCAGGATGAAATAATAAAGAGTGATGATATTAAGCTTTCTATTGGGTATTTATCAAAGTACTTTACATATTCGTTAAGCTTAACATATAAAAGCAGTATTTATGATAAAGCAGATTTCTTTAAGCCATTAAGCTTTAATTCATCGATTTCGTTAAGAACTGAGGATAAAAAATATTCTTTAACTGAATACATAAAATATGTTTATGAAAATAATGGTATATATAATTCAATTGATGAGCTTACAACTACTCTTGTATCTCCATATTTAACCTTATCTTATTCAGGAAGCTATATCGATAAAAAGTATTCTCATACTAGCTTTGATTTATCTTCAAAAATAAAAACAAATACGATGTATTCTTGGCACAATAGAATTCTTACGCAATTTGCTATAGATAGTAAATTCCATTATGCATTTGAAAATCACTATGCAACTAACTTATCTTTAACCTTCTCACTTAATTTTAAGATTCAAGAGTTCTTAGCAATCAATCTCTCTGTTAAGACTACAAATAATTCATTCTATAAGTATTACGATGATAAAGATAATTTGAATTTCTCCTTAATATGGCAGGATTTAAAGAACTCCTTTGATTTCTTATCTAATGGTAGATATAACACAGGCTTTACAATGGATAGCTTAAGTATAGAGCTTGTTCACTATATGACAGATTGGAATCTTTATTGTAAATATTCAGCATCTATTGTATCATCTCAAGCAGGATATGAATGGATTCCAACGGTATCTATCTTTTTGAAATGGAAGACAATACCTGATCTAAAGATTGATGAAAACTATAAGCAATCTTCTTTAGGTGAATGGGAAGCTACATCCACTGTTTATGGTAAAAAATAATGCAAAGTGTATATTTTGATGATAGTCAAACAATGTCATGGGTTTTAGGAATTAATGATAGAAATGTTAGTTATCTTGAAATCCTATTAGGTAGTGAGATATTTGTTAGAGGCAATAGTATTTCTTCAGATAAGCCATCCTTCTTTTCTGATTTTATCGATAGATTAATAAAGGTTGCAAAGCAAAGAGAGTGTGAGCTAAGTGAAAGTGAAATCTTTATGGAATATCAGCTATTGAACTGTGATGATTCCTTAATTAAGCCTTTTTCTAAGAAGGATAACTGTATAAATGTTAGCTCTAAAAGTGTTTATCCAAAGAGTCCTAAGCAAGCTGAATTTATAAATTTACTTAATTTAAATCAAATCTGCTTTGCAGTAGGTCCTGCAGGTACAGGAAAGACCTTTCTTGCAATTGCACATGCTTTATCACAATTACTAACAGGAAAAAAGCAAAAAATAGTTCTTACTCGTCCTGTAGTAGAAGCAGGTGAATCATTGGGCTTTTTACCAGGTGATCTATCTCAAAAGTTAAATCCATATTTAAAGCCCTTATATGATTCTATGGAATATTTATTAACTCCAGCACAAATTAAGAAGCTTGAGGAAAATGGTTCTATTGAAATTTCTCCTCTAGCATATATGAGAGGAAGAAGTATTAATAAGGCTGTAATTATTCTTGATGAAGCTCAAAATACTACTAAAAACCAAATGAAGATGTTTTTAACTAGATTAAGTGAGAGTAGCCAAGCAATAATTACTGGTGACATAACTCAAATTGATTTACCTAAGAAAAGTGAAAGTGGTTTAGTTCATGCACTTTCAATTTTACATGATATTGAATCTTTATCTATTACAGAGTTTTCTAAAAACGATATAATTAGAAGCAGAATTGTTAAAGAGATAATATCCTGTTATGATAATGAGTAATAAGTGAGTAGAAAATGGATTTAAATGGAGATAGAGAGAAATTCGCAAAAATAAATTCTAAAGCCAAAGCATTTCTTTGCTTTCTCTTTTTAGTTTTAATATGCTTAGGAATAAGCCTACCATTTCTTGTCTCAAAGGAATCCTTAAATGAGATAAAAACCATTAGACAATATGTTCCAGGTGAATTATCTGATGAGGATGTAATTGCACCATTTGATTTAACCTTTATCGATGAGGTTGCTACTCAAGAAGCTAAAGCAAATGCAAGTAAGGCTGTCCTTCCAATCTTTACTTATTCACTAAGTAAAACTAGCTTAGTAGAGAGTAGATGTAATAATTTAATAAATTCTCTTAAGGATGGTAGTAATAAGACATATGACTTCTTAATTAAGGAAGGCATTAATGATTTTGCACTTTTTTCTCTTTATGATGCATTATCTCAAAAGGAGCAGAACCAAGCATTATTGCTTTTTAAAGACTGTGTGCAATATATGATGGGTATTGGTATTTATAGCTCCTATGATATCGATAAAATAACTAAGGAAGGCTATACATCAATAAATAGCTACATTCCAACCTCTATTAATTTTGAAGTAAAGGGGGCAGTTCTTAATACAGATAATTTAATAACAGAAGAAACCTTATATGAACAGTTTATTCTTTGGCTTGCAAAATATAATATTGAATTTTCTCCTAGTTTATTAAACTTCGTATATAACGCTTTAAATGATGTTATAGATAATAATATAATCTACGATGAAAGCGAAACTGCCAGAATGAGAGATTTAGCAGCAAGTGAGGTTGATACAATTACTCATCAAATTAAAGAGGGCGATTTCTTAATTAAAAAAGATACTATTGTAACAGAGCAGGCTCTTAGAACAATTGATATAATAAACTCAAGTAATGCTAAGCTCGATTTTGTAAAAATATTTGGCCAGGTTGTTTTCTTTAGTGTAGTAACCTTAGCAGCTATTTATTACTTTTTCTCATCAATTAGTCGTTCCTATCGTATTGCTCAATATACATTTATTTTTATAATTGGAGTTATTTTAAGCATCATAGCTACATACTTTGTATATCGATTTGTTGATTCACAATATATCTCACAGGCAATACCATTCTTATTTATACCTCTACTATTAACTCATATTACAAATAGAAAAAGATATGGCTTTACAGTAGGCATTTTATTTATTTGTTATTTAAGCTTCCTTCCTGATTCAGATTTAGTAAGATTCTTTTACATGGTTTTTGTGCTCGAAGTCTCATTACTATTTGTTCGCTTTGGAGTAACAAGACTCGATGTAATTTATCAAGCCTTTTATAGCTCTATTTCAGCAATGTTTATTACAGTAATTTTCCACTTTATAGGGAAAACCTCTTATGCATATCTGCTTAATGAGATTTTAGTTATTGTAATGAATATCTGTTTTAGCTATATGCTATTAGCAATTACATTACCATTGCTTGAGTATTTCTTAAATATTCCAACTGTATTTAGATTACATGAATTATGCTTAGCAGATACTCCTGTATTATCAAGATTAAGAAGCCAAGCTGTTGGAACCTTTAACCATGTAAATAATGTATCAGATATGGCATACCATGCTGCAAAGGAAATTGGAGTAAATAGTGAGCTTGCAAGAGTAGGGGGCCTTTATCATGATATTGGAAAGGGTGACCACCCTGAGTACTTTATTGAAAACCAAAAGGACAAGAATGTCCATGATGATATGAAGGTAACTCTTTCTGCTGCAGTAATTAAATCGCATGTTAAATCTGGTGTTGAAAAGGGTAAGGAAATGGGACTTCCTCAAGAGGTTATAGATATTATTGATCAGCACCACGGTAATGATTTAATTCAATATTTCTACAACCTAGCTGTTAAGGAGGCTGAAAATTCAGCTGTTCCATATACAGTAAACGAAGAGGACTTTAGATATAACTCAGATATTCCACAAACTCCAGAGGCTGCAATTGTAATGCTTGCAGACTGCTTTGAGGCTGCTAGTAGAACAATTAAAAAGCCAACAACTCAGCGCTATGAAAAGCTTGCAACCTCTATATTTAATAACAAAATTAATGGTGGACAGTTAAATGATTCAAAGCTAACTCTTACAGATCTTGAGAAGATTAAAAAAGTATTTGTTCATGATGCATTTGGTCGTGACCACCAAAGAATTGAATATAATAAGGATGATAATAAATAATGTTTGATATTTACTATGAGTCAGAGGATTTTAAATTAGACGCACCAGAGGATGTTGTTACATCCATTCTTGAATATGGTGAGAAAAAATTAAATATGAATGGTAATTTTTCTCTTTCCTTTGTCGATAGCCAAGAGATTCAAAGTCTAAATCGTGATTACAGAGCAAAGGATGAGGTAACAGATATTTTAACATTTAGCCAAGAGGATGGTGAAGAATTTCCATCCTTTACAGATGAAAAGGAATATGGCGATGTTTTTATCAATCTTGACAGAATGAAGGAGAACGCACATGAGTTTTCATCATCAGAAAGAGAAGAGTTATTACGCTTATGTCTTCATGGGTTGTTACATTTAACAGGTCATGACCACGCAACAAATGACTTTGAAAAAGAAGAGATGCTGATTTTACAAGAACAGCTATTAGCTTCATATTTAAAGTTGTAAAATAAATAGCTATAATAAGGCTAAAGAATTGACGTACTTAACGTAAATCGTTATATTATTATCGATTGAACAAAATAGCTCATAAGGAGAAAATTTTCATGAAAGTAGGTATTAATGGATTTGGTAGAATCGGTCGTTTCGTATTCCGCGCTGCAATGAGCAGACCAGATGTTGAAATTGTAGGTATCAATGACCTTTGTCCAGTTGACTACCTTGCATACATGCTTAAGTATGATACAATGCACGGTAAGTTCGAAGGAACAATTGAAGCTGATGTTGAAAATTCAAAGCTCATCGTAAACGGTAAGTCTATCCGTGTTACAGCATGCAAGGATCCTAACGAACTCGCTTGGGACCAGGTCGGTGCAGAATATGTTGTTGAATCAACAGGTTTATTCCTCACAAAGGAAAAAGCTCAGGCACACATCAATGCTGGTGCAAAGTATGTAGTTATGTCAGCTCCTTCAAAGGATGACACACCAATGTTTGTTTGTGGCGTAAACGAAGACACATATGTTAAGGGCACACAGTTTGTATCTAACGCTTCATGTACAACTAACTGTCTTGCTCCTATCGCAAAAGTTCTCAATGATAAGTTTGGTATCGTAGATGGTCTTATGACAACTGTACACTCAACAACAGCTACTCAGAAGACTGTTGATGGTCCATCAATGAAGGACTGGAGAGGTGGTAGAGCTGCTGCTGGTAACATCATCCCATCTTCAACAGGTGCTGCTAAGGCAGTAGGTAAGGTTATTCCTTCACTCAATGGTAAGCTCACAGGTATGTCAATGAGAGTTCCTACTCTTGATGTTTCTGTTGTAGACCTCACAGTTAACCTTGCTAAGCCAGCTAAGTATTCAGAAATCTGTGCTGCAATGAAGGAAGCAAGTGAAGGCGAACTCAAGGGTATCCTTGGTTACACAGAGGATGCAGTTGTATCTTCAGACTTCCTTGGTGATACAAGAACTTCTATCTTCGATGCTAAAGCAGGTATCGCACTTACTGACACATTTGTTAAGGTTGTTTCTTGGTATGACAACGAGATCGGTTACTCAAATAAGGTTCTCGACCTCATTGCTCACATGAAGAAGGTCAACGGTTAATTTGATCATTGATCCCGGCTACTAGGCCGAGCGTTATCATGGCCTGCATATACTAGCAGGCCAAATTTTTTCTAAAGGATTAATTATGGTACTTAATACAATTAAAGAAGCTGATTTAAAAGGTAAAAGAGTTGTTATCCGTGTTGATTTCAACGTTCCTGTAAAGGAAGGTGTTGTTAAGGATGCAACAAGAATTAAGGCTGCACTTCCTACAATCAAGTATATTCTTGATGAAGGTGCTTCACTCGTAGTTATGTCACACTTTGGTAGACCAAAGGGACAGAAGAACCCTGATTTCTCAATGGCTCCTATCGCTAAAGAATTTGAGAAGCTTCTTGGTCGCCCAGTAAAGCTTGCTAAGGATGTTATCGGTCCAGAAGTTGAAGCTGAAGTTAAGGCTTTAAAGCTAGGTGAGGTTCTCTTACTTGAAAACGTAAGATTCTACAAGGAAGAAGAGGCTAACGATCCTGAATTTGCTAAGACACTTGCTTCATATGGTGATATCTACTGTAACGATGCATTTGGTACAGCTCACAGAGCACATGCTTCTACAGAGGGTGTTGCTCACTACCTCCCAAGCTATGCAGGTTTCTTAATTGAAAAAGAAGTTAAGTTCATGGCTCCACTCCTTGAGAACCCAGAAAAGCCATTTGTTGCAGTAATTGGTGGTTCAAAGGTATCAAGTAAGATCACAGTACTCGAGTCTCTCGTTAAGACATGTGACACTATCGTAATTGGTGGTGGTATGGCATACACATTCTTAAGTGTACTTGGCAAAGAAATTGGTAAGTCACTTTTCGAAGCTGATTACATTGAAACAGCTAAGGCTTTCCTTGCTAAGGCTGCTGAAAAGGGTGTAAAGGTTATTCTTCCAGTTGATCATGTTTGTGCAGCTGAATTTTCTGAAAATGCAGAACCAGTTTTAGTTGACGATGTAAATATCCCAAGCGATTTAATGGGTATGGATATTGGTCCTAAGACAGTTGCTTTAATCGTTGAAGAGATTAAGAAGGCAAAGAGTGTTGTATGGAATGGCCCAATGGGTGTATTTGAATTTGAAGCATTCAGCAAGGGAACTGGTGAGGTTGCTAAGGCACTTGCAGAAAGCAATGCTACTAGCGTAGTTGGTGGTGGTGACTCTGTTGCAGCTATCAACAAGTTCGGTCTTGCAGATAAGATTAGCCACGTTTCAACTGGTGGTGGTGCATCTCTTGAATTCCTCGAGGGTAAGACTCTTCCTGGTATTAAGGCTTTGGAGAAATAAGATGAGAACACCATATATTGCTGGAAACTGGAAAATGAATATGACTCCTTCTGCAGGTAAGGCATTTGCAGAGGAATTAAGAGCAGCTGCTGAAAAGGCTGGTGCAGATGTAAAGATGATGGTTGCTCCACCATTTGTTACAATTCCTGCTGTTGCTGAAGCTCTTAAGGGTTCAAATATTATTGTTGCTGCTCAGAATATGGCAGATCATACATCTGGCGCTTACACTGGTGAAGTTGCTCCTGCAATGCTCAAGGATTTAGGTGTTAATACTGTAATTCTTGGACACAGTGAAAGAAGAAGCTACTACGGTGAAACAGATGCTTACATCAATGGTAAAGTATTACTTGCTATCAAGGAAGGCATGGATGTAGTACTT
Source organism: Bullifex porci (assembly GCF_009695635.1). Taxonomy (GTDB): domain Bacteria; phylum Spirochaetota; class Spirochaetia; order Sphaerochaetales; family Sphaerochaetaceae; genus Bullifex; species Bullifex porci. The sequence continues at coordinate 76,891 of NZ_VUNN01000005.1, forward strand.
TGTGTTGGTGAAACACTTGAGGAAAGAGAGGGTGGAAAGCTCGAAGAAGTTCTTTCAACACAGCTCTCTGGTGGTCTTAAGGATGTAAAGCCTGAAGAAATGGCTCACATCACAATTGCTTATGAACCAGTATGGGCAATTGGTACAGGAAAGACTGCTACACCTGAGGATGCTGATGGTGCACACCAGTTTATTAGAAGTTTTGTTGCAAAAATGTATGATTCTACTATTGCAGAAAATCTCATTATACAGTATGGTGGTTCTGTTAATGCTTCAAATGTAAAGGCATTAATGGCTAAGGAAAATATCGATGGAGCTTTAGTTGGTGGTGCATCACTCTCCGTTGAGAAGTTCCTTCCTATCATCACATTCAATAAGTAAGCTTTGGAGTGTAAATATGGGTGTTTTAGGTATTATTTTACTGGTATTGTTCGTACTTGTCGCATTAGCTCTCATCTTCTTGATTGCAATTCAAGATGAATCATCCGGTCTCAGCGGAGTATTTGGTGGTTCTTCTGATTCTACATTCGGAAGTGGTTCATCGAAGTTCATCAACAAAGTAACGACTATTCTTGCAGTAGCCTTCATGGTTTTAGCACTTCTTGTTGCTTTCGTTGCTAAGAGCAATAATAGTAGCTCTTCAATTCTCGATGCAGCAGCAAGTTCTAACAGCACATGGTATCAAGATACTGCAGCCCAAAACTGATTATTTAATAATCGATAAAGCCGACCCAAGGCTATCTTGAGGTCGGTTTTTTGACTTTAAATTATTAGCTGTTAGATGGAGGTATTTATGCAAGCTTGCATAGTCATAGGGGGAAAGAATAAGGATGATCAAGGTATCCTAGCTGTTGCTAAAGCTCTAAGTAAGGGATTAGAGAGCCAAGGACACAGTGTAGATATCATTAATGCGTACATTGATAATGATAAAAAGCTCACTTTTTATGATTATGTAATTGTTGGTTCATCTGCAACTACAGCATTTGGAGGCTCTATTCCTGATGTTATTTCAACGTTCTTAAAAAGGTGTGGTCAGGTATCGGGTAAGAGATGTCTTGCTTTTGTTACTAAGGGTGGATTAAGAAGTCAAAAAACTCTTTCATCATTGATGAAAATTATGGAACAAGAGGGTATGTACTTAAAGTATTCTGAAGTATTTAAGAATGAAGCTAGTGCATTAGCTCTTGGAAAAAGATTAAATATCGAAAGGAATTTCTAATGAAAAAAATTTTAGCATTTGTATTAATTATTACACTTTCAGCAACAACATTATTTGCTGCTGCTATTTCAACCTCTCCAGCTGCTACAGTAAATCTAATCAGAAATACACGTATTACTGTTGATGATTTAAATAAGAAAATTGCAGAGCTTGGTGCAACACAGGATCAAGCACTCGATGTATTAAATATCATGATTAACGATGAGGTTTTCCTCCAAGGTGCCGAAAGAGATGGTATTAAGGTTACTGATAGTCAGAAGAATGCACTCTACTCACAGATGAAAACTCAAATTGAACAGGCTAATGGTGTTACATTAACTCAGGAGGAGTTTGATAACCTCGCAATTGAACAATATGGTTCTGTTGAAGCTTATAAAGAGTATTTAACTCAAAACTACATTGTTCAGGCTTATTTAACACAAGAAAAGGGCGAAGAGCTAAGCCAGAAGAACTATGCTCCTACAGATACAGAAATTAACACATACTATAGAAGAAATAGAACAAGCTTTATCCAGGCTGAAAATGTTTACTTTGCTCATGTTTATATTGCAAAGACAGGTGATACAGCTAAGGATAATTCAAACAAGGCTTTATTACAGGATGTAGCTAATCAGATTAAGAGCGGTAAGATGACATTTGAAGCTGCTGTTTCAAAATATACAGAGGATAAGGAAAGCATCGCAACTGGTGGTGTAATGGGTTATCTTTCAAGTGATAATACGACTGTAAGATCAGGTTGGGGTGATAACTTTGTTGATGAAGCATTATCATTAGAAATTGGTGTTCCTACATTTATGGAAAGCTTAACAGGCTACCATATTGTTAAGGTTATTAGCCACAATGATGCTAAGATGCTTACACTTGATGATAGAATTGATCCAGCACAGAACTATACTGTAAGAGATTATATCACTGAAGGTCTTTCATATCAGAACTATCAGATTGCAATGTCTGAAGCTCTTAACGATATGATTGCACAGCTCAGAAGTGAAGCAAATATTAAGATTCTTTATAAATAATTATGAAAAACGAAAATAGATTTTTGGATAAACATGAAGCTAGAGAGCTCGCTATCGAGACTCTCTATGCTCTTGATTTTAATGATCAGATTCTTAACTCTCCTGATTTAACAAATTTACCAGGAAAGAATGAAGCTGAAATGAAAGAGCTAAGTGAAGAAGTGCTCTTTTATGCTAGATACCTTATTACAGGTGTACTATCTCATATTGAAGAAATTGATAATATGATTAGTAAGTACTCTATCAACAGACCTTTAGATAAAATTAATATTGTTGATAGAAATGTATTAAGAATATCTGTTTTTTCTTTGCTATTTGAAAAGGATTTACATCCATCTATTGTAATTAACGAAGCTGTTAAGCTTTCTCAGGAAATGAGTACAGACGTTACTTACAAGTTTATTAATGGAATTCTTGACGCAATTAGCAAGAAGGAGATTTCTAGATGATTCAGTTAAAACGCCCTCATGAAATTGAAGGGATAAGAACAAGTGGAAAAGTACTTGCTGAATGTCTTTTACGTCTAGATGAGATTATCAAAGAAGGCGTATCAACTTGGGATATAGATAAGTTTTGTTATTCATTTATTAAAGAGCATAGAGGAATTCCATCTTGCTTAGGATATTGTGGATATCCTAATTCTGCATGTGTTTCTGTAAATGAAGTAGTAATTCATGGTATTCCATCTAAAAAGAAAATTTTAAATAATGGTGATATTGTTTCCGTTGACCTTTGTGTAACTCTAGATGGTTATGTAAGTGATTCAACTAGAACATATGAAGTAGGGAATGTTTCACCAGAGGTCCATAAATTAAATGTTGTTACAAAAAAATGTTTAGACCTTGGTATTGAAGCAGCTTCAAAAAAGGGTGCTAGAATACTTGATGTAGGTTCAGCAGTTTTTAAGAAAGCCTTTACTGAAAATGGATATGGCGTTGTAAGAGATTATGCTGGACATGGAGTAGGCTTTGATATTCATGAGGAGCCAGAGGTTCCTAACTATGTTGATAAATTACTCCCTAATCCAAGAATTAAGCCAGGTATGGTCTTTGCAATTGAGCCAATGATTAATATGGGAACTTGGAGAGTAAAGGTTCTAAAGGATGGCTGGACAGTAGTAACACAAGATGAAAAGCCAGCTTGTCACTGGGAGCATACAGTTGCAATGACTGATAACGGACTTGAAGTATTAACACTACTATAGGAGGAATAAATGTCAAAAGAATTCATCACCTGCGATATGATCAGAGATGCTGCTCTTAAGCTTGTATGGAAGATGTATAAGGAAGATGGCTTTGTGCCAGATGTAATATATGACTCTCTAAGAGGTGGAGCATATATGGCTAATGTTATGAGTGAGTTTTATAAGCTTCTAGCATTAAAGAGCAATAAGACACCAGTATTCTATGCTGCAGTAGTAGCAAGAAGCTACTCTGAAGTTAAATGCCATGCAGGCCATGTAGACATCGATGGATGGACATATTCTCCACTAAAGCTTAAAAAGGGTCAAAAGGTATTAATTGTTGATGATATCTTTGATACAGGTATGACTGTTAATGCCCTAGTTAAAACTGTTATGGAATCTGGAATTCCTAGAGAGGATATTAAGGTTGCTGTATATGACTACAAGGTACCTCTCTATAAAAAGGAAGAACCACTTCCTATTCAACCAGATTATTGGTGCAGAAAGCATATATTAAACTCACCTGCAGATGAAAGATGGATACACTACACCTGCCATGAGTTTATTGGTTTAACTCATGATGAGGTTGATGAGGTATATAAGGACCAAGAGGTTAGAGAAATACTTCATACGATTTTAGAGTAAATGATTGATGGCTGTTAATCTTTTTGATTAACAGCCTTATTTTTTGTCCAAGAGTAAATATAATTTCCTTTACCAACAATAGAACAACTTATTCAAATATTAACTACAAAGCTGATAAATCTTATCGCTAAAGACAGTAAAGGTTAATAAAATACTTCAAGCGATAATTCAAAGGGTAAAAAAATACTACCGGCGTAAAACCGGTAGTGTAATTCAATAATTCTTATTTATAAAATTGTAGGTGTTCCACTAACTGATAATGTAAAGAAACCATTATTAGTAGTACAGATCTTATAATTATCACCTACCTTAAAATATCCAATTATAGATACTGTAGATATTTTAGAAATAGTAGTTGATGAAATAGGACCACCATTTAATGATAATTTATAAAAGTTTGAGCTTCCATCATATGCATAATAAAGATTACCATTATCAATAAAGGAAGCAAAATCCTTTTGATATACAGTTGATATACTATATATTTTAGTTAAGGTATTACCCTCTAGTTTATAAAAAGAAGTTCCCTCATTTGTTTTAGAGAATATTAAAACTGTAGTAGAAGCATCTTTAGCAACAGATCTTAAATTACCAAGATCAGATTCTGGTTTGACGATACTTCGTAAAGTTGAAGGAGTTGAAGGATTTGTACTATCATCAAAGTAGTAATAAACAAGTGAGGATGTATCTGGTATTCCTGAAGCTGATGTTGTATAAACTAAGATGTCATCAATATTTTTAACAAATCTTGGATTTTCAAGAACAGAAGCTTTCTTAGTAAAAGTAATTATATTATCATCAATTGATGTTGAAACTACATCACCATTTTTATTTATTAAATATTTATCAAAAGCACCACAGAAGATATCTGTATTTGCGCTTCCATCTAATGATTTCTTTTCCTTTGTATTTATATTAATTGAATAATATTCATCATACTTTGGAGTTATACTATTAGCACTCTCAATAAAGTATATTATTTGGTTGTTATCTATATCCAAAATAAATCTATTACTCTTTTTTGCTTCTGCTGAACCATCAATGGTAGTATATACACCACTAACTAAATTGTATGATTCAATACCATTTACAGAACTAAAATAAACAAAATCACCACTTCTACCAATTAACGAAATTCTTCTGTTATCAGATGGTACTCTATCTAATACCTCTGCAAAGATACCTTGGTTATCAAGGTTACAGGAGGTTAAGAGTGCAACTAATAAAATAAATAATAAAAGCATATATTTTTTCATAATTCACTCCTATTGACGATATGTTACCATTAAGGTAGCTGGAAGGAAGGTTGCAAATGCATTCTTTTCTTTAGCAGCTGAAGAGAAATAAATTTCAGGAATCATCCAAACACCTGTATTAACACCAATTCCCCAATTCTCAGTGAAATAGTACTGTAGGCCAATTTCAGCAGATACATAGAAAGGAAGATATGAACCACCATCAGAGAGTGAAAGATAACAAATACCAGCACCCAATGAAATAGGTATATCGATAGTACCTTGAACAGGTAACCATGTTGCCTTAGCAATGATTGGAACGTTAGTAACTAGCTTTCCATCAATTACAAAGTTAAACATATATCCAATCTCACAACCTAACGCTATTTGAGGACTAACATTTAATTGATAACAAATAGAACCATAACCACCAAGAGAAAGCTTTGTATCAAAAAAGGTCTTAGTAGTATTATCTGCAAATCTAGTAATAGATAAAGGAAAATCTACACCTGCAGAAATTGTAAAACGTTGACTACCATTATCGTAGTACTTATTTGCAGCAAACAAGCTAAATGTCATGCATACAAGTAAACATAAAACAAGGATTTTTTTTCTCATAGAGAAAATATAATCTATTTGCCAGTACTAATCAAAGGGGGATGTTGTCATTCGAGCGAAATTCCATGTAAACTACATCTTATGAGTATATCAATTGATGGAAAATTAGTTTCTCAAACAATAAGAGAAGATATAAAAAAGGAAACAGCAGAGCTAAAAGATATTTATGCAAAGGTTCCAAAGCTTGCTGTAATATTAGTTGGAAATAATCCTGCTAGCCAAACATATGTTGCATCTAAAGGAAAGGCAGCAATTGAATGTGGTTTTGAATATGAAGATTTTATTTTAGATGAAAGTACTAGTGAAGCAGAGCTATTAGCTTTAGTTGAAAAGCTAAATAAAGATAAAACTGTTAATGGAATTTTAGTTCAGCTACCACTTCCAAAGCATCTTAATGAAGAGCTAATTATTAATACTATTGATCCTAAAAAGGATGTTGATGGCTTTTCACCCTTTAATACTGGCTTATTAGCTATAGGTGAAGATTGCTTAAAGCCTTGTACACCTGCTGGAATTATTGAACTACTAAGCTTTTATAATATTCAAACCTCAGGAAAGAAAGTTTGTGTATTAGGAAGAAGTAATATTGTAGGTAAGCCAATTGCTTTAATGCTAATGCAAAAGGACTATGATGCAACAGTAACAGTATGTAACTCAAAAACTCCAAATCTATCAGATGAAACACTGAGATCTGATATTATAATTGCAGCTATTGGTAAAAGTGAATTCCTTACTGCTGATATGGTTAAAGAGGGTAGTGTTGTTATTGATGTAGGTATTAATAGAATTAAGGATGAAACAAAGAAGAAGGGCTATAGAATAGTTGGTGATTGTGATTTTTTATCACTTAAAGATAAGTGCTCATACATTACACCTGTTCCTGGTGGTGTAGGGCCTATGACAATCACAATGTTGATGAAAAACACACTTAAAGCCTTTAAATCACAATGGGGTATTAAATGAAATATTTTATTGAATCATATGGGTGTCAGCTAAATATGGCTGAATCAAATGCATTAGAGCTTTTATTAAAGGGAGCTGGAATTGATAAAAGTGAAGTTGCAGAGGATTCAGATTGTGTAATTATAAATACATGCTCTGTAAGAAAAACTGCAGAAAATAGAATATGGGGACGCCTATCTTTTTTCGGAAAGCTAAAAAAGCAAAAGAAGAACTATAAAATAATAGTAACAGGATGTATGGCTGAACGCTTAAAGGATGAGCTAAAGAAGGATTGTCCTTTTGTCGATGCAGTTATTGGTACTAATGAGAAGATGGAAATCGTTGACTTCCTCTTAGGCGAAAATATTCTAAATAAAGAAAAATACAACTTTACTGCCTCATACTATAAGGAAGGTGAATTCTCATCATATGTACCAATAATGAATGGATGTAATAATTTCTGTTCATATTGTATTGTTCCTTACGTTAGAGGAAGAGAGATCTCTAGAAGTGTTGATGATATTATTAAGGAAGTAAAAGCTCTTGATGAAAAGGGTGTAAAGGAAATTACCTTACTTGGTCAAAATGTTAACTCCTACAACTATGAGGGCCTAACCTTCCCAGAGCTCTTAAAGCTAATTTGTAAGGAGCTTAATAATATTGAATTTGTTAGATTTGAATCTCCTCATCCAAAGGATTTTTCAGATGAATTAATTAGTGTAATTAAAAATGAAAAGCGAGTATGCTCTCATATTCATCTACCAATGCAAAGTGGTAATAGCAGAATATTAAAGCTTATGAATAGAAAGAATACTCGTGAAAGCTTTATTGCACTAATTGATAAAATGCGTAAAGAAATTCCTGACTTAACCTTTGCTACAGATGTAATGGTAGGCTTCCCAACTGAAACAGAAGAGGAATATCTTGATACTCTATCATTAATGGAATATATGCATCCAATTGAAGCCTTTATGTATTACTATAACTTAAGAGAGGGTACAGTAGCTGCAAAGATGGAAGGGCAGCTTGAGGATGATGTAAAGATAGCTCGTCTAGAAAGATTAATTGATGAGCAGCTAAAGAGATGTCAAAAAGAGAAGCTTACTCGTAAGGATATGATTACAAGAGGTGTAGTAACAGGTGTTACTCGTGATGATAAGGATAAGTATCTTGCTAGAAATGATCATAATGAAATGATTAGCTTCATGCCAAAAAATAAAGTAGAAATTGGTTCCATGGTTAATTTAAAGTGTTATGATTTAAAGGGAAATACCTATTTAGCAGATGAGATTTAATTATGAGTGAATATAGTGAAGAAAAAAGTGTTTTTGATAAAAAGTTTGAAGAGCTTTGGTCTTTATTAATGAGATCAAGGAAAATAGCTGTTTTTACAGGTGCTGGAGTATCAACACTATCTGGAATACCAGATTTCAGAGGAAAGCATGGAGTTTATAACTCTCCATGGCAAGGCTTACCTGTAGAAACTATATTATCCTACGACTACTTTTTTTCACATCCAGATATTTTCTATAAGTGGACGGAGGAGGTTTGGTACCATCTAGAAGATTATAAACCAAATATCGTTCACTATACTCTTGCTAAAATGGAAGAGAAGGGAATATTAAAGGATGGAGTCTTTACTCAAAATATTGATTTTCTTCATCAAAGAGCAGGGAGTAAAAAGGTATGGGAGCTTCATGGCTCTGCTAGACACTCATATTGCACTAATTGTAATGGATTTTATAAATATGAGGAAATAGCTCCTATCGTTCAAAGAGGGGAAATACCTAAATGTACTCGCTGTGGAAGCTTAATTAAGCCTGATATTGTATTATATGGTGAGAATTTACCAATGAGTGTGCTTAGACAGGCAGAAACTGTCTTCTCTCAAGCTGATTTAACCTTAATACTAGGATCTTCTTTAACTGTATATCCAGCAGCCTCCTTACCTAAGCTTACATCATACTATGGTGGTAAGGTTGTAATTGTTAATGCAGATCCAACAGATCAGGATAAAGATGCAACTCTAATTTTTAGAGATCTTGAACAAACCTTTAATGCATTAGATGAAGCATTAAGAAGTATCTAAATTATAGGTCCAAAGCTTTTATAGCTTTGGACTTAGCTAAGAACCTTTAGCATTATCTCTAGGTGAACTAATTCAATATCATTAACTATAAAATTAGGGTCTAACAATTCAATAGAATTATCTTTAACAAGATAAAGACCCTTTTTATCATTTCCTACAGCATAGGTTTTATTTTCAATAATAGTATGTCCTATTAACTCTTTATCCATAAGCTCTCTTTAAAAAAATGAGCCAAGCTACTAACTTGGCCCTTAATGGAGATGGGGAGATTCGAACTCCCGTCCTGATGTGCCATCCTAAAACGTCTACGGCCGTAGTCACATTTTTGGATCTTGAGATAAAAACGGTAATGTATCCAACCTTTTTATCTCCAGCTGACTAATAGTCTCCGTTTTATGTCAGCCTAAAACGAACAAGTCCCTATTGGCAACCACAATCTCGAGTTAGGAACAGCACCCTCAAAAGTGGGTCTTACAACTCACGCTGCAAGTAATTCTGCTTCGTCAGAAACGAATACTTCGTCTTCTTTCTTTGCATTTATTTTTTGTGCCAGTTTAACAAGTTAGCGCTTGGACCGCAGTCTTAGAAGTGGTCCGCCACCAGTCGAAACCAGAGACATCCCCTTATTTCAAAACTAATATACACAAAGATTAAATAATCGGCAAGAGATTAGTAATTTAACATCTTGAGCTCACGGCGAGCATCTTTATTTAAATCACGCTCCTTAATAGCATTCTTTTTATCATAAACTGCTTTACCACGTGCTAAAGCAATTTTCATCTTAATTAAGTTACCCTTTAGATATATTTCTAGAGGTACAATAGTCATACCTTTAGATTCTACCTTTCTTTTAAACTTCTTAACCTCTTGCTTATGAGCTAATAATCTTCTCTTTCTGTCCCCTTGATGGTTGAAAACAGAACCATGAGAGTAGGGTTGAATAGTAAAAGCAATTAGCTCTAAGGTATTATCTTTAATTGTAATATATGAGTCCCCAAAGGAAACACGTCCCATACGAACGCTTTTAACCTCTGTGCCAACTAGCTCTATACCACATTCAAGTTCTTCTATTATCTCATAGTTAAAAAATGCTTTTTTATTCTTTAAGATGAGCTTAAACTTGTCTTTTTCCATCAAATATCCTTTGCAACTCTAAAGCCAGTATACTCACTTGTAGTTTTTTTCTCAATCACACCAACATCTGAAGGCTTTATTGTAGTTGAATTATTAATAAAGGAGCCTCCCTTAATAACAACATCTGTTGTAGGGTAGGAAATATCACTATTATATAATCCAGATATTCGTGAAAGAGGAATATAGCTAGTTGAGGTTAGCTCCCAAAGACATCCCTTAACTCCCTTTGGAAGAGTCTCATCATTATCAATAACAATTAAAGAATTACTATAATTTTTATTCTCACAAGAAGCTGCAACGACCTCCCACTCAGCTTCGCTAAGTAGACGGTAGCTTTCATTATTCTTTTTACTTAACCATTCACAATAAGCATTAGCAGCATACCAACTTACATTTCTTATAGGAAGTAAGCTCTTATTATCTACGCTTGGAAATATTCCAGCTAAATAATATTCATCTACCATACCATCTTGAATTAATGTATCGATATTAGATTTAGCCCAATATGGATTTTCACTGATAAATAATGCGTAATCATATTCAGAAACATATGAAGTGCTAACAGCAAAAGGCTTAACAAGCTGCTTTACTGGATATGTATTAATGCCAAAGATATTTACAAGGCTATCAGAGCCAATAGTAAACTCTGTTTCATCGTAGACAAACATATTATTCTCTTTCTTTGGCAGATTAACACTATTAATTGTATTTAAATAAACCATATCTGAATTAGAATCTAATATATCATCTAATTTACTATATAAATTGTTAAAGCTATCTGATTTATAATTAATATTATTATCCTCAAAAAGCTTTATAGCATTATCTAAATCTAATTTCATTTCATTAGATGTAATAAAATTAGAAATAAAGAATAATTCTTCAGCTACATCATTAATACCACAGGAAGCTGCATCCCTAGCTAAATTCTCAATTAGTGGAGGGTAGTTGTAGAACTCTGAATAATCAGTAATAGCTGAGTAGGCTTCTATTTGCTCAATAGTACTAATTAATGCTCTTTGATAAATTTCTTTATTATTAGCTACAGGAACATTAACATCCAATGTTCTTTTAAAAATTAAGGTCAAAACAATAGGATGATCAATTTTTAATGTTTCGCTATAAATTACTTCACTATCCTTAATAAACTCAACCTTATGCTCACCAGATGGAACAAAGATTCTACTTCCTTCCGTTGAGCCAATATATTTTTCATCTAAGATAATTCCGACATTTGATAGCTCACTGTTAAAGCTAACATAACGACCACCATTCAAAATGCCAGGTAATATTCCTATTAAAAAGAATAGGATTAATATAACAATAACTAAAGCAATAAGAATATATTTTCCAGGCCTCATGCCTAAGAACTTCGGAAGTACTACTTTTTCAACCTCCGGGAGTTTATCTTTTTTCATATAAAATTAAAATTAATCCTAAAATACTCCTATTGTCAACAAATCAAGGCTCTGTTATGTTTATGAATATGGATAAGCTATATTCATTTCTTGAAAATAAGACAGTTAATTATCTTACACATAAAAAAGCCTTAAAGGCCTATGAAAAAAGTAAAAAGAAAACAATATTAACAGAGATTTGGTCTTGGCTCGATGCGCTAATATTTGCTGTTGTTGTAGTTATTATTTTAAATCAGTTTTTATTCCAGCTATTTTTAATTCCATCTCCATCGATGGTTTCAACATTAAATATCGGTGATAGAGTAATAGTCAGTAAGGTATCATATGGTATAGAGGCATATCCTACTGGACCAAAGCTCTTTTCTGATTCAAGACGTGTTCAACGTGATGATATCATTACCTTTTATAATCCTGAATATGATTCTAAAGGTCCGTTCTTTGATATTCTTTCTCAAATTATTTATTACTCAACTCTTTCATTAGTAAATATTGATAGAAATGAGGATGGCTCAATCGCTGAAAGATTATATGTAAAGCGTGCTGTTGGCTTTGGTGGTGATAACGTTAAATTTAAAGATGGTAATGTATTAATAAAACCTGCAGGGTACAATAATTACATTACAGAAGAGAGCTATAGAGAGGCTAATGAGCTATCAAATGGACCTCATAGAAGTGTAGATTCAACACTTTATGATGGTATGCATGCTTGGGGTAGACTATATGCACTTCAAGAAAACTCAATAAATGTAGTTCCTCAGCACTTAAAAAATTCATATGAAAGTGTAAAGGATCAATATATGTTTGATCGTTATGAGTTTGAAAATAACCGTACACTTATGAATACATTAATAAATCCAACAGATATGAATGCTCGCTCTGAACATGGCCACTATAGAGCTGGTATTTATGTTCCGGAAAACTATGTATTACCACTAGGTGATAATCGTGATAACTCCTCAGATGGTAGATATTTTGGACCAGTTAAGGAATCAACTATAAATGGTAAGGTTGTAGGTAGATTCTGGCCACTTGGTAGTGTAGGGATAGTTAAGTGATTGAAGCTTTAGATTTATCGAGACCTGTATCTCTCTATATTCACATACCTTTTTGCCAAACTAAATGTGGTTACTGTGCCTTTTACTCTACAGTTGACCACAGTGCTAAGGAGCAATTTCTAGCTACACTAAATAAGCACATAAGCGTATTAAATGAAGAGATTAAAAAGCCTTATAAGAGTATTTTTATTGGTGGTGGAAACCCTGGAATAATTGGTTTTGATGAATTATTAAAAATTGCTGAAAATGCATGTAAATATGGAAAACCTGAAGAATTTTCAATAGAGATAAATCCTGAGCATGTAAGTAATGAGATTGAAAAGCTAATTCCCTATGTAAATAGAATAAGTGTTGGCATTCAATCCTTTGATGATAATGCTCTTAAAACTATTGGTAGAAATGCTAGAAGACGAGATAATATTAATGCTTTAAATATTCTTTCTAGCCTAAAGGATAAATATAAATTACAAATTAATGGTGATTTAATTTGCTGTATTCCTGGTCACAGTAAGGAAAAAACTCTTGAGGATATAGAAACACTTTCATCCTTCAATGTTGATCATATCTCTCTTTATTCCTTAACCTTTGAGGAGGGAACAAAGCTTACTCAAAGTGTAAAGCCTTTAGATGAAGGTGAGGAAAGAGAAATATTAATTGCTGCTTGGGATAAATTAGATGAGCTTGGATATGAGCAATATGAAATAAGTAATTTTGCTCAAAAAGGGTGTAGATGTATCCATAACCAAGTATATTGGAATTTAGGTCAATATATTGGATTAGGTCCTAGTGCAGAAAGTAGTGTTGGCTATAAAAAGGTCATTTCCTTAAGAGAAAAGGATAGTGTAGAGGAATATATTAAAACACCATCCTTTGATGCATATAAGCTTTCAAAAGAGGAATTGGAAGAGGAGTATCTTTTAACTCATTTAAGACTAAAGGATGGGATTAATAAAGAAGATTATTTTGATAGATTCTCTCAAAGCTTTGATGATGTTTATAATTCTTTTATAGAAAACTTAGAAGAAGGACTTTACACCAATGATGAAAAGTGTTTTAAACTTACTAGAGAGGGTTTTCTAGTAGAAAATCAAGTAATTTTAACGCTAGCAATGGCTATTTAAAAAAAAATAAATCATCTTGTTGACGATATATTTTTATTTGTGATAGTTTAATGTAGTTGTAAATTTTAATTATAAGGGGTTTTATATGTCTGGCCACAGTAAATGGGCAACTATCAAACATGCAAAAGGTATCGCGGACGCAAAACGTGGACAAAAGTTCACTAAGCTCATCAAGGAAATCACAGTAGCTGCAAAGCAAGGCGGACCTGATCCTAACTCCAATGCTACACTCAGAACAGCCATCTTAAAGGCAAAAGCTGAGAACATGCCAAAAGATAACATTGAAAGGGCAATCAAGAAAGCAACAGGTGAAGGTGGAGCAGCAAACTACTTTGAGCTTACTTATGAAGGATATGCTCCAGGTGGAGTTGCTATCATCATCGATACTCTAACAGATAATAAGAACAGAACTGCAGCAGATGTACGTTCTACACTTACAAAGCTTGGCGGAACTCTCGGTTCTACAGGTTGTGTATCATACATGTTCCAAACTAAGGGTATTATTACTTACAGCGAAGAGAAGTATACAGAGGATCAGATTCTTGAAGCTGCACTCGATAATGGAGCAGAGGATGTTAGTACATCAGATGGTGTAATTGAAGTAACTACTGCACCAGCAGATTTCGCTACAGTACTTGAAGCTATGCAGGCTGCAGGCTTTGAGCAGGAAAGTGCTGATATTCAGAAGATTGCTGATCAAACTGTTACACTTGATAATGAAAAGGCTAACAAGGTTCTTAAGATTGTTGAACGCCTTGAAGATCTTGAGGATGTTCAGCTCGTATCTACAAACCTTGAGCTTCCAGATGATTTCGAAGCAGAGGCTTAATAATCTATGATAATCCTAGGTGTTGACCCAGGATTGGCAAATACAGGCTGGGGTGTTGTTGAGGTAATCAATCAGCGCTACCGGCCTGTTTCTTTTGGAGTTATTACAACTAAGCCTGAAGCTGCCCTTCCTGATAGAATATTCTCTATCACAGATGAAATTTCAAAAATAGCTGACAAATACAATGTTGAGGTTGTATCGATGGAAGAAATATTTTTTACTAAAAATATATCTTCTGCAATTAGTGTTGCCAAAGTAATTGGTGCAATTAGCTTTGAGATGAGAAGAAAGAAAATTAAAGTTGAATACTTTTCTCCTCCTCAAATTAAAACCGCTGTAACAGGAATAGGAAGTGCAGATAAAAACCAGGTTCAGCAGATGGTTAAAATACTATTAGGCCTTGATTCAATTCCACGACCTGACCATGCTGCTGATGCTCTTGCCGATTGCATTACTTATGCTGTATTCTCTTCTACAGGAGCAAAGCTTAGAGGTAATAAATGATTAATGCTTTAAATGGTTTTCTTGTTAGTATTGACCAAAATAGTTTAGTAATTAATGTAAGTGGTGTTGAGTTTTATGTAGAGATATCTACTCAGGCTGCATCATATTTTTCTTCCTTAAATAGAGATAAAGAGGTAAGAGTTCTAACAAAATATGTTGTAAGAGAGGATGCTGCATTACTATTTGGCTTTAAGGATTCCTTTGAGCGTGATTGCTTTAATCAGCTACAGACTGTACCAGGTATTGGTGCTAAGCAAGCATTAAAAATACTTTCTGCTATTAGTGTTAATGATTTTATTAAGGCTTTAGACCAAAGAGATGTATCTACTCTTTCAAGAATCCCAGGTATTGGAGCTAAA
The DNA here is from genome assembly GCF_009695635.1 of Bullifex porci. Taxonomy (GTDB): domain Bacteria; phylum Spirochaetota; class Spirochaetia; order Sphaerochaetales; family Sphaerochaetaceae; genus Bullifex; species Bullifex porci. Next base: position 92,261 of record NZ_VUNN01000005.1, read on the forward strand.
TCTGCACAAAAATTAATATTAATGCTACGTGATACATTAGTTATTACAGACGATAGTCCTAGCGGCGTTGATAATGTTGAAAAGGATAATAAGCTTTGGGCAGATGTTGTTGATTCACTTGTTGGAATGGGCTTTGATAAAAAGAATGTTTACAAAACATTAGATAAGATATTGAAGGAAGAAAATGAGAAGATAAAGAAGCTGAGTCATACTCAAGCTGAAAGCTATATCTTCCCAATTTTACTTAGGAGGCTTTCATGATAGATGATGATGAAAAATATACACAGGATGACAGTCCTGTAAGTGTAACCTTTCAAGCCTCTGATGAAAAAAATGAAAATATTTTAAGACCTCAATATCTAGAGGATTTCCAGGGTCAAAAGCAGCTAAAAGAAAATCTATCGATCTTTATAAAGGCTGCAAGAGATCGCTCTGAAGCATTAGATCATACATTCCTTGTTGGGCCTCCAGGATTAGGTAAAACTACATTAGCTGCAATTATTGCTAATGAAATGCACTCTGAAATTAGGATGACTAGTGCTCCAGCTCTCGATAAGCCAAAGGATTTAGCAGGTATTTTAACTAATGTTACAGAAAACTCTATTTTCTTTATCGATGAGATACATAGATTAAAGCCTGCACTTGAGGAAATGCTATACATTGCTATGGAGGACTTTGAAATTGACTGGGTAATAGGGCAGGGTCCTAGTGCTCGCACAATGAGAATTCCTCTACCTAAGTTTACTTTAGTTGGAGCAACAACTAAGGCTGGTGCAGTATCAACACCATTATCAGAGCGTTTTGGTATTAATTGTCATCTAGAGTACTATGATGATGAGGAGCTAAAAAATATTATTTTGCGTTCTGCAGCTATTTTAAAGTGTAAGATTGAAGACGATGCAGCATCTCTTTTAGCTCATTGCTCAAGAGGTACTCCTCGTATTGCGAATAGATTATTAAAGCGCTTGAGGGACTTTGCTGACATTCTAAGCGACGGAGTAATTAATACCAATATTGTAAAGCATGGTCTTACAAAGCTTGGAATAGATAGTAATGGCTTAGAGAGACAGGATAGAAATATCTTAAAAACTATTATTGACTTCTATGATGGCGGTCCTGTTGGAGCCGATACACTATCAATTAGTGTAGGTGAAGCTGTAGAGACGCTAGAAGATTTCTATGAACCATATTTAATCCAGCAGGGATATCTAAAGAGAACACCTAGAGGTAGGTGTGTAACAGCAAAAGCATATGAGCTGCTTGGAATAAATATTGAAGGAAGGAAAAATGCAGACCAAGGAATTCTTTTTTGATTTACCACAAGAATTAATTGCGCAAAACCCAAGTGAAAAGCGTGGTGAAGATAGATTATTATTAATGGATCGTAAAAGTGGAGAATATAAGGATTTAACAATAAATGATTTTCCATCTCTCTTAGATGAGAATTGTGTATTAGTAGTAAATAACTCTAAGGTCAGAAAGGCTAGAACCTTTGCCACAACAGAAAATGGTGGCCAAGTTGAATTTCTTTTCTTAGAAGAGAATGAAGACCACAGCTGGAATTGTATTTGTAATAAAAATAAAAAGCAAAAAGAGGGTAGAGCTTATTGCTTTAATGATAAGAATGGAAACCTTGTGAAGAAAGGTGTCTTAACTAAGAAAAATGAGGATGGTAGTGTGCAGCTATCATTTGATGAGCCCTTAGAGGAAGAATTCTTTACCTTAGTTGGACATGTTCCTCTCCCTCCTTATATAAAAAGGGAAGATACCTTTAGTGATGAGAACAGATACCAAACTGTTTATTCAAAGAATATTGGTTCTGTAGCAAGTCCTACAGCTGGCTTACATTTTACAAAGGAAATTCTAGATAAAATTAAAAGTAAGGGAATAAAAATTGCTGAAGTAACATTGCATGTTGGTCCTGGTACCTTCCTTCCAGTAAGAAGTGAGAATATTGAAGACCATCATATGCACTATGAAAGATATACAGTTACAGAGGAAACTGCTGAGCTTTTAAATAAAGCAAAGAGTGAGAATAAAAAAATAATAGCTGTTGGAACAACTAGTATGAGAACTCTTGAAAGTGCAGCTGATAGAGTAGGGCATATTCAAGCGGGAAGCAGAAGAACCAATATTTTTATTAAGCCTGGATATGAGTTTAAGTTTGTTGACTCACTATTTACAAACTTCCATACTCCAGAGTCAACGCTATTAATGCTGGTTTCTGCTTTTTCAACTAAGGAAAATATCTTTGCAGCATATGAGCATGCAATTAAGGAGAAATATCATTTCTTTAGCTATGGCGATGCTATGTTCATTAAATAAAGCCATAGTGTTCATCAATGAAATGCTCTATCTCCTTTGCAATTTCAGCTATTGTTTTTGTACCATCAACAACTAACACCTTTGTAGCTGGATTACAATTCTGAATTGCAAATTTAAAGTTTTTTTCAACCTTTACAAGGAACTCTTTCTTTTCAAAGAGTTCTTTTTCTTCTCCTCTCTTATCTATTCTTTTTAGACAAATATCTACAGGAACATCGATATAGATAAGTATTTCAGGAGAAGGAAAGCTGTTTATCTCTTTTACATAGTCGTAATCAACATTTACACTTTGGTAAGCAAGAGAGGAGTAAAAATATCTATCAGAAATTTCAAATCTTCCCTCCTGAGTTGAATAGAAAATCCCATGGTGTGCATTAAACAGATGATCCTCTCTATCTGCTGAATATAAAAGTGCTAAAGCCTTAGGAGTAGTTTTAATTCTATGCTGAAGAACATCTCTAACCATTCTTCCTATAGGGCCATCTGTTGGCTCACAGGAGAAAGCTACCTTCTTATTTAAATTTTCAAGGTGATTAGCAAGGATTTTCACTTGAGATGATTTTCCACAACCATCGAGACCCTCAAAAACGATAAAATTTTTAAGTATAGAAGAATTCATACTGTCTATAGGCTCCAATTTTTGTTATTATTTAAGATACAATAACATTATTTGGAGCAAAAATGAAATATCATACTACAGTTTCAACCGTGATAACTACACTTTTGATTCTGTGTGTTTTTGTCGCTGTTTCATTTTTTGTTGTTTTCGAGCTTAATATTGGATCTCCTGGATATCTTTTACTTTCAACACTAGAAGAAAAGCTTGAAAAGAGTGAAAACTACTCAATTACCTTTAGTAATATAGATAGAATTCTTAAGGATAGAATCCAAATAAATGATGTAAAGCTTAAATATAATAATTTAATTGATTTAGAAATTGATAATGTAATTTTGTATAATAATCCTTTGCAGCTAACAAAGGCTCTTTTCACAAAGACTGGTGTGCTTAAGGGTGATATAAATAATATTAAGGTAACAATAAATAGCAGTGGTAAAAATAGTAATAGCAATATTAATTTACAAGCTGTCTTTGAACAAATCAAAAATCTAGAGGGCTATGAGGATATATTTAGTAAGAACTTCTTATATAACTATGGATATTCGATAAACGTTAGTAACTTAGATTTAAAATTTAATGAAATAGCTATTTCTGGCTTAAGAGCAAATATCCAGCTTGATGAGCATTTAATATTCAAGTCCTTAGTAGCTGAGGTTCCTACATATCTAGATGATAAATTTAATTTTGAGAAAATAGCTTTTAGAAGTAGCAATGATGGAAATATATACTCATTTGCTATTTCAGGTGATAAGCTTTCTTTTATTGATGAAAACACAAACATCATTTTAGACCAAGCAAGAGCTTCACTAGAATTTAATAAATTTGCAGATTTGGAATTAACTGCTTTACCTCTAAATCTATCAATCGATAACACTATTTTAAATAGTGACTCTGTTAATTTAAATATAGGACCAATAAGTGTTCAAAATACGTTTGATGGAGCAACCTATAATATTTCTAAAATTAAAGCTAAGTACAATAATTATGATTTAGCTTCTTCTCAAATTAGTGGATCTATTAATGTCTCTGAGGAATATGAAGCAAATGCTACTATACAAATACCTGAAGAATTAACTATTTCTAATTTAGATAGTGAAGTCAAAATTAATGGTATAAATATTAATGCTTCATATCTTTCTTCTGTTTCTCTAGATGCAAGAGTAAATGAAATATTACTTTCAAATATAAATAATTATTCAAAGAATTTTATAAAGGATTCTAAATTAAATAATTTAAATATTGCACTTCAGTACAATAACTCTGAAGCCTTTATTGATGCCTCAACTCTTCTTTTAGTAGGAAGTGATATAGCATTTCTTGATAATACAAAGGCTACGGCCTCTATTAATGCATATATTACAGATAAAAGCCTACAGGAGCTCACTGTTAACTTAAATGAGATAAAATTCCCAATGATTCCATATTCTGCAAAAATGAATTTTACTCATGATGATAAGAATGAATTAGATATTTATTATCAAGATAAATTAAGTATATTGTTCAATGATGAGCAAGATATATTATCAGGAAAGATAAATCTCTCAGGCTTTAGAGGCTCAGACATAAAGAATGCAATTAATACATATTCACCATTCTTTAATAAGTATATCTTAGATGATACTTTAATTAACGGTAATATTTCCTTTACTACTAATAAGGATAAGAAGGGTGATATTTACTCAACTCTTGCTTTAGATAATATACATTTTAACGATATTACTTTTGGTATTGCATCTGGTTTAAATGCTAGGATAGATGAAAAGGGTATTGAAGATATTAAGTTTAATATTACAAGTGAATTATTAAGATTTGCATATTTAGGCTCTATTAGCTTTGATACATTCTTACCGGAAGGTAGTATTACTGTTGATTACACTAAGAGTGGTAAATCTCTATTAGACTTAAATATATCCTTGGGATCAAATAAGCAATATGACTTCTTTGCTAAAATATTAAATAGTGACAATGGTTATATCCAAGGTTCAATTAACTGGGCTAAGGAGGGTCTTGTACAGGCTCTAGGTGATGTAAAGAGTAGTGCAAGTATATATCCTTTTGACCTTTCCTTAGATATTAATAGTAAAAAAATAGATTTAATTAGTGATAATCTTTTATTATCGGCAGATTACTCTGAGCAAATCTCTGTTGCATTATCCTTAGATGATTTTCAATTACCTGTAAGTGATTTATCAATTACTCCAATTACAATTAATGGCTACGCAGACTATAACTTTGACTTTGCAGAGCAGAGAAGCTTACTAACTATTAATGATATAAATATTAAGGATATTAGATATATTAAATCTAACCCTGAAATAACTATAGCAGGCTCCTACAGTAATAATCTCTTTACGCTTGATAAAATTATTTATCAGGATAATATTTCTACTCTTACAGGTACATTAGTTATTCCTATTCGAGAAAAGCGAATGGCCTTTACCTTAGGAGATGAAATAGAGAGATTAAATATTTCCTTTAAAGTAATAAATGACAATTTATACACAGGAATTGTTAATCTTAATGATATTAATATTGAACGCTTTGGTTTCCCAAAAGCATATTTAAATGCTTCCCTTATTGGTAAGGGTGAAAGTATTAATGCTTTTGAATTTAATGGTGAATTAAATGTTCAATCACTAAGTAATGATAAGCTTCCATTTACATTAAGTAGCCAAATATCAATTAATGATAAAAGTGTTGAGCTTTTAGATTTGAAATTTACTTTATCTGATTTAATGGTTTCATCTCCATTAATTGGGTATGACACAAATGTTGGTAATTTACTTGGTAATTTTGATATTAATTATACTCGAAGAAATTTTGATAGAGATTATTTAGTAACCTCATCTCTAGACTTTGATTTAAATATTGGAAAATATGATTCATTGTCAATCGCAGTACTCGAAACCTTTGATAAATTCCAAAAGGAATTTGATTTTAAGGTTAATATAGATAAGATTAACATCGATAATTTTTTATCAATTGATAGAAGAAATATTGATGTTTCATTTAATAGAGATAACGGCTTTAAGATTGAAGGTAATATGATTAATGGTACCTTTAATCAAAAGACCTTTGACATAGATTTAAATATTGATTTACTACCAGTAGCTGCTCTAAGCATTACAGGAATAGCAAACCCTAAGGATTTAGATTTAAATCTTAATGATGTTATTTTTAATATTGGCTCAATTAATTTTGTTTTCCCATTTCCTATTATTTGGTTTAGCGATAAAGCCTTTGTAAATGGAGATTTAAAGATATTTGGACCACTTTACGATACACACATGTATGGAAATCTATACACTAAGGGCTTTGACATGGAGGTATGGTGGCTACAAAAGAGTATTTTAAGACTTTCTGATATACATTTCTCAATGATTGATAACTACCTATCTTCACCTAGAACACCTATACTTGTAATAGATAAATTTGGTGGTCCTGTAAAGACAGTCGATGTAGATCTTGAAGCACAGCTAAGTCCTTCAAATATTCTTGATTTCTTTGGCTTAAATGTTTGGATTCAAAAGGGACAGGATGTATTTGTTCGCATTCCAATAGAAAGCCAAAATATGCAAATTGATGCAGATGTTTATGGTCATTTCTCATATTATACTGACCTAGTTAAAAACTATCTTGGTGGAGAGATTTATTCAGATAGTGGTGTATTTAGCTATGGTATGGATCCTCTTCCTTCCTGGTGGAAGAGTCATATGCTTGTACATAATGAGTTTGATGTTACACTTGGAGAAAACATGAAATTCTTACTGCCACTATCAGCAGATCCAATCCTAGTTGCTTACATGAAGGATAAAACTCACTTTACATTTAAATACGATAACCAGGTAGGAAGTATCAGCTTTGATGGAAGCTTAGACTTTAGATCTGGTGAGATTTATTACTTTGAAAAGAACTTCTACATCACAGAAGGAAGCTTAAGCTTTAATAATGTTAATAGTAGAAGAATTGCACCTGTAATTGATCTGACAGCAAGATTAAGAGAATTTGATTCCTCTGGAAATAAGGTAGATATTTACTTAATTTTAAAGAACTCTACCTTAACAGACCTTAATCCATACTTTGAATCATCTCCACATAAGGATTTAAATGAGATTATGACAATCCTTGGAGATGCTATCCTACCTACAAATACCTATGGAGAATTTAATCTATCCTCAGTAGCTTCTCTTGTTACTAGTGGTGTTGATGTTATGAGTAGAATAGGTCTTATTAATTCTACATCTAGCTCTACAGATTTAATTTCAACAATTAGAAATAGCTTAAATCTTGATATGTTTAGCTTAAGAACTAACTTATTTGAGAATCTTGTACTAGATACAATATTTACTACAACAGGACAAACAATATCACCTGTTGCAAGATATTTAGATAATACAAGTATTTACTTAGGAAAATATATTAATGAGGATTTATTCCTGCAGGGAATGGTTCATCTTTCTGCATTTAAGCAAAATAGCGATAAAAAGAGATATACAACAATTTTGGCAGATGATTTACAGCTTGATATTGAGGTTTCACTTGAATGGAGTAATCCATTAGGAACATTTACATTCTTTACTAAGCCATCTAATTTATCTCTATTTAATATTTTTGATTCCTTTGGATTTAGCTATTCAAAGCGAATACTCTTTCAATAGTGTAATTTAAATGAAGTTGGTATTTCTCTGTTTTGTTTTTTTCAATTTTAGTATATTTTGTTATTAGGAGAATTTTTGCATGAAAAGAAAGGTACTACTAATATTTGTAGTTTTGATACTACTATCTCTGCCTATTTTTGCAGATGATTGGTACTATGGAAAAAATATAAATGGCTTTACATATACAGGCTTAAAGAATGTAACAGAGCATACTGTTAATTCATTATTAAAGCCATTTGTAGGAAAAGAATTTACAGATGATTTAGTAATGGAAATAGACAATTTACTTTATCAGCAGGATTGGATGGATTACTATTTGATGAATGCTGAGGAAGATGAAGATGGAGAACTAATTCTCAACATAGAAATTGAAGAGCTACCTGCAATTGGTTCAATTATATTCAATGGAAATGAAGCAGTTAAGGATAGAGCCTTATTACCAGAACAAAATATTCAAGTTGGTTCATTTTATTCTCCTGGTGTTTTAAGAGCTAATAAGCTTTTACTTGAGGAATACTATAAGAGTAAGGGATATAAGGATGCTACTGTTGAGGTTAGTAGCGAAACCGATGAGGAAACAAAAAAAGTAAATATTACATATAATATTACTGAAGGATATCAATATAAGGTTTCATCAATCTCCTTTAGCGGCGTAAATAACTTTAGTGCTAAAGAGCTTACAAAGCAGATGGATAGTAAAGAAAGATCCTTCTTTAGAAGCGGTAATTATATTGAAAAGCAATTAACAAGTGATCTTGATAAAATTATCTCCTTCTATAGAACTAATGGTTATATAGATGCGGCTATTACAGATGTTGATATTCAAGATGCAGGTATTGCAGATGAGAAATATAAGCTTGTTTCTATCGTTATTTCAATTGAAGAGGGTGAGCTTTGGAAGCTAGGTACAATTACATTTAGTGGTAATAAGGTATTTAGTGATGAAGAGATTAACAGCCACATCTATTTAAAGAGTGGTATTGTAAATAACTCTCAGCAAATTACAACTCAGCTTCAAGAAATTGCATCTCTTTACTATAACAATGGTTATATTAAAACAGATATTGTACCTACTGAATCACGTGATGAAGAAACACATACAGTAAACTATCATCTTTCAATTACAGAAAGTAAGCAATCTATTGTTGAAGAAATTGTTATTACTGGCTTAACAAAGACTAAGCCTTATGTATTTGAAAGAGAGATGGAATTAAAGGTTGGAGATGTATTCTCACAGGCAAAGCTCCAGAAATCAGGACAAAATATCTTAAATACATCTATTGTAACTGATATTCAAACTGGTCTTTATCAGGGTAAGGATGAGGATGGTGTTATTCTTGAATTAGCTATTGAAGAAGGAAACCAGATGGAATTAAGCTTCGGTGCAACCTTTGGTGGTACAGTTGATGGATTCCCTGTTTCAGGCTTCCTACAGTGGAGTGATAAAAACCTAATGGGAACTGGTAGAGACTTTACTGTTTCTACAAACCTTTCTCCTGATACACAATCTGTATATTTAGCACTATCTGATGACTGGGTAGGTGATAAGAGATGGTCCAATGGTATTTCTCTTAGCCTTGAGAGATCAAGCAAGAAAAATACTCTACAAAGAGGTAGCGGAAGTGCATATTTCGATGGTAGAGATAAGGATAATATAACTTATCCAAAGGGATATAACTCTGCATTAGATTGGTATATGAGTAAACAAACAACTCCACAAAGTACTAATTTAATGTCATATGATTTCTACAGTATCACAGGTGCATATAGTACTGGCTATAAGTTCATGTTTGATGCTGGCTCATTAACAGTATCTGGTGGTTTATCTATTGGATTGTCTCATGCACTTTATGATTCAAGCTATGACCCATATGAATACATTATTAAGAAGTACAATGAGAAATGGCAATTCTCTAATAAGCTAAGTGGAACAGTTACTTGGGATGGTAGAGATTTAGTAAACAATACAACTAAGGGCTATATGCTATCTATGTCATATACATATGCAGGTGGTATTTTAGGAGGCTTATCTAACTACAATAAGCTTTCTCTCAATGCTGCTGGTTATATGTCTCTATTTAAGTTTACTAATGAGGAAGGAAAGGAAAAGCATTTAGTACTCTCATTAACTAGCCAAGTATCCTTTATGCTTCCACAGTATTGGAATAATAGTGATATGCATGGTTGGGACTTCTATGATGCTAATAATGGTGCAACAAAGTATGAAATGCTCTACATCGATGGTATGAACATCGGCCGTGGCCATAGTCTAAAGCTTTGGAATTCCTTCCTATGGCATAACCAGTTAGAGATAAATTACCCATTAGTTGAAAATGTATTGTCCGCTGAAATTTATGCAAGTGGAACTGCAGTTATTGAGGACTTAAATAGGCTTTCTTGGAATAATCTAAACTGGTATTTCTCTGCAGGTGCTGGTATTAAGCTTAAGATTCCAGGATTCCCTCTTGGCTTATATCTCTGTAAAACTTCAAAGATTGAAAATGGAGCATTTAGCTGGGATGGTGGTCCTATCTTTGGAACAAGTAAATCAGGTTCAGGACTTAAGCTTGTTCTAGCCATTACAACATCAATTTATTGATAATATGGCAAAGGAAAAGGATAATGAATTGACGCCAATGATGCGTCAATATTTAGAGATTAAGGAACAACACAAGGACGAAGTATTATTCTTCCGCTTGGGTGATTTCTATGAGATGTTTTTTGAAGATGCGATAGAAGTATCGCATCTTCTAAGTCTTACTTTAACACATAGGGCAGGAAATCCTATGTGTGGCATTCCATATCATGCCGCAAAATCATATTTAAAGAGATTATTAGATATGGGTAAAAAGGTTGCTATCTGTGAGCAGCTTTCATTACCAGAGAACTCTAAGGAATTAGCAAAAAGAGAAGTAATACAAATATACTCTCCGGGCACAGTAATAGAGGATGAGTATTTAGATAGTGAATCTGATTCCTTTATTGTTTCAGTTTGGTTTACAAAAAAAGAATTTGCTATTGCTTATGCAGATATTACTACAGGAGAATTCTTTGTCCGCCATGTATCTGCTGACCAGCTATTTTCTGTCCTACTCTCACTTTCTATTAAAGAAATTATAGTTGAAGAGGACTATTATTTTACTAATCGTGATTTCAGAAGCAATATAGATGATTTAGGTATCATTGTAAATAAATACCCTGCTAGATATTTTTCAACAAGAGATGGCGAGAATAAGGTTAAAGCCTTTTTCGATGTAAATAGTACCGCTGTTTTTATGATAGATGAAAAGGACTCTGTTTTAGGCTCAGCAGGTGCATTAATTACATATTTAGAGCAAATGTGTAAAACTAGCTTAAAGCAATTTACTACAATTAAGGTAGTAAATGAGTTTGGCTATTTACAGCTAGATAGATCTAGTGAAAAGAATTTGGAGCTTATAACAAATTTACAGGATCATAGCTCATCAAATACTCTTTTTTCTGCAATAAATAGAACTATTACCTCATCTGGCGCAAGACTTCTTAAGGAAAGATTACTTCATCCAGTAACAGATATAGCTGAGATAAATAGTAGACTTAGTTGGGTAAAGTTTTTCTTTGATGATTTAGATGAAAGAAAGAGAGTCAGAGAGCTATTAAGAGAATCCTCTGATTTAATTAGAATCTCAAGTAAGCTAGATATGAAGAAAAGTGTTCCAAGGAACCTTATTGCTATTGCTCAAACTCTAACTTGCTTTTTCTCACTTGTTAGTGAAAAGGAGAGCTACTTAAATTTAGTTAATGAGGAATTGAGTAATCCTAATTTGCTTATTGATTTAGCAAATGAAATAATTAACTCAATAAATCCTGATTGCACTAACCTCTATAAAGAGGGTGAGATTATTCTAAGTGGCTATGATAGTCAATTAGATGAATTAAGAAATATTGAAGCAAGCTCCTCTCAGCTACTTTCCTCATACCTTGAAAAGGTAAAGCAGGAGAGTGGGCTAACTATTATTAAGCTTGGTGATAATAAAATTATTGGATATTTCTTAGAGATTCCAAAGGGACAGCTAGATAAGGTTCCTCCATATTTTATTAGACGTCAAACCTTAGTTGGTGGAGAACGCTTCACAACCCCTGAGCTATCTGAGCTTGAAGAGAAGATTAAATCTGCAGCCTTTGAAAGTGCTAAAAAAGAAAAGGAAATTTATACAGAAATTACAAGAAAAGCAGCTGAGCTTTCTAAGGAGCTAAGATTAGTTGGTTCTATTTTAGCAAAGCTAGATTTATATCAATCTTGTGCTGAAATAGCTCAAAGTAATAACTATACTATGCCTGAGTTAATTAAAGAGGGTGAGTTAAATATAATTGAAGGTAGACATCCTGTTGTTGAGGATAAATTAATTCAATCACAATTTGTTGCTAACTCATTTAATTCTATTCGCTCTCATTTTGCTTTAATTACTGGACCAAATATGGCTGGTAAGTCAACATTCTTAAGACAGACAGCCTTAATTGTACTCCTAGCTCATGCTGGTATGTTTGTACCAGCTACAAAAGCGGTAATTCCATTAACCGATAGAATCTTTACTCGTGTTGGTGCTTCAGATAATTTAGCAAAGGGAGAATCAACATTTTTAGTTGAGATGAGAGAAAGTGCATACATTGTTAGAAATGCTACAAGCAAAAGCCTTGTAATAATGGATGAAATTGGAAGAGGAACAAGTACTCAGGATGGTATGTCAATTGCTTATGCTATAATGCAATATCTATTTAATTTAGGTTGTATTACCTTATTTGCAACTCATTACCATGAATTAACAATGCTAGACACTTCCTTAATGCAGCTATTAACACTTGAGGTTGTACAGGATAAAAATGATATTCACTTTGTTAGAAAAGTTATAGATGGAGTTGCCGAGTCTAGCTATGGCTTACATGTTGCAAAGCTTGCAGGTATTCCACAATCTTTAATTAGAGCTGCTTCAAATTTCCAAAAGCAGCACTTTGCATCATATAATGCCTTTAATGCATCTCAGCAGCTTGATCTTTTTACAGACACATCTGAGATTGAAAACAGGGAAATTGATAAGCTTATCGATAAGATAATGGACTTTGATGTCTCTTCGTCAACACCAATAGATGCGTTATTACTTGTTTCAAAGCTGCAAAGCGAGATACAAAATAACTCAAAAAAGGGTGATAAGTAAGTTAAAGATATATTGACACAGAAAGAAATAATAAATATTCTTTAGCTAGTTCAATTAATTAAGTGATTGAAGGAACCAAAGTTGGTTCCTTTTTTTGTGGAAAGAGGACAATGCTAAGTAATAACATTAGATCATCAGCTCTATTTAATGAGCTATCAGAGTTACTCTCTGGTATGGATTTAAAGGTTGTTGACTGTGTCAAGAATGAAACTGCACAGGGTATTCAGCTTATTGTTACTATTTTTTCACCTAATAGAGAGGTGAACACAGACGATTTAGCTGAAGTATACAACATCCTTTACCCACGTTATAGCGTGATTTTCCAGGACAGAGATTTGTCTCTTGAGGTTTCTAGTCCAGGACTAACAAGAAATCTTAAGGATTTTTATGAGTTTAGCTTATTTATTGGTAAACTTGTAAGAGTTTATTCAACAACATACTCATGTTGGGTTGAAGGATATATTTCATCAAATAGTGATGAGAGTGTTACTCTCACCTCTGCTTTGATAATTGATACAAATGAGACCAAAGAGGAATTAGTACTCTCTTATGGTGAGATTCAAAAGGCAAAACTTGCCTATCGTTGGGAGGATTCAAAATGAGTGATATGAGAGATGCCATCCTACAGATGAGCGAAGAGAAGCACATTTCACAAGACATGGTTCTTGAGACAATAAAGGAATTTGTTAAAGCAGCATATAAGAGAAAGTTTGGAACCGATGAAAATGTTGAGATAAGCTTTTCTGAGGATTTAAGCAAAATGACAGTATGTGCTAGAAAAATAGTTGTTGCTGAAGAGAACTACTACAATGAAGTAACTGAAATTCCTATTGATGAAGCACATGAACTTGCAGATAATGTTGAAATAGGGGACTCTCTCATGATTCCACTTGATCCTCAGACCTTTGATCGTGGTGCAGTACAATCTGCAAAGCAAAGAGCTCAGCAGTCCTTCAAGGATATGCAGAATAATTACACCTATTCTGAGTTTAAGAATAAGGAAGGTGAGGTTATTCAGTGCTATGTAAATAGCGTTAACCAGTCTGGTGATTACCACCTTAACGTAGGTGGCGGAGTTGAAGGTATTCTTCCTGTAAGAAACCAATCTCCACGTGAAAGCTTTACTACAGGTGAAAGCGTTAAATGCTATCTTGAGAAGGTAGAAAATCCATCACAGGGTAGAGGTGGCTTTAGAGGTAGAAATAAAAATGATGTTAGAATTATACTTTCTAGAACCTCACCTGAGCTAGTAAGAAAGTTCCTTGAGCTTCAGGTTCCTGAAATTTATGACCATCAAATTGATATTGTAAAAATTGTACGTCAGCCAGGTATTAGAACTAAGATTGCTGTAAAATCTAATGTACATGATTTAGACCCAGTTGGAGCTACAGTAGGCTTAAAGGGTAATAGAATCCAAACTATCATGACTGAGCTTGATGGTGAAAAAATTGATGTTATTCAATATGATGAGAACCCACTCGTATTTATCTCTAATGCATTAACACCAGCAACTGTATCAAAGGTTCTTCCAATTGACCTTGCAACAAAGCATGCTATTGCAATTGTTGAAGATAACCAGGTTGGTATTGCTATTGGTCTTTCAGGTGTAAATGTTAAGCTTGCTAACCAGCTTTGTGACTGGATGATTGAAGTTAAGACTCAAGCTCAATTTGAGGAAATGGAGATCTCTCAGGAAGCAAGAGATAAAGCTGAAGCAATATTTGCTCAGGGCGATGAAGCCTTCATGCAGGAAGATAAGAATGAAGAAACTCACCTTACAGCTCAAGAGCTTGGAATTAGTGAGGATGAAACTCTATTCTCAGATCTTTCAATCTCAAGAGAGCTTGTTAAGAAGCTTGAATATCATGATGTATATACAGCTGAAGAGTTCTTTGATCTTACTCCTGAAGAGGTTAATGCTATTGGTCTTACTGATGAGGAGAAAGCAGAAATCGCATCAGTTATCGATGTAGAGGAAGAACAGGAAGAGCAATTTGAATGTCCTAACTGTGGAACAGTACTTCCTGCTGGTACAACGCACTGTCCAAATTGCGGTGTAGAGTTTGAATTTGAATAATAAACGATTTAAGGATAAAAATGAGCGAAGATAAACCGAAAGTAATTGTAATCAAAAAGCCTCAAGCACCTGTTAAGGAAACCCCTCAAGTAAAGGAAGCTCCTAACAAAGAGGAAAAGAAAGTCGTTGTTGTCAAAAAGAAGATTGTGACTGTAAAGGCAAAGATTAAGGAGGAAAAGAAGGAAGAAGTTCCTGAAACTCCAGCTGTTGCTGCTGTTGCACCACAAGCTCCTATTAAACAGCAGGTTAAGAAGGATAATTTCTCTAACCAGAATAAGAGCGCTGTTAAGCCTACCGCTAAGGTAAGCCAGGCTCCTGCTGCAAACAGAAATATTATTAAGGGTGAGCGTCTTAGTTCTCCTCTTCACTTTGGACCTGTTGTTATTAAGCCAAACAATCTTCCACCAGTTCCTGGTCAGAAGGTTGTTGAGCAGCAGCCTAAGGAACAGGCAAAGCCTCGTGTTGCAGGTGTTGTTGGAGGTCGTCCAGTTAGAACTCCTGGTCAGAGATTTTCAAATAACAATAGATTCCAGGGCCAAAATAACAGATCATTTAATCGTGATCAAAAGGATGGCCAGAACCAGGGCTTTAACAATAAAAACTCCTTTAATAATAGAAATAATGATCAAAAGGGTGGTTTCAATAACCGTTCTAACTTCTCTAATCGCTCTAATATGAGACCACAGGTTGGAGGTCCAACTGAGGCTCTCGATCTTAACCAGAAATCTGGTGCTAGAAAGACTGGTACTAAGAAGAAGGAAAGTATCGATTATAAGTCAAGAAGAGATCAAGAGATTGACTTCCAGTATCTACAGAAGAAAAAGGAAGAGAGTAAGCTTTCTGCTGTTCCTAAGTCAATTGATATCATGGAGAATATTACAGTCAGTGAGCTCGCTAAGAAGATGAATATCAAGGCTAGTGATATCATCTCTAAGCTCTTCAAGATGGGTATGATGGTTACAATTAACCAACAGATCGATCATGAAACAGCTGAGATTATCTGTGAGGAGTATGGATGCTCTGTTCACCTAGTATCTCTTTATGATGAAACAATTATTGAAAATGAAGCTGAGAGTGAAGAGGACTTAGTACCTAGAGCTCCTATTGTTACAATCATGGGTCACGTAGACCATGGTAAGACAAAGCTTCTTGATGCTATTAGAAGTGCAAATGTTGCAGGTAGTGAATTTGGTGGTATTACTCAGCACATTGGTGCATACAAGGTAAATGTTCCTGGTAGAGGCGATGTAGTATTCTTAGATACTCCGGGTCACGCAGCATTCTCAATGATGAGAGCACGTGGTGCACAGGTAACAGATATCGTAGTACTAGTTGTAGCAGCAAATGATGGTGTAATGCCTCAAACAAGAGAAGCTATAGACCATGCGCTAGCTGCAAAGGTACCAATAATTGTTGCAATCAATAAATGTGATCTTCCTGAAGCTAATCCAGATAGAGTAATGCAGCAGCTCTCTGATATCGGCTTAATGCCTGAGGAGTGGGGCGGTCAGACTCTCTACTGTAAGATAAGTGCATTAAAGAAGGAAGGTATCGATGATTTATTAGACACTATTCTTCTCCAGGCAGAAATGCTAGAGCTTAAGGCTAACCCTAAGTGTAGAGCAGAGGGTAAGGTTCTTGAATCTAGAATTGACCAGGGTAGAGGTACTGTTGCAACTGTTATCGTACAAAAAGGTACACTACATCAGGGTGACTACTACGTTGCTGGTATTTATCCAGGTAGAGTAAGAGCAATGTTTGATGACAAGGGTAAGAAGATTAAGGAAGCAGGTCCATCAACTCCTGTAGAAATTATCGGTCTATCAAATATTCCTTCTGCAGGTGATCCATTCCAAGTTACTGAAGATGAAAAGCAAGCTAGAATGGTTGGTGCTAAACGTCAGGAGCTTGAAAAGCTTGGTGCATCTAGTAACGCTAATAAGGTTACTCTTGAGAACCTCTATGACAAGATTAAGGAAGGTGAGGTACAAGACTTTAATGTTATCATTAAGGGTGATGTACAGGGCTCTGTTGAAGCATTACAGGGAACTCTTACTAAGCTTAGTACTCCTGAAATCAGACTTAACGTTATTAGAGCCTCTGCTGGTGCTATCATCGAAAGTGATATCACACTTGCTGCTGCATCTAATGCACTTGTTATCGGCTTCAATGTTAGACCAACACCAAGAGCACAGGCACTTGCTGAGCAGGAGAAGGTTGAGATTAAGAAATACAATATCATCTATGATGTTGTTGACGATATCAAGGCAGCTATGGAAGGTCTCCTCTCACCTGAAATCAAGGAAATTGATATTGGTAAGGCAGAGGTTAGAGATACATTCCGTGTTCCTAAGGTCGGCATAATTGCTGGTTGTTACATCACAGAGGGTAAGGTCACAAGAAATGCATTCGTACGTGTTATTCGTGACTCTATCCAGATTAACAAGGAAAACATCCACATCTCATCTCTCAAGAGATTTAAGGATGATGCTAAGGAAGTTACTGCCGGATATGAATGTGGTATTGGTCTTGAGAATTTCCAGGATATCCAGATTGGAGATACACTTGAATTCGTTCAGAAGCAGGAGATCGCAAGGAAACTTGAAGATACAATGGTATGAGTGAATATTCAGGAAAAAGACTAGAAAATAGAATTCTTGAAACTATTTCAACTATGATAGTTAATGGAATGATTAAAAATCCTAACCTTTCAAGGTTCACTTCAATTACTGAAGTGGACCTATCAAGTGATAATGCAAATGCAACAGTATATGTTTCATGTGCAGATGAAAGAGGCTTAGATAAAACTGTCAGAGCACTTAATAGTGCTTCAGGCTTTATTCAGACTCACATTGCTAAGGTCTTAAAGACTAGAAATACACCTAAGCTTCTATTTAAAGCAGATAATAGCTTTATTGAAGGTGAAAGGTTAAATAATATCATCGATGAAGCGATGGGGCGTAAATGAGTGACTTTAGCGTACTCATCCTTGATAAGAAGCCAGGTGAGACCAGCTTTAGATCTCTAAACGAAGTTAAAAGATTACATAGAGGTAGTAAGGTTGGTCACACTGGTACCTTAGATAAATTTGCTACAGGAATAATGGTTGTCTTAACAGGAGAGGCTACAAAGCTTAATCCCTTATTTTCAGGGATGGATAAAAAATATAAAGCAACCATTAAGCTTGGAGAGCAAACAGATACATTAGATCCAGAGGGTGAAATAATCAGTAGCTCATCTCTTCCTTCAGCTTCAGCTTTCAAAGAGGCTTTAAGTAGCTTTACTGGTCCAATAAAGCAAAGACCACCAGAGTATTCAGCAATACATATCGATGGAAAAAGAGCTTATGAAAGAATAAGAAAGGGTGAAGAGGTAGTTATCCCTGAAAGAGATGTGACTATCTATAGCTTGGAGCTACTTAGCTTTACTTCAGATGAAGCAGTTATTGATACACATGTAAGTAAGGGAACCTACATTAGATCCTTAGCAAGAGATATATGCCATAGTGCAGCATCCTGTGGATATCTAAAAAGCCTCGATAGATATCAGGTTGGTCCCTTTACTAGAGCTGATATTACAGGCTTAGATAATTCTCTTGAGAATACTCATGAATTAATTAAGAGAGTATGTCCAGAAGAATTAATTCTTGATCCTGAATATAAAAAGAAGGCAATTAACGGTTTTCTTGATAAGAAGGGTATAATTAGTAAATCATCAAATAATAATACCTATTATCGCATAATTTTAGATGATAAGCTCTTTGGTATAGCATTAAAGGAGGATGGGCGATATTCGATAATCGCACTTTGCAATCGTGATAACGCATGATTTCTTTTCTTTAATAAAATCAAAAGAATTACAGAATGTTCCTATGGCTATTACCATTGGTGTTTTTGATGGTGTACATAAAGGTCATGAGGATATTCTTAGTTTTCTTAATTCCTATAAAGTGGAACATAAAGATGTGAAGACAATGGTAATCACATTTAATTTAAATCCTAAGATAAAGGGTCAAAAATTTATAGACACATTAAGATTAAGAAAAAAATATATATCATCTTTTAATACAGATTTCTTTACAGTTATTGACTTTTGTGAAGAAATAAGTAAGATAAGTGGTAATGAGTTCATTCGCTTACTATGCACTATGTGCCGTGTAAAAGCAGTCATAGTCGGTGAGGACTTCAAATGCGGTACTCCAACATCCCAAGTAACGGCTAAAGAATTGGATAAGGAGTTTGCATCCATAGGGCATACTGTGGATGTCTTCATTCGTGCAAATGTCATGAATGACCAAGTTCGAATTTCCTCAACATTGATAAGAGAATTAATTCAGAAGGGAGATTTTGATTTAATCAAAAAGCTTTCTGGTAGGTTTTACACTATTGATTTAGATAATATTCTAGAGAAGGGTGAAAAAGCTATTGCAGCTAGTAAGATTACTCAGCTACTTCCTCCAATTGGAGTATACAAGGCGATACTAACTACAAAGAGTGGTAATAATATCGATTGTAAAATTCAAATTAAGGAGGATAGCTTATTAATCGAACCTCCATTAATTGATGGTGAAGCTGATTATTTAAGTATAATAACTAAGGAGTTATAAAAATGGTATCAAAAGAACAGAAATCAGAAATCGTTTCTAAGTTTGGCGGTAACACAGCCAACACTGGTGATTCAGCAGTACAGGTTGCTCTTCTCACAGCAAGAATCAATGACTTACAGAACCACTTCAAGGCTAATCCAAAAGATTATGCTGGTAAGCGCGGTCTTTTAAAGCTCGTTGGTCAGAGAAGAAGACTTCTCAAGTACATCAAAAATAGAAACATCAACGAGTACAGAGATCTTATTGCTCAGCTCGGTCTCAGAAAGTAAGACATATATAGTAAAGCTTAGCCTAATAGGCTAGGCTTTATCTGTAATATAAAGAACAAAAAAAGAACAGAATAAGGGAATTTTTATGAGTAATGTAACTTCTGTTTCCGTTAAAATCGGAGACGGTGAACTTGTCTTTGAGACAGGTAAAATCGCTAAACAAGCGAACGGTGCAGTATATGCATATTATAAAGGTAGCGCAGTAATTGCTACAGTATGTTGTGGCGAACAGCCATCAGAACCAATCGACTATGTACCTGTTAGTGTCGAGTACAATGAAAAGTATTATGCAGCAGGTAAAATTCCAGGCGGCTTCTTAAAGAGAGAAGGAAAACCAAAGGATAAGGAAATTTTAGTATCACGCCTTATCGACCGCCCTATGAGACCACTTTTTGATAAAGCCTTTGGTCGTGAAATTCAAATTGTTCCAACAGTCGTATCATGCGACATGATTAACACACCTGATATTGTTGCTATTAATGCAGCATCATGTGCAGTAACAATTTCAGATATCCCATTCTATGGTCCAATTGCAGCTGTAAGAGTTGCTTTAATTGGTGATGAATATGTAATTAATCCTACCTTCCAGCAGCTCCCTCAGGCTAAGCTTGACATCGTAGTAGCTGGTACACACGATGGTATTACCATGGTTGAAGGTGGTGCAAAAGAAGTTAGTGAGCAGAATATGCTCGATGCTATTGCTGCTGCTCAGCCTGTTATCACAGAAATCTGTGAAGCACAGATGAAGATGAGAGAGCTCTGTGGAAAGGAAAAGCTTCCATTAATGGATGTTACACAGGATCTTTCATGGCTTGAGAGTGTTAAGGAATTTGCTTATCCACTTGAAAAGGAAGCATCCTTTGTTAAGGGTAAGATGAATCGTTATGCAGCTCTTGAGGAAGCTCACAACAAGGTTAGAGCTCAATTTGCTGATTTAATTGCTGAGGATGAAAAGAGAGAAGGTCAGCTTGCAGCAATGTTTGATGAGCTTGAGTATAACATTTTAAGAGCATCTATCTTAAACGATGGTGTTAGAACAGATGGAAGAAAGGTAACTGAAATCAGACCAATTACATGTGAGGTTGGTGTTCTTCCTTGCACACATGGTAGTGCACTTTTCACACGTGGTGAAACTCAGTCTTTAGCTGTTACAACTCTTGGTACAGCACAGGATGAGCAGATGTTTGATACTATCGATGGTGATAAGAGCTTCTCTAACTTCATGCTACACTATAACTTCCCTCCATACTCTGTAGGTGAATGTGGTAGATTAACAACAGGAAGAAGAGAAATTGGACATGGTCACCTTGCTCAAAGAGCTTTAGAGGCTGTAGTACCAAAGAAGGATTCATTCCCATATACAATTAGAGTTGTATCTGAGATCATGGAATCTAATGGTTCTTCATCAATGGCTTCTGTATGTGGTGGTTGTCTCTCATTAATGGATGCAGGTGTTCCTATCTCATCTCCAGTTGCTGGTATTGCAATGGGTCTTATTACAGAGGGTGCTGATTACTCAAGATATGTAATCCTCTCCGATATTCTCGGTGAAGAGGACCACCTCGGTGATATGGACTTTAAGGTAGCTGGTACAAGTAAGGGTATCACAGCATTCCAGATGGATATTAAGATTGCAGGTGTAACACCTGAAATCATGAGCAAGGCTCTTAACCAGGCTAAAGAGGGTAGAATGCACATCCTCGGTATTATGACAAATACTCTTTCAGGCCCTAGAGAAGAAATCAGTGAGTACGCTCCAAAGATTCTCTCAATTAAAGTTCCAGAGGAAATGATCGGTGCTGTTATCGGAACTGGTGGTAAGACAATTAAGTCTATTGCTCAGAAGGCTGGTGCAGAGATCAACATTGAGGATGATGGAACTGTAATGATTTATGGAAAGAACAATGCTTCTGCTCAGGAAGCAAAGCGCTTAATCCTTTCAATCATTGAAAAGCCAGAGGTTGGTAAGATCTATCATGGAACTGTAAAGAGAATTGTTGACTTTGGTGCATTCATTGAAATTCTTCCTGGTAAAGAGGGTCTTTGCCACATTTCAAAGCTTGCTAAGACAAGAGTTAAGCAGGTTTCTGATGTACTCCAGGTTGGTCAAGAGGTCGATGTAAAGCTCATTGAAATCGATAGAATGGACCGTTTAAATCTTTCTTATGTTGATGCACTTCCTAAAGAGGAAACTGAGGAATGCAAGAAATAAGCATTGTTCTTAAGGAGGGAGCTAAGGCTCCCTCTTATCAAAGTAAGGGTAGTGCAGGTGCTGATTGCTATGCATATCTTCCTGAGAAAGAAATAATAATTGAGCCTCATAAAAGTGCATTAATACCAACAGGTATTATGATGGCAATTCCTGAGGGCTATGAAGTACAGGTAAGACCTCGATCTGGACTTGCTCTAAAAAGCTGTGTAACAGTCTTAAATACACCAGGTACTATCGACTCTGATTACAGAGGAGAGGTTGGAGTTATTTTAATTAATCATTCAGATAAGCCATTTGTTGTAAAACATCATGATAGGATAGCTCAGTTCGTCTTTTCAAAAACCTATACAGCAGACTATAATATAGTTTCAAGCTTAGATGAAACAGAACGTGGAGCTAATGGTTTTGGCTCTACTGGGGTATAGATGTTATTAAGAAGAGAAAGATATTCAATTTTAAACTATCATATATTTAGAGAATTTCTCTTAAGCTTTATAGTTTCATTCATCTTTTTCTTCTTTATTTTTTTTGTAAACCAAATATTACTATTAGTTAAAAAGGTAATGCTGAAGAACGTAGATATTTTCACTATGCTTCAGCTTGTAATGTGTGCAATCCCTCAATTTCTACAATATGTAATTCCATTTGCAACACTATCCTCTTCCAGCATGGTATTAGGAGATTTAGGAGCTAATAATGAATTACTAGCTCTAAGAAGCCTAGGTATTCCAATGAAAAAGGTTTATAAGGTTTTAGTTGTCTTATCACTAATACTCACAGTTATTACCTTCTTTATTTCTGATTACCTTATGCCACAAAGCCAAAAGGTTTATAAGAGTCTTTTAAATGAAATCATGCAGGAGCTACCTACCTTTGAATTAAACTCTAATTCTACAAATACTGTAGGAGATATTGTCTTAGTTAATAAGGATGTAGATGGTAATATAATAGAGGATATTTTATTATTTAATAATAAAGCTAACCCAGAGCAAACAATAAGTGCTGCCTCAGGTAAGCTAGAGTTAATTGATTTAGATAGATATATTTATCGCTTAGATCTAGAGGATACAAGCTTAATATTAAGTGAGGATGATATAGCCTCATGGTCCTTAGCAGATAGTAAAAATACAACACTTTATCTTAATTTCTCAGACCAAATCCCAGCCTTAACTCAAGAAAGTCCATCCAATTTATCAAATAAAGAGCTTTCATTATTAATAGAAGGAACTAAGCTAGACTTAATTGATAGCAGAGAACGCTATCATGAAAATAGAGCTCTTACACTCTCAAGCTTAGCAGCGTTAATTGATGATGTTGAAAGCTATGATGATTATAAAGCAATAGAAAATAATATAAGCTCAAAAATTACTGAGCTTGAAATATATGGCGATAAAGAGCCTATTGGCTTTTATCATCAATATTATACAGCTGAGTGGCATAAGAAATATGTTTTATCATTTGCTTGCTTATGCTTAACTATCGTAACATTCCCATTAAGCTTTATTAAAATTAGATATGGAAGACTATTTGGCTTTGGGCTTTCACTATTAGTTGCTGTAGCATATTGGTATATTCTATTTTTCTCTCAGCTTAAAATCTTTGATGTCACCTTCTCAAGTGCATATCTAATGTGGATTTGTGATATAGTCATGCTAATATTTGGCTTATTACTACTATTTTTAAAGAGGAATTGATATGAAAATAGTAACAAGATACATCTATTCCTCAATATTAAAAACAGCAATAATAACTCTATTAGTATGTGTACTATTAGTATTAGCTGTAGAACTCTTTAGCTCAATGAATAAAATAGTAACCTCAAGTACCAATATGAGCCAAATAATTAAGCTATCTATTTTAGGACTTCCTGAGTATTTGATGATGGTTGCATCTGTATCATTTTTATTTGCAACTACATTTTTCTTATCACAGCTACAGGCTAATAATGAGCTAATAATGCTTTATAATACAGGCTTCAGCTACTATAGAATTGCAATTAGAATAGTTATTCTAGGTGCAATAGTTACTGTTTTATTTTTCAGCTTCTCAGAGACTATTATGATTGATGCTAAAAAGGAGCATAGTAAATTATCAGATGAGCTCTTTGGACTCTCTGGAACTACAGATAGTAGAAATATTACACTATCTGATATTGATTCAAATTATGTTATACATGCATCTCGCTTTAATAGCGAAACAAATACAATTTATAATACAACACTTATATATAAGGATAGTAATACTATTAAGCTAAGAGTTGTCTCTGATTACGCTAAATATTCAAGCGAAGGCAACTGGGTTTTTTATAATTCAAGAATATATATAAGAGAAGGTGATAAGCTAAATACTTCATTTGAAAATGAATATATTGTCTCAGACTTTACATTGGAGCCTCGATTATTCAAAAATGCAAGCAATGATGTAACAACTATGGAAAGAGAAGCTGCTATTAATTATTTAAAAAGAATTAAAACTCTAGATAGAGATACCTACTATCAAGCAGCAACAGACTTTTACCAAAGAATATTTTCTCCATTTTCCATCTTGATACTTATGGTTATCTCTGTTTCAATGAACTATAGATTTAAGAAGAATGTGTTCTTATTCAGTATAATTCAAAGTCTCTGTACTGCTGTTGTATATTATGTTGCGTTGATGGTCTTTACTATATCATCCTCGCAGGGTGTTACGGAGCCTTATTTATCTGTAATATTACCAATTTTTATAGTAACTATACTATCAATGGTAGTTAGAGCACTTGGAGGATTAAGTGGCTAAAAATATATATACTAAGGTATTACAGGATACACAAACTAAAGCGCGACTTGGATATATCGATCTTCCACATGGAAGAGTTGAAACACCAGCCTTTATGCCAGTTGGTACAAATGGTACTGTAAAAGGAATTTACCATGATAAGGTCGATGAAATTGGATATAAGATTATTTTAGGAAATACATATCATCTTTATTTAAGACCAGGAACAGAGGTTTTAGAGAAATTTGGTGGCTTACACAAATTTTCTAATTGGAACCACAATATCTTAACAGATAGTGGTGGCTTCCAGGTATTTTCTCTTTCTGGCTTAAGAAAGATTAAGGATAGTGGTGTTACCTTCCAATCTCATATAGATGGCTCAAAGCATGTCTTTACACCAGAGAAGGTAGTAGATATACAAGGTATCATAGGATCTGATATCGCTATGGTATTAGATGTTTGTACTCCTCCAGGAATAGAGTATAGAAATGCAAAGGAAGCTTGGAGAGTAACTAAAGCTTGGGCAGAAAGATCAATTGAAGAAAGAAATAGGTTAGGTGAAAGCTTTAGAGGAAACCTATTTGGTATCGTACAAGGAAACTTTTATCAGGATCTTAGAAAGGAATCTGCATTGACATTATCTGAAATGGATTTCCCTGGTATAGCAATTGGTGGACTCTCTGTTGGCGAAAGTAAGGAGCAGTTTAATGATTTTCTCTCCTACACAGCACAATATATTACAGAGGAAAAGCCAAGATATGTAATGGGAATTGGCTCTCCTGATTACATCCTATCATGTGTTGAGAATGGTATAGATTTATTTGACTGTGTACTTGCAACAAGAATGGCAAGAAATGGTGGTATATTCACAGATGATGGTGTTATTACTATGAAAAAGGCAGTACACAAATTCGATGAAAGACCATTACAGGAGGGATGTACCTGTACCTGCTGTCAAAAATACTCTAGAGCTTATCTACACCATCTAATTAAATGTAATGAGATGTATGGTGGAATGCTTGCAACTGAGCATAACCTAACATATCTTTATAATTTCTTAGAAAGAATTAAGCAAAGCATTAGAGAAGGACGCTTTGCTGAATTTAAGAAAGAGTATATGGCTCGTTTCTATGGCACAAAGTAAAGAAAGAAATACCTTTATAATGATGATTACTACCTTCATATCCCGTTTATTAGGGATATTGAAGGCTAGGGCTATTTCATCCTTTTTTGGAGCTGGCTTAATAGCAGATGCTATAAATTTCTCATATAACATCCCAAACAATTTAAGAAAGCTTTTTGCAGAGGGTGCATTATCACAAGCGTATCTTCCTATTTTTTCAAAGCTAAAGGATGACGATGAAAATACATCATCCTTTTTAGGAGCTTTATTTACATTCCAACTAATAATATTTATCCCACTAATAGTTCTATCCTTTATTTTTAGTAAACCCTTTATTACATTGCTAAGTGGCTTTAATGATGAAAATCAAATAGTAATAGCAGCTAATCTACTTCCATTTTTTTTAACTTTTCTATTCTTTATTTCGCTATCAACTCTTTTATCAACTGTATTACAAACAAGAAAAGCATTCTTAATCACTGGAATTGGACCTATATTCTTCACTTTAACAGTTATATTATCAATTTACTTATTTACTAATAAATTATCATATTACTCAATGGCTCTAGGGTGTACAGCTGGCTCTATCATTCAAATGGTATCTCAAGCTATTGTAGTTAGAAAAAGGAAAATTAAACTAAAGCTAAGTAATCCTCTAAAGAGTAAATGGTTTATCCTAACGTTAAAAGCATTTATACCTGCAACACTATACTCCTTTATTTTGATACTAGATCAATACTTATCATTTTATATTGCATCAATGCTTGAAAGTGGAGCTGTAAGTGCAATATCTAATTCTATTATTTTCTATCAAACTCCATATGGAATCTTTTTTGCATCTATTTCAACAGTATTCTTTCCTCTTATTGCAGGAGAAAAGGATGATGAAATAAAGGCTAAATACTTAAATAATTCATTAACATATCTAGTTTCATTTTTACTGCCAAGCGCAATAATACTATTAACTCTATCTGAGCAATGTATATCTGCTGTATTGCAAAAGGGTAGGTTTACATATTTAGATACTGTATTAACAGCTAAAGTTTTAAAATGGTATTTATTTTCTATGATTCCTTTAGCCTTTTCTTCAATGCTTAGTAGGTATTGCTACAGTAAAAATGATTATAGCTATCCAGTAATAGTTTCTCTTGTTCAAGCAATTTTAGATGTATCTTTAATGTTTATCTTTGTTAAGCTTAATATTGGAGCTGAAAGTATTTCACTTGCACTTTTAATTTCATCAACTATAGCAGTACTAATTTATTTACCAAAAATAAAGCTATTTAACTATCCAAAATTCTTTAAAGAAATAGTGAGAATAGTAGCTGCCAATATTCCATTAATATTAGCAGCAGGCATTATTTTTAATTTAAAATTAACATACCATGTTAATGGCTCAAATCTAAAAGCCTTTTGCATTACTGTTTCTCTTGGCATTTTATTAGTATGTATAACTCTTATATTTTATATTATTTTTAAAATTCCATTTTTAAGCTTATTAAAAAATGGAGCTGAAAAATCAGCTCCATCTAAAGTTAATTAGAAATCTGCAACCTCTATCTCAAGGATAGTATAATCATAGTTGGTACCATTGATTTCAAACTTAAGCTCATCACCAACTACCTTATTTAATAAGCTCATTCCAAGAGGAGTTTTGAAGTTAAGAATATACTTATCAGGATCACTCTCCCACTGACCAAGGATTGTATATACAATCTTTTCCTTCTTAAGATTATCCATCATAGTAACCTTAGTACCAAAGCTAATTCTAGATGGATCAACCTTATCAGGAGTAATTACTTGAGCCTTTTCAATTTCCTCAGTAAGAGTTCTAAGCTTTGCATTAAGGTTCTTCTGCTTATCCTTACCATATTGGTACTCAGCATTTTCTCTTAAGTCACCTAATGCTCTAGCATCAGCAATTTCATCAGCAACCTCAAGTAATTCAACGTGCTCAATATGATCCTTTTCCTTAAGCTTCTCCTCTAAGCACTTTTTAGTACATAAGAAGCCTGTAGGAATTAAGTTATTGCTCTGAATTGGTGCCTCATCATCAAAGAATCTGAAATCTGGATACTTTTCACTAATAACATATTTAATGCTGACCTTTTTACCTGGATCAATATTCTTATCATTAGCGATAATTGAGTAGATCTTAGCAGCAAGCTCCTGAGTTCCCATCTCAATAGCATCATAGATCTTCTTCTCAGCAAAGAGAATTTGCTCTACAAGTAAATTACGCTTCTTATTCTCTGTTACATCCTTTTTAAGATCAACACAGCTTGCTGTGTAGTCGAGGAGTAAGAGTAGGGTAATAATAAGATTTTCCTTTGTAATTCCAGCCTTTTCCCAGTCCTTTTCAGTAGCATTCTTTAAATTCCAAAGAAGTACATCTGCAAGCTCCTTATAGTTTTCTACACAATCACGGAGGATTTCAATGTAAACCTTAGTCTGGCCAAGAGATCTTAAGCGCTCTGGGATAAATGAATAAGTATAGTATGGGAAGCATCTTCTAAGAACATCTGCCCACTGCTTATCTGTATCAATTACATTTTCCAAGAATGCTTTCTTTAATTCAGCATTATTAATCTTATTAAAGAGTGCAACCTTATCATCAATTGCTTTATATAAAGCTGCAAACTCAACAGGATCATCAATTGTAGCAGTTGAGATATGATCATGGCTTCTTAAATTAGTTAAAAGAAGATATGAAGATATAACCTCATCTGTAATTCCATTTCTTCTGCTCTTTAAAGTAAAATTAAAGAAACGAATCATTTCAGCAAAGCTATCAGATTCTGTATCATAGTTTTCAGAAACAAAGTCCTTTAGGTGCTTTACCTTACCATAGAAATCTGGTTCACCCTTGAAGAGTAATAACTTCTTTTCTTCTGGTGTAATAGGGGTGGAGCGTAGGGTATAGGTCTCATTTTCTCCAATAACAACTGAGAAATATGGATCCTCCATTAATACCTTTTTAGCAGACTTCTTGAATTCATTCCAATCCTTTTCTGCTAAAACCTTAGGACATAAATCATTCTTCATTTCCTTTAATGAGCACTTGTTATTATGGCTTTCCATAATAGTCATTAAAGTCCATCTTGTATCTGTCTTAACCTTAGCAGCTAGCTTCTGAGGAACAACAGCTCTTAAAACTCTAATATTAGATTTTGCAAGAGGTGTTAACGCTCTAAATGCCATATCAGCACTCATCTTAATTTCACTCTTACCAAAGTTAATAACAACCTCTTTTTCTGTGATGGACTTAATAACACCAAGTCTATCAAGAGATTGCTGATAAACAAATGAGCCATTATCAAATGCAATATCAATTTCAAAAGAATCAATTGCTTTACTAAAATCTGCACAACCAGCCTTAAGACCAGATCTCTTGATACACTGCTTTAATCTTGTAGATGAAGCATATTTCTTTTGGAAAGCAATAATTAATGCATTCTGAGCATCAATATTATCCTTATCAAGCTCAATTTCCTTCTTTAATACTGCAATACTCTTATCTATATCATTTACTACAGTTTTTAATAAATCATTTAAAATCTCAGTTGCAAAAGCATGAGAAATCTGAGTAGAAGCCTTCTCAGCTACTCCTAAATAATATCCAAAATCATCGCTATTAGTTAAAAGAGTACTCCAAATAGCTCTAATATTTTCTAAATCCTTAGCAGCTATAAATCTCATGAGTGCACGACGATAATAAAGTACTGCATTTTGAGTATCACCAATTTCCATATAGTGATCAGCAAGCTTCTTTGTAAGCTTTCTTTCCTCAAAGTCAATCTTTACTAAGCGTACATATACTGGCCACTTTTGTTCATCACGACCTGTTTCCTCATAGCAATCGGCAAGTGCACGAAGTGCAAATCTATTTTCATTTAATTCAAGAATTTTATTACATAAGAATTCTACTACTGTCCAGTTATGTATCTCATAGAAGGATACTAGTAGATTTTGCATATTAATATTATCCTCATGAGGACGTCTAATCATAGAAATAGATCCAGAGACATATCTACCCCAAACACTATCCTCACGCTCTTTTATTAAAGAATCAGAAATTTCTTTAATAGATAGCATATCTTCGCTATCTATCTTCTTTATAGCTTTGTCGTATTCAACGAAATTATCAATAGTCATTGCTTGGAGTTCTGCCTTAGTGAACTTCCTATCATTTTTTAGCATTGTTTCAATTTTCATAAAAAAATTCCTTAATTTTTTCCTATGATTTTTTTCAAAAAACAAACCGGGCAAGGGCAAACCTTGCTCGGCACTTGTCTTTGTTATTTAAAATATAACACTTTAAGAAGAAAAAAGCAAAATAAATTTTTTACCATTTTTATTAAGTTAATTTCTTTATTAAAAAAAATATATAAAGACATTGTATATCTAAATTTTCCAATATGTGTTTTTTTAATGAAAATATAAA
>NZ_VUNN01000050.1 GCF_009695635.1 Bullifex porci
CTGACAATCACTATCTTTGTATTTAGTACTGACAACACTACCATCATATTGTATTGTCAATTCATTATCTCCAGCTGACCATTTACTCTTATCTTCATCTATTTTTAGATTTGGTTTTTCTACTTCTGGAAGGAGAAATGATTCATTTTCTATTTTTAGTATTTCTTTATCAAGCATTGAGAACCAAAGTACTGGAGCTATGACTTTAAGTTCACCATTTTCAATAGTGAATACTGTAATCGGGCTTGCTTCTCCAATAGATATTGTATCTTCTTCTTTATAAGTTTTTTCACCAAGCTTAATTGAAGATACTTTGCTTTTAATTTTACCTACATTTACATAACTAAATGTTTCTGAAGATGAAATGTCTTTCATCGCCTTTTTACTATCTTCAGCAAGATTGTCACTGATGGTGAAAAGATCAGAGTGGTAACCGCATAAGGTACAGCTTCCATTTTTTATTATATGATAACCACTCTCGATGTTACTACATCCTTCAACCGTACAGTGCCTAACATGTGTGGATTTACCATCATTGATCCATTGAGTATATTCATGATTTAAGAGTAGGTTGATGATGATATCTGAATTTACAGTGTATTTCTCACCTGCAGAATATGGCCTATTGGCAATGGTTGCAGTGTAACTATGGCCGTTGATTATCTTTTCTGGAAATGTAATTACGGTTCCATTTTTTACTTCAGAGGGAATTCCTGCAAGTGAATAATCTCCAATTATTGTAATCTTTCTAATTACATCCTGAGGCTCAGATGTTGAGTGATTACAAGAAATAAAAGTAAAAATTAGCATTAATGTGATAGCTACTGTTAATATTTTTCTTCTGTACATATATCCTATATCCTTTAAACGCAATATATTATTGCTTATTATTCAAGATAAAAGCTGGACTATATTTTAACCCTAATATTTATTTTACTTTTATATCGATGTATGGTTCAACTAAGAAGTTTTCCCAAAAAATTAATTCTTAGTATTCTAAGATTTATTAACTTTAAATACGCTTTAATAAATTAAAAGAATGGCCGTCATTATTTGATAACGGCCAGTATTCTTTACAAAAATATTCTTGGTTACTTGTGAACTCTGATGTAACCAGGATTATCTTTAGTTATTTCTCCTTTTTCATCCTCAGTAATCTTTAAAAGTATATATCCAGAACTGGCAAAACTATCCTTATTAAGGAGCTCTGCTGCAGTCTCTAGTTTCCATGATGGTTCTGCAACACTATTATACTTTTCTTTTAGTTCATCGGCTGAAAGGGTAGTATCGCTTCCTATTAATTCACTGGTGTAGATTTTAAAACCATCTGCTATTTTGACTCCGTCATCAGTCTTACCAAGAATTACTGTTCTTCCAATCATTTTCCCATCATAATAGAATCGCTTATATATATTTCCTGATAATTCATACGTAGTTCCGCTCTTAAGCTTATATGATGCAAGACTCTTGATATCTGTTTCGCAGTTTTTAATTACTTTTATTTCAGTTTCCTTATTTATGTAACCCTCTGGAGTATCAGGGCTTGCAAGCAATATGCCTGCATAAACCTTATCTGCTGATCTGTATGTATCTTGGTCATCAAGTAATGTGATGAATGAAGTATTTTCATCACGTGTATAAATTGATATATCATCTTGTGGTGCAGAATTTGTTAGTATTATAGAGCCATTTTCATCTTTGTAGCAGTAGGTATAGGTGAAATCAGTTTTCATCATTTGGGCTCCTTCTGCATATACAGGTTTTGTCGCAGAAAAATT
>NZ_VUNN01000051.1 GCF_009695635.1 Bullifex porci
CTAAGAAAAGGACAAAGGAGTTAAAAGAAAAGGAGAAGAATAATATTATCAATCTCTCTTTACAGAAAGATGGTATTATGCGTTTTAATGAAAATGGAGAGTACGATATAAGAATCCATTATGGGGACGCTTTTATTGCATGGGTAATACATAGACTTCGTCTTGATAAATTTGTTGATAACAGAAGAAAATATCTAAACCTTGACTACAATCTCACTAACTTGATGAGACTCTTTATATACGAAAGGATACTCTCTCCGTCATCAAAACTCACTAACTGGAAGAATAGAGATAGCTATTACGAGAAAATGAACTTTACTCAAGCGCAAATATATTCCGGATTGCAGCAGCTTGGAGAATATAAAGAAGATATGCTCTCTCATCTTGATAAAGTAATGAAAGAACTTTATGGAAGGCAGACAGGATATGGATACTTTGATGGAACTAATGTTTATTACGAAATTGAAGATGAGGATGGTTTTAGAGAAAAAGGATGTAGTAAAGAGAATAGACCTCTTCCAATAACACAATTAGGAGTGTTACTAGATTCTAATGGCTTTCCAATGTCCTATGATATATGGCCAGGTAATACTAATGATTGTTTAATGCTTCCTCCTGCAGTAAATAGAGCAAGAGAAATATTTGAAATGAAGCATATGATATATGTAGCAGACAAAGGCTTCTATTCTGGTGATACCATTGCAAATATAATAATTAACCACGATGGATATGTTATATCTAATTCTGTCAGAGGTAAGAAGATAGATGAAGAAACCAGGAAAAAGGTACTGGATAGAAGTGATTATACCTGCATAGATGATAATGGAAAGGAGCAGAAAGCATTTGATAAAAGTACTCAGTTCATGTATAAGACCATTGAAATAATAGGAAACTGTAATATTACCGATAAAGATGGAGATAAAAAGAAGGTTAAAGTTGGTAAACATCTCATAGCATTCTGGTCACGAAAGTATGCTGAGAGGGCAAAAATTGATAGAATGGAGACTATTGAGAAGGCTTTAGCTAAAAGCCATACATCCTCTAAAAGCAAAATTGATAATACCTATGGTTCAAACAGGTTTCTGGCTACTGAAGTAAAAGATAGTGAAGGTAATGTAGTTAAAAACTACAGTGCTACTGTAAAATTCAACCAAGATGCAGTTGATGATGTTGAAGCATTAGATGGATTTTATATCATTGAAAGTAACCTTGCTGGTCTTGGTTGGTATGACGATAAAAAACCATTTGAAGAGGGACAAACCTGTAGATGGCGTGAAGATTGGGGTATGCTACAACTAAATAGAGAGCTTACTGCTTTGGATATTATTAGTATATACAGGGGATTGTGGAAGATAGAGGATTCTTTTAAGACTATGAAATCTTATCTTAAAATGAGACCTGTATTTGTTTGGTCTAGAAAAAGCTTAGAAGGACATTTCCTTATTTGTTTCCTTTCTCTCTTGATTATGAGAATACTGGAATACGAAACAGGAAATGAATATACAACTAGACGTCTTACACAGTCTTTAAGAAATGCAACTCTTGGTGAAATGGCTCCAGGTGTTTATGTCACTTTATATTATGACCAAGTACTTATGAATCTTTCTAACAAGATGAATTTA
>NZ_VUNN01000052.1 GCF_009695635.1 Bullifex porci
CTGGCTGAATGGCGTGACTTTTCGCGCTATGCACTTACGTGCATACTCATGCATGCCGTAAAAACAGAGCCTGCGCGTTTCTGGCGGGTTTTCGGGTGGTTTGTTGCCTGTTTTACCGGTTTCCCGTCAGAAACGCCCTGAGGCCGTTTTAGCGGTGCGTACAATTATGGTCTTATGTTAAATTAGTTGATTCTAAGATATATGGCACCTTCTATGAAAAAGTGCCGTTGATAATGGCATTACATGCTACCTTTTTAAAAAGGAATGTCATCGTCTTCTTGTTGCTCGGATATTAATTTCATTATCTCTATAGATCTTTTTTCTATTATGTAAACAATTGATTCTTTTAAGTTATCCACATCTGTACACTCTGCGGCTTCGTCTTCCGTTTCTACCTGTACAGGATATCCGGTAGACTCATTTATGCTAAATCCAAATAAAATGAAACCTTTAGGGTATGCCATGCTAGAGTTTTTCTTTATTCTGACAATTTTTTTACAATCTTTATATTTGGGAATTTTCGAACTATTCTGAAAAATATCAAAGTCAATTGAGTCGGATGTTATACCCTTTAGCATTGACAAAATTGATGAAATATCTGACTCTATTTTTTCTTTTAAAATTAGTGTTTCATTGGCTTTTTTTAGTGATGCCTTTAGTCTTTCTTGGAACTCTTCATTTTTGGTTGTCATGGTAAATCCTACAAAATATTGGGTAATGATCAAAAGTGTTAAAAAATCTTTGATCTAAACATTGGTTATCATCACTAAGTATACGATGAAAATCAAGGCTGTTCATGTCTAGCTTAAGACAATCTTTTCCTCCGTATATAAATGATGATGAAAACAACATTTGATCAAAAACAAACCATCTATTCGATGCTCCTGATTTATAATGATAAGTTCCTAAGTTATTGGTCTTTTTGTCTGAAAGTAAATACCAAAAAGGGTTAAAAAGAAGTTTTCGTTTATTCTTTATTCGATGGTAATCTCTAGTGGCGTAAAGTTTTTCGTTTATTGCAACAGAGTAAGGGTTTGTGTTGTAATCACCCATGCATATTATTTGGGACTCAATGCCGTGGTCATCTAGTATTTTATTCACATTGTTGCGCAGTGACTCGGCAGCGTCCTCTCGAATCTTTTCATCTGCGCTTCTTATGGATGGCCAGTGTGATAAAAAGAATGTTATTAGATTTCCTGTTACTGCATCCTTAAAAACAACTCTGACAGCAATACGCAAAGTTCTATCATCTGGTTGTATTTTAATTATATATTTATAATCTATGTACTCAAGTTTTGATGCTTCGTACATTATGGATACATCCATAATTATCCGACCAACAGTCCCTGATAAATTCAAGTATTCAAGATGTAGTTTATCAGCCAAAGGTTTAAAATCTATAGCCTCATCTTCTGATATTTCACAGATACCCAAAAAATCCAATGTTTTTTCTTGAGACATTTTTTTTATATAGTGCTTGGCCAATCTAATAGCCTCAGCCTTGTCTTTCTTCACGCCTTTTACAGGTGGTGATATTCCAATATTCCACCAACATAAATT
>NZ_VUNN01000053.1 GCF_009695635.1 Bullifex porci
TACGGAAAGCTGAAGAGTGTGTAATCGTCGTGACGAGAAATAGTTTCTAAGGTTAGTCAGTAAGGGACCGTACTATAAACCGACACAGGTGGGCGAGCTGAGAATGCGCAGGCGCACGGAAGAATTCGCGTTAAGGAACTCGGCAAAATACATATGTAACTTCGGGATAAATATGGCCATGGCGACATGGTTGCAGAGAAATGGCCCAAGCGACTGTTTACCAAAAACACAGGTCTATGCGAACCAGCAATGGGAAGTATATGGACTGACACCTGCCCGGTGCTGGAAGGTCAAGAGGAGTTGTTAGTAGCAATACGAAGCAGCGAATTTAAGCCCCAGTAAACGGCGGCCGTAACTATAACGGTCCTAAGGTAGCGAAATTCCTTGTCGGGTAAGTTCCGACCCGCACGAATGGTGTAACGATTTGGGCACTGTCTCAACGCGAAATCCGGTGAAATTGAAGTTCGGGTGAAGATGCCCGATACTTGTGGTTAGACGGAAAGACCCCGTGAACCTTTACTTTAACTTGATATTGAAACTTGGATCAGCATGTGTAGGATAGGTGGGAGACAAGGATGCATGCCCGTCAGGGTGTGCGGAGTCGATGGTGAAATACCACCCTTGCTGATACAGGTTTCTAACCGGGTCCGTAAGCCGGATTCGGAACAGTGTCAGGCGGGAAGTTTGACTGGGGCGGTCGCCTCCCAAAGGGTAACGGAGGCGCGCGAAGGTCACCTTAGGATGGTTGGGAATCATCCGGCAAGTGTAAAGGCACAAGGTGGCTTGACTGCGAGACAAACAAGTCGAGCAGGTACGAAAGTAGGTCTTAGTGATCTGGCGGTAGCGTGTGGAAGCGCCGTCACTTAACGGATAAAAGGTACTCCGGGGATAACAGGCTGATCTTGCCCAAGAGTTCATATCGACGGCAAGGTTTGGCACCTCGATGTCGGCTCATCGCATCCTGGGGCTGGAGCAGGTCCCAAGGGTTTGGCTGTTCGCCAATTAAAGCGGTACGCGAGCTGGGTTCAGAACGTCGTGAGACAGTTCGGTCCCTATCTGCCACAAGCGTTGGATGTTTGAGAGGTTCTGCTTTTAGTACGAGAGGACCGAAGTGGACGAACCTCTAGTGTACCAGTTGTTCCGCCAGGAGCAGCTGCTGGGTAGCTACGTTCGGAAGGGATAACCGCTGAAAGCATCTAAGTGGGAAGCCCTCCTCAAGATGAGACATCCCTGACTCTTTAAGAGTCCTAAAGGAACCAGTGAGACTAACTGGTTGATAGGCTGGAGGTATAAGCATGGTAACATGTTCAGCTTACCAGTACTAATAAGCCGTGAGGCTTGACCATATTATCGTTTTCGTTCCTGAAAACAGCTTCACTTGCTTGCTTAAGTTTTCCTTAAACAACATTGTGAATTTCCTGGTGACCATAGAGAAGTGGAAACACACGTTCCCATCCCGAACACGACAGTGAAACGCTTCTTCGCCGATGGTACTGCGGCTTGTCCGTGGGAGAGTAGGTCGTTGCCAGGTTTTTTT
>NZ_VUNN01000054.1 GCF_009695635.1 Bullifex porci
CTATGAGCTGCTACTACATTACGTCTTGTTTGCTCTGGATAGTGATTATACATGTTGTTTTCGTCCTTTTAGACGAATTTTCATACAATCGGAAAAAAACTTAAATATCAGCTGAAAACACGCTTACGATTTCCTTGGCATTTTTGCCGCGCCCACTCAGGAAAAGCACAGAATCGCAGTTGTCCGATATGATTTCGGCAGCATCCTTGTAGATGGCCTTTAACTGCGACTGGCTCTGCAAAATAATAGAAGCCGAGATTTCCCGGCTTCGGATGGTGGCGATCAATTTATCAAAATTTGGTATCTGGCCGATGTTGGCAAACTCGTCTAAGATCAGCCGCACATGGACAGGCAGCCGTCCGCCGTACTTATCATCGGCCCGGTCACAAAGTAAGTTGATAAGCTGGCTTTGGAGCATAGCCAGAATGAAATTGAAAGTGGTGTCCGTGTCGCTCATAATGAGAAACAGCACCGTCTTTTTGTCCCCGATGGTGTCCAGCTCCATTTCGTCGTCCTCCATCAGCTCGCGCACTTCCCGGATGTCAAAGGGGGCCAAACGTGCGCCGCAGCTTATCAGGATAGAGGAACGGGTTTTGCCAGCGGAAAGCAGAAATTTCTTATACTGCCGCACGGCAAAATGGTCTGGGTCTTTCTGCTCCAATCGTTCAAACATCAGGTCTACGGGGCTTTGAAACTCTGGGTCGTCCTCGCGGGCTTCACTGGCATTTATCATTTCCAGCAGCGTTGTGAAGTTCATTTCCTCTGCCGGAGCCTCGTACCAGATGTAGCCGATCAGGGCCGTGTAAAACAACCGTTCCGACTTGACCCAAAAATCCTCCGCTGATTTTTCGCCCTCGCCCTTGGTGTTGGCAATCAGGGTATTTACCAGCTTTAGCACGTCCTTTTCCGAGTGGATGTAGACGAAAGGATTGTATTTCATGGATTTGGAAAAGTTGATGGTGTTCAGGAATTTTATGCGGTAGCCCGCCTGCTGAAACATCTTTCCTGTTTCCAGAACAAGGGTGCCTTTCGGGTCAGTCACCACAAATGAGGTTGGGTAGTCCGTGGTCGGAAAGCATTGCATCAGGTTGGGCTTAACGAAAAAGCGGGTCTTGCCGGAACCGCTGCCGCCGATCACCAGCACGTTTTTGTTCCGCGCTGTTTTGGGGTCTTTGGGCCTCCCGGTCATAGTCAGCCGTTCCGTTTGGGTCAGCAGGATATTGTTTTCAAACTTGGGGTCAATGTAGGGCGCAATATCCTTGGCCGTTCCCCAACGGGCGCTGCCGTACTCCACGCCTTTACGGTACTTCTTGGCGTTCTTGCCCTTGCAGTACACCACCAGCCGCACGATCAAAGCACCGGCGATGCCGACGCAGAAATCAAACAGATGCAGGCTGGGTGTTAGAGTCAACAGAAAAGGGCCAGAAATAGTCAAATGAAAAGGGACAATTTAAAAGTAGTCAACTAAAAAGGGACAAAAAAAGTCAGTTAAAAAAGGAAAAAGCATCTTAAGTAATT
The DNA here is from genome assembly GCF_009695635.1 of Bullifex porci. GTDB lineage: Bacteria > Spirochaetota > Spirochaetia > Sphaerochaetales > Sphaerochaetaceae > Bullifex > Bullifex porci. The sequence goes on from NZ_VUNN01000054.1 coordinate 1,519, forward strand.
TTGATATA
>NZ_VUNN01000055.1 GCF_009695635.1 Bullifex porci
AGCCACATTTTCCCCTTCCCACATGAAGCACTTTCATACATTACCACTCCGCCGTAACATATTTAGCCAGTATACACTCCGCTAGCGCTACGTGACTGGTTCAGGGCTGCGCCCCGAAACCCGCTAAAAGCCACTGACGCGCCTGCGGCTTGTCCAACACCGTGCCGACCGGGAAACATTTCCCGCCCGTCCCGGTGTTCTCAGGAGGCTACTCTGGCAGACAAACGCAACAAGATGCTCACGATGTGGGTGACGGAAGACGAACACCGGCGGCTGCTCGAGCGGTGCGACGGCAGGCAGCTGGCGGCGTGGATGCGTCAGTCCTGCCTCGATGAGAAGCCGGCGCGTGCCTGCAGACTGCCGTCAATATCGCCGGCGCTGCTGCGCCAGCTTGCCGGTATGGGTAACAACCTGAACCAGATCGCCCGGAAAGTGAATGCCGTTGGTGCCGGTCATGATCGGGTGCAGATTGTGGCCGCCCTGATGGCAATAGACGCGGGACTGGAGCGGCTGCGGCATGCGGTGCTGGAAAAAGGGGGGGATGATGATCGTTAAATTTCACCCCCGGGGGCGCGGTGGTGGTGCCGGTCCGGTGGATTACCTGCTGGGAAAAGACCGGCAGCGCGAGGGGGCGACCGTGCTGCAGGGAAAACCGGAGGAAGTCCGGGAGCTTATCGATGCCTCGCCGTATGCGAAAAAGTACACCTCCGGCGTGCTGTCGTTCGCGGAGGCTGAACTGCCGCCCGGGCAGCGGGAGCAGATCATGGCCAGCTTTGAGCGGGTTCTGATGCCCGGGCTCGATAAAGACCAGTACAGCATTCTGTGGGTGGAGCATACCGACAAGGGGAGGCTGGAGCTGAATTTCCTGATCCCCAACACTGAACTGCTGACCGGGAAACGCCTGCAGCCGTACTACGATCGCGCCGACCGGCCGCGCATCGATGCCTGGCAGACCGTGGTGAACGGCAGACTGGGGCTGCATGATCCAAACGCCCCGGAGAACCGGCGGTTACTGGTTACGCCGTCCGCACTGCCGGAAACGAAGCTGGAAGCCGCTCAGGCGATTACACGTGGGTTGCTGGCCTTAGCCTCATCCGGGGAGCTCAAAACTCGCGAGGACGTCACAGGTGCGCTCACAGCGGCAGGTTTTGAGGTGGTCCGCACTACAAAAAACAGTATCAGCATTGCCGACCCGGACGGGGGGCGAAACATCCGACTGAAGGGAGCCATTTATGAGCAGTCTTTTAGCGCTGGCGAAGGACTTGGAGCAGCAATCGAAAGCGCAGCAGCAGAGTACCGGCGAGATGCTGAAAGCCGCATTCAGCGAGCACGAGAAATCTGTAAAAGCGGAACTGAGCGCAAGCGCGAAGAGAATCAGCGACGCCATCAGCGCCCACGAGCAGGGTATGACCGCGGCGATGCAGTCGAACCGCCTGAGCGTGCTGCGTATGGTCGGCCGGACGTGGCTGACCATCACCCTGGTCTCGGTACTGCTGATCGCCACGAGCGGGAGCAT
>NZ_VUNN01000056.1 GCF_009695635.1 Bullifex porci
CAATTGTTACAACCTCATGTTTTGTATGTTTATTTTTCCCAAAAAGTACAATTACTGATATTTATCGCATAAATACATAATGGCAACAGCCGTAAAATAATCACTCGTAGAGTGAAAAGAGTTTTAAAGAGTTTACTCTTTAGCACGCGATGAAAGAATTTCAGAGGCACGTCGATAACAGTATTAATATTGAGGAACGAAAATATTAATGCTGGCAATCGGTAACGTGCCTTTATTTTTGCCTTACATTTAGTGATATATACTTTAGACTGCAAATAGACTGCAAATAGACTGCACTAAATAAAAGGAAACAAAAAATCACTCAAAATTAGTAATCATTTAATCATTTTCATTTAAAACTATTCCAATCTCATCCCAATACTTCGCAATTGAATCTTTAGATACAACATCACCAATAGCTTTCCGCAATTCACTTTTTGGGTAACGTGCTTTAATAATTTCTATTTTTTCTTCAACAGATAATATTTTTATCGCATCAAATAATATTTTTTTCGTTTTAATTGAACGCTGCATATTAGATGATATTTTTTTAACCTTTGGATTATGTATTAGTACCTTTACGGATTTTTTAATTGGTACAGACTTAATCGTACAGTCTCGATTAATATTTTCTTTTTCAATTTTCATTTTAATTGGTACGGACTTAACCGTACGTTCTCGAATAACATTTTCTTTTTCAAGTCTCATTTTAATTGCTCGCTTAACCCAAGCAGCAAAAGGAACATCTCCTCTAACAGCATCAACAAGTGCAAGTAAGTCTTTCTCCATACGCATATCTTTACGCACCGACGTTGCAGTTTCATTTGCTCGTTTATTATTTTTCACTGTACGGACTCCAAACAAATATAAAAATGACAAGTGCGGACAATGTAGCACAAAAAATGATCGCTTTCATAAAGAAACATCACATTTTTATAGATTTATTTTAAATCTAAAACAGGGGTAAACACGTAAAAATAGATTTATTTTAAATCTACCTCACATACAAAAATACCGCCTCAAATTGGGCGGTATTTAACAGTTAATCTATTTATGCGTACTAGCAGTACTTAATAGCTGGTAAGTATCAAGAAAAGTATGGGGTAATGATTTACTTCTTTTAGGCATTCCCTTTCATGATATTTCCAACCTTTACTTATATTAAGAAGGTTTGCACATATCCTTATTTATTAAAGCACTTTTTTCCGACTAGATTTTTATTAGTTAGAGACCAGACACCATGCTGCTCAAGCAATTCTACGTCATAGACAAGAGAAGGAAAATTGTTTGCATCATCGTTATCATAATCCAACCCTCTCAACTTGAGTAATCCATCATTAAAACCAAGAATTTCATTTACTGTTCTCAACCCTGTATTAAAAAAGTAATCCGTTCTACGGACAAAGAGTACTCCCCAATGACTTTGTACAACTTCACACATTGCAGTACCCCAACAACCGGAACCACCGCCATGCCCAATGTCACCTTCCCAAAGAGTAAGATACCTCGT
>NZ_VUNN01000057.1 GCF_009695635.1 Bullifex porci
TAGTGCCCGCACTTAAACCTAAATCATCGGCAATAGCTCTGTTGTTATAACCCAATGCTTTTAACTCTATCACTTTAGGTAACAGCTCTTTCTTATCAGGTCTACCGCCACCTTTAGATTTAGCCCCACCTAATGTACCAGCTTTCGCTTTATCCTCGATAGAGCCTCGTTTACCTCCAATCAATCCACCTTTACGACCTTTGAGAGACTGAGATTCACGGAATTTTTCAGGGCTAAAATGGCGGATAACAAAATTAGCGATCGATTTAGAGATACTTTTCACTTCGGAGTAAGGCAACGGCTCGATAAATTGAGCATTTAAAGCCTCTGTATGGCTCACTACAGCATCTTGCCATTTACTCTTATAGTCAGGCGACCAATATTCTCGAACTTCCTTATATGCCCAATGAGCCACATTCTCGAACAACTCACAATTACGCCCTAATCCATGACTCTCTTTACCCCTTAATGGGTGTCCTGTCAGATCAACGAAATCAGCTAAATAATCGAGCGTGTACTTTTCATCAGTCCACCATGTTGTTTTCCATGCTTCATGTAATGGGTTTTTCGTTAATAATCGAGCATAAGAACGATCCGCTTTTAATATTTCCGTATACGCCGATTGTATTGCGGCTAAATATTTAAGAGGTGCCAGCCTTGCCATTGATGACGTACAGACGCCAACACTTAGCGCATAACCTAAATGGGAATGTCCATTAATTGGATTTTTAGCCGCCCACGCTGGCGCGGGTAAATTTAGATCAGACCATGCTAAGGCTGAATACTCATAATCAAGATCAAAAACTAAATACAAATCAGTCGATGGTCGATTAACTTGAATGTACTTTTTATTGATTGCGGTAAGTTTAGGACGAATAAATGTCACGCCCAATTCATCAGTACAATAGGGTTTTGTAGGTAGTGACTCGATAAAATCAGATTTAAAGAGATTTAATTGATTGGTTTTCACTCATAACTGCACTTAAGGCGGTTATTAGATTGTTTTTGAATTCCCATTTGCTATAATTTCCTTAGAGACGCAAATCATCTCAATGATTAGTTTCGCAGCCTCGATTTTCTCAAATTCATCCCGCCAAGTTTGAAGTCATGAGAAATCGGGGCTTTGTTTTATCTGCTCATATTACGCGTAAATCCTACCTCCATCAATGCCTTAAAAACCCACAAAACACATATAGTTCATATCCTAATTTAAAGATATTCCATCGCTCGTAGAGTGAAATAGGGTTTAAGGGATAATCCCTTAGCACACGATGTGGCACGCCGATTAGACGAACGAGGTACGAGTTTGTATACAATCGGCAGCGTGCCTTTGTTCTTTTAGCTCTTGAGGGGTTAATAAGGTTATGTAGACTCAAGATCAACCAACTATCAACCAACTATAGACCTAAAGTAAACCTGATATTTGTTTTCATATCGGCAATGTAGACCTAAAGTAAACCAATTATCAACCTAAAGTAAACTGAGTGCGATTTTGATATTGTTTAAA
>NZ_VUNN01000058.1 GCF_009695635.1 Bullifex porci
GGGAGTGTAATTCATTTTGTGGACATTTCCTCTTAGCTAGGCAGAAGAAGAAAAATAATCTGTAGCTGAGGTGGCAGACTGCTACCTTTTCCAGCTATCAGAATTCTAGATGCATATAAAGGTGCTGTCAACAAATACTGTAGGCAGTACCTTTCATCCTAATCGATATAGTTCTTGGAATCAGATGAAATCCTCATCGCTTATCCTGTCCGGAAACGAAATCATCAGCTGGGAGATAATAAGGCCCCAGTTGTGTGGCTTTCCATACCATTTCGCCGTTATATCCTTCATTGCAAGGAACAGGATCTTGAACAGTGAGTCATCGGTGGGGAACACCGTCCTTGTCTTGGTGACCTTCCTCAGCTGCCGGTTGAACCCCTCTATGGCATTGGTGGTGTAGATGAGCTTTCTTATCTCATAAGGGTACCGGAAGAACGTGGCAAGCTCGTTCCAGTTGTCCCTCCAGCTCTTCACCGCGGCGGAATACTTTCTCCCCCATTTCGAGTCGAATGCATCAAGCTGCTCCCATGCCTCATCCTGTGTATTCGCCTTGTAAATCTTCTTTAAGTCGGCGACAAAGCCTTTCATATCCTTGGAGACTACGAAGCGCGTGGAGGAGCGGATCTGGTGTATTATGCACCTTTGGACATCAGTCTGGGGGTAGACGGTGGCAATGGCATCGCAGAAGCCCGACAACCCGTCGACACAGCATACGAGTATGTCCTTCACTCCTCTGGATTTAAGGTCGTTTAGGACACCGAGCCAGTACTTCGCGCTCTCATTGCCTCCTATGTACATGCCCATCACTTCCTTCATGCCGTCGATACGGATGCCTATTGCGATGTACACCGCCTTCTTGACGACCTGCCCCTCTTCCCTCACATGGTAGTGGATGGCATCCAGGAACATCACCACGTACTTGCCTTCCAACGGCCTTGCCTGCCATGCCTTGGCTTCCGGAAGCACCCTGTCGGTTATCTTGCCGATCATCTCGGCAGAGGCCTCTATGCCATAGATGTCCTCAAGATGGGATGAGATGTCCCTTGTCGTCATGCCCTTTGCATACATGGAGATGACCTTGCCCTCTATGTCCGATACATCCCTCTGATGCTTCTTCACTATCTGCGGCTCAAATGTACTGTTCCTGTCCCGAGGAACATCGATGTCCATGTCTCCAAACGATGCAGTGACCCTCTTGCTGCTATGTCCGTTGCGACTGTTGGATCCGCTTTCTCCGCTATGCTCGTACTTTTCATAGCCGAGATGGTCATCTAGTTCGCCCTCCAGCATCTCCTGCAGCATTGGAGAGAACATATCCTTGAACATGTCCTCGATGTCTTTGACGCTCTTGAGATCAAACTCATCAATGAGCTTTGAGATCAGCTCCTTCCTTTCCGGGCTCAGCTGTTTTTTCGGCTTCTTTGCCATATTGAAACTCCTATGCCTTCTTCTTTTCTAGCATAAGAGATTCTTCAAATGTCCACAAACTTTTTTACAGTCTC
>NZ_VUNN01000059.1 GCF_009695635.1 Bullifex porci
TGACCTGTGACCTTCTAGTTGGACCAAAAATCCAATTAGGAGGTTTTTTTCATGAAAGTAAAGGAAGAGGATCTCAGACGAGAGCTTCTTAAGGCAATTAACGGAGAGGACTTAATCATCAATTGTTCAAGAAGGTTGGGAATCAGGCTCAATAACTTCAAGTGCAAACTCTATACGGCGAGGATTCATGGAATTGAGTCCGTCCTTCACAGCAACCGTCCAGGTGGATATAGTGACGCATTGAAGCTTGAAGTGGTAGACTCTTTGATGAAAGGAATGACCAAACATGCCGCCGCAAGGACGTACAACATTTCGGAGTCTACCTTGAATGTATGGCTGAGGAAATACGCCGAAGGTGGGCAGGAGGCACTCCTGGAAGACAACAGGGGGAGGAAGCCAAGTATGGGAAGGAAACCCAAACCTAAGCTCTCGGATTATGAACCCGGCTCATTGGAGTATCTTAAACTTGAGAACGAGATGATGAAGAGGGAGTTGCTGCTGCTAAAAAAAGCGATGCCCTTAATCCAGGAGTCAGAGCGAAGAACCTCGAGAGGAAAGAAAAGTACAGGAACATCAGGGAACTGAGGAAGGAGTTCTGCCTGTCGGAGCTTCTGGCATTCTATGACGTGCCAAAGAGCTCGTATCTCAACTGGGCCAAGAGAGCGGTAGATGACCCGGACGCTGGATTAAGGGAAAGAATAAAGGAAATATTTGCTGATACCGGAAGTATTTATGGATTCAGAAGGATTGGCCTCGCACTCAAGGATGAAGGGCTGATAGTCAACCATAAGAAGATACGCAGAATCATGAAGGAACTGAAACTGGTACCCCGAATGGTCAAGTCGGAGAAGAAGTACTCCTCTTACAAAGGTGACGTGGGAAAAGTGGCGAAGAATATTCTTGCCAGGAATTTCGATGTAAAGGAACCGGACAGGGTGTGGGCTTCTGACGTTACGGAATTCAAGACAGATGAAGGCAAGGTCTACCTCTCCCCGATAAAGGATTTCTGCACAGGGGAGATCATCAGCTACAGATACAGCGTGTCGGCTGATATGAATCTTGTAATAAGCATGATTAGGTCTGCCATAACAGCGCATCCATGCATTGATGGTCTGTTGTTCCATACGGACCAGGGATGGCAGTACCAGCATTCTTCGTTCGTGAACTGCCTGAAGGCAAACGGGATTGTACAAAGCATGTCCAGAAAGGGTAACTGCATAGACAACAGCAAAATGGAGACATTCTTTGGACACATGAAAAGAGAAATGTACTATGGAAGGAAATTCGCTACAAGGAAGGAACTGTATGAAGCTATTGATATGTATATCAAGTTTTATAATGAGAAGAGATACCAAATAAAATTAAAAGGCTTGCCTCCTCTTGAATTCAGAAAGCAAGTCTCATAATAATATTTATTGTCCAACTTCAGGGGCACACGTCAG
>NZ_VUNN01000006.1 GCF_009695635.1 Bullifex porci
ATATCAAAATTACTTAAGATGCTTTTTCCTTTTTTAACTGACTTTTTTTGTCCCTTTTTAGTTGACTACTTTTAAATTGTCCCTTTTCATTTGACTATTTCTAGCCCTTTTCAACTGACTCTGACAATGTCATGGCGTGAACACCGAAATAGCTGAAGCCATCATATGCGACTATAACGGAAGGGACAGGGAGCACAGCCTTGAAAGGCGCCTTCCTGAAGCTTTTGAGAAGAGGAAGCAGGGACGGCCGAAGGCAGAAGCTACAGCAGCCCCCGAGGCTGTTCCTGCCCAGCCTCCCATTAAGAGAGGAAGGCCCAAAGGGTCAAAGAACAGGAAGACGCTTGAACGGGAAAGGATGGCACTCATGAATGCGGGAGCCACTCCCAAGCGGGGGCGGGGACGCCCCAGGAAGGATGGTACCTGATCGGTAACTGGATATTATTCGTGTTAGAATTTTGGAAATTTAGGTATATAAAATATCTATCTACAAGCTGTGAGAATGATTTAAATTGTAGATAGTGTGATAAGTTTGTATTAACATAATAGAGTAGACATAGCTTTAAAGAGGAAAATATGAAGGAAATATCAATTCAAGAATTGCAGATTAATCCATATACGATTTTTGGTAAAGATTGGATGGCTTTAACAGCTGGAGATGAATCATTAGGCTTTAATACGATGACTATTTCCTGGGGCCATATTGGTTCTATTTGGGATAGTAAAAGTAGAAGTAATTTACCAACTATTATTAGCTATGTACGTCCAAGTCGCTATACAAAAGAGTTTATGGATAGCCAAGAGTATTTCACTTTATCGCATTTTCCAGAGGAGTATCATAAAGCTCTTTCATACCTTGGAAGTCATTCTGGGCGTGATAGTGATAAGGTTAAAGAAGTTGGTTTAACACCTGTTTTTAGTGATAATACAACATATTTTGCTGAAGCTGATTTAGTTTTTATCTGCAAAAAGCTTTATACCCAGGAGCTAGCTGAAGAGGGATTTGTTGATAAATCTATAGTTCCTCGTGTATATCCAAAAAAGGATTTTCACACAATGTATGTTGGTGAGATTGTAAAGATTTTAATGGCTGAATAATGAGATCAAAAGAGTTAATTGGAAAATTGATAGGGCTTGCTAGAGCTACCGAAGGAAATGAGCATCTAATAAGAGAAAGCTTATTTACTCTTATTAGAGCCTCTTTATCTCAAGATATAGATGATAAAGAGCTTATCAAGCTTTGTGATGAGGAAAAGAAATATCTTGTCCCTGATTGCTTTTCCTGTATGTGTCCATGTGGTAGAACCTCTGATTATGATATTGAGGAACTAGAAGAAGAAAGCGGAGTAGGTAGAGATTTAAGAGTCATTATCCTTAATGAGCTTTTTAATCAGAAGAGTGTTGATAATAATCTCTTATTAAAAGCTTTGTACTCAGTTGGTGCTAATTATTGGGAAAAAGAAGAGCTTATACCAATTTTAAGAGAGCTTACTAATGGACAAATAATTGTAAAACCAACTATTTATCAAGAAATTAGAAGAATTAATTCTATTTTAGAAAAAGAAGATTTTATTATTTCTTTCCCAAGTTAATTTAATAAAACCTCCAAATCTTAATGATAAGGAGGTGTGGCTATAAATAATTATCTAATCATTGATTAACAATGGGTTTAGTAATTTCAGTAATTACGCTTGGAATTACTATTGGTAAAAAAAGATAAAAATAATAGCCACTAATCCTACCAAGATTTATAGTGACGATTTATTTGTATAATAACTTCTCCAAGCTTCATGAGTCAATAATCTATTTTATTTATAAAAACTAATGTTTTACCTTCAAAAAAGTAAGATAAACAGTTTTCTTCAAAATTGAGGTATTCTGCAAATCAAAGTGTATCGCATTGCATTTGCACTAATATGCACTATAAAGAGGTATAGCTTTTGATCTTAGCTTTGCTTAATTAAGTAATCCTTTTTCTATTTCATGAGAATAATGCTTAGTCATGGCATCAGTAGAGTGACCAGTAGTCCTTTGAATATCTTTTTTTATCAAGTCCAGTATCAACCATTGCAGTATTATAAAAATATCTTGAGCTATACATATTAATATTTCTATCCTTTTTCTCTTCTTCAGATGTACCAATAGCAGCAAGAGCTTCTCTAAATACTTCTCCAATAGTTGTGCTGTTAATTGGAACTTCTCTCTTTACAAAAGATTCAAAGATAAACATAACTGGATTCCAACCTGAATAATCCAATATTCCATTACTAGGATGAGTTAGTGCTTTAAGCTTAAGCTAGTCTTAACAGTGATGTATGTAGTAGTTTGATCTTTTTTATACAGGGAAGCAGTTTGATTAAGTGTACTAATTTCAGTAACTCTCATCCCTGTTTGGTGGGAAAGAGCAATTTGAAGATATTTCCAAATTCATTAGCTTTTGATTTTTATGATTTAATTTCTTTAGTATGTTTATCAAACTCTTTAGTATCAAAATGTTTAAATGTAAAATTTGCTTTGTAAAGGTGCTAGTTGATTATATAGGTTTTTGATTTGTTATCTACATCTTTTTCCTCCATGTAAGATACCACTATTTAAGTAAGCTCTTACATGTGTGGGAAAATATTCGAGACCAAGAGGATTCGAACCTCCGACCCTCAGTTCCGCAAACTGATGCTCTATCCAGCTGAGCTATGGTCTCATATCAAGCGCTCACAATTATTAACTAAATAGAAGAAAAATGCAATAGGATTAAAGTCCTATATTACAAAGATTTTTCCGCTAAGCGTTTAAATGCCTCAAATGTCTCCTCTGAAATCACATGCTCCATTTTACAAGCATCTGCTTCAGCAATGTCTCTTGGTACTCCAATAGATGTTAACCAATCAGATACCTTAACGTGTCTATCATATATTTTAGTGGCTAGGGCTTCACCCTGATCGGTAAGGTATATCCTGCCAGTTTCATCCATAGTAATATATCCAGCTTCCTTAAGATTTTTCATTGCAACACTTACAGAAGGCTTAGAGAAATTCAATTCACGTACTATATCGATAGAACGTACAATTTGCTTGCGTTCTCTAATCATAAGAATTGTTTCCAAATAGTTTTCTGCTGATTCCTGTATCTTCATTTTTTTACCTAAGTTCTAAGTTAAAACGTTATAGCATAAAAATCAATCTAAAGTGTTGACTAACAAGGTTAGTGTCTTCTAACCTATTTATTGGTTAGAAATGCCTAACTAAAGGAATTGTTATGCCATTAATCTATGCTAAACCAGGTGAAGAACATGTTATCAAACGTGTTGGGGGCTCTGATAAAGTAAAATCTCACTTATCGAATCTTGGATTTACCTCTGGAAGTACAATATCAATAGTAAATGAGCTTGCGGGAGCATTAATAGTAAATATAAAGGACTCAAGAGTAGCTATCTCATCTGAGATGGCAAAGAGAATTGTGGTTTGAAAGGAGTTTGTATGACAACATTAAAAGATATTCAAATGGGCGTTAAATACAAGGTTGCTCAGATAAATGGTTCTGGCGCTGTAAAGCGTAGAATTATGGATATGGGCATAACTAAGGGAACTGAATTAGTAGTACGTAAGGTTGCTCCACTAGGGGATCCTATTGAGTTAACTGTTAGAGGTTATGAGTTATCAATTCGTAAGAATGATGCTGAATTAATTATTGTTGAATAAAATTTTTTTGACTAAAGAGTTAGTTGAAACTAACTAAAGGTGGATACAATGGATCTAAGAATAGCGCTAGCGGGAAACCCAAATAGTGGAAAAACAACACTTTTTAATGCACTAACAGGGTTAAATCAATATGTAGGTAACTGGCCTGGTGTAACTGTAGAAAAGAAGGAAGGAAGATTAAAGAACCATAATGATGTTAAGGTTGTCGACCTCCCAGGTATTTACTCTCTTTCTCCTTACACCTTAGAGGAGGTTGTTTCAAGAGATTATCTTATTTCTGAAAGACCTGATATAATTTTAAATATTGTAGATGCAAGTAATCTTGAGAGAAACCTATATCTTACTACACAGCTTACAGAATTAGGCCTCCCAGTAGTAATAGCACTTAACATGATGGATGTTGTTAAGAAGAATGGAGACCAAATAGATTCTAAAGCGCTTTCAAAGAAGCTTGGTGTCCCTGTTTGTGAGATTTCAGCACTTAAGGAAGAAGGAATTAAGGAAGCAGTTGATACTGTTTTAAAGAGTGTAAAGGATAATAAAGTAACAATTCCTACTCACTCATATTCAAATGAGATTGAAGAGGTTTTAGCCGATATTACAGAAAAAGCATTAGCTAATGTGCCTAAGGAGGTGCAAAGATGGCATGCTATCAAGCTATTTGAACGTGATAGCAAAATAACTGAAAAGCTTAATATCGATTCAAGAGCTCTTTCCCAAATTGAAAATGATATTTGTAAGGTAGAGAAGGAATTAGATGATGATTCTGAATCCTTAATTACAAATGAAAGATATCTTTTTATTAATAATGTAATAGATGGATCCTATAAGAAAAAGAGAAAGGGCGAAACAACCTCAGATAAAATAGATAAAATTGTTACTAATAGATTCCTAGCACTTCCTATCTTTGCTGTAGTAATGTTCCTTGTTTATTACATTAGTATATCAACAGTTGGTACCTGGATGACAGATTGGGTAAATGACTGTCTGTTTGGTGATGAGCTATCACTATTTGGGCTAGCACTGCCAGGTATTCCTGCCGCTGTTACTTCTCTCTTAGAGAGTATCAATTGTGCTGATTGGCTCATTGGATTAATCGTAGATGGAATAATTGGTGGTGTTGGTGCTGTATTAGGCTTCTTACCTCAGATGTTAGTTCTATTCTTATTCCTAGCATTCCTTGAGGGTTGTGGATATATGGCTAGAGTTGCCTTTATCATGGATAGAATTTTTAGAAAGTTCGGTCTTTCTGGTAAATCCTTTATCCCAATGTTAATTGGTACAGGCTGCGGTGTACCTGCAATAATGGCTTCAAGAACTATTGAGAATATTCGAGATAGAAGAATGACTATAATAACAACAACCTTCATCCCTTGTGGTGCTAAGCTACCAATTATTGCTTTAATTGCTGGTGCTCTATTTGATGGTGCATGGTGGGTTGCTCCAAGCTCATACTTTATTGGAATTATTGCAATCGTAGTATCTGGTATTATCCTAAAGAAAACAAAGCTATTTAGTGGCGACCCAGCACCATTTGTAATGGAGCTTCCTCAATACCATATACCAACAGTATCATCAGTTTTAAGATCTATGTGGGAACGTGGTTATTCCTTTATTAAAAAAGCTGGTACAATTATTTTACTTTCAGCAATTGTATTGTGGTTCTTACAGGCCTTTGGCGTTGAAGATGGTTCCTTCATGATGGTAGAGGATTTAAATAACTCAATCCTTGCATTCATCGGTAACCTTATTTCTTGGATCTTCATTCCTCTTGGATGGGGTAACTGGGAAATGGCAGTTGCTACTATCACAGGATTAATTGCTAAGGAAAATGTTGTATCTACATTTGGTATTCTCTTTGGCTTTGCAGAGGTTGCAGAAGATGGAGCTGAGATTTGGGGTACAATGGCACAAGCCTTTACATCTCTCTCAGGATTCTCATTCCTAGTATTTAACCTTCTTTGTGCACCATGCTTTGCTGCAATTGGAGCAATAAAGAGAGAGATGAATGATAAAAAGTGGCTTGCAATTGCTATTTCCTATCAGTGCATATTTGCTTACATCGTATCCTTTATGATTTACCAAATTGGCTCCTTAATAGTTGGAAGCGGAAATATTATTGGTGGACTACTTGGAATAGTTGTCTTTGCTGCAATGATATATCTACTAATTTGTAAACCAAAGTCAGTTAACTAATTCAAATCTATACTCCTGACCTGCATTTGGATATTTAGTTTTATCGACTAAGGATGCAAACATTTCGTAAGGTCGAATATAGAGTGCTTTATCACCATACAGAGCACGATAGACAACATATCTCTCTCGTGTCTCTGAATGTATAGCAATATCTACTACCTCGTAGTATTTATTCTTAAAGTGTCTATATCGACCTTTTACTATTTCTCTGGAGGTACTAGGAATTAAAAGCTTTCTTATTTCATCCCATGATTTAACTGTTTTAAATTGCTTTGAATAGCAACCATTAACAGGACTTAAGAACATTAGTACATCAATTCCTGCCTTTGATACATTATCAAGATTTGAAAATGTGTCATCGATAAGTAAATCAACCCTTTCCCTTTGGCATGCTTTGAGCTTATCTCCTGTGCAAATTAATAAATCATATTCTATCCCACAGTTTTTTAACTCAAGCTGTGTAGTTAAATAGCAATCACTATAGAGCGTATTATTTCTATGTGTGATGATAATAATTCTATGCCCAAGCCTTCTTAAAGCTCTAATTACATCTGCAGCACCATCCTTTACAGGAGTGTCAGGAATGAGTAGGTCAAAGTACTTCTTTGCAAACTCATTCATTACAAGCCCCCACTCTGGAGGAGTATTGTCATAGGAGATTACTTTTTCCTTTAATTCCTCTAATGGATGTGAGCAATACTCAGCTGTATAAGGCTGAAGATACTCAAATGTATTGGTAATTGTATCATCAATATCAATTGCTATATTCATACTCTTATAATTAACCCCATAGGTACAGGACGTTCTGAATCGCTATTATCGGGATGTCTATCTGATACATGCATCATAGCCTTAGCATCTATAAACATTTCAGCAGATCCGCCTCCATCTAGATTTACTAAATGCTTTAAGCCCTGTCTATAGCCAAAGTCTGCAAGCTCTAAAAGTGAGGTTCCTGCACTTTCATTTCCTATATCATACCTAAGCTTACTGCAACCCTCTGCCCATATTAATATTGGCTTATCATCATTTGTTGCTCCAATAGCCATACGAGGAGCACGAGCATTATCGTAATCTAATGGATATAAAGTAGGAGGGTAGGAAATAGGGTCAACCTCGATATCATAAAATGGTGATGAGAGCTCACAAATCTTATTAAAGTCCTTTACTACAGCTGAACCAACTTGGATTCCAAAAATATAATCCTCTAAGCCTCCATATATTACTTCAGCTTCAACAAAAGGAATATTTTCATTTGTTTGAATTACAAAGCCTGAGGATGGAATAATAGTTTCTCCTCCCTTATGGTATGCAATTACCTTGTTTCCTATAATTACAATATCAGTGCCACTTGTCTTAGGTGTTACTCTATCTACTGGTCTTTGATAGAATGCACTATTTTCTCCATCCTTAAAGGTAGTACCATTAATTTTAACACTTAGCTCTGTAACAGATATTTTTCTTACATAGCTTTTCCCACTTTTATCAACTAGGAGTGCTTCTCTATAAAATAGAGGAGGCTGGGTAAGTGAGCCATTTTTAAGTGCAAGACCATATGATACACCAAAGGTGTCATATGGAGAGTCGTGGTCAAAAATATCCATTGTAAAGAAGTGACTATTTACACTTAGCTTTGGAGTTGGCTTTGTTTGACTTAAATAACCAAAGGTATCACTAACTGGAAGTATCGAGATACAATCCTTATCTCCACATAAAATAGTTAAGTGGCCTTCCTTTATTAGATAAGAAACAAATTCATTTAATGCCTTATCACTAATTACAATGGTATTATTGTCTTTTTTTATTAATCCAGCCTTATACTGCCTTTCAAGCTCAGATGCAAGGATAAGCTGAGGATCAAATAGTGTCCCAATATCTGTTTGAGCCTTAAATGGTACAGTAATATCCTTAGGAAGGTGGAATATTACTAAAGCTCCGTACCAAGAGCGATGCTTAGGTATTATAAACGCCTCATACATTCTTACAAATTCTTCGTAAGCTTCTCTTGAAAACGGTGGTATTTGAAAGGAGATATTTGACCAATCAAAGCCCTTTGCTATTTGGTAGCGCTGCATCTCTTGGTTTTCATATCTCTCTGTAATTATTTGTGTCTCTATCATCCCTTTACTCCTGAAGAAAGTGAGTTTTCAATGATATATCTCTGACAGAATAGATATACGATTATCAAAGGTAGAACAGAAAGTACACTACCTGCAAGTAGTAATGACCATTGTGATGAATATGCACTTTGGAATTGAGTAAGTCCTAAGGTAACAATATATAAATCTATTTTAGCTATATAGTATTGGCCTTATAAAAATTTTTTTGTGCGTTTAGAAGTTAAATAACCAAAAAACAAATGGGTGAAGAGATTAGAAAATATCAAAAAAACAAAATGTGAACATAAACGAACAAGATTATGATATTTCATTATAATACTAACAATTATAAGAAAAAAATGTTTGACATCGTACTTTAAATAGCTTATTATCCCATTAAACATGGCCATGAGGATTTAACTAAATAGTTTTTCTGCTAATAGATTTCTATTGGCATATAGGAGAGGAAAAATGAAAAGATTAAATTTGTTTGTGGTTCTTTTTGCCCTTTTGGGTATATTGCTCTTAGTTTCCTGTACAACTGTTAAGGAGCCTTCAGTAATAGAGGAATTGCCAACAGTTGAGAGTGCTATTTCAATTTCAGGAAAATTTACTAATACCTCAAAGTATGGAAATATCGATACAGATATCCCTGCTACAGCAATGTTCGAAGCAGGCTTTGAGCTTGGTGATATTTGTACTATTACAGCTGGTGATATTACCTATGACGCTCCATTTGTAAATTCCTATGGTGATGTTGAGCCAGGAAACTACCTTTTCCACCCACATCACGAATGGGTTGAATTTGCTATTTGTAATGGAAATTATTCAAAAACAACAGGCTTAAAAGAGGGTGATGTCGTTACCATTACTATGAAAGAGAAAGCTGGATACCTCACACAGTATGAAATTAGAAATATAGTAAAGAGTGAAGATAGAAATGATTATATCTCAGATTCTGTTTTTGCAAATGTAAGAGCTATCCAGTTAGGAGAAATTGGTTTTAGAAAGCTCTATAGATCTTGTAATCCTATATTAGATGATGCGCGTGGCCCTTATGCAGCAGAGCTATTAAGTGAAGCTGGAATTAAGACAGTAATTAACCTTGCTGATAAGCAAGAGGATCTTGCTACTAAAGCAGCTGTAGCTCCTAATGCTGAATGGTATTTAGAAATTGTAGAGGAAGGAAATGCTATTGGTCTTGATATGGGTATAGCATTCTTTGATCCAGTATTTATCTCACAGCTTAAGGAAGCTCTAATATTTATGAGTGAGCACGAGGCTCCATATTTGATCCACTGTAATGAGGGCCGAGATAGAGCAGGTTATCTATCTGCATTATTAGAAGCCTTAATGGGTGCTTCTACAGATGAAATTTGGGCTGACTATATGGCATCCTTCGATAACTATTTTGGTATCAAGGAGGATACTCCAAAATATGATGCCTATAAGCAAATACAAATTGACCAGCTTAAGACTGTAAATGGTGGCGTTGAAATAACTAATGCTACAGTAGCTGATGCTGTTAAGAATTACTTTATTAATACTGTAGGCTTAACAGAGGGGCAGGTTGAGGCATTAAAGGCAAATCTAAGATAACTTCGAAAAAAAATAAAGAGATAGGAAAAGGGTGATAAGCTCTTTTCCTATTTTTTATCATAAATAATTACTCTTTTTTCCTTTTGTTGGTATATTTCAATATGGCAGGAGAAAGATAAAAATGGCAAAGAAAAAAACACCTATTACATTACTCTGTGGATATCTTGGAGCTGGAAAGACTACACTTTTAAATAAGGTATTAAATAACCAAGAGGGATATAGAGTAGCAGTAATAGTAAATGATATTGGAGAAATAAATGTTGATGCTTCCTTAATAGCTAAGGGTGGTCATATTACAGATACTAGTGATATCGTCCCACTTACAAATGGTTGTATCTGCTGTACCCTTAAGAGTGAAATGACTAAGGGAATTGAGAAGCTTATTTCTAAGGGCCTTTATGATTACATCCTTATTGAGGCTAGTGGCGTATGTGAGCCAATGCCTATTGCACAGGAGCTTGAACTAATTAGAAATGGTTATCTTGATAATGTTGTAGGAGTTGTTGATGCCGCACGCCTTGTAGATGAATTTGCATCAGGTGAGAAGCTATTAAAGAAGGATGAAATTGATGAAGAGGATATCGAAAGCCTCTTAGTTCAGCAAATTGAATTCTGCTCAACTCTTGTAATTAATAAAAAGGACTTAGTATCACCAGAGGAGCTTAAAAAGGTTAGAATGGTTGTAGATGCTCTCCATCCAGGTGCTAAGGTAATTGAAACAAGCCAGGGAGATGTAGCTGTAAAGGATATTCTAAATACTAATTCCTTTGATTTCGAAGCAGTGTTTAATAGCGCAGGCTGGTGTCAGGCTCTCTCTAAGGAGGGTGAGCTAGGAGATGCAGAGGATGAAAATAATCCTGATCACCACCATGAGCATGAACACCATCATGATGAAGAAGATCATGAGCATCACCACCATGAAGATGAGGAGCACCACAATCATGAGCACCATCACCATGAACATAGACATGAGGGTGAGAGTGAGGATGAATATGGAATTGGTACCTTTATTTACTATAGAAGAACTCCTTTTGACAGAGAAAAGCTTCGTGCCTTTGTTCCATCTTTCCCAAAGAATATAATTAGATGTAAGGGTGTTATTTGGTTTAGTGATGAAAATGACATGGCTTATGTTCTAGAAACCAGTGGACGTCAAATGCTTTGTGGTGCATATGGAAGATGGGTTGCAACTGCTCCTGAAAGAGAGAAAAAGCAGCTTCTTAAGGAAAATCCTCAGCTTAGAGCCGATTGGGATGAAAAGGTTGGCGATAGAATGATAAGACTTTGTATCATAGGTCGAAATTTAGATAAAAAAGAGATTGCAAAAACATTTGATGAGCTCTTAGATAAATAAGATATTAAAGGGACAGTAGCTAATGATGAAACTAATACTGTCCCTATTTTTATATATCTAAGCTAAATGTGTGCTTTCTTCCTTTTTACTAGATAGCATTTAAAGCTATCTATGAAATACTCTTCCAAGTTCTGTTTTGTAGGAAGCTAGTTTTTTGTATTATTAAGGCCAGTGGACGCAAGGAATGCGTGATATTAGTCCAATGTCCAAAATAGATAATAATGTCCTCTTTTCTGACCTTATGGCTCGATATTCTTTGGGTTATTAATTCTTTTCACAATATAGTTTTTAGTGTTATTCTAATTAAGAGAAGACAAATTGTGGCATTCCAAAAAGTAAAGATGGCTTAAGAGGTTGAAGCATAATGTAGAATGGAGATTATCCAATTCTAAATGTGTAAAATGATTTTTTGGGATGAAAGAATATGGATAAAGATAAAGAGAATATCCAACTTTTGGATGATGAGGATTTAGATAAGGTTACAGGTGGCATATGAATTTTTGAAGCAAGTGAGGAGAAGCGAAAAGATAACAATCGTTCTAGGGATTTTTTATTTTTCTTTTTTAAAAAAGAAGTAAGTCCATATTTAAAACAATTTCAATCATAGATTGGATAATGAATTTGTACTTTATCGTTTTCTAGTATAAGAATGAAGTAAAGTACCATGAATGTAAGTAGCTTTATACAGTTCGTATTTTTACCTTTGCTGGCTTTAAATTGTGTAATACTCTTTTTTTTGTAGCATTAGTATCTGTCAGCAATTTTCTCTTATTTTTATCTCAAGTTTACATATTTTGAAAGTCGTCAAATGAATTTATTCGACGACTTAAAAAAATATCGAATTGGGGGCAGATGATTACCAGAAGCACCTTCCTATTAATACATCTATCCAAAGTATTTCGTTAGCTATCAGTCTTTATATTTGTGGACTCTTAAAGTAAAAACAATGGTTAAATAGAAAACTCTCCTAATTATCTTTTGCTACCATGCTTTCCTGCTCTTCTCTTTCGTTTACAGTGAACAATCAAAAAGACGATTAATGCAATTAGAAGGAAAAGGATGACAACCACGGCTGCAAAGGCTTTTTGTGCCATTCCTCTTAGGTCAATGACCTCTCCCACAACAGGTAGAGTGGTGCTATAAGAATTTAGGTTACTCTCATTTTGGAAGCTTACACGCCACACAGTGACACCATTTTCGATAGCTAAAGGCTCCAGGGAAGAGATTTTTGTACTGTCGATGTTCATGGCGGGACGTGCACATGAGGTCATATGAAAGAGGAATTGGCCATTGACAGGATAGTCCATCAGTGTTCCAAACGAGAAGACAAAACCTACATCTAGAGGGAAGGTGTCAATATGTGGAGACCTCAACCAATAGCCAGCAGGGGTGCCTTTATAAAGAGCAACTCTAGATTTGTTATCTACAAACCCATAGTCCTTATTGTATGCCTCCTCTGCGGAGAGAAGAAATAGCTGGTCTCCATCAAGGATATTTTCTACAGGATCAAAATCCACTGTACCATGTAGGGCTCCAGGCAGAGGAATACCTAATCCAGGGATTGTAGAGGCTTCATCTGATTTATAGGTTGGTAGGATGGCCTTCTTTTCCGCATCAGAAAAATGGGTGTCGAGAAAAGCCTTACACCAAAGTTGGATCTCACTACCTTGATAAGTTTGGGAACCAGGATGAGCTTTAGCAAAGTCTTCCCCTCTGTCAAGAAAATTGACAGATACATCCCCAATGTTTCGGAAGAGTAGCTCTTCTCCAGTTTCATCCCCGATGAGACTCAAGGATGTAAGGAACATTCCTGGTTTACCATCATTGGTGCTGGTATTATCCAATACTAGCCATCTACCATCAAAGCCACACTCGTCATCAGGTGTTCCAAAGCATAGAATATCTCCAACCTTAATTGCCTCTTCTGCATAAGCTGGAAGCGTAGAAAGCATAGTCAGAACCATGCATATGAGTAGAAGAGTCCTTATCTTCTTACGATTAAAATTCATTATCATTATTCTCCTTGCCAAAAGTCGTGTTTAATTAATTTGAAGATATCTAGGACATGAGATAGAGGTCAATTTTCAATAATTAACTTATGTTTACTTTATTTATGAATTGATATCTATGTATAATAACTTAACACGAGTAAAGAATAGTGCTTACAGGAAAGGTACAAACGGTATGGCAAATGATGTTAGGACACAAGTGACAAAAAGACTTTTGAAAGATGCTTTTCATTCTATGATTGCAAGGGATATGGAGAATGAAATTACTGTAAAATCGCTTTGTAAGATGGCTCAGGTATCTAGAGTGACTTTCTATACGCACTACAAGGATATCTATGAAATGATATTAGAGGACCAAACAGAGAATCTTCGACTTCTTGGAATTGAAGAACTGTACCAATCAAAACGATGCTACAAGGAGATTACTGAGGAGTTGATTTTGCGTCTACTTGTTCATATAGATACTAATGAGAAGCTATACAGATACTACTTTTCTGTCATTAAGGACAATTACATGGAGATTGTTATTCGTGATTTACTGTCTCATATTTCTGTTCAGGTTGGTGAGTATGAAAAGAATCTGTATCCGGAACTGGTGAAAATGTTTGTAAACTACCATGCGGCAGGTATCATTCAGATCATGAGGCAATGGATGGATTATAAAGGTCAAAAGCCTTGTACTAGAGAGTTCTATGCCAAGGAATTGGTCTCTGTGATGTTTTATACAAAACAAAGAGATTCATTTTATTGAAGGAGTTAAAAATGATTAGCTTTGATAATTATGAATTCATATCAGAGTATAAGAACAAGACCTTGAACACTGTAATCTCTGTATTACCAAATTATTCAAAGACAGAAATCAGTAATGAAGTATTGTTTAACTTTATGGTTGGTGCTCAGCTATTGATAAGTTCAGATTATGCAGATGTTTAAAATTTGGAAGATGCTTCTGTTTTAAAAAATTCCAGAAATCATGAGCCGTTTTGCAACATTGAAGAATTAGAACTTTCTTCGATTCAAGTGAATGAACCTGCATTGTCAGTGAAGCTTGTAATTGACGAGGCGTGTATTTAAGTTTCCTTACGGTTTCTTGTGCTTTTCTTATGGCTACTAAGAAACTTATTAGAAAACTTTAGGTGAACTTTTTGGGTGACTTTTTGAGGTATAGAAAACTAAAGAAGTCTTTATTACTGTTTTCTGTTTGAGAGTGTGAAATCTTTTTTGTATCATAGAAATAACTCAATTCTTGCATTCATCGGTAACCTTATTTCTTGGATCTTCATTCCTCTTGGATGGGGTAACTGGGAAGCATCAGTTGCTACTATCACAGGATTAATTGCTAAGGAAAATGTTGTATCTACATTTGGTATTCTCTTTGGCTTTGCAGAGGTTGCAGAGGATGGAGCTGAGATTTGGGGTACAATGGCACAAGCCTTTACATCTCTCTCAGGATTCTCATTCCTAGTATTTAACCTTCTTTGTGCACCATGCTTTGCTGCAATTGGAGCAATAAAGAGAGAGAGATGAATGATAAAAAGTGGCTTGCAATTGCTATTTTCTATCAGTGCATATTTGCTTACATCGTATCCTTTATGATTTACCAAATTGGCTCCTTAATAGTTGGAAGCGGAAATATTATTGGTGGACTACTTGGAATAGTTGTCTTTGCTGCAATGATATATCTACTAATTTGTAAACCAAAGTCAGTTAACTAATTCAAATCTATACTCCTGACCTGCATTTGGATATTTAGTTTTATCGACTAAGGATGCAAACATTTCGTAAGGTCGAATATAGAGTGCTTTATCACCATACAGAGCACGATAGACAACATATCTCTCTCGTGTCTCTGAATGGATAGCAATATCTACTACCTCGTAGTATTTATTCTTAAAGTGTCTATATCGACCTTTTACTATTTCTCTAGAGGTACTAGGAATTAAAAGCTTTCTTATTTCATCCCATGATTTAACTGTTTTAAATTGCTTTGAATAGCAACCATTAACAGGACTTAAGAACATTAGTACATCAATTCCTGCCTTTGATACACTATCAAGATTTGAAAATGTGTCATCGATAAGTAAATCAACCTTTTCCCTTTGACATGCTGTGAGCTTATCTCCTGTGCAAATTAAAAGATCATATTCTATCCCACAGTTTTTTAACTCAAGCTGTGTAGTTAAATAGCAATCACTATAGAGCGTATTATTTCTATGTGTGATGATAATAATTCTATGACCAAGCCTTCTTAAAGCTCTAAAAGTGAGGTTCCTGAACTTTCATTTCCTATATCATACCTAAGCTTACTACAACCCTCTGCCCATATTAATATTGGCTTATCAGCTTGTTCTGAGATAAGATAGTACGAGAATATACAAGATAGTTTTAATCATTCAATAGGACATTGTTATCTAAGAAAAAAACCTCATTCTATGCACAGGAATGAGGTTTTAAGTCTTTTTATGACTTATTAAGTTCTAAACTTTAAAAGCTACGAAAATAATTAATATGAGATGCAATAACCTACATATGGAGTTACTATGAAATAGCTTCCAAAATCGATTGAAGTATTAGAAGTTGCTGTTTGATTACCGGTTTTAATTGTCATGCTTCCCCAGAATGGAGCCTGTCCTTTAACTCCAAGACGAAATGCTGACATTTTACCAAAGCTATATGAACAGCTTAAATCTGCAATTGCGCGTACATCTATGTATGTTTGTTTAAATGTCATTGGCTTATTTTTTCCTGCGGTAACTTCAATACCTGCATTTGCAGCAAAGCTCAAGTTGGAGGTCATATTTAACTTATAGGAAGCAAAGAGTCCAAAGCCAAATCCTATAGGATTTTTTGATTCTATGGCCTTACCATTATTATAGTTGTATATTGGAGCTTCAACAGAGAGAAGAGAACCAATACCAAAGCCACTATCAAAGTAATAGATTGTTTTAGACTCAAGGAGAAGGCCTCCTTCAAAGCCCTTGACATCCTTTAATAGAGCAAAAGAATGTCCGATATCAAGTGTAGTGGAAAAATCTTCCGCAAATACGGAACCTGTAAATACCAATGCTATTAGCAATACAATGACTATTTTTTTCATTATAATTTCCTCTTTGATTAAATTTTTTTTACATAAGATATCGTAACAACTGTTACAGAACCGTTTCAAATGAGAAAAATACACATAAACTTCTAATAATTTGGTATCAACAATACAAAAATTCAAATATCAATAATCAAATACTCAAAAAAAAATAGGCTATTCTTGTTCTTCTTATATATTATTTGGTGAATGACTGAGAAAAATAGGTTAACCAGGCTTCAAATAATTTTATAAACAACTAAATGCTTTATTTTACAAGATGCAGGGATAAAGTAACTTATCTGCAACATAAAATGTGAACATTTTAAAGTAGGGATAACCCAAGAAGTCTTTACAGTTGATAAGTAGGCATATCAATATTGTTATATGAAAGGAGTGATAAAAATGATTAGCAAAGATAATTATGAATTCATATCTGAGTATAAGAATAAGACCTTGAGTACTGTAATCTCTGTATTACCAAATAATTATCCAAAGACAGAAATAAGTAATGAAGTATTGTTAAACTTCTCGGGTGGTCTCAGCTGTTGATAAGTTCAGATTATGAAGATGTTGAAACACCGTTCCATGATGAAGAAGATGATTCTGTTTTAAAAAATTCCAGAAATCATGAGCCGTTTTGCAACATTGAAGAATTAGAACTTTCTTCGATTCAAGTGAATGAACCTGTATTGTCAGTGAAGCTTGTAATTGACGAGGCGTGTATTTAAGTTTCCTTACGGTTTCTTGTGCTTTTTTTATGGCTACTAAGAAACTTATTAGAAAACTTTAGGTGAACTTTTTGGGTGACTTTTTGAGGTATAGAAAACTAAAGAAGTCTTTATTACTGTTTCCTGTTTGAGAGCGTAAAATCTTTTTTGTATCATAGAAATAACGAGTATCAGATATTTTTTTGTGCTATGCTATAGGTAAGAAGCAAATTAATGCTATGAGTATGTGGAAAACAATTAGATGTTAGTATGTTTGAGGTCACAAAATGTGTACTCAAAGGTGGTGTTTATGGAAAGTCAAGAACATGTTAAACCTACAGATATTATCTCTGCAATGTCAGATAATAAAGATATTCGAAGTCTAATATACATGGTACGTGGACAGCAGGTTATGTTGGATAGTGACCTTGCCAAGCTGTATAAAGTTGAAACTAAAGTATTCAATCAAGCAGTAAACAGGAATTTAGATCGTTTCCCAGATAATTTCAGGTTTCAACTCACAAAAGAGGAATTTGATGCTTTGAGGTCACAGATTGCAACCTCAAACGGAAAAGGTGGTAGAAGATATAGACCGTACATGTTTACAGAGCAGGGTATAGCCATGTTATCTGGTGTTCTTCGAAGTGATATAGCGGTTCAGATGTCAATCCGAATAATGAATGCTTTTGTTGAAATGCGTCGTTTTATTTCCAATAATGCATTGCTTTTTGAAAAAATCAGCAGCATAGAACTGAAACAGCTTGAATACCAGAAAAGTACAGATGAGAAATTTGATAAAGTATTTAGATATATTGCGGATCATGCAGAAGTAGAACAAAAGATATTCTTTGATGGTCAAATATATGATGCTTTTAGCTTGATTACTTCCATAATACAAAAGGCGCAGAATGAAATCATTCTGATTGATGGATATGTTGATGTTGATACATTAAATATTCTGGCGAAGAAGAATAAAGGAACTGATGCAAAGATATATACATATGCAAGTGCAACACTTTCGAATAAGGATGTAGAAAAATTTAATTCCCAATACCCGACTTTGACGATTAAAAAGACACAAGTATTTCATGATAGGTTCATCATTTTGGATAAAAAGATGGCTTATCATATAGGTGCTTCTATAAAAGACGCAGGGAAAAAGTGTTTTGGCATTTCCCTAATGAAGGACAATGAAATAGTAATAGAGTTATTGAATAGACTGAAGACAATTTGAAAATCACATTTAATGCTGGTTCTCAAAAAAAATTAAGCTATTATCAAATATAATTATCTTTACGGTTTTTAGTGCTTTTCTTATGACAATAAGAAACTGATTAGAAAACTTTAGGTGAACTTTTTGGGTGACTTTTTCATAAACAGGATGTTTCACAAGAGATCATATAAAAGTATATCGGTAAAGTATTTTATTTTAGAATAAACATTTAGTAAAAGAAAAACCCTAGGATAACCTAGGGTCTATAATCTCGGAGAAGGGGGGATTCGAACCCCCGGACCCGAGTTTAGCAGGTCAACTCCTTAGCAGGGAGCCCGATTCGGCCTCTCTCGCACCTCTCCAAATAAAAAAAACGGAGAGAGAGGGATTCGAACCCCCGGATACTTGCGCATCAACGGTTTTCAAGACCGCCTCCTTCGACCGCTCGGACATCTCTCCATTATTACAAATGGTGCTTAACACCAGTCATTTTTAGGATGATAGAGTAATGAATGTTTTTTGTCAATATGGGTTTATTGCTTTTTTTTATTACTACAATATAGTTTTCTGTTCTTGATATAGCTGATATATTTACAAAGTATGTTTTGGCCCTTTAAAAAGAAAAAAGAAAAAAAAGATATTTTTGAAGTAAAAAAAGGTAATGAGAACCTTGAAACTCTAAAAGCTTCAAGGCTAGCAGATAAAGCCTTTGAGTTAGCTAATAACATTTTTGAACAAACAGGGGCTAGAAGAGCAGGAGATGAAAGCTCCAAAAAGTGTGCTCGAATACTACACGAAGAATTAAAGAAATACAGTGATGATTCTCTAATCACATCCTTTAGGTCGAGTGAGAGTTCATACTATGGATCTCTAAAGCTATTAGCATTAAGTGCTCCTGTAATAATATTACTAAGCTATTTTAGTCTTACTATTTTTGCATTATCACTATTTTGCTTTATTTCCTTTATCTTTCTTTGGGAATTTATCTATTGTAAGGGAAGTGATAAGACCTTCTTTCCTAAATGTGATATGACTAATGTTCATGCAACAATAGAGCCAAGTGAGAGTTATGAAAATACAATTATCTTTACCTCTCATCATGATAGCGCTCCACTATTTAATAGAGAAAAATCATTATTAGTAGCTTTGTATATTCCATTAATCCACTGGCTATTTCTAGGTGTTATATGTTTGGTAGGCTTTATTACAGATATATTTACTTTAGGATTATTTAAAATAAGTCTTCCTCCTATATTTGTATTAGTGCTCCTTTCGATAATGGCAATAACCTCCTTTGTTTATATCAATTTATATAAGCTTGTATCTAAAGAATATTCACCGGGAGTAGGTGATAATCTAATGTCATCCTGTGTCTTAGAGGAGCTTGCAAGATATTTTCACTGGAAAAAGGAAAGAGGAGAGGGCTTAAAGAATACTAAGCTAATATTTGCATCCTTCGATGGAGAGGAGTGTGGACTTAAAGGCTCAAGGTGGTGGTTTGAGCACCATAAGGAGCAATTAATAAAGCCAATAGTAATTAACCTTGATTGCCTATACGATTCCTCTGAGTTAACTATCCTTACAAAGGATAATAATGGGTTAGTTAAGCTATCAAGCTCATTAGCTTCAGATATTGCGGCTCTTTGTGAGAAGATGGGCTATAAGGTAAAAATGGGTGGAATGGAAATGTTCTGTGGCTCAACAGACGCTACATCGGCAGCTAGATGTGGCTTTGATGCTATCTCTATTGTTTGCACAAATATGACACCCTCTGATAAGAGCTATTACCATACATTAGAGGATACTATTGATAAAATTGATAAAGCTACTATTGAGGAAGTAATCTCAATTTGTATTAAAATTGTTGAAAATAATAGTGTTAGTAATACTCCAAAAAAAGAGATACTAGCTTTGCAGGATAGTGATAGAAAGCTAGCTGTTATGAAAAGGTAATTGTACACCTACCCATTGTAATAGAAACAAACTTTGACGATAGAGCTTCCTTCTCTGTTAGAGGAATCATACCCTTAATTGTAATTCCTGATGTAAATTCCTCTTCAACATTTGAAGCCTTAACCTGTACTAATAGTCTTTTTATTAGCTCATAAAAGTCATATGAAATCATCATTGAAAAGGATACTTTAGCTATTAGGGGCTCTGTCTTAATTACATCTAATACCTCTTTTGTGCTATCACCATATGCCTTTACTAAGCCACCTGTACCAAGAAGAGTTCCTCCAAAGTAGCGTACTATACATACTAAAATATTCGTTACTCCGCTTCCCTTTAAAACCTCTAAGGCTGGACGACCTGCTGTGTTTTTTGGCTCTCTATCATCACTCATTGAGTATAAATCACCCTTAGGCCCAATAACTGCTGCATGGACAACATGGGTTGCATTAGGGTGTTCATCTCTAATTTGTTTAACTAAGCTCTTAATCTCCTCTAAGGATGAACAAGGAAGTGCAATTGAAATAAATCTACTCTTTTTGACAATAATTTCGCTTTCAGCTCTTTCAAGTAATATTTCCAATTTTTACCACCTATGTTCATATATATTATCTGTTGAGTTTAAGGCACAAAGCTTATCAGCTAATTCTCTAAGCTGCTTTATTTCATCATCAAGCAAAGAAAGCTTTGATGAAAATATCTCTAATTGATTAAGCTTGCTTACTCCTATAAAGATTTTATCAAAGCAAGCAGAACGTGAAAATGCTAAAGCTACCTCTTGCATCGATACATCATGATTTTTTGCAATTTGTGATACCTTATCTAGCAGTTGATTATAAACTAGAGGATATCTAAAAACCCAAAGCTGCTTTCTATTATCATTTAAGTCCTCAGGCCTTCGATATTTCCCACTTAAAAGCCCTTCCCCTAGAGGAGCATAGCAATAAAGCTTTATCCCTAGAAGCTTAGCTTCATCGATTTCCTTAGTCCATATAAGCGAATATGCACGTTCTAATACATTAATTTCAAAATCTCTACTTATTTTTGCTAGCAGGGTAAAAGGGAAGTTGCTAACTCCGATATTAATGCATTTTTTCTCTTCCTTTAGAGCTTCAAGAGTCTTTAGAGTAGAAAATAGTAGTGCTTCATCTTGAGTTGGCCAATGGATTAAAAGAGTATCGAGAAAGTCAACGTTCAAGCGTTTTAAACAAACCTCAGCCTTCTTTTTAAAGGTTGGAAGAGGCATTATCTTAGTTGTGATATCATAATCCTCTCTTTGGATATGCTGTTCCTTAATTACGGAACTTAGAAGCTCATCTGCATTTTGATACGTATAGGCAGAGTCAAAGCTTCTAAGTCCATCTCTGATGGCTTTTCGAATTATATCCTTATATGCTTTCGGGTCTGTATTATTAAAATATGATAGCTTCCCGCCAGCTTGAACAAGCCCTAATCCTAAATCACTCTTCACTTAGCCAAATCACCTTATGGTCAACAAGCTTTCTATCATCTAGTAAGAAATATGCTTCAAATTTCTTGCCTTCAAGCATTCCTGGTAGCCAAAGTACATCGTCCTCCCACATGTTTTCATATGGGATTTTATCTTTATCAATCCAAAATGGACGAGCTTCCTCACATTCCTTTAACTCGCCCTCTGCACCATATGATGTAAAGACATATCCAAGCTCTCTAATATCCTTATGCTTAAATTGAAAATAAATTGTACCCATAAGCTTTGGTTCTTTGATATCAAGCCCTGTTTCCTCTTTAGTTTCACGTATAGCAGCCTCACTAGCTGTTTCCTCAAGCTCAATGTGACCACCTGGAGCATTATAATATCCCTCTCCAAGACCTCTCTTTTTTTCAATAAAGAGGATTTTATTATTTTCTTGGGTAAATGTAATTACACATCTATCTGTAGGCTCCCAAAGATCCCAGTTGATATCATCGATCTTCTCAGCTTCCATAAAGCTTGTTTGTAATAGCTCAGGATTTTCTCTATTTGCCTTTTCTCTTTCCTTTCTCTCTCTTTCAGCCTTTTCTTCAGGGTGCTCTAGCTCATGACAATCCTGACAGAGACAATCATCATGTCCAATTATATATTCATAGGACAATCTCTTTTTACATTTTTTACAGTGAAGTCTAAAAGGCCATATCTTATTTCTAAATATAATTCCAATAATTATTGAGATTACAATAGGAACAATTATAAACCACCCTGAAAGCTCCTTTACATCGATAATTATTACACCTAAATATGTTAATAATGATAAAAGAGCAATGTATATTATTGCCTTACTTTTATAATAAGTACCTTTAATTCTTCGTTGAGACATGTTTATTAACAAAATAATAAATAGAATCCAAATATATACGTCATTAAATTTTTCTATCATGGGTTTAAGATATTATGTCTTTTGACGATTTACAACCTTCTTTTTTCTTTATTGCACCGTAAATGAAAATGGGGTAGTCTTAATGACGTATAAGGAAAAGAAAATGAATAATATTGCATTATTTATTGATCATACTATGCTTGCAGCAAATGCAACTATTGATCAAATCAAACAGCTTTGCGAGGAAGCTAAGAAATATCACTTTGCTTCAGTTTGTGTAAACTCTTGTCATGTAAAATATTGTGCTGAACAATTAAAGGATACAGGAGTTAATGTATGTACTGTTGTTGGCTTCCCTCTTGGAGCTATGAGTACAAAGGCAAAAGCATATGAAGCTAGTGTAGCTGTCGATGATGGTGCTAATGAAATTGATATGGTACTAAATGTTGGTGCTATGAAGGATAAAAACTATGACTTTATCCTCTCTGATATCAAAGCTGTAAAAGAGGGTTGTAAGGGAAAACTTTTAAAGGTAATTCTAGAAACCTGTCTTTTAACAGATGATGAAATTGTTAAGGCTTGTGAGCTCTCAGAGAAGGCTGGAGCAGATTATGTAAAGACATCTACTGGTTTCTCAAAGGGTGGTGCTACAGTTGAGGCTGTTAGCTTAATGAGAAAAACAGTTGGTAATCGTCTTGGAGTAAAAGCATCAGGTGGTATTAGAGATAAAGAAACAGCTCTCAAGATGATTGAAGCAGGTGCATCAAGACTTGGTTGCTCAGCTGGTGTAAAGATTATGGAAGGTGAGGTATCTGATGCCGCATATTGAGGCTACTTCCTCAAGTGAGGATTTCTTAAAATCCTTAGGGTTTCCTACTATCGATGTTCATGAAACCTTTACTCACTTTGATTTCACAAAGCCAGGTCGAAGAGTTTTACTTATCGGACCTATGGGTAGCGGAAAAACAGAGTTCGCTGCCCGTGTTTGGCGTGATGCAGCTATTGCCCAAAAAAAAGGTGAGGCCGTAAGAAAGCTAACTAGTACTGGAAGTGTAGACAGAAGAAAGGTTTTCTTTATTCGTAGTGAAATTGATGGAGCTCGTTTCACAGACTACCCAGAGGATGCATTAGCATATCGTTCTGGATATATTAGATGTGGAGATAATATTGCAAGGATTAAGGACTCCTTTGGTCTTGAACAGGTTATAAAGGATAATCCTACAGTTGGAACCTATATTATTGATGAAGCATCCTTCTTTGATGAGCGTCTTGCATATGTTGTAAGAAACTGCTCTTTAGAGAAGGGGTGTATGTTTATATTTCCAACTCTAGTACTCAATTTTAGACGTGATTTATTTAATAACACGGCTAGATTAATGCTAGATATTGCTACTGACGTAATCCCTCTTACAGCATACTGCGAGCATCCAGATTGTATGGATTCTGCATTCTATACCTATAGATATTATTCTATTGGTGGGAAGGAGTGTCCTGCTCTCTTCTTCGATCCTCTAATTATTGTTGGCGGAGATAAAACAAAGGATAGCTCTCTCGAACCAAATTACGCATCACGCTGTGATAAGCACCACTATCTTCCAGGTAAGGAATATACCTTCTTTACTCTTAAGCCTTTAGGAGAGGCTGCTGGTAGAGGTGATAGCGCACCTCTTGTAAAGGAGATTGAAGCCTTAAAATGTAATAAGAAGGCTTCTATCCTATATTCGAACCTACAAAAAAGCTATGGTGATTCTCCAGATGGAGAGAAGTATCTAAATAGCTTATTGCCTGACTATACTGCTGAAAAGGCATTGAGCTTTTTATTCTGTGAACAAAACTTAATTAGTGAACAGTTATTACAGAGAATTGTATTTGATTTGGAGCTTGATATTAATTATTTGACAAAAACGTTATCAGATAATAGAAGGCCAGTCAGTTTCGACCAGCCTTATTTGCTCTAGTTCGGAATAGTCCAAAAAATCAATGTTAATTTTCCCTTGCGTCCTTGGTTTTCTGTTTTAGAATTTATTAAGGGTAGCAAGGGTTTCTTTTAATGTCTTAGGATTGTGATTTTCAAGCAATATTGGGACATTGATGTTTCTCTTTCTGAGTTCTTTGAAAAATAGATCCCATCTAAAGATACCGGTAGTTACAGGAAGATCTCCCTTCTTGTGACCATCTTCAGAAAGGACATAATCTTTACAGTGTAGAGCACATATTCTTAGGGCGAACGCATCTAGACATGTATTAATGTACTTTGCTTGAGCTTCTTCGCTTGGAATTGCTCTATAGGAGCCATCAAGCTCAGGAATTCCTAGTCTAGGAACAAGATTGATAGGGTCAAAGATAAGCTTAAGGTGCTCATCCTGGAACTTATTTAGTACTCTGAGAGTTCTTTCTACTGTGCACATAGTATGTGGGAATGCAACTGGCTCGATAGCACAAATTGCATCGTTTTTGATCGCTTCATTTAACATATAGTCTATCGATGAAAGAAGTGCTTCAAAGACATGTTCCTCATATGTTTCTGGGCTATAAGTAATCTTTGGGGTCCATGAACCAGTCTCAGTACCTACTATCCTACAACCGAATGCTTTATTGAGCTCTAAGCTTCTTTTAAAGCGTGTAAGTTGCTTTTTCCTTTCATCCTCATCAGGATGCACAGGATTGATATAGCAGCCAATAACTGCGACAGAAACATCTTCTTTTGCAAGGTCATCCCTGATGCTAGAGATGTATTCTTCATCCCATTCTGGCCATTTCTTGGCGGTTGGAATGACTTTATTAAGTGCAAGTTGAATCACAGCTGGTGATTTAACTTCCGATACAACCTTTGCCAGTTCGCTGGCAGAATTAAATGAGCCAAAATCGTGAGCTCTGAAACCAATGTTAAACATGGTTTAAGAATATTTCACTTTTGCTGATTTAGTAAATAAAAAAAAGAGAGGAAAGAAAATGAGTGATCTTGCAACAACAACCAAGAATCTACAAGCGATGCTCGATAAAGCTGGTGTAGTAACAATCCCAGCAGGTGAATATTTCATAGGCCCTATTGAAGTAAGATCAAATACTACACTTATTTTAGAGAAGGGTGCAGTTTTAAAGTTCTCTTCAGATCCAGCACTTTATGAGCCAGTTTTCTCAAGATGGGAGGGTGTAAAATGCTACTGCATGCATCCTTGCTTTTTCATCAATAACGCCCATGATGTAGTAATAAAGGGTGAAGGTATAATCGATGGAAATGGAGAGGCTTGGTGGAAAGAGGTTAGAAGAAAAAAGAGTGTCGGACAAAGCGCTCCAGAGTCTGAAATAGAGAAGAAATTCGCTTCTCTTAATCCTGGCTATGAGACACAACCTGGTGGAGGTGGCGGAAGACCATGTCAGTTCCTTCGTCCAGCTCTTTTCCAGATAAAAGATAGCTCAAATGTAACTGTTGAGGGTATTACTGTACAAAATAGCCCATTCTGGACTATCCATCCAGTATTTAGCCAAGACCTAGTTATTAAGAATGTAACAGTAAAAAATCCATATGATTCACCTAATACAGATGGTATTGATATCGAATCCTGCTCAAGAGTAAAGGTTATCGATTGTAATGTCTTTGTAGGAGATGATGGTATTGCATTAAAGAGTGGTTCTGGCCCTGAGGGAATTAAGGATAATGTCCCAACAACAGATATTCTTATTAAAGGATGTCGTGTAGTTAAGGCTCATGGCGGTGCTGTAATTGGCTCTGAAACAGCCGCAGGAATTAATAATGTAGTAGTTGAGGACTGTGTCTTTGATGATACAGATAGAGGAATAAGAATTAAATCAAGAAGAGGACGTGGTGGTGCTCTTCATGACCTAGTATTTAGAAATCTAACAATGAGAAGAAATATTTGTCCTCTAGTTGTTAATATGTTCTATAAGTGTGGCTGTAATGATGACTCTCTATTCTCTCTTGAAAAGCAGGAAGTTACAGCAGAGACACCAAGCTTATACAATGTTGTAGTTGAGGGTTGTATTGCAGAGGATAGTAAGGCATCTGCAGGTATGATCGTAGGTCTTCCAGAGATGCCAGTTAAGAATCTTACAGTGAAGGATTGTAATCTTGCAGTTGCTCTTGATGCAGATGTTGATGTTAATACATCCGGTATGTATCGCGGCCTACCAACACCAGAAAGTCGTGGCTTAAGATTAAGATATATTGAAGCTCTTAAGCTTGAAAACGTTAAGGTTAGTGGCACTGATAAAGAAATCTTGATTGAGGATAGTGTAACATTCGCTTGATCAAAAAATAATTAAGATTATCCTGAGAGCAGTCCAGTCTTGTTTCTCCTTATGGACTACTCTCTTTTCTTTTATTAACCATTTGCTTATTATTAGTTCATATTTTTTTATGGGGAGTAATTAATGATACAAGCTGTCATTTTGTTTTGTATTGGACTTGTACTACTAATTAAGGGTGGTGACTGGTTTGTCGATGGTGCTGTTGGTGTTGCTCATAAATATAGACTTCCTGAGATATTAATTGGCGCAACAATCGTTTCTATCGGAACTACTATTCCTGAGGTAATGGTTTCTTCAATTGCAGCAGCTGCAGGCCAAAGCCAGACTGCTTATGGAAATGCTATCGGTTCATGTATTTGTAATACAGCTCTTATTGCTGCAGTAACAATTGCCGCAAAGAGTGTTCAAGAAATAGATGCAAAAGCATTTAGAACTCCAATAATATTCTTTTTTATTGCAGCTATTTTCTACTCTGCGGTTGCATGTATTACAGGTGAGTTCTCAAGATTAATTGGTATCCTTTTACTTGCTATCTTTGTAATTTACATGGTTATTACAGTTAGACAGGCTTTAAATAATAGAGTTAGTGTAAAGGTAGAGGAGGAAGAGCAGGAGGAAAAGCCAATGTGGAAAAATATTCTTTTCCTAATTGGTGGAGCTGCAATAATTGCAGTTGGTGCTAACCTTTTAGTTAATAATGGACAAATTATTGCTAAGGGACTTGGAGTTCCTGAATCAGTAATTGCACTTACATTTATTGCTCTGGGAACCTCACTTCCTGAATTTGTTACTGCAATTACTTCACTTGTAAAGGGCCACTCATCACTTTCTCTTGGAAATATTATTGGTGCAAACCTATTTAACTTAGTATTTGTAAGTGGTATGGCTATTACAATCAATCCATTTAAAGTCCCTTCAGAGAAATTAATCGCAGGTCAAAATGCTTCTTTAGTAGTTGATATCCCTGTAATGTTTGCAACTATGCTTCTACTTACTGTTCCAACACTAATTTCCAAGAAGCTAAGAAGATATCAAGGTATAGTCCTATTGCTAATCTACTTTACATATGTTCTTTTCCAGTTTTTCTTTTAATAAAAAAATGGTAGCAAAGCTCATTTTGCTACCAAATTTTTATATTTTACTTATTAAAGAAGGCTGCTTCTTTATTAGAGTACTCTGCTAAAGGAACCTTTTAGTTTTTAATCTATTACTTAGCAAAGTAAGATTTCATATCCTTTTCAAACTTTTCAACAGTAATATTAAGTTTATTAGCACCAGTTTCCTTTGTAATTATTCCATCACGAGTAAGCTCATAAAGAGTTTCAGCTTTGCCTTGAGAATAACCTTCCTCTAAAGTATGCTTTTTCATTTGTTCTATAGCTCTACACATATTATTTCCTCCATCATTTGGTATTTTATCATCAACAAGTGCTTCAATTAACTCAAAAGTTACTTCATTAAGATTTTTAAAGTATTCTTCACTATTGAAATACTTTAAAAGCTTTTCCTCATCTGATTTAAATTTAATAGTATTGAGAACATACTTCAAGTCTGTTTGTAAGCTATTTATAACAGAGCTATCTAATGTATGTGGGTCTACTACTATTAACTCAACATTAGTTTGCAAAAAGCCAAAGTACTCTAAATCCTCCTCTGAGATAAACTCTCTTAAGGAATAAGGTCCCTTCCAAATATCATCACTCATATTTAAGACAATGATATAGTTTAGCTTAAGCTTCTCTTCATCCTTTATTGACGATAGCTGCCAATCATACAATAAAAGAGATGCAAGTCCTACTCTTAATACCATATGTTTATCAAAGCTTGATTGGTTTTCAAGACCAAGTAAACAGTATGTGTTTACTTTTTCATCTTGAAAGGCTGCAGCATAAAGCTTATCGATTAAAACCTCTAATGATTTATGCTTCCCTAGTACCTTGTTTACAACTGGGTCTTGAGAGGATAAACAATTAGGATCTGTTTTAATCTTATCACTTAGTCTTGAGATGTTTACAAGCTCAGAAAAGTGTTTTGGATTAGAGAAAAACCTTTTTCCAGCACGATCTTTTGTTTTACTCATATTTACTCCTTTTTTAAAAAAGTCTTTATACTAATAATTCAAAAAAGAGAGTGAAAAAATCGTAATAAAAATGAAGAAAAATCATAAAATCCGGAGATTCTATGATTTATAATTATATAGAGTAAAATAAATTAAAAAATAATAAATAATTTTATAATATAATAAAAAGGTGCCTTTTACAGCACCTTAATACTTAGTAATTCTTTACTAATTATTTGATAAGATGGATAGCAAAGCCGCTAACCTCTTCGTTGAAGTAGCAAACCTTCATCTTACCCTTAGCATCGAGAGAAACAGAATCCTTATTGAGTGTGAAACCATTGTTTTCAAGGTAGTATACAGCTCTTTCAATATCGTTACATCTGAATGCAAGGTGACCCTTAGCACCTCTTCCCTGCTTTGGAAGAACTTCAATTGACTTATTCATAAATACAGATGAGTTACCTCTGTTTGTAGCCATACCAAAGGTTGAGAATGCTTTGATATCTGCTTCGCTTTCTTCTACGCTATCATTGTTGATGCCGAGGTGTGCGAACTCAAAGCCCTGAAGAGCACATGTAGCTTCCTTACAAAGTCTTGTGATTTCTGCCCAGTTATCGTTATCAATTAAATCAGCCTTAACCATCCAGCTACCACCAATAGCAAGAACGTTAGCTGCCTTTGCATATTCACCGAGGTTAGCTGTGCTAATACCACCAGTTGTCATGAACTTAACCTGTGGGAATGGACCAGCAAGGTTCTTGAGCATGTTAACACCACCACTTGCTTCAGCTGGGAAGAACTTGAGAACGTTAAGGCCATAGCTTAAGCCTTTTTCGATATCTGAAGGTGTGCATACACCTGGAACAACTGGAATATTTCTTTCGAGACACCACTCAACTGTTGCAGGATTTAAGCCTGGAGATACAATAAATTTTGCACCAGCATTTACAGCCTTTTCAGCAAGCTCTGGGTTGATAACTGTACCAGCACCGATCATCATTTCAGGGAAAGCTTCACTCATCTTTCTGATTGCTTCCTCTGCTGCAGCTGTTCTAAAGGTTACTTCTGCACATGGGATACCACCGTCGATCATTGCCTTTGCAAGTGGTACTGCTTTTTCTGCGTCATCGATCTTTACTACAGGTACAAGGCCGATGTTATGAAAAAATGAAAATAATTCGTCTTTGTTCATGGTATGACTCCTTTTATAATCTATACTAAGTATAATAACACAGTTTTTTAGAAAATGGAACAATGTTTCAAAAAATTATTGACTGATGTTAATTTATAGCTTACAATAGAATTACAAAAAGAAAATCGGAGGATTTTATGACAAATAAATATGTAACATTTGGTGAAGTCATGCTTCGCCTCAAGAGCCCAGAAAGAACAAGATTATTCCAAACACCTAGCTTAGAAGCAACATTCGGTGGTGGTGAAGCTAACGTATCCGTATCTCTCTCAATCTTTGGTGAGAAAGCTAAGTTTGTTACTGCTGTTCCAGAGAATGCGGTAGGTGAGGCTTGTGTTCGTGAGCTCATGAAGTATGGCGTTGACACTTCAGATATAAAGCAAGTTAAGGGTTCAAGACTTGGTATTTACTACCTTGAGACAGGTGCTAACCAGAGACCTTCACTTGTAGTATATGATAGAGCTGATAGCGCAATTGCTAATGCTAAGCCAGAAGATTTCGATTTTGCTGCTATCCTTGATGGTGCTACATGGTTCCATACAACAGGTATTACACCAGCTATTAGCCAGGGTGCTGCAGATTGTGCTCTTGCTGCAATGAAGGCTGCTAAGGCTGCAGGTGCTACAGTTTCTATCGACCTCAACTACAGAAAGAAGCTTTGGAACTATGGTAAGAAGGCTCCAGAAGTAATGAGAGAGCTCGTTAAGTATGCTGATGTTATTATCGCTAATGAAGAGGATATCCAGAAGTGTCTCGGTATCGAAGCTGACAGTGATGTAACAAGTGGTGAGCTTGATACTAAGGTATATGAGAACCTTGCTGCAGAAGTTAAGAAGCAGTTCCCTAACGTTTCAGTAGTTGCTATTACACTCCGTGAGAGTAAGTCAGCTGATAGAAATGGTTGGTCAGCAGCTCTTTCTGGTAAGACAGGCTTCTACCTCTCAAGACACTATGAAATCACAGATATCATTGACCGTGTTGGTGGTGGTGACTCATTCGCAGCTGGTATCATCTATGGTCTCTCACACTATGAAGATGAGCAGTATGCAATCAACTTTGCAGTTGCTTCTTCATGTCTCAAGCACTCAATCGACGGTGACTTCAACCTTTCAAGACTTTCTGAAGTTGAAGCTCTCTGCAAGGGTGATGGAAGCGGAAGAGTTCAGAGATAATCTGATAAACTTAAATATTGAAAAAGCGGTGCAGATAGCTGTACCGTTTTTTCATTGAGAGGAAAAATATGTCAAAGTTATTTTTACTTGGTGATTCAACATGTGCTATTAAAGAAGAGAGATATAGACCTGAAACAGGGTGGGGAGAGTGCTTCTCTCAATATCTAGCTAATGGCTTTGAGCTATGTAATATGGCACAAAATGGAAGATCTACAGAGATGATTATCCACGAAGGTATCTTCTTTTATTGCTATTATCGATCTCAAGCTGGGGACTGGGTTATTATTCAATTTGGACATAATGAAACTAAGCCTGAGCTACATAGACATACATTTTCTCAGACAACATATAAATTAAATCTAAGGTGGTTTATTAGAAACCTTAGAAAGAAGGGTGTTAATGTAGTATTAATATCTTCAATTGCTAGAAGACGCTTTGAAAATGGTGTTTGTGTTAATACTCATGAGGATTACCCAGAGGCTATGAAGCAGGTAGCGGAAGAAGAGGGTGTAAGCTTTATTGAAATGAGCGAAAGAACTCGTAAATACTTAAATGAGGTTGGAGAGCAGGAGTCAATAAAGTATTTTATGAACTTTGGTCCTGGTATTTATCCAAATTACCCAAATGGAAAAGAGGATAATACTCATCTTCGTCCTGAGGGTGCCGCTTTAATAGCTAATATGATTTATAATGAATGTAAGAAATTAAAGTTAGAGTTTGTAAAATGAAATAAGAGAGCTGCAACTTAATTGTGCAGCTCTTATTTCATTATTCTTCTTCGTATCCTAATACAATAGATAGCTCATCAGCAACGCTCTTTATTTCCTTCGTTGCTTTTTCAAACTCATCCTTATTGAACCTAAATAGAGGCCAAGATACAGATATTGCAGCAACAACACTCTTTGTGTAATCACGAATTGGTGCTGCGATACACATCACATTATCCTCATGTTCTTGGTCGTCGATAGCCCAGCCACGAGTTTTTGTAAGCTTTAATTGATCAATTAGAGCCTCTTTTGTTTTTATAGTTCTAACTGTAAAAGGCTTAAGTACTGTTGCCTTTAAATATGCATCTAACTCAGCTGGACTCTTTTCTGAGAGGAAAATCTTTCCAATAGCAGTGCAATAAAGTGGTATTACCTTACCAACACGGGAATACATTCTAAGAGTGTAGGAGGACTCTTCTTTAAGGACGTATACAGCGCTATTATCCTCAAGAATACCCATGTGTACTGTTTCACCGAGATCATCACATAGCTTCTTAGCAAATGGTCTTGCCTTTGTAATAAGATCATTTCTAGAGAGAGCTCTTGAACCCACAGAAAAGAGTCTTAGTGAGAGAGAATATCTATCAGCATCATCTCTGAAGACATATCCGAGTTGTTGCAATGTTGATAGGAACCTAAGGAGAGTTGCTTTTGGAAGATCTGTTTCTTTCGCAAGCGATTCAAGATTTAGCTCTCCTTTCTTAGAGAGGACTTCTAATATCTTTATTGTGCGACTAACGCCGCTCATCATATTTTTCTCGTCAAGTTCCTTAACTGCCATTATTAACCCTCGAAGTAGTGCTGAGCATTATTGAAGCAGATATTTTCTACTACTCTTGAGAGCATATCCATATCTGATGGGATTTCTCCTTCTTCAGCCCATGTTCCTAAGATGTTACAGAGTATTCTTCTGAAATATTCATGTCTAGAATATGAGAGGAATGAGCGTGAGTCTGTAAGCATACCGATAAAGCGTGGAAGCATTCCAAGATTACCAAGAACCTTCATCTGCTCTTCCATACCATCCTTGTGATCACAGAACCACCATGCAGAACCAAGCTGAATCTTTCCTGGAATTCCGCCACCCTGGTAACAGCCCATGAGTGTACCAAGAGAGTAGTAATCCTTTGGATTTAAGCTATAGAAGATAGTCTTTGGAACTTCATCTGTCTCTGAGAGCTTTGACATGAATGCTGAAACACTCTCTGCAAGCTCCTTATCATGAGATGCATCGTATCCTGTATCTACACCAAGCTTCTTAAACATTTTTATGTTATTATCTCTGATTGATGCAAAGTGTAGCTGCATTGCAACATTCTTCTTGTTGTAAGCCTTAGCAAGAGCTGTAAGTACAAGAGTCATGTAAGCATCAACTTCAACATCTGTAAGTACTTCACCTGCCATCTTCTTAACAAATACAGCATTAACTGCATCTTCACTCCAGAAGGTGTGTGGGCACTGAACGAGAGCATGGTCACTAGCCTTACAACCCATCTCACAGAAGAAATCAAGTCTCTTAAGGAGTGCTGTAATAACATCTGATACACTCTCAATCTTCATATCTGCAGCAACTGCAAGCTTAGCAATGTAATCTGCGAAATCTGCCTTTTCAATGTGTAAAGCCTTATCAGGACGATAAGAAGGGATAACCTTTGCAGGACAATCTGTTTCGTCTCTAATGATCTTATGCTGAGCAAGGTCATCAGCTGGATCATCTGTTGTACCAACTGCATATACATTGAACTTCTTCATGATACCAAATACAGATAAGTCTGGATCGTTTGCAAATTTATCATTTGCTTCATCATAGATTTTCTTTGCATTCTTCTTATTTAAAACATCATAGATACCGAAATATCTCTGAAGCTCAAGGTGAGTCCAGTGATAGAGTGGGTTACCAATGAGGTTTTCCATAGTATCTGCCCATGCAACAAACTTATCATATGGATCAGCATTACCAGTTATGAGCTCCTCTGGAATACCATTAGTTCTCATCTGTCTCCACTTATAGTGGTCTCCACCAAGCCAAGCATCTGTTATTGTTGTGAAGCGCTTGTTCTCAGCGATCTGAGAAGGAATGAGGTGACAATGGTAGTCAAAGATTGGCATCTTTGATGCATATCCGTGGAACAGCTCCTGAGCTGTCTTGTTTTGTAAGATGAAATTTTCATCCATAAACTTTTTCATAGAATTACTCCGTCTTTAAATACTGAGATTTCGCTATAGCCATTAATCTCATTCTTTGTGAGAACTTCACCTGAAGCTACTTTAACAAGGAACTGGATAAAGTCTGCAGATACATCTGCTACATCCTCTGTAAGTACTCTACCTGCATTGAAGTCAATCCAATTTGCCTTTCTCTTTGCAAGATCAGGATTAGTAGCAACCTTTACTGTAGGAACTGGAGCGCCAAGTGGTGTTCCACGTCCTGTTGTGAACAAAATCATGTGAGCACCAGCTGCACTCTGTGCAGTAGTAGAGACGATATCATTTCCTGGACCTGAGAGTAGGTTAAGACCAGTAGAGGTTACTCTATCTGCATATTTTACAACTGCAGAAACTGGAGCTCTACCACCCTTTTGTACACATCCAAGGCTCTTATCCTCAAGAGTTGAAATACCACCAGCCTTGTTACCTGGAGATGGGTTTTCATATACTACTTGGTTATGAGATGTAAAGTAGTTTTTAAAGTTATTGATTAAATCTACAATTTGCTCAAATACCTCTTTTGATACTGCACGGTTCATGAGCATTTGCTCTGCACCGAACATCTCAGGAACCTCTGTAAGGATTGCTGTACCGCCCATAGATGTGAGTTCATCACAGAATCTACCAACGAGTGGGTTTGCTGTGATACCAGAGAAACCATCTGAGCCACCGCATTTAAAGCCAACTCTTAAGCGAGACATTGGTACTGCGACTCTCTTATCTTCCTCCATTGCTTTTGCAATTTGAGTTAAGAGCTTCTTTCCATCCTCTAATTCATTTTCACTCTCTTGGCAAACAAGGAACTTTATTCTTTCCTCATCTACTGGTCCTAAGAGCTCTTTAAAGGATGTGATTGTGTTGTTTTCACAACCAAGTGAGAGAACAAGTACACCGCCTGCATTTGGATGCTTGACTAAATCAGCAAGAATCTTTCTTGTGTTATCATGGTCATCACCCATCTGAGAGCAGCCATATGGATGTGTCCAAACATGTACTCCGTCTGCAATCTTTAGGTTTTCATTTGCCCAAGCTTCAAGCTTTTGACCAATTCTATTAACACAGCCTACTGTTGGTACA
This sequence comes from Bullifex porci, assembly GCF_009695635.1. Classification (GTDB taxonomy): domain Bacteria; phylum Spirochaetota; class Spirochaetia; order Sphaerochaetales; family Sphaerochaetaceae; genus Bullifex; species Bullifex porci. The sequence goes on from NZ_VUNN01000006.1 coordinate 34,985, forward strand.
ATCCAAAGCGCATTTCTGATACCGATATCACCATTCTTTCTCTCATAAGCCATGATTGTTGGAACCTTGCCGTTCCATTTCTTAGCTCTCTCTTCAGCCTCTTTTATAAAGGTCTTTGCCTTTTCCTCATCATATGAGTATGAAGCTGATTCAGAGAGAAGAGTGTGAATATTAAATGCATGAACATGGCTACCAGCCTTGATATCCTCTTTTGCGGCACCAATTGGATAACCATATTTAATAATCTTTTCATCCTTGGCAATGTCCTTAAGGGCCATTTTGTGGCCCGCAGGAACATCTGTAAGGAGAGTATAAGTTGTATCATTTACAGTAACGACATCTCCCTTAAAGAGAGGTGTAATAGCTACTGCAACGTTGTCTAATTCGTTAATTTTAAGGATAGATTCCATCAAAGACTCCTTATTGCTGCCTCCATACCGTCATTGAAAATCTTTGTAAGATTCTCGACGATAGCTTCTTCAAGACCTGGTACCTTAGTTAGATCCTGACCCCACCAAGCTTCCTGTGAAAGAACACCGTTAGCAACTGCAACACTCTTACAATGGTTACACTTGTAGTCACCACTATAGAGCTCGGCAAACTTAGCAAGATACTCTGGGTTATCGTTGATAAGGTATGTTTCACCATTTCTATTACCCTTGAGAGCTGCACCCTCAAACTCTGTTCCCTGATAGAAGCTAATTAAAGCTGCAAGAGAGAATACGAGGTATTTTGGAAGCTTACCAAACTTATTGTAGTAGCCAAGTAGAGAAGGAAGATCTCTTGTCTTGAACTTTGATACGCTATTTAGTGAGATAGACATTAAGAGGTGGATGATATATGGGTTAGCAAATCTCTCAAGTACGTCAGCTGCATATTGCTCGAGCTGAGCCTTATCGCCATCCATTGAAGGAATAATTTCTTCAAATAGACCGTTCTTCATGAATGGGAAGATTAAGTCGCTCTTAATACACTCTTCAACTGTATTTAAACCAGCCTGATAAGCTGCGAGAGTCATGAGTGTATGAGTACCATTGAGGATTCTTACCTTTCTTGTTCTATAGAAGGACATATCATCTGTCCAAATTACATTTACACCAGCCTTTGCTGTTGGGAGCTCTTCATCATAGTATTTCTTATGACATTCGATAACCCAAAGAAGGAAGATTTCTGCTGCATCGATGATGTTATCCTGGTAGCCAAGACGATTCCAAAGCTCTTCAGCCTCTGCTCTTGGATAGCCTGGAACAATTCTATCTACTAAGCTATTGCAGAAGTCACATGCTTCTTCAACCCAAGAAATAAATCCTTCCTCAAGATTCCATTCCTTTGCATACTGTAATACGATTCTCTTAAGGTTATCACCATTTTTCTCGATAAGCTCACAAGGAATAGCAATGATACCCTTGCTCTGATCACCCTTGAATGCACAATATCTCTTATAAAGGAATGCACAAACCTTACCAGGGAAGCTTGACTGTGGCTTGTCATCGAGCTTATCGCCTTCATGATAAGCAATACCAGCCTCTGTTGTATTTGAAATGATAAATCTAAGATCTGGATTTTCTGCCTGAGCAATAAATTTCTCATATTCTGAGTATGGATTAATACAACCTGCAACAGATGTAATCTGTCTGAATTCCTCTACAGGCTTACCGTTTTGTACGCCTCTGAGAACTGTTGTATAGAGACCATTCTGGTCGTTGATCATACCAGCTAAGCCTCTATCTAGTGGCTGTACTAGCATTACATTACCGTTGAAATCACCCTTTTCATTAAGTTGATCAATAATCCAATCAACAAATGCGCGAAGGAAGTTACCTTCACCAAACTGAAGTACCTTAATAGGTCTTTCAACTGTCTTTACTACGTCTTTAATATTCTTCATGTGTTCCTCCTACGAAACGCTTTTAACTAATTAATTGTAAGTTCATTTTGACATAACATAAAGGATAAAATGAAACATAATTCCACTTTACCTTCGATGTAATTAGCTGTCAAGAAAAACTAAAGATCCTATATGTCTTTATTGTACAATAAAGGATGTTGTAAAAAAACGATATTTTTTGTTGTAGTGCGGTAAAAACAGGGCTATTCTGAATATATGAACAAAAGGATAGGACTAGTATTGGCATCAATTCATGAGGGAGCGTCCATCCGCCTTTGGAGAAGTGTTCTCTCATCTGTAGATTTACTTAGTGATTCAGTTGTTGTATTCCCAGGAGGAAGACTCAACTATAAGGAGCAGGATGAGTATTTAAGAAATAATATCTACTCCTTAGAAACTAAGGAAAATTTTGACGGTATCATCAACTGGAGTAGCTCTCTTACTGGAGAGCTTACAGCTGAAGAGGTATGTTCAATTATCAGAAGTACAGAGGTTCCTGTTATCTCAATTGGACTTCCTGTAGAAGGATCTCCTTCTGTTACCTTTGACGCTTATGAAGGTATGTATAATGAGGTTGAGCACTTTATTACAAAGCATAAGCTGAGAAGGATTGCTTTTTTAAGAGGTCCAAATAGCCATGCAAGTGCTGAATCAAGATATTGTGCTTATGAGGATTGTTTAAAGAAATATAACATTCCTATAAATAATGATTTAATATCATCACCACATCACTGGGCACAGGGTAGAGAGGCTTTAAGAGAAATAATAAATGAAAGAGGGCTTGTTCCTGGAATAGATTTTGATGCTCTAATTTGTGCTTCAGATTTAATGCTTAGTGGGGCGCTACGCTATCTTGAGGAGATAAATGTAGAGGTCCCTGGAACATTAAAGGTTGCTGGCTTTAACGATAGTGATAACAATAAAATAATGAAGGTTGCTCCAACAACTGTTAGAATGCCTGTCGTTGGTATGAGCCATGTAGCTGTTGAGATTTTAAATCAAATTTTCAATGACCCTGCTACAATGGTGGAGGATGTAATCCTACCAGCTGAGCTAGTTATAAGGCACTCATGTGGCTGTGACCATAGCTTTGGAGCTACTGAGCCTGCAGGAAAGGAGCTTGAGAATAAGGAAAACTTTATTAGCTGGATTAGAAGCTTAACTCAAGATCAAATAAGCTATTCAGAGGTAAAGGCTTTTATTGATTATGCCTTTGAAGCTAGCAAGCTTAATCGCGAATCTGATTTCGTAAAATTTAGAGATAGATTTTTATTCTTTGTAAGAAGATTCCTAGAAAGTGGAGGGGAGCTTTACGATTTATTAGATGTTTATAAGTGCTTCTTTGATACCTTTAACTTCCCTAAGGATTTCTCTCTATTCTTCTCCTCTGAATTAATGCCTTCAATGATTGAAACCTATTCACGCTACCAGGCAGAGGTTTCATATAAGCAGAGTGTGATGAGTAATAAAGTAAATGCTCTCAAAAATAAGCTTCTATCAATTAGATCAAATGTTGACCTAGGAAATACCTTAAGAAGTGATTTGCCAAAACTAGGTATTAAGCAGTGTTACTTAGTTTTCGCTAATTATGGAGAGGGGATCTCACATCTAGAGACTGGCTTTGATAGGCAATTAAATCCTATTAGTCCACAAAATTTCCCAGCTCATCTTCTCTTGCCTGAAGTACTTTCAGCAAATATTTCAAAAGGAGCGTATGTTTTACTTCCTTTAACATATGATAAGGAGTATTTAGGCTATTTACTCGTTGATGTTACTGAGCAAAGAGATGAACAATTCTTAGAGGATTTAAGAGCAACAATCTCCTCAACCTTAAAAGGCATTAGCTTATTAGAGGCTGCAAATAGAGCTAAGGATGTTGCTGAGAAGGCTGAAAGAGCCTCCTCTGATTTCTTTGATAGTATTTCAGATGGGCTTAAGGAGCCTCTTCAGCAGATGAAGCAAATCTTGAGTACCTCTGATATTCAAAATAAAAAGGATTTATTAAATCATCTACTTAAGGCTGAGCATCTATTAGACCTGTGTTATACAGAAAAGGGACAAATAGAGCTAAAGAAAAAGCTTATTTCTCCAACTCCATTCTTTAAAGATATTGCTTTAAAGCTTGGAATTAATGCTTTAATTCCTGATTCTCTTCCTGCAATATATGCGGACCCTGAAAAGGTAACTCAAGTATCTGAGATTTTATATCAGCTTGCATCTGAGGATAATGATGTGATTGATATCGAGGTATCAATAAAGCCTTCAGGCTTATCTGTATTATTATCCTCAGATAGCTGGAATCCTATGCAGGAAAAGGATGACGCAGCTCTTTCCTTAGCAGAGAAAATAGTTGTGCTTCATAGTGGTACATTCCATTTTAAAGAGCATGGAATTGCTATTTGCTATCCATGGCCTTCTCTTTCTAGTGAAATTACTCAAAATATAGGTATTGGATATACCTTATATATTAAGAAAAACGAATCTAGTACTATTCCTGATGTTGTAAGAACTCTACCTCAGGTTCTTTATGTTACAGAGAATGATTTAGCAGATGAGTTTGAAATTCCAGATAATGTAACACGTATTGCTTGGGATTATGGTGATAAGAGAGAACGAGAAAGTGTAGTATTAAATCTCCTAAAGAACCATCAGAGAAGTAAGAGCATGCCATTCTTATGCTTCAATGTAGAGTCCTCTTCCTTGGATTTATGGTCAACATTGAAGGCTGGAACTCATGATAGTATAGAAGGTGTAATTTTAGTTCTTGGAACTCCAATAGATGGTTTATCAAAGCTTAAAGCATTTGGTAGCTTCCTACTCGTTAAGAGTGAAGAGGAGCTATTGAACTACTCAAAGACACCAGCGATGATAATCCTAAATTCCTCTTCCTATGATATTGTTTTACAAATTAGAAAGGAAAAACGTTTTTCTAAGGTACCAGTATTGATGGTTAAGGATCATTTTAATGAAAATGAGATTGAGAAGATTGCTCAATTACCTAACCTTATTATTAGTAATTCATCACTCTGCGACTCAGATGAGTTTATCTCAAGGCTAATTGGTATCTTTGGTGGAAATGGAATATTACCGCCATTAACAGGTGCTTTAGTAAAGAAAGCAATTGGCTATATTAACAAAAAGGCTACCTACCAAATTTCAAGATGGCAGCTTGCTGAGTATGTAAATATTAGTGAGGATTATTTAACAAGAATATTTAAGAAGGATATGGGGCTTTCTCCTTGGGATTATTTAAACAGATATAGGGTACAGCTTGCGACTGAAATGCTAACTCAAACTGGCTCAACTATAAACGAAGTAGCCTCTGCAACTGGGTTCCAAGACCAAGCTTACTTCTGTAGAGTCTTCAAAAAAATAAAAGGAGTATCACCTGGACAGGTAAGAAATCGTAACTAGATAATAGTAAAAAAACGATATTTTATCGGAATTGTGCAATAATATGTTTGTAAAATTTGAAAAAACCATATGATACTAACTTTACGGGGTTGAAATCGTATTTCTACGGATTTTCGAACTCCGTATTTTTTCTTTTTTTTAACTTGCGTTACAAAAGATGGGAAATTAAAATTAAAAATGGAGGGATTAAAGGAGTGAATTCCACTATCAGACGGTATCAAGCAGTGGATCTGATGATATGGAGTATTATTCTTTTTGTTTTCGAATTCATTGTTGTCAAAGCAGGTTCAGTATGGTTTAGAGCTCAGCTTTGGACTCTATCTATAGTTCCAGCACTTGTTGCTGTTGTCTATATGAGGTGGAGTGCTTTTGGCGTCTTGTATAGTGCATTAGGAGGCATTGCTCTATGCTTTGCAAGTGGTGCAAGCACCCAACAATATTTGATTTATACCCTCGGAAATTTATTTTCAGTAGTGCTTCTTTTATTTTTGAAGTTTATTGGAAAGGAGAAGATTAGAGATAGTGTATTCACTTCAATAATCTTCGCATTGGCTTCTGCTTTGTCGATGCAGATTGGACGTGGAGTTGTTGCAGCTCTATTAGGAAATGGTATTGGTAGTATCGTAACCTTTATTGCTACAGATATTATTTCAGAGCTATTTGCAATCCTGATAATTTGCATAACGAGAAAGCTGGATGGTGTATTTGAGGATCAAATTTCGTATTTGGTACGTGTTAATAACGAAGAAAATGAAAAAGGGGGTAGAGAATGAAGGTAGATGCATCGGACTATTTAATGTATGATGCCGAGACCAAGACCTACAGAGAAAATCCCGAGCAGAGAGTAAGGGATGACGTTGAGAAGCACTATTGGCTTCACGTCGGAAGAACAATCGTTAAGGACTGGAGATTGTATATCATGCTGGTTCCAATGTTGGTTGTATTCCTTCTTTGGAGATATTTCCCAATGTATGAACTCCTTGGCTGTTTCAAGGTTTATGACCAGGTACTTCCTGTATCTGAGCAGCTTTTCTCTGGATTTTCATATTTTAAGCGTCTTATAGCAGGTGGAGATGCTCTTTCTGCAGAGTTCTGGAGAGCATTAAGAAATACATTCTTACTCTCCTTCTATGGCCTCTGTTTTGGCTTCCCAGTACCTATTATTTTGGCACTCTTCTTCAACGAAGTTAAATCAAACGTTGCAAGAAGTATTTTCCAGGTTCTTACATATCTTCCAAAGTTTATGTCTACTGTAGTAATGACATCTCTTGTAACAATGCTTGTTAAGCAGGGTTCATTAACATCTAGCTATGGTATTGTATCTCAGTTACTAGAGGCTCTTGGATTAATCTCTCATGAACTTGCAAATGGTGGTCTCTTAAATGACCCAAGATTCTTTAGAGGTATTTACCAGTTATCAGGAATTTGGGAAGAAGCAGGTTATGGTTCTATCGTATACTTCGCTGCAATTATTGCTATTAGCCCAACAAGCTATGAAGCAGCTCAAATCGACGGTGCCGGAAAAATGGCTCAGATGAGATATGTTGTATTACCTTGTATCTTATCAACAATCGTAATCATGCTCATCACAAAGATCGGTTCTCTCCTTTCTATCGGTTATGAGAAGGTTCTCCTCCTCTATAATCCAAATACATATGTAACAGCTGATGTAGTATCTACATTTGCTCAGAGATATGGTCTTGAGGGTGCAGCTAAGGGTATTGCCACAGCTGCTGAGATGATGAACAACGTAATCGGAATGTTACTCGTTATCGGTGCTAATACGATTGCGAGAAAAGCATCAGACGTATCACTTTATTAATGGAGAGATGGCAAAATGAAAAGAAAACTTGAAACAACCGAATTAATATTCAAGGTCATCAGCTATACTCTACTTACAATGTTTGCTATTGGATGTTTATATCCATTCTTATATGCAATTGCATCATCTATTAGTGGTAGAAGAGCTGTAGAGTATTCAGAAGTTGTACTCTTCCCTAAGGAAATACAGTTTGAAGCATTTGGTCAAATGTTTACAAACAATATGTTCTGGAATGCTTACTCAAATACTTTATTTATTACATTCTATGGAACAATTTGGTCTTTAGGATATTCAATCTTAGGTGCATATGCACTTTCTAAGAAAAGACTTCTATTCAGAAAGACCTTTAACTTCTTCCTTGTTTTCACAATGTGGTTCAGTGCAGGTATCGTACCTCAGTACTTAAACTACTTAAATACTAAGGCAGCTTTCAATGCTGTAGGTATTATGGATGATAAGTGGCTCGTAATCATCGCTATGGGTATGGCCGCTATGAACATCATCTTGCTTAGAAACGCTTTTGAAGGTGTTCCTTCAGAAATCGAAGAAGCAGCAATCGTTGATGGTGCAACAGAATTCCAGGTACTTTCAAAGGTATATATACCAATGAGTAAATCTACAATCGCAACAGTAGCTCTCTTCTTTGGTATTTCAAGATGGAATGGTTACTTCTGGGCACGCCAGATGATTAGTAACTCAAACGAGCATCCATTGATGGTATTTATAAGACTAACACTTGAGCAATATACAGACCCTGAGGTAATGAGTGGTTGGAACCAGGCATATGCTTCTGACTCTGTTATATATGCTTTGATTGTATGTTCAATTGTACCAATTCTTGTTATCTACCCATTTATCCAAAAGTATTTCGCTAAGGGTACAAATGTCGGTGGTGTAAAGGAATAATATAGATTAAGTAATTGGAGGAAAAATATGAAAAAGACTATTGTTAAGGTCTTAACTATCTCCCTAATGCTTTGTTTGCTCATGGCATGTGGTGGAAATAAAAAGACTATTGCTGTTCAGCAGACAGCAGCTCCTGCAGCTACAACAACTACAGCAGCTCCTGCTCAGACAGCTACTAAGGCAGAGACTTCTGCTCCAGTTCAAGAAGTTAAAGAGCTTGAATATGCTGAAGGAACAGTTCTTAGAATGGCAACAGGTTATAACAGTAAGAAGACTGGTCTCTCTTTCGATGCTGATACAGCTAAAGATGGTATCGAGCTTGCAGGAAAGACATATCGTGCTGGTGACTTAAAGCCAACCTGGGTTGAAGTTCAGAATATTCTTGGTATCAAATTCGAAGATAAATATCAGGGTAACTCAGCTACAAACGAGCTTAAGTATTGGGCTGAAAAGCTTGGTGATGTAGATATGGTTTCTGGTAACGCTACATCTCTCGTAGAATATGGTGACAAGGGTGCTTTCGTTGATATCGCAAAGTACCTCGATCAGATGCCTAACTTCAAAGCATACTTAGATGCTAACCCAATTGTAAGACTTTCTATCACAGGTAATACATCAACTGGTGCTATCTACTTCTCACCTTATTTCGATGGTGTAAACGATATCGAAAGAATGCCTCTTATGAGAACTGACTGGGTTGTAAAGCTCCTCGATGGTGAAGGTGCTTTCACAGCAGCTAAATCAGGTACACTCAAAGCAGCTGCTTATACTCCATATATGCCAGAGAAGGGCAAAGTAACTGTTGATACAGTTAAAGCTGATGGTAGTGGTGTATTTGCTCTTACTAAAGATTATGATAAAGCAGGTAACATCGTAGCTAAGATGAATGCTGCTCTTGCAAAGGGTAGTGTTAGTGGTGTTGAAGCAGTTAACATGCTTAGAACATACATCGATGAAGCTTACAATGGTTACTATGGAACAACTAGATCTAACCTCTTTATCGGACAGGATGCAGCATGGGATGCAGATGAACTCGTTGCTCTCTTAAGATGTGTAGTAGCTAACGCATATACACTTAATGGTACAGATACAGTTCAGGGCTTATTCTCACGTGAAGATGCTAACAACCAGAGAAGAGTAGACCTTTTCAGATTCGCTGGTACACTCTTTGGTGTTCGTGGTCTTGAATCAAGACAGGATTATCTCTACTTCGGTTCAGATGGTAAGCTCTATGATGCACGCCAGATGGAAGCTACATACAAGGCAATGGAGAGAATGAATGACCTCGTTAAGGAAGGTTTAATTTCTCAGTCATTTGTTGATACTTCAGCTGAAACATCTGCAAAGATGCTCGAAAATGACCTTGGTTTCATGAGCTATGACTACAACCAGACTCAGACAATCATGAACGAAACAAAGCTCCAGGATGGAGAAAAGTACATGGCTGTAATGGTTCCTGTTGCTCGCTGGTACGATGGTTCAAATGCTGACGGCGTTTACATGAGATTTACAGAGTCTTGGAGATCTGTAAAGACCGATGGTTGGGCAATCAGTAAGGCTGGTGTTGGTGATGACACTAACAAGCTTAATGCAGCTCTTAAGCTCATCGACTTTGCATATAGCCCAGAAGGTATGATCCTCATGAGCTATGGTCCAAAAGAATTCATCAAGACTAATGCAGATGGTAGCTATGTAACATTCACATTCAACGGTCAGGAAATGCCAGTAATTGCTGATGTTACACAGGAACTCCTCTGGAAGCTCACAAGTGGTAACTACACTAACTTCGCAAGAATGTATCTTGGATCAACTCTCTCATTCGCAAAGAGCCAGGCATTCGAATATCAGTGCACACACGAAGTTGGTAAGGAAGGTGCAGGATACATTTCAACAGCTATTGGTCTTGGTACAATCAAGCACCCAGAGCTCGCTGTTACATCCAATATGTGGTATGCATCAATCCCTACAACACTTCCAACAACATCTGTTGAGACAGATACTGTTAACCAGTATACAGAGCTCCAGAACCAGTTCAACCAGCAGAAGGGTAAGATTAACATTCTCGTTGATCAGATCGTAAAGGGTTATACTCTTGAAGGTTGCTCATCTGCAGCTACAACTGTTAATAAGGTTGCTAATGAATGGGGTGGTTCTCAGTACCTCTTTATCAAGCAGGGTGCTTGGAATCGTCTTCTCAAGTTCTATACTCAGCTCTAAGCTAGAGTTTAAAAAAACAATCCTATGCGGGAGTATGAATCTTCCGCATAGGTACCATTAATAAAAAAATTAAGGAGGAGGAGTTATGTACAAAAAGCAGATGTTATTTCAGAAGTTGATCTGCTACCTTGCACTAGCTACCGGTTTCGTTGTATTCCTTTATTCTCTTGGAATTATGACGGACCTATATGACTGTCTATATTCGACAATGATGGATCCATCTGATCTAACATATACAACTGTTCCGGGCTCCATCGTATACTATAATATGCAGGGATTTAACAAAGCATTCCTGTCTACATCAATCGTAATGCTTTTGTTAGCATGCCTTCTCTTTGTTACACAAACAAATAATCGCAGAAAGTATTATATTGGTAACTATGTAGCAACAGGCTTATTTGTTGTCGCTACACTTGTTATCGTTGTTTGGGCACATTTTCAGATTCAGGAGTTTAGAGCTCAGTGGCTTGCTGTAGACTTTGAGGCTCTAAAGATGCATGCTCAGATGTTTAAACAGAAATATACAGAATCAACATTCTGGTTCGATATCCATTACGGTGTATTTGCTCTTTGTTTAATTGAAGTTGGTCTTTTAATTTACAACTGTATTTGGAAGATGAATCTCATGAAGGCAGAGCGTGAACTCATCGCAAAGGGAGGTGCTGTATGACAGATCAAGATAAAAGCATCAAAGTTGATCGAATGCGCTATACAAAGAATAAGTTTTCTTCAAACCTTGCTTTGCTTGCCATTATTTTTGATGTTTTCTATTTCGTTAGCATCTACAAATCAGATGTAAGTAACTATTACTATACACTTATGATTGGCGCTTCAATCATTTATAACCTAGCATTTATGCTTGCAGCATTCCTTGCATCAGAGGGAGTAAAATCCTATGGTGAAAAGTATTGCTACTTACTCATTGTTCTTGGTGTCTTACAGTTTGTTAGAATTTTCTACATCCCATGGAATGCAAGTCATGCAACAGTAGTAATTGCTAATGTTGATGTAGTTGTTATGGGTGCTGCTCAATTCGTACGTTGTGCTATCTACCTTGGAATCTCTGGAATTGCTCTCTTATTAGCAGCAGTTGTTGGTATCCAAAAGAGCCGTGTATTGAATGCATATCTTGCTACACTTGGTGAAGAGGTCAGGAGGGACTAATGGCTACTTTGAGCTTACAACATATCGATAAGATATATGATAATAATGTTCAAGCTGTCTTTGATTTCAATCTAGAAGTAAAAGACGGTGAATTGATTGTCCTTGTTGGACCATCAGGCTGTGGTAAATCTACTACACTTAGAATGGTTGCAGGTCTTGAGGATATCTCTAATGGTAAGCTTTTACTTGATGGAAAGGATATTACACAGGCTCCTGCTAAGGATAGAGATATGGCAATGGTATTCCAGAACTATGCTCTCTATGGTCATATGACAGTTTATGAGAACATGGCATTTTCTCTTACAATGAGAAATGAGGATCCAAATGTCATTCATAAGAAGGTTTTAGCTGCTGCTGAGATTCTAAATTTAACAACTCAGCTTAATAAGAAGCCAAGTCAGCTTTCAGGTGGTCAGAGACAGAGAGTTGCCATGGGAAGATCTATTGTAAGAACTCCTAAGGTATTCTTATTTGACGAACCACTTTCTAACCTTGATGCTAAGCTCAGAGGTTCAACAAGAAGAGAGATTCTTCTTCTCCATAAGAGACTTAAGGCTACAATGCTCTATGTAACTCACGACCAGACAGAGGCATTAACTCTTGCTGATAGAATCGTATGTATGTCAATGGGCCATGTGCAGCAGGTAGGTACTCCACTTGAGCTTTACGATACACCAGCTAACCTTTTCGTTGCAGGCTTTATTGGACTTCCTCCAATGAACTTCTTCGATGTTAATGTAAATAAGGGTCGCTTAGAGGGTAAGGGATTTGCTATTTCTCTTTCAGATAACGATAAGAAGACATTAAAGAATTATGAAGGTAAGACAATTGTTCTTGGTGTAAGACCAGAAAACGTAATTCTAGGTAACGATGTAGGTATTAAGGTTACATTAAATGAAAACCTTGGTATGAATACTCTCGTTCATGGAAATATCGAGGGTGGTACAAAGATTACTGGTAAGATTCGTGGCTGGTGTGATTATAAAGCTGGTGATAACATTAAGGTTTCTTTTGATAGAATGCACTTCTTCGATAAGGAAACTACAAATGCAATCAGAGGGGAGGTTAAATAATGGGCTCTAGAAAAGGCATTAAGGAATGGCTTAGAAAGAAGGTTGTTTCCATTAAGAGAAACCCTCAGAAAATTGGTTTGATCGCATTTGCAATCACCTTCCTATATTATTCTTTGAACTTAACATGTATTTCAAATACAACAGCTAAGATTCAGGGCTCTGGAATGGGACTTTGTGGCTTTGTTACAATGCTTTTCTCAATGTTAAGCTTACTTTGCTACATGAACTCATTCCCAAGAAGAAAAAAGGTAAATAAGCCAATGCTTATTATCTTTATTGTAATGATTGGTATTATTCTTTTCTGTGATTACAGATATAGAGACCTAGTTTACTATGCAGTAGCACTTTCTGCTAACCCAATTGTTATTACAGAATCTACTATATACATCCTTGAGGCATACAATATGCTACTTACACATATGATTCTCTTGGTTGTATCACTAGTATTAATGGCTCTTGGTCCTGTATTTAAGATGCTTCTTAATAAGATTAATACTAATGTTAATATCGATGGCTACGATAAGATGGAAGCTATCGATATCTCAGCAGAGGAGTAATATAGCTGATGGAAAAACGAAAGGATGACCCTTATAGGATAAAAACAGAGGCTGTTGAAGATCTTGTAGGGGCAACTCCTGAGAACACCCCGCACTATAGCGAAGAGGAGCTAAAGAAATATAGAACTAAGTCAAAGCTTCACATAAGTGGAACTTCAAAGGCACTATTGATGAAGCTATGGTTCAGTGGTGCAGTTTGTTATTTCTTTATTTGGGGCCTTGGATTATATATTGGATCAACTCTAGATCTCTTCTTCGTTACCGCTATTGGAATGGGCTTTGTTAAGGATATTCTTGAGAACAATGCTTTAAGGTGGATTGCTAATCCTCCGAGGTCCAATGATAAGTGGATGATGTTCCCTGAAAAGAGGTATAGGAGTTTAATCTTCAATGTCCTCTATTCGTTTTTAGTCATGTTTTGTGTCATGATGACATATGAAGGAGTTAATGGTGCCTTTGGTACCATTACCGGCCAAACAGATGTAGTTTTGTTTGGAATCGAACCAGTTACATTCGCAGTAATCTATTTGCTGTTTGATCTTTTCTTCCTTTGGATAAAGCGTCAGTTCAGTAAGATTATTGCAGATGCAAAAAGAAAAGTAGAAAAAGGAGACTGATATGCCATACCTTGTTCTTAAAGACATAAATAAAATCTATCCAAACGGTTTCCATGCCGTACATGACTTCAACCTTGAAATTGAAAAGGGTGAATTCATCGTCTTTGTAGGCTCTTCTGGCTGTGGTAAATCCACAACACTCAGAATGATTGCCGGACTTGAGGATATCAGTAAGGGTGAGTTCCTTATCGATGGTAAGAGAGCAAATGAAAAGGGACCTAAGGATCGTGGAATAGCAATGGTATTCCAGAGCTATGCTCTTTATCCTCAGATGACTGTATATGATAATCTTGCATTTGGCCTTACACTTGAAGGTATCGATGAAGATGTTATCGAGGAAAAGGTTAAGAACGTTGCTAAGATTTTAGGCTTAACAGATTATCTTGAAAGACTTCCTAAGGCTCTTTCTGGTGGACAGAGACAGAGAGTAGCTGTAGGGCGTGCAATTATTAGAAAGGTAGGTATCTTCCTTATGGATGAGCCTCTTTCAAACCTCGATGCTAAGCAGAGAGTAACAATGAGAAGTGAGATTACAGAAATTCACAGAAAGACTGGATCAACAACAATCTATGTAACTCACGACCAAACTGAAGCTATGACAATGGCTGATAGAATCGTTGTTATGAAGGAAGGCTATATCCAGCAGGTTGGAACTCCATACGAATTGTACTTTAACCCAGTTAACGTATTCGTTGCAGGATTTATTGGAGAGCCTCCAATGAACTTTGTTACAGCAACATTAAAGGGTGGAAAGATTTCTATTGGTAAGAATGTTGTAGACCTTTCTAAGAAGCTTAGTAGTGAGAATCTTAAGAAGTATGAAGGAAAGAAGCTTGTATTTGGCTTCAGACCTGAAGCTATCACACTTGGTGAAGGTGATGGATATACAATCGATTGTACTGTAGAGCTAACTGAGCTTCTTGGTGATAATACTAATGTATATATTGATATCCAGGGTGAGAAATCAATCTTGAAGGTTAATCCTCATGAAACACCAGAGATGGATAGTAATATTAAATTCACAATACCTCTTGAGAGTGTTTATCTCTTCGATGGAGAAAGTGAAAAAGTTATTAAATAATAGCTTTTCTAATAGGGGACCACTAAGGTGGTCCTCAACTATTTTATAAGATAAAAATTTTATTTGTTGCACTTTGTTTTATTGTAAATAAATATCTATAAATTAAAGAAAAAAGAAATAATATTTAAGAATGCTTTACAACTTTACAGTTGTAACTCTTTCGTCTATTATTTAACAATACTAATTATTTTCACAGGAGAATAACAATGAAGAAGGCTTTTGCTATTTTAATGATTTGTTTAGTAGCTTTCTCAGCATTTGCACAGGGTGCAGCTGAAACTCAGGCTAAGCAGACTCTTAAAGTCGGTATGGTAACAGACTCCGGTACAATTGATGACCGCTCATTCAACCAGGGTACATATGAAGGTGTCAAGAAGGCAGCTGAAGAACTTGGTTGGGAGAACACATACCTCCGCCCAACAGGCACAACAACATCTGATTATGTTCAGGCAATCTATGCTCTCTATGATCAGGGATATTCATTTGTTGCTTGCCCAGGATTCCTCTTTGCTGAAGCAGTAGCTCAGATTCAGGGTGAAGTTGAAGATCTTAACCTCGTTATCATCGATGATGCACTTTCTGCAGGTATTGGTCCTAAGACAGTAGCTATCGTATTCAAAGAGCAGGAGTCAGGCTTCCTCGCAGGTCTTGCAACAGCTCTTAAGATTAAGACTGGTGATGTTGGTTTCGTAGGTGGTATGGAAATTCCTGCTGTACAGAAGTTCAACTGGGGCTTCCAGCAGGGTGTTAAATATGCTAACGACAACTTCGGTACAACAGTATCAATGAAGGCAGAAAACTTCGTATACTCTGGTTCATTCGCAGACCTTGCTCTTGGTCAGCAGCTTGCTAATGCAATGTATGCTAGAGGCGTAAAGGTAATCTTTGCTGCAGCTGGTGGTACAGGTGTTGGTGCTATCAACGAAGCTAAGAACAGAAGACTTGCAGGTCAAGATGTTTGGGCTGTAGGTGTTGACGTAGACCAGTATTCAGTTGGTGATATGGGTAACGGTCAGTCTTGTATCCTTACATCTGCTATGAAGGACGGCTGGTGTAGCATACGACATGGTTAAGGCTCTTGCTGATGGTACATTCCCAGGTGGACAGCTTCTTACTCTCGGTATTAAGGAAGATAGAGCAGGTATCCCAGCTTCTAACCCTAACTTAACACCTGAAATTGAAGCTAAGGTTGCTGAAGTTGTAGAGCTTATCAAGGCTGGTAAGGTCGTAATCTCTGACAACGGTAATGGACTTATCAAATAAGTAAATTTTAGCTAACAGTAATAAGGCCGCCTTGTATGTCTTGGCGGCCTTTTAAGAATCATGTTCGTGCATATGCACGCCTCATTTTGGAGAAGAGATGAGTCACGTAATCGAAATGATCGGAATTCGTAAGGAATTCCCAGGTATCGTTGCTAACGACAATATTACCTTACAGGTTGAAGAGGGAGAAATCCACGCTATACTTGGTGAAAATGGTGCTGGTAAATCTACTCTTATGTCTATCCTCTTTGGTCTTTATCATGCGGATAAGGGCGTTATTAAGGTTAGAGGAAAGGAAGTAAATATCAAGAGTCCTAATGATGCTTTTGACCTTGGTATTGGAATGGTACACCAGCACTTCCAGCTGGTACATAATTTTACAGTTGCAGAAAATATCATCCTAGGAAAAGAGGGTGGCTTTGTTTATGATATCAAAACTGCATCTAAAAAGATAAAAGAGATATCTGAACGTTATGGCCTTGCTATTGAGCCAGATATGGTAATTGAGGACATCACTGTTGGTATGCAGCAGCGTGTAGAGATCCTCAAGATGCTTTTCAGGGATGCAGATATATTAATCTTTGATGAACCAACAGGTGTATTAACACCTCAGGAAATCAAGGAATTGATGCAGATCATGAAGAACCTCATTAAAGAGGGTAAATCAATTATTCTTATCACACATAAGCTCGATGAGATTAAAGAGGTCGCTGACCGTTGTACTGTTATCAGACGTGGTAAATACATTGGAGTTGTTGATGTAAAGTCTACTAGCGTTGATGAAATGGCTGCAATGATGGTTGGTCGCCCAGTAAGCTTTAAGGTTGAGAAAAAGCCAGCTGTATTAAAGGATACAGTACTTGAGGTAACAAACCTTAGTGTTAAGAATGCAAAGGGTGTTCTTGGTGTTAAGGATTTCTCTCTTTCTGTTAGAGGTGGTGAGATCGTTGGTATTGCAGGTGTCGATGGTAACGGTCAAAGTGAGCTAATTGAAGCAATCACTGGTCTCAGAAAGATTGAAAGTGGTAGTGTTATTCTCTGTGGTAAGGATATTACTAACATGTCTATTCAGGAAAGAAATGAGTTAGGCTTAGGTCATATTCCTGAGGATAGACAGAAGAGAGGCTTGGTTCTTTCAGCTCCACTTACAACCAACATGGTAATTAAGGAGTTCTATAAGCCTAGATTTGGTAAGAAGGGTATACTGCAGACAAAGGAAATCAATGAATACACACAGGGTATCATTGAAAAGTTCGATGTACGCTCAGGTGAGGGTAAGGATTCTCTAGCTGGTAAGCTCTCTGGTGGTAACCAGCAGAAAGCAATTATCGGTCGTGAGGTTACAGCAAATCCTGAATTATTAATTGCAGTTCAGCCAACTCGTGGTCTTGATGTAGGTGCTATTGAGTTTATTCATAAGCAGCTTGTTGAGCAGCGTGATAAGGGTAAAGCTGTTCTCTTAGTATCATTCGAGCTAGATGAAATATTTAACCTTTCAGATAGAATTGCTGTTATTAATGCAGGTCGCCTAATCGATATCGTAAATACTAAGGATACAGATGTTAACTCAGTAGGTCTTATGATGGCTGGTATCAAGAAGGAGGGTGAGTGATGAAGGATAAAGTATTAAATAAACCACTCGAAGCAAGAAAGGCTTCACCTCTTCTTGTTTCTATTTCTGCAGTTATCATGGGTATGCTTGCAGGATGCTTATTAATTATGCTAATTGGAAAGGATCCAATAAATGGATATAAAAATCTATTTATGGGTGCCCTTTCAAATAAGAGAAAGATTGGCGCAACAATCGGTCTTTCTACACAATTAATATTTGCAGGACTATCATTTTCATTTGCATATAAGACCGGACTATTTAATATCGGTGGTTCTGGACAGATGTTAATTGGTGGTATCATTTGTAGCTTACTTGCACACAAGCTTCCATTAGGAATTCCACGTCCAATATACCTTGTAATTATTATCCTTGCTGCTATTTTAGCTGGTGGCTTATGGGGCTTTATTAGTGGATACTTAAAAGCAAAGTTTAACGTACATGAGGTAGTATCATGTATCATGCTTAACTGGATAGCTTATTGGGTTTGCTATGACTTTATACCTCGTTTTATCATTGACCCATCTATTGCTGTAAAGTCTGCACCAATAGCAACTGAAAGAACACTTAGAAGTGGAATTTTTGGAGCTATCTTTGGAAAGAGTACAACAGCAAACTTAGGCTTCCTATTAGCTATTATAGCTGTAATCTTAATATGGTTTATTCTTAATAAAACAACACTTGGCTTCAACTTAAAGGCAGTAGGTGCTAATAAGTATTGTGCTGAATATGCGGGTATTAAGGTAAATAGATCAATCATTATTTCAATGGCAATTTCCGGCGCTCTTTGTGGTTTAGCAGGTCTTTCATATTACTGTGGTTATTCAAATATCATGGAAATGGGAAAGATGCCAAGTGAGGGATTTGATGGTATTGCAGTATCATTACTTGGTAACTCAACTCCTCTCGGCTCCTTAATAGCTGGATTATTCTTTGGTATTCTTAAGAATGGTAAGCTTTCTCTTGTAACTCTTGGTATCCCAACAGAGCTTGCAGATACAATTATTGCTATTATCATCTACTTTGCAGCTACAAACGTACTCTTTAGAAACTTCTGGGATGGCTTATTTAAAAAATCATTCGAGAAGAAGGAAGCATACTTCGCCCTTGCAGTAAATGGAGAAAAAACCATGGATCAAGTAAGTGCCGAGGAGCGAAAGGAACTGATAAAGAAAGGTAAAGAGCTCAGTAAAACTTCTAAGGAGGTAAAATAATATGTGGGAATTACTAATAATCATTGTGCCTTCAGCTATCGCATATACAATGCCTCTTTTAATGGGAGCACTTGGTGGACTATATTCAGAGCGAAGTGGTGTAACTAACCTTTGTATTGAGGGCTTAATGCTCTTTGGATGTTTTGCATCTGCCGCTACAATTGTAAAATTACAAGCTATTCCAGGCTTTAGCTTTAACCTTGCCATTGTAATTGGTATTGTAGTAGCTATGCTCGCTTCTACACTATTAGCAGCATTACATGCAATTGCATCAATTAACCTTAAGGCAGACCAAACTATCTCTGGTACAGCTATTAACATGCTATCATCTGCACTATCACTCTTCTTAGCACAGACTATTACAGGTAGTGGTAATATTACAGTTGTTAGAGCAGTAATCAGAAGTGATGTTCCTATTCTTTCTAAAATTCCTGTAATTGGACCACTTTTCTTCTCAGAAACCTATTGGACTACTTGGATTTGTATTGCAGTTTGGGTAATAAGCTATTTCTTACTATATAAGACAAGCTTTGGCCTAAGATTAAGAGCTTGTGGTGAGCATCCATCAGCAGTTGCATCTGCAGGTGTAAATGTACATAAGATGAGATATATCGGTGTATTAACATCTGGCTTCCTTTCAGGTCTTGGTGGTGCATGTATCTTAGTTACCTACGCAGGTGAGTATAATGCTGGATCAGGTATTAATGGTCTTGGCTTCTTAGCAATTGCAGCTTTAATCTTTGGTCAGTGGAAGCCACTTGGAATTTTAGGCTCTACAGCATTCTTCGGACTTTGTATGACAATTGCAAATATCGGAAGAATCCTACCAGCCTTCAGTGGTATCCCAATGGCAGTACTTGGTGCTTTCCCATACATTGCAACTCTTATTGCTCTTGTATTCTCATCAAAGAAGAGTGCAGCACCTCTTGCTTCAGGTCAGCCATTCTAATTAGGAGATATTATGTTACTTGATAATTTAAAAGAAAGTGCAGCTTACATAAAATCTATTACTGGTGATATTAAGTTTGATATCGCGATGGTTCTAGGCTCAGGCCTTGGGGATATGGCAGAAACTCTAGGAGAAGTAATCTATATCCCATATTCAGAGATTCCACACTTCCCAGTATCAACTGTACCGGGACATAAGGGTAGACTTGCTATTGGTCTATTAGAGGGTAAGCGTGTTGTATGTATGCAGGGTCGTTTCCACTACTATGAGGGATGGACTATGCAGCAGTGTGTATATCCAATCCAAGTATTTAAGATGCTTGGTATTAATAATTTAATGCTTACTAATGCAGCTGGATGCGTTAATACAGCATGGCAGCCAGGTGATTTAATGGTTATTAATGATCATATTAAGGTAATGGGTGATAGCCCAATGAGAGGAGCAAACTGCGATGAGCTTGGTCCTAGATTCTTTGATATGAGTCATGTATATGAAAAGGAATTACAGAAGGTAGCTCATAGTGCTGCAGCTAAATTAGGCTTCTCCTTAAGAGATGGTGTTTACATGCTCTTTGGTGGTCCTCAGTTTGAAACTCCTGCAGAGGTTAGAATGGCAAGACTTCTTGGTGCTGATGCTGTAGGTATGTCTACAGTACCTGAAGCAATTTCAGCAAGTCAAATGTCTATGAAGGTATTGGGTATTTCCTGTTTAACAAACATGGGTGCAGGTATCCTTGACCAGCCACTTAACCATGAAGAGGTATTAGAAACTGGTGAAAAGGTTAAATCAAGATTCCAAGCTCTTGTTAGAGAGATCGTTTCAACATGGCCTCTATAAGCGAAGTTATTAAAAAATACAACCTCTCTCCCCTCCCTGGGGAAGGAGGTTTTTTTCGTTTTATCACAGAATTTGGAAATGCAGGGTGTATTTACTATCTAATTACAAAGTCCACATTTTCATCTATGCATAAGCTTACAGATGATGAGCTTTGGTTCTTTTTAGAGGGTGGAACCTCTGAGCAGCTAATTATTGATAGTAATGGTAAAGAGGAAATTAGAGTTTTAAACCAAGATAATAGAGATTCCCTAGTTAATGGAGGATCCTTCCAGGGAACAAGATTGCTTGATGGTGAATATGCTTTATTTTCAACTGTTATGAGTCCAAAATATAGTGATGATATGTATTCATCTCCTGATGAAGAATTTCTTTTATCACACCCAAAGGCAAAGGAGTTTTTAAATTGAAGAGTGTACTAATAACTGGTGCTTATTCACCTCTTGGACATGCTATTGCAGAGAAGTTTTTTAAAGAAAATTACTTAGTCTATGGTACCTCTACTAGAGAAAGAGAGGATGGGTGCTTTAAAACAATCTGTGTTGATATTAGGGATGAAAAGGCCGTGAAAGAAAAGCTAAAGGATATCGATTCTTTGGATGTTCTAGTAAATAATGCAGGAATTTTCACAGTGAATGCTCCAGAGGCTTTAACACTCGATGACTTTGATAGTGTTTTTGATGTCAATGTCAAAGGTATGATGCTGGTAACTAAGTATCTTTTACCTGTCTTAAAAAAGAGTAATGGCTCTATTGTAAATATCTCATCTATGAACTCTCTCCATCCTGGCTTTGGAGGAACTAGTCACTATGATGCTTCTAAAGGGGCTGTTAGCGCTTATACTCGCTCACTTGCTCGAGAAAGTGGATTAAGAGTAAATGCACTTGCTCCAGGATTAATTAAAAGAAAGGATTTAATTAAAAGTGACCTTGCTAAGCACTATGAGAGCCATAGTATAGCTGGAATGCTAGATGTTAAGCAGCTAGCTGATAGCGTATTTTTCTTAGCTAATTCTAGTGGAATTTATGGACAAACATTACTTCAAGATAATGGATATTGTCTTTACTAATGGCAAAATGGCATTATAATTTAACTCATGAAGATCCTATGTGTAGCTGATGAAACCGATTCTCTTGTATATTCTCCATCTTCAAAGAGACTATTTGGGGATTGTGATTTCGTTATCAGTGCTGGTGATTTACCTTTACGCTATTACGACTTCATAATGACTATCATGGGTAAGCAGCTATACTATGTGTATGGAAACCATAATCTAGAGCAATTTAAGGAAAATGTATTAAAGGTCCAAACACCAGCTACTAATGACTTCAATTCTCCATTGACATCTCACTATAGTGGAGAGCTAATTGATGGTAAGTGTATCTATGATAAAAAAAGAGATTTAATAATAATGGGCTTGGGTGGCTCAATGCTATATAACTATGGGCTCAGCCAATATTCAGAGAAACAGATGAAGTGGAGGATTAATAAGCTTGTCCCTCGCCTATTGTATAATAAGCAAAAATATGGCAGATATGTAGATATACTTGTAACTCATGCACCTGTATTGGGAATGGGTGATGGGGTAGATGTTTGCCATCGTGGCTTTGAGTGCTTTAAAACGTTTATTGACAAATATAAGCCAAAGTACTTATTACATGGGCATGTACATCTATTTGATGAGAACGAGAATAGATTTTATAAATATGGGGAAACTACGATTATTAACGTATATAAAAGCTTTGTGCTTGATGACACGAGCTTAGGGAGACAAAATGGATAATCAAATCAACAGCTCTCAAGCATTTGAAGATTTTACTAAAGCAAAGAGACGTGCCCATTTCAATTCTTTTTTCAATACATTGACTTGGAAAAATACCGATTTATTATCACTATACGAAGTAACAAAGATTATTAAGCCTAAGAAAGAGACCTATTTAGGCATGCAAACTATCCCAGTAAATAAGATTATTGGTTCTGAGGGAAGGTATAGAGATTTCTCATCTGCCTTTTACCCAAAAAAGGAGATGCTTAGAAACCGATGGACTAGTATCGATAGGGCAAGGATGGATGATATAGTTCTTCCTCCTATATCTGTATACTCTTTAGGTGGTAATTACTTTGTTCGTGATGGAAACCATAGAGTATCTGTTGCAAAGAGTATGGGAGTAGAGTTTATCGACGCAGAGGTAGTTGAACTTGATAGCGAGGTAGCTCTAGAGCCTGGAATGACTCTTAAGAGTATTAAGAGTAGAGCAGTAGAGTATGAGAGGAATATGTTTATTAATCAATATAATCCTACATACCTTCCAATGAATGAGATTAAGTTTACATCTCCTGGTTCATACCCTGAAATGGTAAACCATATATTAGTTCATAAATATTATATTAACCAAGATAAGAGTGAAGAGATTTCCTTCGAGGAGGCTGCTAAGAGCTGGTATAAAAATGTTTATCAGCCAATTATTAATGAGGTAAGAAAGGATAATCTTTTAGCAAATTTTCCAGGCGAAACAGAAGCTGATTTATATATGTGGCTCGTTAGAAAGTGGGATGAAAAGAAGAGGCTCAAGCAGGATGCTAGTATAGAGGAAACTGTTTTTGAGGCTAAGAAGGAAACAACTAAGGGACGCTTTAAGAGACGAATTAATAAATTTTTAAGCTTCTTTAAAAAATAAGATTATTTAGTGGAATTCTTGTGTGATAGTCGCCATTTACTAGGAGTTGTATTCATGATTCTCTTAAATGCTCTAGCATAGTAGGCTTGATCCTCAAAGCCTGCTTTGAGAGCGACCTCTCCTATTGGAATATCACATTTTTTTAAGCTCTCAAGACTTCGTTCAATTCTATATCTAATTATGTATTCAAATAGCGGAAGACCTAACTCTTTTTTAAATTTCTTACTCAAGTATGTTGGGGAAGTATCAAGCTCATTAGCTAGCTCATCTAGAGAAATATGCTTTGAGTAGTTTATATCAATATTAATTAAAACATCCCTTATTAAATCACTATAGCCAGAATATGAATGGTTACGAATAAGAGCACTATATTCAAATAGAAGCTCCTTCATTATCACACGACTTTCATCAGAGGTTGAAATACTTTCAATTCGTTTTCCCATATTTGATGAAAGTCTATCGACATAGATCGGATGAACACCAACATCGTAAGCAGTTTTTCTTAGCAGAGTATTCATAATTATTGTGTAATTTTGAATATTTCTAACGGGGTTTTTATTTCTTTTTTCAATTATATCCTTATCCAAAATATTAAAGCTTATGGAATTAATTAAATCCATATCACCTGTTTTAACAGCATCCAGCAGGCTCTTTTCTCTTAGGTATCTCTTTTCAATTGATTTAGCGTCGTAATAATCCTTATTTTTTAGGTAGTTTTTTTCATCTGCAGAGCTTTCATTTGTAATGACCTTAACCCTAAATCCATCCTTCCCCCAAAGACTCTCAAAAAGAGTGTTAATTAATGGCTCGAAGAGTCCATCTATTGGAATAAGCGGAATAATATATGAAAGCTTTGCTACAACTAGTCTAGTAACATATGGACCAATGAGGATATAGGTATCATCAATTTTAAATAGGATGTAGTTGATTTTATCTTCAGTAATAATTCTTAAAACCTCTCTTTCCTTTGGCCTCTCAATGGTCTTTGAAATTGAAGCAAATAAAGGGTCTGAAAAAACAAATTCTGTTTCTTCTTCAAAGTTTACTGAAAACCTATTAAGCACATTCTTTACAAAGTTAATTAGTACCATAGCTAATTGTTATTTAGAATTATCGTTAAAGCAACAAAATAATTATAAATATTGGCAAAATAGTTCAAAAGGGAATCTTAATAGTGGGGCTAGAATGATTATAAAGGAGAAATAAAATGGCAAAAAAAGAAGTTAGACCATTTGGTATGAGGGATAAAATGGGTTATCTTTTTGGTGACTTTGGTAATGACTTTACCTTTATTTTATCATCGTCATTTTTACTTAAGTTCTATACGGACATTATGGGAGTAAATGCTGCAGTTGTAGGACTTGTTATGATGATAGCAAGATTTGTAGATGCGTTTACAGATGTAGCTATGGGAAGAATTTGTGATAGATCAAAGGTTGGTAAAAACGGTAAGTTCAGACCATGGATTAGAAGAATGGCTGGTCCAGTTGCGATCGCATCCTTTTTAATTTACCAAAGTAGCCTTGCAAATATGAATATGACCTTTAAGGTTGTATATCTATTTATTACTTATATTCTTTGGGGTTCTGTATTCTATACCTCAATTAATATTCCATATGGCTCAATGGCTAGTGCGATCTCTGCAGAGCCAGATGATAGACAGTCACTATCATCCTTTAGAACAATGGGCGGTATGTTTGCTGGTATGATTATCTCGATTGGAGTACCTCTTGTTGCATACGATACATTACAAAATGGTGATGTAGTATTAAATGGACCAAGATTTACTTTAATTGCTGGTGTATTCTCAATTTTAGCAGTAGGCTGCTACCTTCTATGCTATACACTTACAACTGAACGTGTCACTCCAGTAGTTGATGAATCAAAATTTAAGAATAACTCAGTTGGTGTAATGCTTAAGAATGCACTTACAAACCGTTCATTAATTAGTATTATCGCAGCCTCTGTCGTTATGCTACTTTCACAGCTAACTCAGCAGTCAATGAGTGGTTATGTATTCCCTTACTACTATAGAAGTGCAACAGCACAGTCAATTTCAACTCTTGCAATGGCTGGTGGTATGATTATAGCTGCAATTGTTGCAAAGCCAGTTGCAAGAAAGATTGGAAAAGCAGAGCTATCTGTTATTTCAAACCTCTTTGCAGCAGCAGTTGGCTTCATCCTATTCTTCTTAAGACCTGCTAATGTTTGGATATTTGTAGGCTTACAGTGCCTATGCTGGTTCGGCCTTGGAGTATTTTCAATGATATGCTGGGCATTAATCACAGATGTTATTGATGATGCTGAGCTTAGAAATGGCATTAGAGAGGATGGCTCTGTATATGCGCTATATTCATTTGCAAGAAAGCTTGGACAGGCTCTTTCTGCGGGCTTAACAGGTGCATTATTATCAATGATTGGATATACACAGGAGACAGCATTTACAGAGAGTGTTACTGAGGGAATCTACAACATTTCAACAATCGTACCTGCTGCTGGATTCCTTATCCTTGCATTAATTCTTTGGTTCTGGTATCCACTCCATAAGAGTAAGGTAGATGAGAATGTAAGAAAGCTTAAAGAGCTTCATGAAGTAAAATAAGAGGAGAAATATGAGAATAATTAATAATATCAATGCACTGTGGGCATTTAGAAAGACTGAGGAGGTTCCTGCATCCTTTGATAAGAGCTGGGATATTATCTCCTTACCACACACCTGGAACAATATAGATGGAATGGATGGTGGAAATGATTACTTTAGAGGAAAGGGTACATATGTAAAGGTACTCTCAAGAGAGAATCTTCCAAGTGATAAGCTAAACTACCTTGAAATAAATGGTGCATCATCATCTGCAGATGTATTCTTTAATGGAGAAAAGCTAACACACCACGATGGAGGATACTCAACCTTTAGAGCTTTACTTCCTGCAGCAATAAAGGATGAAAATATTCTTGTTATCCAGGTTGATAACTCTCCAAATGATAGAGTATATCCTCAGATGGCAGACTTTACCTTCTATGGTGGACTATATAGAGATGTAAATATTATCTCAGTTCCAAAAGCACACTTTGACTTAGAGTACTATGGTGCTCCTGGAGTAATGGCAACACCACATGTTGAAGGATCAATAGATGTCAAGGTATTTGTAAAGGACCAAGGAGATGAGAGCATAATATATACTCTTCTTGATAAAGAGAATAATGTTGTTACCTCACTTGAGACAAAGGCTACAGAGGTAAGCTTAAAGGTAAAGGAGCCACACCTATGGAATGGAAGAAAGGATCCATATTTATACACACTAAGATGTAGCTTAACAGGTGGAGATGAGATAACAACAAGAGTAGGCTTTAGAGCATTTGAGATAGATCCAGAAAGAGGGTTTATTTTAAATGGTGAGGAGTACCCACTAAGAGGAGTATCAAGGCACCAGGATAGATGGGGAAAGGGAAATGCTATCTCAAGAGAGGACCATGAAGAGGATATGGCTCTAATAATGGAGGTAGGAGCTACAACAATTAGACTTGCACACTATCAGCATGACCAATATTTCTATGATTTATGTGATGAGAATGGTTTAGTTATTTGGGCTGAAATTCCATATATCTCAAGTCATATGGTAAATGGTAGAGAAAATACTATCTCACAAATGAGAGAGCTTATAAGCCAAAACTATAACCACCCATCAATTGTTGTTTGGGGTGTCTCTAATGAGATTACAATGAATAATGCTGATGACCCTGATTTACTTGAAAACCATAGAATCTTAATTGATTTAGCTCACGAGATGGATAAAACTCGATTAACAACTATGGCAGCTCTAACGATGTGTAATATCGATTCAAAGATTATTCACCTTACAGATGTAGTTTCCTACAACCACTACTTTGGCTGGTATGGTGGAGATGTATCAATGAATGGTCCATGGTTTGATAACTTCCATAAGAAATATCCAAATAGACCAATAGGCTGCTCAGAGTATGGGTGTGAAGCATTAAATTGGCATACCTCTAAGCCAATTCAAGGTGATTACACAGAGGAGTACCAAGCATATTATCATGAGGAGCTAATAAAGCAATTCTTCTCAAGAAAGTATCTATGGGCAACACATGTATGGAATATGTTTGACTTTGGAGCCGACGCAAGAGCTGAGGGCGGAGAGAATGGTCAAAACCATAAGGGGTTAGTAACAATAGATAGAAAGTATAAAAAAGATTCCTTCTATGCATATAAGGCATGGCTATCAAAGGAGCCATTTGTGCATCTTTGCTCAAAGCGCTATGTAGATAGAGTTGAGCCAAGAACTAAGGTAACTGTATATTCTAACCTTCCAGAGGTAGCACTCTATGTAAATGGAGAGCTAGTAGAGACAAAGAAGGCAGAGGACCACTTCTTCCACTTTGAAATTGAAAATAAAGGAGAGTCACACATAAGGGCAGTTGCTGGAGAATTCTCAGATGAGAGTGTTATCAAGAAGGTTGATACCTTTAATGAGTCTTATCGCTTAAAGGAAAAGGGTGCTATCCTTAACTGGTTTGATATCACTGAGAAGGAAGGGTATTTCTCAATCAATGATAAGATGAGTGATATCATGGCTAATGAGGGTGGAAGAGAGCTTCTTTCAAAGCTTATGTCCTCCTTTATGGGTGAAAAGAAGGAAGCTATGGGCTTCAAGCTTAACCCTGAAATGATGCAAATGATGGGTGGCTTCACAGTTATTAGACTATGTAATATGTTAGGAACTATGAATGTTAAGGTTACTAAGGAACAATTACTTGGTCTAAATGCAATGCTTAATACAATAAAGAAATAGTACTAAACTATAAAGGCCACAGACTTAATTCTCTGTGGCCTATTATTCAATTCTTATATCTAATTATACTCTCAACGTATTTATTAATTACATCTCCAAGCTTATCACTTGGTCTTATTTCATTATCTCTACCCTCTAGGTGTACAATACCAGCAACTGGTTGGTTTGATAATCTAACCTCTGGATGTACTCCATAAGGAATGTGTAATAGTGCCATGTTTTGAGCCCAATATAGCATTGAGTCAAGGGCATGGGAGCCTTCACAAATAGAGTGAGCACAGCTAGTAAAGCAACCAAAAAGACGTCCCTCTAGGCTTCTAGTTTCACACATATCGTAGGTGCTATCTAAAAAGGCCTTCATTTCAGCGGTCATACCACCAAATCGAGTAGGAGCTCCTAGGATTATCATATCTGCTTTTTCTAAGGTCTCTTCATTTGCAACAGAGAGCTCTAAGATATCCTCTAAATATTGGTTAACTGAATCCTTCTTTGCTGCAAGGATATGAAGATCTGAATCCTCAACTCTGTAAAGCCTTGCATCGATTCCAGCTTCAATAAGCTTGTCCTGTAAATACGATGCAATTATATAGATATTGCCACTAACTGAGTGGATTATGATATTACATCTCATACACCTGTCTCCTTTTTGTAAATTATAGACTAGAAAAGGGAGAAGGGGTAATTATTTTATCAGCACCAAGCGTTATAAAGGCCATCACGAGAGTCTACATATATTTTTCTCTCATAGACCTCTTCTAAAATCCTTTCAGTGATAACCTCTTCCTTTTTACCATCCATGAATATTTCACCGTTTTTCATAATAATTACTCTATCTATCTCTGGAATAATCTCACTAAGCTCGTGTGTAACAAGTAATATTGTCTTTCCAGCTTTTGCATACTTGGAGATTGTCTTTCTTAACTCACTTCTTGATGGGAAATCTAATGCATTTGAAGCTTCATCTAAAAGTAAGAGGCTTGGATTTGTTATATTAGCTCTAGCTAGCAATACCTTTGAGCGCTCTCCTGAGGATAGAGTGTTCATAGCTTTATCCTTTAAGTGGGTAATTCCAATTCTATCTAGCTCCTCTAAGCACTTTTTATCATCCTCAGCTGTTACTTTATGGTGAAAATCTAAGCCAATAGCAGAATATAGTCCTGATAGTACTATTTCATATACACTGTAGGTTGTATTAACATACCAGCTTAAGCTTTGATTTACTATTCCAATTTTTTTCTTTAAATCTTCAATTTTCCATCGTTCTTGTCCAAATAGCTTAAGAGCGTACTCTGGCTTCCATAGAGGATATATATTTCTTGCAATAACATTTATTAAAGTACTTTTACCAGCACCATTAGGGCCAATTATTGCTATCTTTTCACCTTCCTTAACTGTAAGTGAAACATCCTTTAAAATAAATTCACCCTCTCTTCTTACAGAGGCGTGGCATAATTCAATTGTATTCATTTTTATTTTTCCTAAAAATATAGTAGGTTTTTTTTTAGACTACTATCTATCTTCTATTAAAAAATACTCTTAAATACAATATTTGTGATGAAATTTGCAATTATAAGGTTTTGCTGTGAAAATTGCTTTTAAGAGCATTAGATATAGAATCATGTTGAGATTCAAATAGATGGTAAAAAGCCACTATTTCCATTGTACATAATAATATTATCCTTGACAATGTTAACGCATTTAAGGAAAAAGTAAATTTTCTAAAATTTTACTTTGCAGATTAGAAAATCCATGTGATAATAACTAATGAGGAATTTTGAAGAGTATGATTAATTAGCAGCTCTTCATTTGTATCCCGTTGGTTCGGGATCAAGGAGGTTGCCACTAGAGAATGAGTATCTAGTGGTTTTTTTATACCCAAATGATGCTATTATTATGGTAA
Organism: Bullifex porci; assembly: GCF_009695635.1. Lineage (GTDB taxonomy): Bacteria > Spirochaetota > Spirochaetia > Sphaerochaetales > Sphaerochaetaceae > Bullifex > Bullifex porci. Next base: position 64,982 of record NZ_VUNN01000006.1, read on the forward strand.
TATTAGAAAAAATATTAAGGATGGAATTATGAGAATCGGACTTGTTATGGAAAATAGTCAGGGGGATAAGAATCCTCTTGTTTATGAATGCTTAAAGGAAGTTGCAGAAAAATATGGTCATGAGGTAGTTAACTATGGAATGTATTCATCTAAGGATGAATGTCAGATCACATATGTTAAGGCAGGTTTACTTTCATCTGTTCTTCTAAATTCTAAGGCAGTTGATTTCATTGTTACAGGCTGTGGTACTGGTGAAGGCGCAATGCTTGCACTCAATTCATTCCCTGCAACTTTATGTGGCCATGTAGTAGACCCTGAGGATGCTTACCTTTTTATGCAGATCAATGATGGTAATGCTATCGCAATTCCATATGCAAAGGGTATGGGCTGGGGAGCAGAGCTTAGATTAAAGAATATCTTCGAGCAATTATTTGTAGCTCCAGGTGGTGGCGGCTATCCTAAGGATAGAGTTGTTCCTGAGCAGAGAAATAAGAAGATTCTTGACCAAGTTAAGACTGTTACACATACAGATATTAAATATATCGTAAAGAATCTAGACCAAGACTTTGTTAAGGAAACCTTCTCAGGAGAGCACTTTAAGGAGTATTTCTCAAGAGATGCTCAAGAGGGCGAGCTAAAGGATTTAGTTCTTTCTCTTTGCTAATGAATATAGCCCAGGTATTTAAGCCTGGGTTTTTCTTTTGCCCCTTGTCGATATTAATTGTTGATATTATCTTATTGCGATGTATCCACAATTGTTTGAGGTGAAGAAATGTCAAAAAAACAATTTAAAACTGAGGTGAGTGACCTTTTAAATCTTATTATTCACTCACTCTATTCTAACAAAGAAATCTTTTTAAGGGAGCTTATTAGCAATTCATCAGATGCAATTGATAAGCTTAAGTATCTTTCTCTAGTCGATGGTCCACTTAAGGGCTTTAGCTTTGATCCATGTATCAATATCACATTTGATAGCAACGCAAAGACACTTACTATTAGTGATAATGGTATCGGTATGGATGAAAAGGATTTAAATGATAACCTTGGTACCATTGCATCATCTGGCACAAAGAAATTCCTTGCAACTCTAACTGAGGAAGCTAAGAAGGATTCAAATTTAATTGGTCAATTTGGTGTTGGCTTCTATTCTGCATTTATGGTTGCTTCTTCTGTTGAGGTTATCAGTAAGAAGGCTGGTAGCAATGAAGCCTTCAGATGGTATAGCGAGGGTAAGAGCTCTTATTCTATCGATCCTGCTGAAAGAGCAGAGCAGGGCTCTACTATTATCCTACACCTTAATGAAGAGGGCGAAGAATATGCAAATCGCTATCGTCTAGATAGCTTAATAAAGAAGTACTCTGACCACGTTGCTTACCCAATCTACCTTGAGTATGACCAGGAGAGCTATACAGAGGAAAAGGATAGTGAGGGAAACCCAATAAAGAAGAGTGAGCATAAGAGAGAGCAGGTAAATAGTGCTTCTGCTCTTTGGACTAGAAATAAGTCCTCTATTAAGGATGAGGAGTATAAGGAGTTCTATAAGAACAACTACTTCGACCAGGAGGATCCTTTATTCTATTTACATACTCATGCAGAGGGTGCTACCGAGTATACAACTCTTTTCTATATCCCAGCTAAGGCTCCATTTGATATGAACTATGCTGATTACAGAAGTGGTGTAAAGCTCTATGTTAAGCGCGTTTATATTACAGATGATGATAAGCAGCTACTCCCAACATATCTAAGATTTGTTCGCGGTGTTATTGATTCTGAGGATCTTCCACTTAATGTATCACGTGAAATCCTACAGGAAAATAAGATCATGAGTGCTATCAGAAATGGTTCTGTAAAGAAGCTATTATCTGAGTTTAAGAAGATTAGCGAAAATAATCCTGAGCTCTATGATAAATTTATTAAAGAGTATAACAGACCATTGAAGGAGGGCTTATACTCAGATTATGCAAATAGAGATAGCTTATTAGAGCTTGTTAGATATAAGTCTGACTCTGTTGATGGATTTACTTCATTTAAAGCCTATAAGGAGAGAATGAAGGAAGGTCAGAAGGCTATTTACTACATCACAGGTGGAAAAGAGAATATCCTAAGAAACTCTCCTTTACTTGCTGCCTATAAGAAGAAGGGCTATGAGGTTCTTATCATGGATGATGATATCGATGAAATCGTTATCTCTATGGTAGGAGAATATAAGGAGCTCCCATTAAAGGCAATAAATAAGTCTGGCGCTCTTGATGATGTTAAGGAAGAGAAGAGCGAAGAGGAGAAGAAGAGCAGTGAGAGTATTGTAAAGCGCTTTAAAGATTTACTTGGTGATAGCGTTAAGGATGTTATCGCTTCAAGTCGCTTAGTTGATACTCCTGCAGTAATTGTTATGGATGAAAATGATCCATCCTGGCAGATGCAGAAGCTAATGAAGCAGATGGGTAATGTAGATGATATGCCTGAAGTAAAGCCTATCTTTGAAATTAATACAGAGAGTAAGCTCGTAAAGCAGGTTGAGACTCTAAGTGATGACGAGGCTAAGATGCTTGCAAATGTCCTCCTTGATAGTGCTTATCTTGCAGAGGGTATAATGGTTAAGGATCCTGCAGCCTATACAAAGAACGTTGCATCCTTGCTTGCTAAATAAGTATTTATTTCGTATAAAGATTTAGAGAGGAGAAATCCTCTCTAATTTTGTGTTTGGAGAAAAGCAATGGAAAATGAAATGGAAGTGCTCTATACAGCAATTTCCTGGATGGAGAGGATTGGAATACAATTAATCTGTTCAATTGCTACTATAATAATAGCTAAGATTTTGCTTCGCGTAATTAAGAAGGTACTTACAAAGGTAGAGCAGAAATATGAGAAATTTACTCCTCTCATGCTTGGCTTTCTCATTAAGCTTATACAGGTTCTAATATGGATCTTAGCTATTTTAGTTGTACTTGGATTCTGGGGAATTAACTTAACTCCTGTTATCGCTGGTCTTGGTGTTACTGGTGTAGTTTTAGGATTTGCACTTCAGGAATCAATTAGCTCAATCTTTAGTGGAATGATGCTCGCTATTAACCAGCCATTCGGAATAGGTGATTACGTTGATATTGGTTCAACAAGTGGAACTGTTAAAGCAATGGATATTATGTCTGTTACTCTTCGTACTCCAGATAATAAAAAGATTACAATGAGTAATAAAATCGTATGGTCACAGGTTATAGTAAATTACTCAGATTTAGATAAACGAAGACTCGATATGACTGCAGGTGTTGCCTACGGTACAAATTTAGATAGCGCAAAGAGCGTTATTAAGAGTGTCCTTGATAGCTATCCTGAGGTACTTAAGGATCCTGAGCCAGTAATTGAGGTTTCAAATCTTGCTGATTCTGAGGTTACATTTATTGTACGCCCTTGGGTTAAGCCAAGTGATTATTGGAATGTAAATTGGAGATTCCAAAAGGATATCTATAATGCCTTTGAAAAAGCTGGTATAGAAATTCCTTATAATAAGCTCGATGTTAATGTAACAACTCAAGCTTGAGCTTTTTTATCAAGTCCAATTAGATAGATTTCAAAGCTATCATCTCTGCAGGCCTTCGGTTTGAAGGCCTTTGCTTTTGTAAAGATAGTTCTCATCGTCTTTAATACGCTTTCTTGGCCACCACCCTGGAAAATCTTGATAACAAGATTACCATGCTCCTTTAGCTGCTCGGTTGCAAGAAATACTACCTGCTCAGCAAGCCACTCGGAACGAGTAGTATCGACAGTTCTATTTCCAGTAGTCATTGGTGCTGCATCTGAGATTATGCAATCATATGGTCCATTTTCAACAAGCTTAGCTCTAATTTCCTTTGAAAATGCATCTCCAACAAATGCAGTAACAGTTGGAGGAACTGGGTCAAGGCGCAGTGGGTTAAGATCAACTGCGATGATTTTTCCTTTTCCCTTTATGAGCTCTCTATGTGTAAATAGAGTCCAAGAGCCAGGAGCGGCACCTACATCTAGGACACTATCACCTGGTTTAATTAAATGATGAGTTTGGTTAATCTCCTCAAGCTTATAAACGCTTCTTGCTGGATAACCCTCTCTATGTGCTCTTTGTGTATATGAATCAGCTTTATCTCTTCTGCTTGTTGCCATATTAAAATGCTATATCAAAACAAAAAAAAGTGCTAGACGGAATTGTGGGGGTGGGAGAGGACCGTCTAGCACTTGGTTTTCAAAACTACTACAAAGGAGGTCTGAAAAACTGTTGCTCTATGTAAATTATTATGCAGAAAGCATGCCAACTCAAACAAAATACTTAAAACTAAATAAAAATAAGCGCCTAGAAGACCTGGACGCTTATTAATCACACTAAAAAGGAGGTTTGAAAAAACTGTTTGCTCTGTAAATTAGTATGCAATAAGTGTGCCAACTCGAAAAATGGGGTAAAATGCCTTGTTTTGTACCTTTTTTGCACACTTTTAACTGTTACTTTTTTTCACACTGTGAAAAAATATCTGATTGACGATGTGTAATATTTACATAATCCTTAATTGATATGAGAAATAGTATAATAAACAGAAAATTTAGTTATTCAGATTCAAATGCTACAACGATTCTTGTAGTAATTAATTTTATCATCTTTGCACTTACTTACTTTTTATTTCCACGCTTAAAGCTATATTTGGGAATGGTTCCATCTCTTGTCTATTATAAGCACTATTATTGGCAATTCTTTACCTACATGTTTACTCATGCAAATATTACTCATCTCATATTTAATATGCTCTCACTATATATATTTGGGCGTGCAGTTGAGCATAGAGTAGGGACTAAGGAATTCTTGCTGTATTATCTTTTAGTAGGGACCCTATCTGGTATAGCAAGCTATTTTATTTATTATCTTACAGGTACTAACGTAGTCTTAGTAGGGGCCTCAGGTGCAATATATGGGTTACTAATACTTTTTGCAGCTCTATACCCATATGCAACAATTTATATTTTCGGACTCATTCCTGTAAGAGCACCGCTTTTAATAGTAATTTATTTCTTTATTTCTCTATTTGGTGGTTTCACACTAAGTAGTACTGCACACTTTACACATTTATTTGGATTAATCTTTGGATTTTTATATATGCTAATTAGACTTAAGATGAATCCATTAAAAATATGGAGTAGATAATAATTATCTCTATCTTTTTTTTAAACTTTGAGAGTTAAATTCTTTAGCTGGTAGCTTTATCTGCAATCTATAAAACCCCTCCTGTTAGATTATTATCCAACATTTGGGGTTTTGCTTATTCTTTAGAGTGGTTTTTTATTGTTTTTTAGTATAGAACAAAAGTAAGTAAACCATTATAGTTTGGTGGGTTTTAATATGCAGATCAATAATTACTTTACAATCCTTAAGAAAGAGTTTTCAGGTTATAATGCTTCTGCTTTCATGAAGGATGCTTTAGCTGGTATCACATGTACTGCTGTTGCACTTCCTTTAGCTTTAGCATTTGGTGTTTCATCTGGAGCTGATGCAGCCTCCGGACTTATTTGTGCAATCATAGCAGGTCTTGTTATTGGTGGGCTTTCTGGTGCTTCCTACCAGATCTCAGGTCCTACAGGTGCTATGGCTGCAATTTTACTATCCTTAAGTGCGACCTATGGCTTACAGGGCGTATTTGCTGCGGGCTTTCTATCTGGCCTACTTCTTTTATTATTTGCGTTATTTAAGGTGGGTAAGCTTGTTAGCTTTATCCCAAAACCAGTTATAACAGGCTTTACATCTGGTATTGCAATTATCATTGCTCTTGGACAGGTTGATAATGCTTTTGGTACAGTTTCACAGGGAAGTAGTGCAATTATTAAGCTTGGAAGCTACTTTACACTTGGATTTCATCCTGTATTAAGTGCAGTATTTTATACAGTACTTTGTGCACTTATCATGATTCTTTGGCCAAAGAAGTTTAATAAGGTTTTCCCATCATCACTTCTTGCAATTATTGTTGCATTAATTGTTCAGTTAATTTTTAATCTTGATGTTGCAACTGTTGGTGCTATCCCAAGAACATTACTTCCTGAAGAAAGATTGATGTTCTCATCATTAAATCCAGGATATTTAGTTCAGTTTATTTCACCAGCTTTATCAATTGCTCTCTTAGGTATGATCGAATCTCTCCTTTGTGGTGCTTCAGGTGGAAAGATGAAGGGTGAGAAGATCGATGCAACTCAAGAGCTATATGCTCAAGGTATTGGTAATGCTTTAATTCCATTCTTCGGTGGTATTCCAGCTACTGCAGCTATTGCAAGAACAAGTGTTGCTATTAAGAGTGGTGGTGTGACAAGAATGGTTTCAATTGTTCACTCAATTGGACTTTTATTATCAATGTTCTTACTCTCTCCATTCATGGCTAAGATTCCTCTTGCTGCACTATCAGGAGTATTGATGGTTACAGCTTGGAGAATGAATGAGTGGGAAACTATTCATGTAATTTTTTCTAAAAAGCTAAAGACAAGTATAGCTCAGTTCTTAGTAACTATGATCGCAACTGTTGTATTTGACCTGACAACTGCAATTTTAATTGGTGTTGGACTTTCAATGCTATTATTTGTTCTTAGAGCTAGCTCAGATTTAACAATTGAGGTTGAAAAGGCAACAAATGATACCTGTGCATTATTTATCAATGGAATGCTCTTCTTCGGTAACCAGGATAAGATTACAAATGTTGTAAATAAGCTAACCTCAGAGGGGTATAGAAAGTTTGTCTTCTCCTTACGAGGAGTATCACAAATAGATCATAGTGGAGCTGAGGAGCTTGGAAGTATTCTGGAGGAGTTTAAGTCTCGTGGTATGAGAGTTGCTCTTTGTGGCTTACAACCAGAGGTTGAAAAAATGCTAGAGAGAGTTGGTGTTGAATATAAGGAATATAAATCACCAAATCATAAAGAGTTTTAGTAATAAGTAAGAGGGCAGTGATGCCCTCTTATTAATCTATCGAATATTCCTTTCTTAGCTCTGCATATTGCTTTTTAATTACATCATATATTATTGCTATCTTCGCATTGTGATGTATGAATGCTGATTTCATAGCATTAATTGTAATTTTTTCTATATCACGTAGAGTTAAGTTATATTTCTCTGCTGCAATAGTAAATTCCTTAGTTAAATTAGTATCACTCATAAGTCTATTATCGGAGCAAAGAAATACTCTAAAATTATTCTTATAGAATATTGCAAATGGATGCTTTTCATAGCTTTCTACAGCACCTGTTCCAACATTACTTGTTAAGCACATTTCCATTGGCATTCTTCTATCAAGAATAAATTGTGATAGTGAGCCAAGCTTGAGTATGCTACTGCCTTCAATGTGCATATCCTCTACAAGTCTCACCCCATGACCAATTCTATGGGCACCACAGATTTGGATAGCTTGCCAAATTGATTCAACTCCAAAGGCTTCACCAGCATGAATTGTAATATTGAAGTTTTTATTTCTAATATATTGGAAGGCTTCTAAATGCTTCTTTGGTGGATGACCATATTCATCACCTGCAATATCAAAGGCAACGACTCCTCTATCTGAAAAGGCCACTGCTAGCTCTGCTATTTCTAAGGTTCTTGCAGGAGACTCATTTCGCATTGCACAAAGAATAAGTCCATACTGTAATCCTGTAGCAGCTTTACCTCTATCAAGACCTGCTAATACTGCATTTACTACCTCTTCAAGATTTAAGCCCCTTTGGGTATGTAAATCAGGTGCAAATCTTAGCTCTGCATATACTACATTTTCCTTTGCTAAGTCCTCTATTGCTTCAAAAGCTACTCTTTCAAGATTTTCTTTAGTTTGCATTACTTGAATTGTGTATTGGAAGGTCTCAAGGTATAGAGCTAAGGATTTTTGCATACACCCTCTAATGAACCAGTTTTTTAATTCAACTGGGTCATGAGAAGGGAGAGGAAGATTATCCTTCTCTGAGAGCTCAATGATAGTTTCTATTCTTAGTCCACCATCAAGGTGGTCGTGGAGTTCTACTTTAGGAACTCTTTTAATCATGTCCTTTGTTATCATGAGATAAGTATAGTTGATGGATAAGAAATTGACAAATCAAATAAAGGGGGTTAGTTTTTTTTATAATATCTGTTTTGTAATTATCAGTAATATCAAGGATTAATAACATTAAAATTCGTTATTTTCATATAAAATAGTATTTACCTTTTCTTTTATAAATACTAGTTTATTGGTAAGGAGAAAAAATTACAAATGGCAAAATCAACTGATTCATTAAACAAGAAGCTTCTTCAGGCTGCAATCACAGCTACAAAGGCTAGCGATGTAAAGAAACTTGTTGAAGCAGGTGCTGATATCAATGTCCACAATGAATGGGGTCTCACACCAGTAATGCTTGCAGCTCAGTACAACCACTGTGTAGCAGTTCTTAAGGCACTTGTAGAGCTTGGTGGTGATATCCACGAGGCAGAACCAAAGTATCGCTCAAATGCACTTCATCTTGCAGCTAATAATTCTGATAACCCAAAGGTAATCGAAGCTCTTCTCGCTGCTGGTGCTAACATCGATGCAAGAAACTATCTTGGTGAAACAGCTTTAATCATGGCTGTTAACAACAACAGTGAAACAAAGATTGCAACTCAGCTCATTAAGAGTGGCGCAGATATCAATGTTTGCGACTACCAGGGTCACTCAGTTCTTGATTATGCTAAGGCTGTTAAGAAGACCTATTTAATCAACCTTTTAAAGAGCAATGGTGCAAAGTAAGCTTTAAATCTCTTTAAATTTGAGGGGCATGGATATTCCATGCCTTTTGTTTTATATTCACATCTATGAAGAGTGCAGTAATTACTGGAGCATTAAGTGGCCTTGCACAGGCTGTTATCAAGAATCTATTAGAGGATGGATACACAGTCTTTGAAGGCGATATAGCAATAAAAGAGGAAGAAATAAGGGAAAATGAATATTTATTCCCTCTCGATTTAACTAATGATGATAGTATCCTGAAATTCTATAAAAGGGTAACCTCTTATATCGATAAGGTTGATGTAATTACTAACTTTGCTGGTATTGTAATACTTGGGTCTTTTGTAGAGCTACCTTTTACAACAATTGATAAAATAATGAGTATTAACTTTACTTCAACCTTTAAGCTTAATAATTTATTCTTTGAAAATATTAAAGCAGCAAAGGGTAGAATTATTAATATCTCTAGTGAGTATGCTCGTATTACTGCAATACCTATCCACGGCTATTATCCACTTTCAAAGCATGCAGTTGATAACTATAACGACTCATTAAGACGTGAAATGCAGCTTCATGGTATCAAGGTAATTGGAATAAGACCAGGTGCATTTAAAACTAATATGCAGGGCGGAATTAACTCTGCCTTTGATACTCTCTTAGCAAGTACGAAGTACTATAAGAGGTTCTTAACTAGAATCAAGTTTTTAATGACTGGAGAGCTTAAGAATGCTAAGGATCCTGATATATTAGCAAGAGTATATATGAAAGCCTTACATAGTAAGCATCCAAAGTATTATTATAATGTAAAAAACAGCTTAAAGATGAAGCTATTAACAATACTGCCAGCCCACCTTCAGGATTTTATTTTTAAACTTTTCTTTTAATTCCTTTTGTTTTTCCTTCCTATTTCCTTTATTATCAAAGAAGTAATGGAAGTGAAATGATGAAGAAATTATCATTATTAATTATTTTAATTGGTATTTTAATTTTGGGAGTCTCTGCTAGAGATGCAAATAAGTTTTATGTGGGCCTTACTGGAGGTTATACCTATGATGTTATTAGAACCGATACTGGATATAGAACAGATATTTCATATAAAGGTTCTCATGGCTTTGATGTAGGAATCCCTTTTGGTTATCAAATAACCGATTATTTTGGCCTATCAAGTGGAATAACCTATATTCAAAAGAATTATAGAATTGAGCACTATTACCCAAGTTATACAATAGCTACTCCTTTTGAGTTTCAAAATTTAACTAACCATTATATAGAGCTTCCTTTAACACTAGATTTTACTTTATCAAATGATATTTACTCATTTACTGCTTCAGCTGGTGGTTATATCGGTTACTGGGTTGCATCACAAAAAAGTGGTGCTTCATATGGATCCTCTAGTAACTGGGCTGGAACTGAAGGCTTAATTAACTACTACTCTGGAACATATAAATTTACTCAAGCTGATAATCGATTTGAAGCAGGTTTACTATTTAGATTAGGCTTTGAGGTAGAACTTAATCCAGTAATTCTATTCTTGCGTGGTACATACTCTTTAGGCTTAACAGATATGAGAAGAAAGCAAGCTATAAATTATTCTCCTTTAATTAATGATACTATTGCTGCAGAAGTTGGTATGCTTTGGGGATTTGGAGAAGAAAAATGAAAAAGTTTAAATTATTTTTAATAGCTATTTTAATTTTATTATTAGCTTCCTGTGATATGCCATCTCCTAAGAATCCAAATGATTATTTAAATACCTCAGGAGTTTCAACTTGGGAAGAACTATTTAAAGGATATTGGTCTGGCTTAAGTGATAGCTATGTCTTTTGGAACTTAGATGATAAAAATGGAGAGTGGAATGATATTTATTATGAATATCTTCCAAAATTTAAAGCTTTAGGAAAGATTAACCCTAACGATATGGAGGAGGGTATATTACTTCTAAGTGATATAACAAAAGACCTTTCTGATAACCATTATTATTTTGAAATAGTAGATTCAAGTAAAGCAAATGGAAAGTATATTTTCTCTCCATCAAAATATAAAATAATTAAAGAGAATAATCCTAATTTATCATCAGATGAGATTATCAAATTAATGTATGAAGGAGGAGATTTCTCAAGCTATTACCCTGAAGATTTACTTAATGAAAAGGCTCAAACTATTCTTAATAATACCTTTAAACTACCGCTTGTTGTTTCTACCCCTGACCCTAGTAATTATCCTAACATAAAGTTTATAGAAGCAAATGAGAAAATAGTAAATCCTAAAATTCAAAGCAGAATTGAATATAATGGACAAGCTGTTCTTTACTCAAATAAATATCCAAATGGTTCTTATATTGAGAATAATCAAGTAAAGAGTGTTAATTCTCTAGAGATTTTTGAAACATATTTCGCAAATGGAACTGCAGGACCATATTATCCTCTTTCTGATTTAAATCTTGATAGCAAAAATACTGATTTTATAAATAGTATTTTTGAAACTTGGACTCTTTGTCTTGGAACTTCTTATCAAGAATATTTAGAAGCTGAAAATACAAATCCTATTACTTATAAGAAAAAGCACTCTGCTTCTATAAATTTATATTCTCTTGCTGGAATTACTAAAAATAATGTTAGCAGTGTAAATAATAATTATGAAGGTAATACTGTTTATTTCTTATTATCTGGTTTTAAATTAGTAGAATTTATTAGTTCAAGTGAAGATGAGATTTCTCTGTACTTAGGTGATTTCCATGATTTAAAGATGGATGAGAGCGCTAAAGGATTAATTATTGATTTAAGAGGAAATGGTGGTGGAGCTAACATCGATAGACAGCTTTTATTTGGAGATTTATTTTCATCTCCTTTTAAATTTGGATATCAAATTAATAAGATAGGTATTGGAAGACAAGAGTATTCATTGCCATCTCCTGTTTATATTTATCCTGAACCTTCTTTATATCACAATCAGTATTCTTCCTTAGCTAGTAAGCCAGTTGCTGTTATTACCAATATTATGACTGTATCAAATGGTGAAGTAACAACAAATATGGTTAAAGCATTAGAAAAAGGAAAACAGATTGGAGGAAAGACCTTAGGAGGACAAGGAACTCTTGCCTATGATTCTTTAGTAGCGAATGCTGGACAATTTAGTGTAGGTAAGTATATTACAACTGTTTACACTCCTTTTGCTCAAATATTAGATGCTAATGGTGTTTCTCATGAGGGAGTAGGATGTATCCCTGATATCCCAGTTGAGTTTGATAAAGCACAATTTGATCTTGGGCATGATTTGCGTCTTGCTGCTGCCTTTGATTACATTAATCAATAAAAAGAGATAAAAAAGACTTGCCTTCTTCTAATTTAGAAAGCAAGTCTCTTGAAGTAATTATCTCTGAAGCTTATCGGCTTTTAAGAGCTGCATCCATCCAGTCACAGGTTGGCATATAGCTACTATCTGTATAAGCAGCTGTAGCTACATCGGAAAGATTAGCTAATGTAATATTTGGTTTGGACATAACCTCTTCCTGTCGTACTAAAATAGATGGAATCTCCATCCACATTCCAGGGCTTTCATAGTAGCTGGAGGCTTTCTTAATATCTTCATATTGCTCTGCCATTTCTAATGCTAGTACGCGACATGCAAACTCTCCGTTAAGCATCCAGTTGGTTGTTGCACAGGCTTTCCAGTTCTTTCCTTCTGCCATGAATCTGATATCATCATCACAGATATCCACCGATACCATTGGAATATCGCTATCAGTCTCTTTTAGTGCTTGATATACGCCTTGAGCATAGGCATCATAACTGCACCAAATAGCATCTATTTCACCATCGTTATATTTTTCAAGTATCCTCTTTGTTACATCCTTCATAGAAGATACTGGCTCTAGGTGATCATCTGGTCCAATTTGCTCAAGAGTTCTAATCTTTCCCACTGATTCATAAAGCTTATAACCGATCTGTCGACGGTCAAAAGCAATAATATAGTTCTCTTCCTGTACCTGCAGAATATTTACAGGCTCCTTGTTTTCTACCTTTTTAGGATACATAGAAAGAATCTCTTCTACTAAGATTGCTGCAAGTCCTGAATCCCCCTGGAACAGCTGAACTACACCATCAATTGTTCTTGTATTTCCATTTGTATCCTTGAAGGAAGTATCAAAGGTTGCAATTTTTAGATTTGGGTATTTATTTAGGACTCATATGAAGTGAAAATGCTACAACAGCCACTATCGATGCAGAAACATCGCTTCCTGCAAAGACTACATAGTACATTAGCATTAGAAGTAGTAGGACAGGACTTCCCCTTATTATAGCTATATAAAATGCTGCAAGTCGGGAGAGTGGTTTAAACCTACTTTTTCTCATCGTACAGACTAACAATCCTAAAAGTGTCCCAAGAGCAACAGATAGTATGGAGATTTGTAATGTTACACCTAGTCCTTTTAATATAGTCTTGTAGGAAGCTCCTGCAATGAGTGTTTTGTATATAATTTCCTTTAAACTCACTTAAGCTTCCTTCCCTTTTCGTGCTCAAGATTCTTTCTAAAGCTATGCCTCGATTGCAACATTTCTAGGTGTTGCATTACGACGACTTGTAAGACCCACAGATATTAATGAAAGTGAATAATTCCACTGAATTTACTTCAGTTTTTGTGTAGGCTTTTGAAAGTATCGAGAAATTATATCAGTGTTTTATTTATAAAAAATGTTAATTGCAAATTTGGTATTTGTTTTTGCAGAATTGGTTTGTATAGCTTTAACACTTAGAGAAGCTTAAGAAATATAAGAGAGTAAAGTAATTTACAACATGTGCAATAACTCCAGCTGGAGACATCTTGCAAGAAGAAAAATATCCAACAACAGTAGAAGGTGAAGATCATGTATGTGAAGCTGTACAGAATTATGCAGAAAATTATGCTAGAAAGCGTGCAGATGAATCTTTTAATAATGGTAAAACTGAGGGAAGTGTAAATTCTTTAGCTTCTCTTATTATTAGTGGTAATATCCCACTAGACTTAGCAATTAAAAGTTCAGGTTTATCAAGAGATGAATTCTTTTCTACCGCTTCACGTTTAGGATTCAATCTCTAAAATGAACAAAAAGGAATAATTGGGTATCTGTTACTCCTTTTGTATTCTTCTTAATCTATTAGTCTTAAAAAAACAAAATGTGTTATTATTTTTATATGGATAAATATTCAATCATTAATGCAAAAATAGTTTTAAAAGATACGATTGTAGAAAACTCTTCTTTATTAGTAATCGATGGAATAATTATGGATATAGGAGGAGAGGCACAAGGAGAGGTAATTGATGCTAATGGAATGTACCTTGCTCCTGGTTTTATCGATATGCATATTCATGGAGCTGGAGGTTATGGCTCTGATTTAAATATCACTCAAGAAAACCTTGCGTCCATGGTTTCCTTTTTAGAAAGTAAAGGTATTACGACTTTTAATTTAGCTACATGTTGCTCATTATCAATGTTAGAGAAGATGAAAACTTATCTTGAAGCTTCATCATATCTAGCAGAGCATGTTGCAGGTGTATATTTTGAAGGACCTTTTATTAATCCAGAGAAGAAAGGTGGTCTTCCAATTGATAGTATTTCAAAGCCAAATATTTCTTATCTTAATGAGATATTATCTTATAAAGTAGATGGTAAACCAATAGTACGAGTAATGACTGTTGCACCCGAGCTTGAAGGTGCTGATGAAATAATAAAAATACTAAACCAAAATAAAGTAAGAGTTGCTTTTGGACACTCTATGACAGATTATACAACTGCATCTAATTATTCAGGTGTCCATATAACACATCTATATAATGCTCAAAGAGGATTAGATCATAAAAAGCCAGGCATTGCGCTTTATCCTTTTGTTGATAAAGAAGCAACATATGAACTAATTTGTGATGGTGTTCATGTGGATTTAGATTTAGTTGATTTTACTTTATCAACTATTAAGCCTAATAGACATTGCTTAATTTCTGATGGAATGAGTTTTTGCGGGCTCGGTGCGGGAAAAGGAAAATATCTTGGAAAAGATATTTATAGTGATGGAAAAGCATGCTATTACAGTGATAATAATGTACTTATTGGTTCTGCTTGTTTAATAACTGAAACTGGAAAAAATCTTGTTAAAAGAAGTGTATTAACTATACCAGAATTATTTGTATCATCAAGCTTAAATCCAGCAAAAGTACTTGGATTAAGTGATAGAGGTCAGATTAAAAAAGGTTTACGAGCTGATTTAATCCTTCTTGATGATGAGCTTAATGTTCAAAGAGTATTTAAAGCTTATAATCCTGGCCTTAAAATGCTCTCTGAATGTTCGAGATGTTGTAACTAAAAATCTTCCCTATGAAATTATATAGGGAAGATATCAATATATTATAAATAATTACTTTAACTCTAATATTGAAATGCTAACATTGGTTGCTTTGTTAGATGGATCTATAACACCATTAGTAATAATTCTTCCAACTATTCCTGAAACTAAGTGTGTTTCAATCGAATTATAATTTTTATAATTATTTTCATTATTGATTAGTAAAGTAATGTTATCAGCTGTATTATTTTTTATGTAATTAACTGTATTGGAGGCACCAACTATCCCACCAAAGTCTCTATATGCTGTAATTTTTTCTATTGAGTGTTTCCCTTCATAAACAAAATAACCCGCAATACCACCTGCTTTATCACCATTGTCCCATTTTACAGTAAATTCTTTTTCATAATATTCCCCCATAATTAAGAAATATTATACCTTGAATATAATATCGATTATCGAATATAGCAGATTTTTAAATTCAGTGTGGGAATAAAAATATTAGAAGTTTTGATAATCAATTCTTAGGTAAGAAAAGGGACCAAGCATTTGCTCAGTCCCATTAATTTTATTAGTTTAATTCTTTTTCAACGATATTATCATCGATTTCTTTTTGAAGCTTAGCAATTGTTTGCTTTACTTCATCAACTAAGTCAGAGAGTAGGAATGAAGTTGTCTCATCGGTCTCTCTAATCTTAACCTCAACCTTTCCTTCCTTGAGAGAGCGGTTACCAATAGTAATTCTTATTGGAATACCAATGATATCTGCATCAGCAAACTTAACACCCGCAGATTCCTTTCTATCATCATAAAGAACATCAATACCTGCGTCCTGAAGCTCCTTATATAGGTCCTCACCAATTTGAGTATCCTTAACAAGTGAAATTAAGTGTACTTGGTATGGTGCAACAGAAACAGGGAGCTTAAGACCCTTGTCATCGTTATACTCTTCAGCAAGACAAGCAAGGAGTCTGCCAACACCAATACCATATGAGCCCATGATAACAGGCTTCTTAGAACCATCCTCTGCTGTGTAGAAGCAATTCATTGCGGCAGAGTATCTTGTACCAAGCTGGAAGATGTTACCAATTTCAACACCCTTACTAGCGGTGAGCTTTTCACCACAATCAGGACAGATATATCCGTCACGAGCAGATGCAATATCTGCAATAATTCCATCGTAATCACGACCATAGTTTGTGTTGAGATAGTGGTAGCCAGCTTCATTTGCTCCAGCAACTAAGTTATTTGAATATGCAACAGAGTCATCAATGATTGTAATCATATCGCCTTTAGCTCCAATAGGAGAGCCAAAGCCTGGAACAATTCCACATGCTGTAATTTCTTCCTCATGTGCTGGACGAATTGAGTTAGCTTTAGCTGCATTAGAAAGCTTACTCTCCTCAACATCCATATCGCCTCTGATGATAGCAACGATAAGCTTATCCTTTTCTTCACCAGTTTTATCGTTGATAAAGGTTCCTACCATAAATACTGCTTTAGCTGTTTGTCTAGCTTCAATATTTAATAGGGCAGTTAAATCATCAATAGTCTTTGCACCTGGAGTTACAATCTTCTCAAGAGGCTTTTCCTCCTCCTTGAAGTACTCCTTCTTAAAGGATGCAACCTGTCTATTAGCTGTATATCCACAGTGCTTACATGTGATGATAGTATCCTCACCAATAGGAGAGAGGTACATATATTCATGAGATACCTTACCACCCATCATACCTGAATCGGCACCAACTGCAATTGCAGGAAGACCACAACGGGAGAAGATTCTGAAGTAAGCCTTATAGTGATCTCTATAAACCTTATCTAGACCCTCCTGGTCCTTATCAAAGGAGTAGGAGTCCTTCATTGTAAACTCTCTTACTCTGATTAATCCTGCTCTTGGACGTGGATCATCACGCCACTTTGTCTGGATTTGATAAACCAATAGAGGAAGGCGTTTGTATGAATCAATTTCTGTTCTAGCAAGATCTGTTACTGCCTCTTCATGTGTCATAGCAAGTACCATATCTCTACCTGCACGATCCTCGAAGCGACTCATCTCTTTATCGATTGAGTAGTATCTACCAGTTTCCTTCCAAATATCTGCTGTATTAACAACTGGCATTAAAATTTCTTGAGCACCAATTTTATCCATTTCCTCACGGATAATATTCTCAATCTTTGTTGTAGCCTTAAAGCCGAGTGGTAAGAGTGAGAAAATACCTGCACCCAATTGACGTATATAACCTGCTCTTAGTAGGTATTCATAGCCTTTGCAATCAGCACCATTTGGAGCTTCTCTCAAAGTCCTTGAAAACATATTAGACATTCTCATAGTAATGATATCTCCTGCGTTTGAAACTCATTCTACATCAAAGGATAATTCGTTTCTACACCTCTTTTGTTCCAAATGCTTAATCGAGGTTCTTTTACAAATTGTTTTATGATATTATCTAAGCTATGGAATTTAAAGAAGAAAGAGCTCTTGTTGCTTCTACAATGGGTAGACTCTATAAAAGAGGACTAACCACAGCAACTGGTGGAAATGTATCAATGCGTAGTGGGGATTATATGTTTATTACCCCATCTGGAAAGGATAAGGATTCACTTACCTTTGAGGATATAGCTATCTTAAATGTAAAAACAGGTGAGCAGATTATAACAAGCTATAAGCTAAGTATCGAAAGTGAGATGCACCGAGAGATATATTTAAAGACAGATGTATGTGCTGTTGTACACTCTCATCCAACCTTTGCATCACTATTTTCAGCGCTCGATGAGAAGATTGATACTCATATAATTGCAGAGACCTACTATCTTTTAAATGAGGTTGTAAAGGTTCCATATGAGTTAATGGGTACAAAGGCTCTAGCTGATAAGGTAAGTGATTATGCAAAAAGTAGCTGTGCTTTACTCCTTGAAAACCATGGAGCATTAACAATAGGTAAAACCTTACTATCTGCGTTTGATAGAATGGAAGTATTAGAGCAAAGTGCAAAGCTAACATATCTAGCAAGAGGCTTTGCAAAGACAAATGATATCTCAGGTGATAATCTAACTGCAATTGCTTTAATGCGTTAATATGACTACTTCTATTTCAACTATTGTAGGAGAATTATTTATCTCTGGGGATGAAAGCTTTATTACAGAAGTAACACTAGAGAAAAAGGAATTAACAGGAAGTAATCCTTTACTAGATAGTGCTAAGAGTCAATTAAGTGAGTACTTTGATGGGACGAGGAAGGTGTTCGACCTTCCTCTAGATTTATCGAAATTAACTAGCTTTCAGAAAAAGGTATTACAGTGCTGTGCAAAAATTCCATATGGAGAGACCTTAACCTATAAGGATATTGCTTTATTAATTGGTAATCCAAGGGCATCACGTGCTGTTGGAAATGCACTTCATAATAATCCTATTATGATAATAATCCCTTGCCACAGAGTATTAGCAAAGCATAGTGATGGTGGCTTTGCTTTTGGCTTAGAGGTTAAGAGTAAATTATTAAAGCTAGAAAGTGGGCAAAAATAGTCGAGTTTATTTTTTATTATAAAAAGTATTCTTTTTCTCGTAAGGAGGAACAGGATGGATAGAGAAGTTGATGCGGTTCAGAGGATGCAGGATTACATTAAGAATCATATCTCTGAGGATATTACTCTTCTTAAGCTATCTGAGGTTGCTTGCTACTCACCTTGGTACTCATACAGAATATTTGTGAAGCATACAAATATGACTGTATCGAAGTATATTAGATCTCTTCGTTTAAGTAATGCAGCTGTAAAACTACGCGATGAGGATTTAAGTGTAACTGAGGTATCCATGGACCTTGGCTTTGGCTGTGTAGATGGCTTTCAGAGAGCATTTAGAAATGAGTTTAATATCAACCCAAAGGCATATTCTGTTAATCCTATTCCAATACCCTTATTCATTCCATATGGAGTGAAATATCGAAATAGAAAGGAGAAAAAAGACGTAATGGAAAGTAAAAACGTTTTTATTTCACTTGTTGAAAAGCCAGAGAGAAGAATTCTTGTTAAGAGAGGAATTAAAGCAGAAGAGTATTTCTCTTATTGTGAAGAGGTAGGCTGTGACGTTTGGGGTATATTAAAGAGTATAGATAAGGAGCCTGTTTGCTTATATCTAACAGATAAATATATTCCTAAGGGAACATCTAAATATGTTCAGGGTGCTGAGGTACCAATGGAATATAGAGGTCATATCCCTCAGGGCTTTGAGCTAATGACTCTACCTAAAACAACATATTTAATGTTCCAGGGTGAGCCTTTTGAGGAGGAAGACTATGAGGAGGCTATAATGAGCTTAAAGTCTGCAATAGCAAAGTATGATCCATCTCCGCTTGGTTATGCTTTTGATGATTCAGAGCCTAGTATTCAATTAGAACCTATTGGTTCAAGAGGCTATATCGAACTAAAAGCAGTGAGAAGAAAATAAATTTAGAGCACTCAGAGATGAGTGCTTATTATTTTTCCAAAACCAGCTATTTCTCTGATATTATTCTTAATTATGAAAGAAGTATTAGAAACAATCCCTGTATGGGATGCTTTAAAAGAGGATACAGAGTGTCCAATTTGTTCATTAATGAAAAAGGGCGAGGAGGATGCCTTAAAATACTATCTTGGTCCTGCTGTAATGGTTCCTGAGATTAGAGTAGAGATAAATAAAAAGGGGTACTGCAATAAGCATTGGCAGATGCTCTCTGATTTAAATAAGGCCCAGCCTCTTGCTCTATCCTTAGATACCTACTACGAGGAAAGTAAAAAGGTTTATAAGGAAAAATTTGCACAAATAGGTAAAAGTAATAATGCAAGAAAGGCTTTAAAGCTCTTTTCCGCATTCGAGGAGGAGGTTGGAAAAAGAGAGGAGGGGTGTCTTGTATGTGATTACATGAAAAAACGATTAGATCGATATACAGCAACCTTTGCTGTTTTATTTAAGGAAGATCGTGATTTTAAAGATTCTCTTTCAAAAAGTAAGGGCTTTTGTATCCACCATACTCTAGATTTAGTACATAGTGCTAAGGCAGAGCTTTCTGGCTCTGAGCTCTTAGAGTACCTTCAGCTTTTAGCTAAGCTCCTTGATGATAACCTAGATAGAGTTCAAAAGGATGTTTGGTGGATGACTCAAAAATATAAAAGCGAGAATAAGGATAAGCCTTGGAATGGCTGTGAGGATGCCTTTAAGAGGGGTGTTGATAAGCTCACAGGTAAAGGAATACTAAGCTAATTATTCTTCTTTCTTCGCTTATTTGGAATTAATAAAAGCTGGTCATCAGGAGTAGAATCTTCCATTCTCTTTAGTAGTGATTCACTATAATCATGCTTTGATAGGTGGAGGTAATCTGTAAAGGAAGCTGCAAACCTATATACTAATGAATATTCTCTTTCTCTTAAAAGAGATATTGCAATTGTAAATGCTCCAGTTTCCTCATGAAGCTTTGATGCCTCATTCTTCTTTTGTGTACTTAGATAATCCTCCTCAATAAAGATAGCCATAATAGGTGATAAATCCTTTTCTCGGATTATTATTTCTGGAATTGAGGAGCTATTTTTTATTAAAGGAAGATTAATATCTATTAAATATCTATTTGAAGTAATTTTATCGAGCTCACTAGCAAGACGGTGAGAGAAGGCTACCTTAGCCTTTTTTACTTCAAACAGATATGAATAGTTTTCATATGTACTTTGGATAGCGGTTCGAAAAGAATCGAAGAGCGATATCTCTAGCTTTCTATTTATTCTTCCTGACAAACAATTAACTCCATTTTGCTCACCTTTGCTATCGTCTGATAGATAGAGCAATAATTACTTGTTTCAATACATGCATTCTTAAAAGCTTCAAAGGATGAAGGATTTTTTACACAAATTGTCATCCTTGTTCTTTCAAGCGTAGTTGGGGTTTCAGCTCTCTTTTCACCCTCTACATGTATATTGCAGTAATCGTATGTAACACTACCCTTTAAAACGTCTGTAAGTGTTGAATAGTAACAGCCAGAAAGGGCTCCTAATAAATATTCGTATGGGCCTGTTGTTGAATCAAAGTAATTTGTAATGCCTTCCTTTGATTTAAAGGACCTAGATTTATCATCAAAATGTGCAAAAATTTCTCTACTCATGTATTAATAATAACTCTTTATTGTCCATTTTGTCATTCCATCATGTGTTGATTTTTAGACACCATTGGACTATTGTTTATCCATGTTATCACTTGATTTATTATACCAAGCAGCATTTGCTCTTAAGGATGTTGCTAGAAATACAGATTTAATTCGTGCACCTCGTATGTTCCCAAATGACGAGGTTTATCTCAAAACTGAAAATCTTCAGCTTACAGGTTCCTTTAAGCTAAGAGGAGCATACAACAAAATTGCTCGTCTCTCTGAGGAGGAGAGAGCTAAGGGTGTTGTTGCATGCTCAGCTGGAAACCACTCTCAGGGAGTAGCCTTAGCAGCTCAAAGAGCAGGGCTATCTGCTGTTATCTGCATTCCAGAGGGTGCTCCAATTTCAAAGGTAGAAGCAACTAGAAGCTATGGTGCAGAGGTTGTATTAGTTCCTGGAGTTTATGATGATGCATATGAACGTGCGTTAAAGATTGCAAATGAAACTGGAAGAACTCTAATTCATCCATTCGATGACGATGATGTAATAGCTGGACAGGGTACAATTGGTCTTGAAATTCTAAACCAATTAAGTAGCGTTGATGCTGTAATTGTTCCAGTTGGTGGTGGCGGGCTAATTAGTGGTATTGCCTTTGCAATTAAATCACTTAAGCCTAGCTGTAAGGTTTATGGCGTTCAAGCTGCAGGAGCACCTTCAATGGTAGAGGCTCTAAAGAAGGGAAAAAGAGAAGCATTAAGTAATGCTGCCTCCCTTGCAGATGGAATTGCAGTAAAGATGCCAGGTGAGA
The DNA here is from genome assembly GCF_009695635.1 of Bullifex porci. Taxonomy (GTDB): domain Bacteria; phylum Spirochaetota; class Spirochaetia; order Sphaerochaetales; family Sphaerochaetaceae; genus Bullifex; species Bullifex porci. The sequence goes on from NZ_VUNN01000006.1 coordinate 86,936, forward strand.
AGACCTTTGAATATTGCAGAAAATATGTAGATGAAATCGTTACAGTAACAGATGATGAAATTGCATCTGCTATTCTTACTTTGATGGAGCAGCAAAAGCTAGTTAGTGAAGGAGCAGGTGCAACCCCTGTTGCAGCACTTTTAGCTGGTAAGATTGATATCAAAGGTAAGAAGACCGTTTGCTTAATTAGTGGTGGTAACATCGATGTAACAATTCTTTCTCGTGTTATTACACGTGGTCTCATGATGCAGTCACGTCTTGTCGAGCTTGAAATTGAAGTATTTGATAGACCTAAGCAGCTCTCTCAGGTTTCTCAGCTTGTTGCTGACTTAGGTGCAAATGTATTTAACGTAGAGCATGATAGAAAGACAGATAGTATTGACCTTAAGCACTGTATCCTTCGTCTTGGTCTTGAGACTAGAGATAGAGCTCATATTGATGAGGTTGTAACAGCTATTCGTGAGCATGGTTGGAGATGTAAAGAACTGTGAGCAAATATCTCTTCTTTGATGTAGATGGTACTCTTCTTCCTTTTGGACAAAATGCTACAGAAAGTACCCGCTTAGCACTAAAAAAGGCCCATGAAAGGGGACATAGACTTTTCCTTAGTACAGGTAGAAGCCCAGTGGAGCTTGACCCTAGACTAAATGAATTTCCCTTTGATGGAGGTGTTTTCGCAGGTGGCTCTATTTCAATTGTTAATGGAGAAAGAATCTATGAAAGATTCTTCTCCACTAGCCAGGTTGAGCAGGTATTAGCTTTAGCAGAGAAAGAGGATTGGCATTTATTGATGCAAACAGATACCGGTACCTTTCTTACCAAGGAGGCTCAGGATGTTCTTTATGGGATGTTCCTGCGCTACAACGGAAGATTGCTTGTAATAGAAAATATCTTTACTGTAGAAAAGCTAGAGGTTTTAACAAATGTAACTAAGATGATTTTTATTACAAAAAAGCATGATGTTAAAAGGGTAAGAGAGGCTCTTAGAGGGAGCTTTGATATTATTGATAATACTATGGGTGTCCCACTTGATGATTGTGCTGAAATAGTGCTACCAGGTATTAATAAAGCTACAGGTATGATGGCAATATTAAAGCATTGCAATGTACCAATTGAAGCTTCAATGGCTTTTGGAGATGGAGCTAACGACATAGAGATTGTTCGTGATAGTGGAATTGGTGTCGCTATGGGTAATGGTAGCGACGATATTAAGAAGGTTGCCAAGTATATTACCGGAGATGTAGATAAAAGTGGTATATATGATGCTCTTAAGCATTTTGGAGTAATAGATTGAGAAGTGAATATAGATCATCGATAAGATCAAAGACATTGATTAGAAATGCTCTTTTATCATTAATGGCAGAAAAGCCATTTGATAAAATTACTATAACAGATGTAGTAAATCGTGCTGATATAAATAGAGGTACCTTCTATGCTCACTATGGTAGTACCTTAGAGGTATTACAGAAGATACAAAGTGATGCAACTAATGAGCTAAGAACTATTTTTGAGTCAATGGATTATAAAAACTTCTTTAACGATAGTGAGAAAACTCTCAAAAGAATCTCTGAATTCTTAAGTAAGGATTTTGAATATTACAAAATGCTAATTATGATAGATGGTGGAAAGAGCTTTGTTGCTTCTTGGAAGGATAACCTTGTAAATTTCTTTTCAGGAATATCCTTCCTTAATAGCCAAGGCGGTGAAAATAATGAGAAATACACCGCTATTAACTTTGTAATAAATGGAGTTGCTGATGCCTATCTTGATATTTTACTTGGAAAGTCAAAGCTAACTCTAGAGGAAGCTCCAACAGCACTCTCTACAATTGTTAAGAGAGTTATGACTCCATATTTATAATAAAGTCATTTAGCAACAGAAGAAGCAGCAAAAACGCATCATTATTAATGATAGACAGAAGGAGCCTAAACCTCCTGTATATACGTTTCCATAGCTTCTATTAGTTTGCTGATATGTGCTTCGTCCAGTCTCAAGATAATTCAATAAATTGCTATATTCACTATTTCCTGGATCTAAGGAACAAGCCTTTCTAGCATTTAAAGTTGCTTCTGTAGCATTTCCTAAATTAGCATGGCATATCGCACTAAGGTAGTACCACTTTGCAGTTCTTTCCTTAATATCGATTTGAGAAAGCGCGTTAAGAGCCTCTTTAAAGCGATGATATCTAATATAATTCTGAGCTGCTTGATAGACGAGAGGTTCATCTGAGGAGTTGTTATTATTTGATGCGGCTTCAAAAGGATTATAGCTATTCTTTTTATTCATAACTTCATCATATGCAGCATTAATCTCCTGCATCATTTTTTCTGCCTCAGGGGAATTTCCTGTAACATCTGGGTGATATTGTTTTGCAAGCTTCTTATAAGCTTTCTTTATTTCTTCTTCGCTTGCATTAGGACTTACGCCTAAAACGCTATATGGATCTCTCATCTAGTAAGTACCTCAAACCTGCTCCATACACCACTGTATATGATATTTCTAAGTATCGAAAGATTATCATCGAGAGGTAATCTTTCCAAGCTTGATGCTGCTTGTGACAAAGGTAATTCAAGTAAATCTTTAACTGTCTCATTAAAGTTCTCTTTCTTTGAAAGCTTCTTTAAAGGGTTAAAGCTACCATTTTTAATATCCTTCTTTAAATCATCAAAGGCATCCATGATATAGATAAAGCTTCCAAGAGATTTACCTATAGAGGTTAGTTGCTTATAAAATATATCTTCTTTAGGTGCAAAGATTTCCTTAATCATTTCACCTGATAGAGTTGATAATGTTACAATATTATCCTCATCTATCTTTTCTAGGGCTACTATCTTTTGTAGATTCTCTGATAAGCAATTATATTGTCTTTGGTATTTTTCTTTTAGCTGTGAGATGTAGCTTTCTAGCTTTAAAAGCTTTTGCTCATCCTTAGCCTTATCGTTGTCAAGTAAATCATCCTTTAAGGAAAAATAAGAAAGTAGAATTTGCATATCGCTAACATAGCTTGTTAGCTCATTAGTTGTGTATTTATGCTTTCCAAGTGGATGTACAGCACAGCGCTTTTCCGCTGTTATATCCTTTGTGTTATAAAGGTCTGAAAGTAAAAGGTATAAAAATGTCATATCATAAGACAAAAGAGAAATACCTTTTTTCCCATAGCTCTTTTCAAGACCTGTACATAGTCCACAGTAGTATGCTTTATATCTTTCGAGCTCCGGCTTAGTAAGCTCCTTTCTATTAATTACTACATATCCAAACATATCACGTCTTTCCTATAAATTTTTCTCCGCACTTTGGACATGTAATACGAATTTTACCCTTTCCCTTTGGAACAAAGCATGAAGCTTTACACTTAGGACAATAGAACATTTCGTGAGTTTTAAGCTTTTCCTTTAAAGCCTTTTTCTTTGCTTTGGCAGCTTCTCTTTCACTCTTTTTCTGCGAATTTGAGTTAAATAACGATTTAAACTTATAGTTCTCTTGATATCTTTTGCTCTTATCCTTTGAAAATACTCTATAAATACTTAGTACTAAAAAAGCAACACCAAGAGCTGTTAACACTACTTCAACATATGGATAGGAAAAGGCTCCTGCTCCTACAATACAAATAAGTCCTAATACAGATAGAAAGAGAGAAAGCTCATCAGAGCCTGCTCTATCTTTAAATAGGTCTTGTATAAACTTTTGAAATTTATCCATACGTTTAAATATGTTAGATTATATGGACCTAGTCAATAAAAGTATTATAATAATCTTTGTGGAGTTTTAATATAGATGGAAAAAAGACAATATGTTTGCCCAAAATGTGGGTGCACACACTATGTAACAGATACAATCCAGACAACTGGTGGTAATTTTTCTAAGCTATTTGATGTTCAAAATAAGAAATTTGTAGCAGTATCGTGTACAAACTGTGGATATACAGAGTTTTATAGAAAGAGTAATAATGCTGCTCTTGATATCTTAGATTTCTTTATGAATTGAGGTTAAAAATGAAAATTATTGCACATAGAGGCTTTTCAGGAGTTTATCCTGAAAATACAATGCTAGCTTTTAGAAAAGCAATAGAGATTGGTGCTGATGGAATTGAGTTAGATGTTCATCTTTCAAAGGATGGACAGGTTATGATTATTCATGATGAAGCACTTAAGAGAACAACAGGACTTGATGGTGTTGTTTCTGATTACACTAGAGCAGAGCTTGAGAAAATAAGTGCAGGAAAGACAAAGAATGATGAGTTTGGTTTTACACCAATACCTTCATTGGAAGAATATCTTGCATTTATGGCAGAGCATAAAGATAAGTTTACTAATATCGAGCTAAAGACTGCTCCTGTATATTATCCTGAAATAGAAGAGAAGACTCTTGAGCTTGTTAGAAAATTTGATCTAGAGAAGAATATAATATACTCATCCTTTAACTGGCTTTCTATTGAGAGGATTCAGCGCTTAGGTACAATTAGTGAAACAGGCTTGCTATTTTCTGGAATGAAGCTATATAACCAGGCTCACATTATTAAAGCTTTAGGAATTAATTACTTCCATCCTGATTTTAATGATTTAACAGATGAAATAGTTAAGTCCTACCTTGATAATAAAGTAGGACTTAATGTTTGGACAGTTAATGAGATAGAGGATATGAAGGTTTGCCTATCGTGGAATATTGATGGTCTTATCACCAATTTCCCTGATAGAGCTATCTCTATTGCTCGTTAATCCAACGATCGATAAAGGTTTTAGCGCTTCTATTCATTTCATCCATAAATGAGGATGTATACTTTCTGTTGTAGTAGTAATCAGCTACAGTGCCATTTTCAATTGGCATAAGCTTTTTACCTTCAAAATATGCTTGATGCTTTTTATACTCAGAGTATATATCCTCTTTTGTTAAATCCTTATAACCATTTTCCATGAATATTGCGGAAGCTGTATCAGGGCGAGGTGTAATTGCATCGCTTTTTTTCTCATTTAATGGATATCCCATAATTAGCATTGCTGCTGGAATTGCATGTGATGGAAGGCTTAAGAGCTTTTGTAATCTCTCATAGTTTTCTATGATATCACCGATAAAGCATGATCCTAAGCCTAAAGCCTCAGCAGCTATAACAGCATTTTGACTTGCTATAATTGCATCCTGCATACAAAGGTGCATGTCACCAAGTCCTGTAGCTCTTCTAGGCTTATTAAATTTTTCTTCAGAGGAAGAATAGGTAAAGTATTTTTCCCACTTATTATTATCAGCAAGAAAAACCCATACAATAGGTGCGTTTGCAATCATCTTCTGGTTATCACAAATCTCTGCTAGCTCTTCTTTAATTTTATTATCAGTTACTTCAATAATAGAATATAGCTCCATATTTCCTGCTGATGGCGCTCTTAGAGTTAGGTACTTTAATTGATCGAGGACTTCCTTTGAAACCTCTTCCTTCTTAAATGCTCTGCAGCTTTTTCTTTGTTCAATTAGGGTAATAGTTTCTGTGTTCATGCAAATACAATACCATAAAGATAAATATTTGTGTAAACATAAAAATGCTATCGAAGTATCTAAAAGATTGATATTAGAGATAATTTATCTATTATTAAAAGCTCTTTTTATCAAAATCTATGTTGACTAAATTATCAATTTGAGATTAATTCTCATATTGATGTATAACACTAAGCAAAAAACAACTCTAATTGAATATCTAAAAAAGCAAAATGAACCTCTAAGTGCAACAAATATTGCTTCAAATCTTACTCAAATAGGTAAGAGTACTGTCTTTAGGCTTTTAACTACACTTGAGAATGAAGGTGTTGTTCAAAGCTGTATAGAAAATAGAACAAAGCTTTATATTTTTAGAAATCAAAGGTGTCATAACCATATTCATGCTTCCTGCAGTAAATGTGGACGCTTTATTCACCTTGATGAAAATACCTCTAAGCAAATTGAAAAAGCGATGGAAGATAGCGGGCTTACTATCGATAGTGAAGAGGTAATTCACTGTATATGTGATAAATGTAGGGTAGGTATTAGGTGAAGAAAATTACTTTAGTTCTTTTATTTTTATTACTACTCTTCTCCTGCAGTAAAAAAGAGGTAATAGACGATAAGCTTATTATTACTGCTACTAATTTTCCTTGTTATGATGCTGCTAGAGCAGTATTTGGTGATAAGGCAGATATAAGGATGATTTTACCTTTCGGAGGTGAGAGTCATTCATATGAACCAACTAGTGATGATATTATTAGAATAATGTCATCTGACCTCTTTATCTTCACAGGTGGTGAGAGTGAGACCTACGTTGAGAAGATTCTTTCATCTTTAGATGATAGCGTTAATACATTTGCTCTAATTGATAATGTATCAATATTACTAATTGAATCTGAAGAGGGAATTATCCAAAGTGAAGAGGAAGAAGAGGAGGAGGTTTTTGATGAGCATGTTTGGACAAGCTTATCAAATGAGATTGAGATAATCTCAAATTTATATGAAGAAGCTATTTCTCTTGATCCTGCTAATTCAAGCTATTATAAAGCAAATGCAGAAGAATATATTGAAAGGTTATCTATCCTACGTGATAGCTTTCAAGAAATTATAAATAATTCAGAGCGTAAGACCTTAGTTGTAACAGATCGCTTCCCTTTAGCCTGCTTTGCTTATGAGTTTGGCTTAGACCATATAGCTGCATTCCCTGGCTGTGTGGCTGAAAGTGAGGCTAGTGCAAAAACTATAGCATCATTAATTGATTATGTAAAAGAGAATAATATTCCTGCTGTAATGCATATGGAGCTAGCAAATACATTGCTTTCAGAGGTTGTTAGCCAGGAAACAGGGTGCAAGATATTAGAGTTTAACTCATGCCATAACGTTTCCCGCAGAGAAGGGCTTGCAGGAGTAACATATATATCTTTAATGGAGAATAATCTTGATGTATTGAGGGAGGCTCTTAATTGAATACTTTAATTACTGGTAAAAATATAACACTTGGATATGAAGACCAAATTGTTGCAAGAAATATTGATTTTTCAGTTTCAGAAGGTGATTACCTTTGTATCCTTGGTGATAATGGAGCTGGAAAATCAACATTAGTAAAGGCAATATTAAATCTTCATGAGCCTCTTAGTGGAGAGCTTAAGTTTTCTTTTGATAGATCGAAGATTGGTTATTTACCACAACGCTCTCAAATTCAAAGAGATTTCCCTTCTTCTGTATATGAGGTTGTTTTATCTGGATGTGTAAACTCTTTGAAGGGAAGGTTCTTTTATAGTAAAGAGGATAAAAAGAGAGCCTATGAGAATATGGATAAGATGGATATCAAAAGGCTAGAAAAGCAACCATTTGCACTTCTTTCAGGTGGTCAGCAGCAAAGAGTTTTACTTGCTCGTGCTTTATGTGCAGCAAAGAAGGTATTACTACTAGATGAGCCTGTTGCAGGCTTAGATAGTCATACATCGTCTGAGCTATATAAGACCATCGACGATTTAAATAATGATGGAATGACTATTATTATGGTTACACATGATGTGCATCCCGCTATTAATAGTGCATCAACAATTTTACACCTTGGTAAAGCATTCTTCTTTGGAGCAAAGGATGATTATTTTAGTAGTAGTGTAGGTAAGAGATATTTAGAGGAGAGTGGTCACCATGATTGAGATGTTTTCATATTCATTTATGCAGAGAGCGATATTAGTTGGTCTATTAGTATCTCTTTGCTCATCACTTTTAGGAGTATCCTTAGTACTAAGACGCTTTTCAATGATTGGTGATGGTTTATCTCACGTAGGATTTGGAGCTCTTGCTATAGCAACTGTTTTTTCATTTTCTCCTTTGATATTTACAATACCAGTAGTTGTAATTGCTGCAATCCTAATATTGAGAATAAATGAAAAAAGTAAGATTGGAAGTGATAGTGCTATTGCACTTATATCCTCTTCCTCCCTTGCTATTGGCGTGATGATGATAAGCTATGTTAAAGGCACAAATACAGATATTAATAACTTTTTATTTGGGTCTTTATTAGCAGTTGGTAAGAATGATGCATACTTTTCTATAGCACTATCTCTAGTTGTTTTATTCTCTTATATCCTTTTATATCCAAGATTATATGCAGTTACCTTTGATCCTGTGTTTGCTCGCTCTGCATCAATAAAGGCCGATAGATATACAACGCTATTAGCTATTCTTTCAGCATTAACGATAGTACTTGGAATGAGGATGCTTGGCTCCCTGCTAATTAGTGCATTAATAATTTTTCCATGCTTAAGTGCTAAGAGAGTCTCCTCTACATATAAGGGAGTTACTATTTTATCTGCAGCTATTTCTCTTGCAGCATTTATGGTAGGCATTACTATAAGTTATCAACTAGGAACTCCTGTAGGTGCTTCTATTGTTATTATTCATTTATTGGTTTTCATTATTCTTTCTTTGTTTAGTTTTATTAAGGAGAATATTCAAAAGAAATTATTATTAAATGAGCAATAGCTTTTGGCTATTGCTCATTTAACTTTTAAATATTGTACCCTAGTGATTTTGCGATAGATAAGAACTCTTCTTTAGGTAAGCCGGAGTTTTCAAATGCATAGTCTAAGGTAATAGTGCCTTTATTAACAAAATCTAATAAAGCTTCAACTCTACCTTCGGCTTTACCTTCAGCTTTACCAGAATTAAATGATTTTTCGGCATTTCTTGCAACATACTCACGCATAGCTTCACAAACTTCGTCTTCACCAATTTCACTTGTCTTATAATACATAGTACACTCCTTAATTACATCGTCTTTCATTGTCTTATAATCACTTGATATAAGGCTTTGCATTAAATTGTCTAATTCTTTTCTGCCTTTATTCTTTGCATTTATATAAATTATACGGCTACCATCATCAAGTGACAACTTCGATTGGTCATCATATCTCTTAAATTCATATAACTGCTTTCCTTTATCAAAGATATCATCCTCCATTAAGAATATAACAATTTGGTCTTTTATTTTATTTGTCCTCAGTTGACAAGACCAAAATAAGAAAATATGTATAATCGTCAAACTTAAGTGAAAATCTTCTGGTTGAATTACAAAAATATTAGTCATGAAAAGATATAACGACACACCCTAAATATTAGGGTTGAAAAAAAGATAATACAGATGTAGTCTGAGTTTATATTTGGTAATTTAAACTCAGATGGGCATTATGCAAGTTCTATGAAGCTGCTTGTATCGATGCCCTCTAGTTTTTCTCTCTTTAGCTTCTTTTTAAGATTTGTATAATCACCAAATCCTGCATAGAGTTTCTTGCTTCTCTGTAGGCTCCAGCCTATTGAGAGAAGTTTATTTGCAACATGAATTGCTACCTTACTCTTTCTCTTTCCTCTATTAACTATTTTGTCCCATTCATCTTTCAGAATACAATTACTTTTCAAATGATCAAGAGCCCATGCACATTGCATGATATTTCTTCTTACTGGCATACAACCAAATGAGGAAGTACCACCCTGCCAATTGTGATCTCCAGACTGATCAATCCTAGGAACCAGCCCTACATAATTTCTCAGTTGCTTTGGAGTGTAAAATCTGCTGCCATCACCTATGTATGCAAGTATTGATGTACATGATATTAGTCCAACTCCAGGAAGTGATAACCATGGAATAGCTACTTCAGAATTAGCTAAAATGAAATTTCTCATGATATCTATATACTTCTCAATCTTTAGCTCTACCGATGTAATTAATTCTTCAACCATAGTTGCATCTAGACAAGCTAAGTCATCAAGTCTTTCTGCAATAATAAATACCCTTGATTCATTCTTTTCAAGATCAGATTTCTTTACTTCAGGTACTCCATTCATATTAAATATTGAGTGCAGCTTGTTTATTAGTTGTGTTCCTTGCTTCTTGGCAAAATTGTAGGAATTAACAATTTGTCTTATCTCTGATTCACACTTTGTTGGAATATTCATTAAGCAGATACTCTCTTCATGGGTATCTCTTATATAATGTGAAATCTTTACAGCA
>NZ_VUNN01000060.1 GCF_009695635.1 Bullifex porci
TGATAATGCAGGTTGTAGACCGCATGTGCTGCTGAATAACGGTTTAGATTTTTCTCACTAGCCATATTTGCATTATACAATCGAATGGGATATAATAAAAGTATGCTCAAGTCCTTTTCTTACAGACTCTATCCAACAGCCGAACAGCAAAGCCTGCTGGCAAGGACTTTCGGTTCCGTGCGATTCGTTTACAACCGGCTTCTAGAGTACAGGAACAAAGCATATGAGAGAAGGAAGGAAAGCCGGAACTACTACGACTGCAATGCCTTTTTAAGGAAACTCAAGGACATTTATCCTTGGCTAAGGGATGTCAACTCCCAATCATTACAGATGGCGAACAAAAACCTGGATACTGCGTTCAGAAACTTTTTCAGGAATCCCGGAAAAACAGGCTATCCAACCTTCAAGAAACGCTGTGCAAGGCAATCATTCCAGTGTCCACAAAACGTCAAGGTTGATTATAAAGCTGCTACCGTTTATCTTCCAAAGATTGGATGGATTGACTGTGTATTTCACAGAAGGTTTAAGGGAGATGTGAAAACGGTTACGGTAGTTTTGGAACCTTCCGGCAAATACTATGTCAGAATCCTTGTGGAGAATGGGATTTGCAAAGCAGGGACGGATAGGAAACTGCCTACATCGCTTGATGACGTTCTTGGCATAGACATGGGTGTGAAGACCCTGGCTGTATGTTCGGATGGAACCGAGTATCAGAACAACAGGCATCTTGCAAACAGTGAGAGAAAACTCAAAGTCCTTCAAAGGAGAGTCGCAAGGAAGAAGAAAGGTTCTTCAAACAGAAAGAAGGCGATAAAGAAACTCGCTAGATGCCATGAAAAGATAAGAAACCAAAGGGACGACACCATTGAGAAGACGACAGCGGATATTGTCAACAAGAACCACGTTGCAGTATGCGTAGAAGATCTCAATACAAAGGGAATGATGCATAACCATAGATTAGCGAAGGCAATAAGTGATGCGTCATTCTCCAGGTTCCTTGCAAGACTTGAGCAGAAATGCATCGAACATGGGACTCTGTTTATAAAGGTTCCACGCTTCTATGCATCCAGCAAGCTTTGCAGTAACTGTGGTTACATCTATAAAGATTTGACACTCAGTGAACGAGAATGGAAATGCCCCGTATGTAACGTTGTGCATGATCGTGACAGGAATGGCAGCGTGAATATACAGAAGAAGGGGTACGAAATGATGACAATACCCGTGGACGGCGGGAAATCAACGCCTGTGAAGACGAACATGGTGGACGACCGTGCGAACGCACCTAAGAAGCCCAACGTCGAAAAAGCAGGAATAGTTCTTGAGAATACGACTCAGGAAGCTCCCTGCCTTTAGGCGGGAGAGTTGTCACT
>NZ_VUNN01000061.1 GCF_009695635.1 Bullifex porci
GCTCCAATCCACAGCTCATCCCAACCCTTTTCAGCGGATTTAGGTTCGGCCCTCCACCTCATTTTACTGAGGCTTCAGCCTGGCCATGGATAGATCACTTGGCTTCGGGTCTACCGCATGCAACTTAGCGCCCTATTCAGACTCGGTTTCCCTACGGCTCCGGGACTCCTATCCCTTAACCTTGCTACATACGGTAACTCGCAGGCTCATTCTACAAAAGGCACGCCATCACCAATTGCTTGGCTTTGACCGCTTGTAAGTCTACGGTTTCAGGTTCTCTTTCACTCCCCTCCCGGGGTTCTTTTCACCTTTCCCTCACGGTACTATGCGCTATCGGTAGCTGCCGAGTATTTAGCCTTGGAGGGTGGTCCCCCCTGCTTCCGACAGGATTCCTCGTGTCCCGTCGTACTCAGGATCATATCCCATGAAGTCTTCAGGTTTTCGCATACAGGACTTTCACCCTCTTTGGTCTGCTTTCCCAAAACAGTTCTGCTAACCTTTAGTTTTCTTACTTCACGAGCTTGCGCTCAAGATATGTCCTACAACCCCAACTATATTGCTATAATTGGTTTGGGCTCTTCCCACTTCGCTCGCCGCTACTATGGGAATCTCAGTAGATTTCTTTTCCTGCAGGTACTTAGATGGTTCACTTCCCTGCGTCTTTCTTCTATACACTATTGATTCATGTATAGATGTTTGTCATCCAGACAAACGGGTTACCCCATTCGGAGACCCGGGGATCGTGGGATATTGGCTCCTCCCCCCGGCTTTTCGCAGCTAATCACGTCCTTCTTCGCCTGGCAGCTCCTAGGCATCCTCCGTAGACCCTTTTTCGCTTGACCATATTATCTTTTTCGTTCCTACGCTATTTTCTTTTCAAAAATCTTCTTGGAGGCACGGGGACTCGAACCCCGGACATCCGGCTTGCAAAGCCGACGCTCTAGCCAACTGAGCTATGCCCCCATTCTTCTTTCGATAAGCGATTGAAAAGAGAGAGAGTTTATTTTTTTTCATCCTGAGGTCTTTCTATTTTCTTTGTTAGGTCTTTCACCTAACGGACAACGTCCTATTAATTGTAGCAGAATCTGTGAGGTTTTCTGCTTTATACCTTTCTTATTAGAAAGGAGGTGATCCAGCCGCACCTTCCGGTACGGCTACCTTGTTACGACTTCACCCCCCTCACCAGACGTACCTTCGGAACCGTCCCCCTTGCGGTTAGACTAGCGACTTCGGGTACCTCCGACTCGGATGGTGTGACGGGCGGTGTGTACAAGGCCCGGGAACGTATTCACCGCGCCATGCTGATGCGCGATTACTAGCGATTCCAACTTCAT
>NZ_VUNN01000062.1 GCF_009695635.1 Bullifex porci
CACATTGCCGACAAATACGAGAATAACCAGTTGTTAATAATTTTCTAACTGGGGTATATGTTGCTTTGGGAAATTGATGTAAACATTTTAATTCACCGCAACGAATACATCTCCGACTAAAACCATTTTTTATTGTTTTACAATCACACATAAAAAGTTCATCACGAATTTTCAGAAATTGATAACAGCATAATATCAGCCCGACAAAGGCCATCCTCAACAAAATCTAAAAGAAGTTGCAAAACAGTAGAATCGGGTAAAATATGTTCAGGGACACCAGTATTTATAAACACAGCCGTATTTTTCAAATGATTAAGTAGATCTCTTACATCCATAATGGAATAATTTTCATTAGTCATAACTTTAATACCTTACATTAAGTTTTGATTAGTGAGTTGATAGTGTTAGAGCACTATCAGCTCATGTCTATTTGATCACCACAAACAAAATAATACAATTATATTTATCAATTATTTTTATCGAGTGGGACCCCTTCCCCCATAGAATGGGACCCCTTCCCCCATAGAATGGGGCCCCGCATCCCCACTCGATAAAACAAAATTATTAATAACAGATGTAATTAACAAAGGATTAGATTCGGCAATATTTAAAATCATAACCTCAGCTTTACATTTACGAATAGCCTTCCATTGTTCAACAGTTATAGTTGCCAAAGTATAAGCGGCCTCATCATCAGCCTTTTGTGCTAATTCCTGATCATTTAATTCTTTTTGTAAACCTAATAATTTCCGAAGGCCATTGGACCAATACAATTGTCTTTTACCTTTAAAAGCAGCCGAATAAACAAGAAACAAACCAATTGCACGTTTTGGAGGATAATCCAAATCATCACCATCAAGAATACAACGTAACAATCCCCAAGGAGTTAAACCTTTATTTTTTGCTTGTTTCTGATTAGCTTTTGTCATTTCATCTTCAATACCCCACTTACCAGCATAATCAGCAGCAAAAGAGCCATCCTGAACGTGACAGCCATGTAATCGACTAGGTTCAGGCAAACCAGCCAAACGGCAAGCACGAACCCACGCGCGATAATAGACAAAATCAAGTAATCCCGATTCAGTTTCTTTATTTGTAAACACAATCATATGTACATGAGGATGAAATCCATTTTCACCGTGAGTAACTTCCAACGCACGAATAAAACCAAAAATCTCTGATTCTGGACTCAATTTTTTTTGTTCATCTGTACAAACTTGATCTTACCATCATCGTTTCTATATCTAATGTTTAATCTTCTTGCCTGTTAATCTATACACTTCCTCGTAATTATTCCCTCACCTTATTCATAATTATCGCCTCTACCTA
>NZ_VUNN01000063.1 GCF_009695635.1 Bullifex porci
TATACTAAGAGCATAAATCAGACAGGGAGGTGAAAATAATTCGAATAACAGCTACCATATCAAAGGAGTAAAAAAGATATGGGTAGAAACAAGAAGACTTACACAGATGAGTTTAAGCTTAAATGCATTAAAGAGCTTCTAGATGGAAAAGCATTTAGTGAAGTATGTTCTAGTAACAATGTAGCACCTAGTACACTTTCAGATTGGAAGAAGGCATTTCTTCTAAATGGATTAGGCAATAAAGAAGTAAAACGACTTCAAAAGCTACAAGAAGAAACAGAAGAAAAGCTTGCTGCCGCTAAGGCAATAATTGGTCAAAAAGAGTTAGAGATAGATCTATTAAAAAAAGAGCAGCGCTTCTAAAGAAGGATGATCTCTGGATGCTGGTTGATGAAACGAAAAGTAATATTTTATCAATCAGTGCCCAGTGCCAAATCTTGAAGCTCCCTAGAAGCGTGTATTATGAAAAGAGGAGCTATACTATCTCTGATGAAGAAAAAGAAAGAAAAGCAACACTTAAAGAAGAACATAATAAACATCTAGATAAAGTTCTTATTGAATGGACAAATTACTCTACTTATGGATATATAAAGATGTCCAAGCATTTACTACGTGAAGGTCATTCATGGGCTACAGAACATACTATTAGAATGATATACGAAGAATTAAGTTTAAAAGGCTTAACTCCTGTATTTAAGGCCACACGCCCTGCTAAAGGTAAATACACTAAATATCCATATCTGCTTCGTAATAGAAAGATAAGGTATGTTAATGAAGTTTGGGCTACTGACATCACCTATATCAAACTTGAGGATCGTATGGTTTATTTTACTGCAATTATTGATTTATACAGTAGAAAGATTTTATCTTGGAGATTATCTGAAACAATGAATGTAGAGTTTTGTCTTGATGCCCTAATGGAAGCAATAATAAAGTATGGTGTACCTGCTATATTTAACACAGATGCAGGCTCCCAGTATACCTCAAAAGAATTTACTTCTTTTCTTGAAAGCTATGGAATGCTTATTAGCATGGATGGTATTGGTAGATGTCTCGATAATGTAAGAATGGAACGCACATGGAGAACTTTAAAATACGAGTGGGTATTTTTAAGAGATTACCATGAATTTGATGAACTAGAGCAAAGTCTTAATGAATTTGTTTACTATTTTAATCATGAAAGGATTCATCAAAGCTTAGATTATCAAACACCAGATGAAGTATATAAACAGGGAACTTTCCCTAATATTAATATAGAAGAGGTAGCTTAAATATTCGGATAATTTTTAACTAATTGTCTTGACATGTCTCTTAGCATA
>NZ_VUNN01000064.1 GCF_009695635.1 Bullifex porci
TCTTTACTTCTTTTACATTTTGTGATATTCTAATATTCTAATAACATAAATTTTATTTCATGTTGTTTCTTTCTTAATTAATTGTATTCATTTTGTTTATTGTATTGCTTTTGATGTGGGGGTTAAACATTTTATTTATCTGTTTGTTGATAAATGGTGTTGCGCTACCCCTTTTAAGGCGTTATCTTCTTGGCTGGAAATGAAAAAACCGCCTTGCAGGGCGGTTTTTTCAAGGGTTCAAATAACTTGCAGGTCTTTTGAACCTAGGTAACTGGCTAGTAGAGGAGCGCAGTCACCAAAACTTGTTCTTTCAGTGTGGCCTTAACTGACCCATAACTTCAAGACTAACTCCTCTAAATCAGTTACCAGTGGCTGCTGCCAGTGGCGTTTTTGCGTGTCTTTCCGGATTGGACTCAAGACGATAGTTACCGGAAAAGGCGCAGCGGTCGGACTGAACGGGGGGTTCGTGCATACAGTCCAGCTTGGAGCGAACTGCCTACCCGGAACTGAGTGTCAGGCGTGGAATGAGACAAACGCGGCCATAACAGCGGAATGACACCGGTAAACCGAATGGCAGGAACAGGAGAGCGCACGAGGGAGCCACCAGGGGGAAACGCCTGGTATCTTTATAGTCCTGTCGGGTTTCGCCACCACTGATTTGAGCGTCAGATTTTATGATACTCGTCAGGGGGGCGGAGCCTATGGAAAAACGGCCGCTTTGCGGCCTTTCCTTCTTCCCCATTTGACCGCTCGGTCTTCTCGAGCTTTTATACGCATGCTCCTGCCGCTCGCCGCAGCCGAACGACCGGAGCGTAGCGACTGAGTGAGCGAGGAAGCGGAAAAGAGACTGTTCTTACACTGAGCACTGACGCTCTGAGGCTTCTTATGACGAAACAACAGAAAACAGCGCTGAACATGGCTAAATTCATCCAGAATCAGTCTCTGCTCCTGCTGGAGAAGCTTAACGAGCTTGATCTTGATGTCGAGGCCGACCTTTGGGAGAAACTCCACGATGATGCGGAGCATCTTTTCCGTACACTGTCCTCGAGACTGGATGCATTACAGGATGGTAACTGATGGCCAGAGTGTCTATTAGTGAGGCTGCCCGACTGACGGGTAAGAGTAGAACAACACTGCACAGGTTAATTAAAGCAGGTGACCTGTCCACCTGTAGCGGTGAACGAAATGCAAAAATGGT
>NZ_VUNN01000065.1 GCF_009695635.1 Bullifex porci
GCTGGATACTCCTAAATACAGCCGCTTTTAGAGAAAAGTAATACTAGATGTCGAGTGAATGGTCATTGAGCTAATGATACTCTTAGTGTTGCACAATGGAATGATGGCTTTAGAACAGAGATTTCAGCTAAATTTTGTCGACAAGTTGATGAATTATAGTCAAGACAATCTGAAGAACTTCATTTAAATAAAGTTCTCGATTTGGCAACTTTTATTTGTGAATCGAAGCTTTATGCTAACGGTAAATCTTTCTCATTAGAAATGATTAGTTAGGTTAGTAGTTCTGCGTTGCAGGATAAATTGCTCAAAAGCGAATTTAATAAAAATAAAGAGTATTTAGATAAAAGTTTTAAACGTTTAGATAAAGCATTAAAGACATTAGGCTAGACAGCATAATTTTGTCATCTAGCCTTTAATGTTACTTATTGTTTGGGTTTAGTTGTTTACCTTTGTTTCCATGTACTTTGGCAAATTGTTCATTTACTCCTCGTTGTCCTTTATTAGCGTTTTTTTGATTGGCGTTGTTGTCCTGTGGTGTAATTTTCTTAGTCATAATCATTTCCTTTATAATTTGGGTTTAAAGCATATGTACATAATAAAGTAGTCTCTAGGGACAATTGGGGACAGATGAATAGAAAATTAGAGATTTTAAATTTACAACGTCAAATTAAAGCTGATCTTAAGATTTTAAACTGGAGCATAGCTTCTTTTTCGAGTAAGTATCTAATAGACAACAACGAATACGATGTTGAGGAATATGATGTTAAAACGTTTCAGGAAAGAGTTAAGAAACAATTAGTACGCGCGACAACTAATCAGGAACTGCTATTAAAGTACAATAATTTCATTCGTAACTCAGACGAGTATAAGAAGTTAGGAGACGAATATGCGCAAAGGGATATCCAGCCTTTGACTGGTTTTATTTCAGATTATGTCGCCTTGCTCAATGAAGCTCAAGATGAAACAGAAAGAAAAGTGTTGGCGGTGGCTGCCGCACATGCATTGTCGGTAGGTACCGCGTGGGACTTTCATGTTACACCGATTAATCACGATGACTATTAT
>NZ_VUNN01000066.1 GCF_009695635.1 Bullifex porci
TGGTGTCGTACTAATTATATGAATTAATTTACCAACCTGCTAAGCTGAAGTCTTCTAAGAAGACTTCAGCTTAGCAGGTTGGTATATGTCAGATCAAAAAAATAATTTAGACATTCAAAAACAGACACTTGAGTCTAAATGGGGGAAGGAAGCGTTAAGCATGGGATGGTCAGCCATTCCTACATCCCTTTTCTTCCTGCAGGGCGCACTCAATATGACCCCCACAACATTCAATGTGCTACTTCATCTAATTATCCACTGGTGGAAACCCTATGATTGGCCACATCCATCTCAAGAGAGCATCGCGGTTAGAATGGGAGTTTCATCAAGAACAGTTCAACGCTCACTCAAAGAACTTGAAAATTACGGATTGCTTACAAAAATTCGTACAAGCAAGGACAACCCTAAGTACAAAGGGCGAAACATTTACGATATGTCTCTTTTAGTTAAGTCACTAAACATTCTTACGCCAGACCTCAACGCCAAACTAAACGAAAAGTAACCAAAAATTCCGACAGCCAAAGCGCGCACATCACTGTACAAAAGGTGTTCAGCATCACATTTCTAGAAAATGACAACAGCTCCCTATTGAAAGCTAATTTCTAAACTAAACATCAGTATCGCTACACAAACAGCAATACGGACAAAACACAAAAAGAGGAATTAGCATGTCTAAAGCACCAATTGGTACGACTGCTTCTACCGGACAAAAGTGTCCTGAAAGTGGTGTCTGGAAAGTCGTAGGAACCCCTTCCACTACAGCCCCGATAGCAAAAGGTAATGTAATGCCTCCGTACGCAGGAAAGGCTGTAACCTGGATGTTAACCCAATATGCTTGATATTTAGACTGGCAACGAAAAGCCGCCCCAGCGGGCGGCTTTTCTATCTCTGCCCTATAAATTCAGAAAAGGAAAGCTAAATGGCTGCATATACCAGCGAAACAGAGAAGTTTTTACAAAGCGTCAGTAGCGATCAAACATGGTGGAAGTCACGATATAATCCAGGAGACAGCGTTCCCCATTCTGGAATTTATCGATGTA
>NZ_VUNN01000067.1 GCF_009695635.1 Bullifex porci
AGTTGGTAGCTCTTGATTCCGGCAAACGAACCACCGTTGGAAGCGGTGGTTTTTTTGTTTGCAGGGCATGAGATTACGACGAGAGTAAAAGGATCACAAGAAGATCCGGCTGTTTACCAGTGATTTGGCTTCAGTATTGGCTTCCGCCTAGTGGGGACTTTATCTGGCAATAAAGCTAATCTTAAGGCTTCATAGGATACATATGGCAAGCTCCAATCCCCTAAACTAGCCAGATTACTAATCACTCGACTAGTATCCTTTTCCCTTGGCACTACGATTCCTATTTTTAGCTCAGGCCGATCAGCTTTTATCATTTCTATTGGCGGTATCATATCTGAGTCGTTAGTGCAGAGAACCAATTGTTCTACTTCACCACGAATCGCATCGCGATACATTTCTAAAGCCATTCTAACGTCTGTCTGCTTTTCTTCTAACTTCCAGACCGTTGTTCTATCCGTTTTTGATGGAGGATGCCCCTCATTAAAGGTCATTGCACATTCCTGACGCTCTGAGTAATAACCTTTTATTATCTGTAGCTTATCGCCATAGATCTGTACTAATGCTCGATGGTAGGCTTGCTGAGCTTGGTGCGCCAATTCACCCCGAGAAGCAAACTTTGCCTTGATCTCAGCAGTAAAGAACTTCACCTGAATCAACTGTGATTCTCGTGCTCTTATCGGAAGCAGTTGTTCTTCAAAGAGCTTATAAAGGTCTAACCACTTATATCCCGAACGCTTAACCAATCCGTGATAAAAATTGAACCCATCTACGTAAACTATTGTTCTCATTTTATTTCGCGCATAAAAAAACCGCCTCTAAGGGCGGTTTTAACAACAAAAACTAACGTTAGCAAACAGTTTAAGTTGTAGTACCTCAGGGTTAAAACTAACCGAGAGGGCGGTTTCAAGCTCCTGAAGGAAGACGCGTAACTTAATCGCTGCCCACCTAAAGGGAGGTTTAGAGCCTCAAGGGAGCTGCGTAACTTAATCGCGCTACCAAGAGGTGAGTGTAGATTAAGTATAGTTAAATATAAT
>NZ_VUNN01000007.1 GCF_009695635.1 Bullifex porci
TGCATTTAAGCTTAAACTCATCTGTGTAAGTCTTCTTGTTTCTACCCATATCTTTTTTACTCCTTTGATATGGTAGCTGTTATTCGAATTATTTTCACCTCCCTGTCTGATTTATGCTCTTAGTATACTTCCTTCACCCATGGAAAGTGCATAGAACCTTGTCTTATTTGCATCACTTTCTTGAATGCGTGGTGCATAAACTTCTAAACCATATACGTCTGCAGCGGCAGCAGAAGCAACAGCAGCAACACTTCCATCACTTATTGATGCGAGTCTTGCTCCCTCTGCAGTACTGGAAACAACACGTGTTTGTGCTAAAGGAAGATTTTCTTCAAGCCACAACTTTCCTTGTAGAAGTCCCTGTTCATGAGAACATATTAAGGTTATATCTGATAGCTTGGTTCCCTTTTTCACAAGAAGTGCTTGGTCTATTACAAGCTCAGTTTCACAAATAACTGAAATATCATCGTGGGAAAGAAGTTCGTCAATATATGCAGTAACAGGACCTCCTACAGTGTTTTCTTGAGGAATTACAGCAAAGTTACACTTTCCATCAATCATCAATGTAACTGCATCACTTACTGTTTTTTTAGCATGATAAGATGCATCATCACCGAAAAATAGCATTGCAGCCTGACCTGTATAAGTACCTTCAGGTCCAAGATATGAAACACTTTCTCCTGTTAATCTCGTCCATTCACACTTCTCCCGTGAAGTAGTACAAGATACAAGAGTTAGTCCAAGAAGAATAATTGTAATAAGTTTTTTCATAAAATGAATCTACTTCTTTATCACATCAAAATTCAATCTGTATCTTAACCTTATTTTCTTCTATTTATAGAATCATATTAACATTTGATAGGACTCTTTCTAATTTCTGTTTTCTCTTATTACTTCTAATGTGACTGAGTAGTTACTATTTTTTTTCTAATTTGTCAAAAGCTCTCGGGGTCGATCCTCGTCTCTCACGAACAAGACTCTAGGTATAATGCTTAGAGCCTTTTTTTATAAGCAGAGCAAAGTAAATAACAATTTATTTTATTTTAGTACTTTGTGTCTTTTTTAAAATCAATTATTTTGAGATTAACACATAGTATTAGAAAACAATATGAACAGAATTATCCTTAACTGAGTATTTCATGTGAAAAGTATCAGTGCTCCGCGGAAGAAAAAGTGTTACTTAAATGTGCACCAGATCATTCGTCTTTCTGATGATTTAACAGCAACAGAACAAAGAAATATAAAAGATGAAATAATCTTAGCATTATCGAAATGAATCAATGTAGATGGGCTTTATGGAATCGGTTAAAGACAATCAAATGATTGACTCATTAAGCTTTAAGAGGTTATTGTTTAAATAGAAAGTGGCCTGTCAATAGACGGTGTTCACTCCAAGATTTTAAATGACAAAATCGTCACTAGTAAAATTGGTGTAGAACTAGTGGCGATTATTTTTATCTTTTTTACCAATAGTAATTCCAAGCGTAATTGCTGAAATTACTAAACCGATTATCAATATTACGATACTAATTGTCTCATAATCTGACATATCAGCCACCTCCTTAAACATCAAGTCTATGGAGGAAAGACCTCCACGCCGTAAGAGCGACATGGAGTTTGGGCCGTCTACCGTTTCGAATCAGGCCAAGTATTAAGTAAAAACTATTATTCTTCCATGGTCAATAGTAATTCTATTGCACTTGTTCTTTACAAACTTGGTTCCTTAATTTTGCACTATATAAATGAGTATTCTCGATTACCAGCGGCCAAATTTTGGGATCCAATACGTTCAAGACAACTGTTTTCTTTCATCCATTCTATTTCTCAGTAGATTGTTCTTTCAGAAATTGAAAGGGAAGAACTCAATGCTTCAATGGTGGTTTCTGGATTATCCTTGATAGCATTTATGATTTTCTTTTTCCTGTTATCTACTAAATCTTCAAGACCTGTTTAAGCTGTCTCGTTTGAATTTAAACTGCCATGGTCTGTGCTTTTTTCATTGCTTAAACTGCCAAGATTACCCTTTAAACTGCCACTTTCTTTGCTGTTTTCATCGTCTAAACTGCCAGAATTGTCCTTTAAACTGCCAAATCTATTATTTTGAATATTTCACGTGAAAAGTAACAGTTCTGAGCACCAGTAATGATTAGAAGATATATTTGGCGCCTGAGCTGGTAATTGTTACTAGCTGGCCACAGAAAAGATTCTCATCATCTCCTTTGAAAAGGCCTCAACTATCATTAAAAATATGATTGTTCTGTCTTTTATTCAGAAAAGGATTTTGTTGAGGACTGATAGATATTTCTTTCTGAACTCTCCGTAGTTCCTAAAGAAAAAGTGCTCACTATTGGAGAGTCTTCCATTTTTAAGAATTCTGTCTAGGGTAGGATTGAACTCTTTGATTTCTGGCCAGACAAAGGGGTGAAGATTCATCTTTCCAGCTCTACCGCCAAGGAGATTAACTTCCTGTTCCTTAAGTCGTCTTGCGCTTGAGCTTGTTAAAAGAAATCTGATGTTTGTCTCCTCAATTAGAAGATGAACCTCATCTAGGAGCTCTGGAATTTTTTGAATCTCATCGATGATTACTAGTCCATCACTTATTCCTCTTGTCTCGATTTCATCACGGAGAACCCCAGGATCTGCCTGGCACCTTCTTCTTACCCTAGAATTGAGAAGAGACTAGGAAAGCTTCACATCGTCCTGTAACTGATTGGCTATCAGAGAGCTTTTCCTGTCTGAAGTAGGCCAAAAAGAAAAAGAGACTTGCTTTTGAGTTTGCTCTGGATGACTATTATGCGCTTTAAATACTTTTCCATATGCCACTTCTACTGTCGTTATATTGGTATTTCCGATATTTGTAATAGCGATTTTCCCGAAAAATCGTTGATACAGTTTGCAAAACATCGTAGTTGATATCATACAACATTTTGCAATTTATGGATTTAGTTAGATATGTGTGAAGTAGATTGAGCTATAAAGACAATCTGTCATGAAAATTTAATGAAACAATCATCTAACTTAATACAACAGTTTACTATTATCCTCCTTATGCTAGGAAACTCATTGCAGAGGTTGTTCTATGAGTTTTTCCAGTAAGAATGGAGTATTACCAGAGTGTTCTAAAAATAGAAGTGTAGTAGGGTAATTAATCTTAATTTAATTTGAAGATTTTTACTTATTTTAAAAATTTCTTTGTGTTGATTTTATTTTACATACTATATGTTGGATGTAGGAGTAAAAATATGCAACCAGTATTTACAATGCAATATGGAGAATTTGCAGTCGCAGAGTATCTTTCATCGAATATTAAAGATTCATCGGTTTTTATCCCTTGTTCTGCCCAAGAAAAAGGAATTGATTTATTATTATATAGGTACAAAGATAATCATAATATGACCAATACAATTCAAGTAAAAATGTCTAGGTCTTACAAAAATAATAAGTGGCTTTATAGCCTTTGGTTTAATAGATTTGATGTGCCTAAAAATGCAGATTGGATAATCCTTGTAGGGATTTATGCAAAAACACCAGAGAATATCAACGCAAAAACCAAAGAGACAAAATGGGATACAGTAATGCTTGCTTTTACTAATGAAGAAATGACACAGTTTATGTCAGAGGTTAAGCAGAAGAAGGATCCATCAAAAGATGATAAAATGTTTGGATTTGGGTTTGATAATCCAAATAATATTTATCAAACTAGAGGATATTTAGAGGAGCGTTCTATGTCTAAATATCTAATTGAGAATCGCATATCAGAAATAGAAAACTCATTTAGATATTAAGCATAATTTGTCGTTGATAAAATATAACCAGAGATTTAAATTTTTTAATAATAGTCTAGACTTGTTTCCCAAAATTAGTAGGAAACAAGTTTATTATTTTAGGGATTCTTTTTATCTCAATCGATAAAATTTGGTAGTGAGTGTTGTTTTATTTCTATAATAATTTATTAGCATACATATAATTCAAATGTGTTTTCTTCTTTATATACTAAAAGACCTGTCAAATTAGAAAGCTGAATAATTCCTAAACAGTTAAGCTATCTAAGAGAGAGCTTTTATTATTCATTTATGTTCCAATGCTTTTCTTGATATTACCAATTCATTTGTTGAAAAGGTTGAAGGAATAAATATTAATGGGTTACCTTGTTCTCCAACGCCATATTTATCTCTGTACTCTAGATATACTAGGTTCTTCATAATATAGAGGAAATCATTATAGTAAGAGGATTGTAGCTTTTCTAGATCCTCCATACTTTCAAATGGATGAATAGGAGTGCAGAACTCCATATTAGCTCCATTCTCTCTTATTTCTATACATGATAAAGGAGTTTTATTTTCATCAATCCAATATTCATTATTAGTTATATCTAGCATAACCCATTTATCTAATTTATCATCCCAGATTTCATTTACTACATGGCAATCTATATCATAGGGAGAGTATGGCATGATCCAAACTTTTCTTGTAGGAATACCAAGAGAAAGCAACATCTCTAGTAGTATTTGAGCTTTGTTTTTACAGTTTATTCCATGCTCCTTATTGTCTAAGCTATATTCAAGAAGAGGAAGAGCCTCGATAGTGATAGAGTTGTCATAGTCACTTTTATGCTTTAAGCGCGGAGCAAACTCATTCATTACATTAAGAGCTTTATCTAAATTACTTCCGCTGCCAGCTATTTTCTCTAGCTTATATTTCTCCTTTAGAACTAATAAAGCTTCTGAATCATAGTCATAGCTAATACTTATATCGCTTCCATCCTTTGTAATAAGATTATTCTTTAAAATTCCAGCCTCTAAAATATAAATCTCTTTAGGATTTTGTAGGTATGAAACTATAGTTTTATCAGTGAAAGAAAAATAAAAAATTGTTGAAAGAACAATGATATTAATAAGGATAGCAAATACTAAAAATACTTTAATTCTTTTACTCATTAGATAGTTCTTCCCTTTTATTGTTTAAAGGTTTTTATTCTATGGCTTATCAATACACATTTTTACACAATTAATTAATATTTGCAAAATTGACAGAAAAATTATTGATAGCATAAAATTACAGAAAAAAGATAAACCTATATTAAGCTAAAAAAGGAGACATGATTAACATGGATAATCCTAAAAAGCCCATAAGTAAGCTTAGCTTAAGCATATTGTATAGTTTATCTGAGAGCTATACGATATTGCCTTTTATGATTTACTCTGCGTTAATTACCGAAGAAGCAACTGTAGTTAATTTCTTCTTACCTGTAGTAATTATTTATTCTGTACAACGTGCCTGCTTAGTAGCTTTAAGAGGCTTTGGCGAGATTACTAATCCCTATAGAATTTTAAAATCAGGAGTTTTAATTGCTCTTATAGGTGCATTAATGATGATATTATCAGCAATTTATCAACCACTATTACTGTGGAGTGCACTATTAATTGGAGTAGGGCTTTCTCCATTTAGAGCAATGTTTATTCCACTATCAGCATCCTTGATAGAGAGTAATAGTGAGTTAAAGAAAAGTAAGGGAGTTGGAACTATTATTTATTTAGTTGTAATGCTCATTGTACTTGCTTTTGATAACAGTGCATTACCTATCGTTCAAATCTTATTTTTAATTTATATCTCTATAGCTTTATGGATTTTACTCCACTTCGATGGTGATAGCCTATTTAATTGTAGTAAAGCCTTTGATTACAAAAAGAACAACCCTGTTTACTTTGTATTTGGAATCTTAGCACTCCTTACGCTTCTTATTTTGAGACAATATAAGCAATCAAGTGTATCTGTACTTGTATGGCTTACACCTTTAATGCTAATTACATTTATAGCTTTAGAGGTTTACAGAAGACGTAATTACAAGAGCTTTAGCTATAAAACCTATTGGGTTGGATCCTTAAAATGTTACCTAATGCTTTTTAGCTTGATATACCATAGCTCAATTGGTAATACCTCTATGGCATTATTAATTTATCTTGCAATTTCAATTAGTAGCTTTTTAACAATCCTTGCTAAAAAGGTACTAAAGAAAATACCTAGTAGTAAGCTAAATAATTTATCAATGATACTATCTGCTATTTTATCGTTCTCATTAGTTTTCCCATCACGTGCAATAAATCTAATTGGATTAACGTTAGCTGAGGTATTCGGTAATATCGTATCCGCAGAATCTGGTGGCAGATATATGAGTGATGAGCGTCATGTAAAGCTAGATAGACCTCTTACTAGATTAAGAATACAAACAGCAGGAAGTATTATTTCTCAATTAGTAATGTTCTATACAATATATTTCTTAGGAGAAATAGGGGTTCATCATAATCTACTTGAGGCATATGCAGCAGGTAATCCTAATCCTTCCATTACTCTTTTATTAAATATTACAGGCTTAATTTGTAGTTTTATTTTACTCATTTCGGCTATATTAATTATAGTTTTAGCAGATAAAAAGGAAGGAGGAGTCAAATAAATGGATAAGCAAGCAGCTATCAAATACTTAGAAAGTAGAGCTCAAGACTTCTATAAGCTTAGCGATAAGATTTGGGGTAATGCTGAGATAAGATTTAAAGAAAAGCAAAGCGTTAATGATTATGAAGCTTTCCTAAAGCAGGAGGGCTTTGAGGTTACTGTTGGTCTTGCTGGACTTAAAACAGCATTTAGTGCTACTTGGGGAAGTGGAAAGCCTGTAATTGGTTTTTTAGGTGAATATGATGCTCTTCCTGGACTTAGCCAAAAGGCTGGAGTTGCTGTAAAGGAGTCCTTAGAGAGCGAGGGAAATGGTCATGGCTGTGGACATAACCTACTAGGAGTAGGAGCTCTTATGGGTGCTATCGGTTTTAAGCACTACCTAGAAGAGAATGGAAAATCTGGAACTGTAGTATATTTTGGATGTCCTGCAGAGGAGGGTGGTAGCGGTAAGACCTTTATGGCTCGTGAAGGGTGCTTTAATAATTTAGATGCTGCCTTTAGCTGGCATCCAAGTGATTACAATATGATGCCTCCAGGACCTGTATTGGCTAATGACTCAATTCGCTATAGCTTCATAGGTAAGGCCTCACATGCAGCCGCTGCTCCTGAAGCAGGACGTAGTGCATTAGATGCGCTAGAGCTCATGAATGTAGGAGTACAGTTCTTAAGAGAGCACATTCCATCAAGTGCAAGAATTCACTATGCAATTACAGATACAGGTGGAATATCTCCTAATATTGTACAAGCTCATGCATCTGCTCTATATCAAATTAGAGCTCCATTTGCTCCAGAGCTTGAGGATCTATATAAGAGATTAAATAATATTGCAAAGGGTGCTGCCTTGATGACAGATACTCAGGTTGAAATTAAGTTCTTAAAGGGTACTAGTAATACCTTACTAATTCCTGCTTTAGATGAGATCATGTATAAAAATATGTGTGAAATATCTAATCCAATTGCAGAAGCAAAGGACCTTGATTTCGCTTATGAAATTGTAAAGACACAAAAGAGTCCTGATAAGCTTCCTGAAAATGCCTTTGTATTAAAGCCAATGCCTTGGAATAAAGCTGGTAATATTCCTCTTCCTGGTTCCTCTGATGTTGGTGATGTAAGCTGGGTATGTCCTACTTCTCAGTGTGGAACAAGTACTTGGCCAGTTGGAACAGCTCCTCATAGCTGGCAGGCAGTAGCTTGTGGTAAGAGTGATTTTGCTCATAGAGGAATGCTCTTTGCCGGACAAATAATTGCCTCTACAGCTATTGATGTATTAAATAACCCTGAAGTAATAGCTAAAGCTTGGGAGCAGCTAAAGGAAAAAACTGGAGGCTCACCTTATCATTGTCCAATTCCAAGTGAAATTACTCCAGATATTTTAGAAGCTGAAATAACTTAAACAAAAAAAGTGCATCTTTGATTTTTTCAAGGATGCACTTAAAATTTAACGATTAAAAGTCCTCATCATAATTAACAGAGATACCACTTTTTTCAGCCCATTTATTTAATACTTCTTCTAGTGTATCGTATGTATCCTCATCTATTTTATCACTATCAAGAGCATCCTCTAAATCATCTAAGAAGTTATCATACCAGGTATCTAATAGCTTCATTGAAGCACCCTTTGTTGATAAATACATCTTACTAAGTAAATCTATGTACTTTTTTCTAAGAGATTTAGGCATATCCTCTGGATCTACACCATTATAAATATCTTCCTCTTTAAATGGGATATACCAATATTTTTCAGCCTTATGAGAATCAAAAATTTCAATAAGCTTTTCATAATTCTCTAGTAAATTAAATTCCTCTGTAAATTCCTTAGGAAGAATCTTCATCTTCTTATTATCTGATGATAGAACATCTTCTCCCTCTTCAGGCTCAACTGCAACCTGAACAAATTTACTTGATAATAGAGTTTCAATAGTTACAACTGGATTATTTGAAAAATAGAACGATTGATCATAGTTATCTTCATCATTAAAAAGAATGTTATTAGGATTAAACAAATTAATAACTAGTTTTTTTACAGCATCCTCTATACCTTCAAAATCATTTGTATAATCATTTGCATCGTATAAGAAGAAATCTGGAAAAGCTTCTTTTAGGGCTTTATAAGCATCTTCTGGCTTTGATGCATCCTTTACTGCCTTAACAGCCTTAAGATTTAATAGAAAGCAATCCTCTGCAGTTTTTACATTATCATTAATTACATAAGCACTATAATTTTCCCATCCTGGAGTAGAGAGTAAATCATAATTTGGAAAACAACGAATACAGTGTTTCTTTGAGCCCATAGGGACCTCCTTTTTTTGTGGTAAACATTAGCTTTTTCTGAGCGATTCAATATGAATCCTTAATACTATTTTTCTTTACCTCTTTAATTAATTGTATTGTCATAATTGATCTATGAGCAAGGAAAAGTTACTCTCATAGCTTAATTAGTTGATTGATACATGGAAAAATTTTGACCCAAAAGTTTTCAAAAATTTTGATTAAAAAAAATAACCATCTTAACTCATTACATAACAACAAGATGGCTTATTCATAAGATATTGATGTGGATTAAACACTAATTATTCTTGTGCTCAACCTCTAAAGACGGGATAATAAAGAGTTATATATATGCTGCGAAAAACCCTCACGCTTGCGTGTGGGATGAAAGCAGTTTTTTTTACCTTGAAAATTAACTAGGATAATTAAATATTCTATGTGTATAATAAATCTAGAAAGGAAATAAAAGGGGAATAAGTAATACAAGCATACACAGAAAATAGTAACCATCATAATAATCAATGAAATACTAATAATTTAGCATATCATTAAAATTGTGGAGGAAGATAATAGTAATGGCTCGTCCCAAAAGCAATAACGTACAAATCAATATTTCTGTTCCCTCTGAATGGAAAACCGAACTTGAAAACCTTGCTAGAATCTATTCAGTTGAGGAAGGAAAAACCATGATTGATGAAGAGTATAATAAGATACTAAAACAATATCATAAGGTTTCAGAGAGACATATTTTAGCCGTTGAAAGTAATATGCCTTATTCTGATATACTTCAAGTTGTAACTCTTTCAGATAAAATACGAAAAGCAGGAAACGAGCTTGTAGCTCTTATGAGAAAGAATTATGAGCAGCTTATACGCACAAAGAGATACCGCAAGCTACTTGTTTTGTATGGTAACACCGAAGATAAAAATAAACGTAAGGATTTAGCTAATCAGCTTAGAGAAATGCAGAAAGACTATAATGTCACATGGGATTATTGTAGAAAATCCATGATTCCAATAGGTAAAAAATATGGAATATATGCTGTTTTTGCCTTAACTAAAGCTGAGGATATTTGGGGCGGTGTAGAGAAATGCTTGTATGGGAGAGGAGCAGCAATTCACTTCTCTAAATACGGAGAACTGCCTTGCATCAGATCAAAACAGATAAATCGTGGTATACCAATATCTGTAAAGGATGAGCAGCTACAATTCAAACTTGGTAAGATTAATTTTGGAATAAAGGTAGTTGATAGATTTCAACGAGATGAGGTTAATGCAATTGTATCCTATCTTGCAGAATCTGAAAACATAGATAGAAAAGCGGTTAATGCTTTCAAGGAAGATGGCCGTTGCATAGACACATACAGGCCATGCTATGCAACGCTTGTACCTAAATTAATAAGGCGCAAATACAGGGTATTTTTACACCTGACCATTGAAGGTAAGGCAAAACCAAAATACAACAAGTATGGTAGTCTCCGACATAAGTATGGTAAAGGTATTATAGGTGCTGATATTGGTACACAGACTGTTGCGTATACATCTAATACAGAGGTAGGCTTGAAAAATCTTTCAGAGCGTGGCAATAGTATTCAAACATCAGAGAGGAAAGAACGACTACTTCATCGTGCGATGGATAGGTCAAGAAGAGCTACTAATCCTCAAAACTATAACGATGATGGTATTGTTAAAAAAGGTCGTAAGGATTGGAAATATTCAAATCATTATAAAAAGCTGAAAGCCAAATATTATGAATTATGTCGAATCAATGCAGTAAATAGACAACTTGCAATAAACGAGGATGCAAATCATTTACGTAGTTTAGCTAATACATTTGTAACTGAAGAGAAAAATGCAAGCAAGCTCATGAAGCGTGCTAAAGAAACCACAAAAAATGAAAAAGGTAAATTCAATAAGAAAAAGCGATTTGGCAAAACAATAAAGAACAGGTGTCCTTCTAAATTTCAGACCACTGTACAAAAGAAATTCGAAGTGACAGGCGGTACATATATCGAGGTTTCTAATAATTATAGAGCATCACAATATGACCATACTGCGGATGATTATATCAAGAAGAAGCTATCTGATAGATTGTATAAACTTCGTAGTGGTACCGAGGTGCAGAGAGATTGGTATTCATCATTCTTACTCTATTGTTACGATTATAGAACAAACAGCATAGACAAAAATAAATGCAATATGGAATTTGGAAGATTCTACAATATGGAGAAAAAACTAATAGAAAGGATTAAGGTTAATAAGATTAAAGTATTAAACAGTGGAATTAAAATAGGTTAAAATCTTAATAATAGGGAGAATGACTGTACTTCCTTGCTGAAAAGCAGAAATTTATCGCTAATGTGGTCGTAGGACTGCTTGATAATGAAAGTCCTGATTCAAATAGGCTTACACTTGTAACTCCAAAGTCTGAAAATGATGTACGATTACAAGCTACTCTTGGTAATCAGAACCCCATGGGCTTGCCCGTGGGAGCAGTCAGATGATAAGAGTTATCATATATATCTTGAGCTTTATCCAAGATTAAAAGATTTATTTCAAAACAAAAACTATTTACAACCTTCTAAGCCATGATATTATTTTCTCATACAAGGAAGGTAAAATTATGGAAAAGAAGAAATTGTCTCTTGCTCTCCAAATCTTTATTGCATTAGTAATTGCAATAATTGTTGGGTTGATTCTTGGAACAAAGGGTGCTCCTTTTGCAAATAGCTACATTAAGCCATTTGGAACAATATTTTTGAACTTAATTAAGTTTATAGTTTGTCCAATAGTGTTAGTTTCAATTATTAATGGTATTATTTCAATGAAGGATATTAGAACAGTAGGATCTGTAGGCTTAAAAACTATTGTCTTCTATCTTTGTACAACAGCTATTGCAATTACAATTGGTTTAGTAGTAGCGTCCCTCGCTAAGGGGCTATTCCCAATAGTTGCAACAACTGATTTAACATATACAGCATCAGCATCTACATCCTTTATGGATACCTTGGTTAATATCTTCCCTTCAAACTTCTTAACACCAATTACAAATGCTAATATGCTTCAAATCATTGTAATGGCAATCTTACTTGGATTTTCAATCATCCTTGTTGGTGAAGAAAAAAATAGTGGAGTAATAGAAGCCTTTGAAAAATGTAATGCAATTTGTATGAAGTGTATGGAATTAATCCTTAAGCTTTCTCCTATTGGTGTATTCTGTCTATTATGTCCAGTAGTAGCTGCAAATGGTGCTATGATCCTAAGCTCACTTGCTATGGTACTATTAATTGCATACATTTGTTACATCTTACATGCAGTAATTGTATATTCCTCAACAGTATCATTAGTTGGTGGTATTAGTCCTCTAAAGTTCTTTAAGGGTATGATGCCAGCAATTATGTTTGCATTCTCAAGTGCTTCATCTGTAGGAACTCTTCCAATTAACATGAAATGTGTAGAAGACCTTGGTGGGGACAATCAAATTTCATCATTTGTTCTTCCTCTTGGCGCAACAATTAACATGGATGGAACAGCAATTTACCAAGGTGTATGTGCAATCTTTATCGCAGCATGCTATGGTATTAATCTAACCTTTCCACAGATGTTAACAATCGTATTAACAGCAACATTAGCTTCAATTGGTACTGCTGGTGTTCCAGGAGCAGGTATGGTAATGCTTGCAATGGTTCTTTCATCTGTAGGTCTTCCTGTTGATGGTATAGCAATAGTTGCAGGTATCGATAGAATCTTCGATATGGGTAGAACAACTGTTAATATCACAGGTGATGCAGCTTGTGCATTAATCGTATCAAATCTTGAAAAGAAAAGATTAGGACGTAAATAATTAATTCTTTGATTTTGGCTCCATGTAGTAATTATGTGGAGCCTAGTTTTTTTCTCAAATTACAGATGTTTATCATTTAAATAATTATTTTGCTAGCTCGTTAAGAGTGTCACCTGTAACTCGGAATATCATCCATTCAGAGAGAGGCTTAGCTTTAAGGCTTTCATAGAAATTAATACTAGGAGTATTCCAATCTAAGCAACACCACTCTAATCGTTCACAGTCTCTTTGGACAGTAAATTGTGCAAGCTCTTTGATAAAGCTTAATATTAATGCGCAATCCTTTCTTTCTGCTATTCGAAACTCCATTATTATCTCCTAAGATATTCAGCAGTAATAGTATTAGCTTTTTCTATCATATCTTTTGGTGTACCTGTAAAGACAACCTCTCCACCCTTTGATCCTCCATCAGGCCCAATATCTATGATGTAATCTGCTCTTTTCATAACATCTATATTATGTTCAATTACAATTACACTATTACCTCTAGCAACGATAGTTTCAAAGATATTAACAAGTTTTTCAATATCAGCACTATGAAGACCGGTTGTAGGTTCATCCAAAATATAGATATTTCCCTTCTTTTTAATATTAAGAGCAAGCTTTACTCTCTGTCTTTCTCCTCCAGAGAAGGTAGAAAGTGGTTGTCCTAGTGTTATATATGGGAGGCCAACCTCTATTAATGCATCTAAGACGTTAGTTATCTTCCTATTGCCTTGGAAAAAGCTTCTAGCTTCTTCGACACTCATAGCTAATACTTGAACTATGTTTTTACCATTAATCTCATAGCTTAATGCTTCGCCACTATATCTATTTCCACCACAATGCTCACAGGTAGTTGTGACACTCTCCATAAATACAAGCTCAGTTGTAATAAAGCCTCGTCCTTTACAATGTGGACACGCACCCCTTCCATTGAAAGTGAACAGAGAGCTATCTGTGTTATTTTGCTTTGCAAAAAGCTTTCTAATTTCATCAAAGAAGCCTAAGAAGGTACAAACTGTCGATCTTCCAGTTGCTGTTATCGCACTTTGGTCAATTAGTACCACCTGTTCTGAGTATTTTTTTGCAAATACATCTCTAATTAACGATGATTTACCACTTCCAGCTACACCAGTTACAACAGTTAAAACACCTAAAGGAATATCAACATTAATATTCTTTAGGTTGTGTATATTAGCCCCTCTTATTGGTAAAAAGCTTTTTGGCTTTCTTACATGCTCTTTAACTACTGTGCTTTTTGAAAGAGCTTTGCCTGTAATAGTATTACTAAGTAACAAATTCTCATAGCTTCCCTGAAATAGGATTTCTCCACCATACTTACCCGCTAGAGGACCAATATCAATTACTTCATCAGCAATAGAGATAATATCCTTATCATGCTCAACTACTAATACAGTATTACCCTTATCTCTTAAGCTTTTTAGAAGGTTTGTCATCCTATATACATCTCTTGGATGCATACCTGTACTAGGCTCGTCAAAAATATAAATCATTCCGCAAAGAGAGCTACCCATATATCTAACTAGCTTTAATCTTTGAGCCTCTCCTCCTGAAAGAGTAGAGCTTTCTCTATTCATAAATAGATAATTAAGTCCGATATCTATCATTCTATCTAGTGCTGCTATTAGCTGCTCTAAGATTCCTTGAGCTCTTGGGTCTGTTATTTTTAAAAGCTCCTTCTTTAAATCAGAAAACTCCATCATACACATATCGTAAATATTTAAGCCATTTATCTTACAGGAAAGAGTGTTTTCATTAAGTCTTTTTCCCTTACAGGAAGGACACTCACATTCATAGAGAAATTGACTAATCCTTTTAAGAGTATTATCTGTTTGTTCTTCTGCGCCTTTCATTAAAACTAAGCGCTTAAATTGATTATATACACCCTCGATTTTTTTATCGATTCTCTCTTCACCTCTTATTCGGCTTCCATAGAGTAATATATTCTTTTCCTCTTCAGATAAATCCTTCCAAGGTATATCTGTTCTAAATAGCTCTGGCTTTCTATATACCTTCCAATAGTAGTTTCCCTTTCCAAAGGCTGGTAGCTTGAAAAACCCTTCATCGTAGGTTTTATCTTCCTCAATTATATTTTTCATATCTAAGTCAAGAAGCTTTCCAATTCCTGCACAATTTGGACACATTCCATTTGGATTATTAAAGGAGAAGTAGGAGGCAGGACCAATACTTGGAGAGCTAATTCTAGAAAAGAGTAGGCGAAGCAGTGAGTACATATCACTAATAGTTCCAACAGTTGAACGAGCATTTCCACCAAGTCTTGATTGATCAATTATGACAGAGGGATTTAGATTATCAATTATTGAAACATTTGGCTTTTCATATTTAGGGAGTCTACCTCTAGCCCATGAGCTATATGTTTCATTCATTTGTCTTTGGCTTTCTGCTGCAATGGTATCAAAGACAATACTTGATTTTCCTGAACCAGAAACTCCAGTGAAAACAACGATTTTATTTTTAGGAATCTCTAGAGAAATATTTTTTAGATTATTTTGCTTTAAGCCTCTAATAATTATCGGTCTCATTTTCTTCTCCTTATCTTCATTAGGATACAATAAGGGAGGAAAGAAAACTCGACTTTATTTGCTCTGTT
Source organism: Bullifex porci (assembly GCF_009695635.1). Classification (GTDB taxonomy): domain Bacteria; phylum Spirochaetota; class Spirochaetia; order Sphaerochaetales; family Sphaerochaetaceae; genus Bullifex; species Bullifex porci. Next base: position 15,176 of record NZ_VUNN01000007.1, read on the forward strand.
TTGACGCTATACTTCCTTTTTTATAATTAGCTCTTATACTTTTGTACTAGTGTCTTAAAAAAGCATAGTAAGTGTATAAATTTTCATAAAAGAGCGTGATAACTGTATTTTTATAAAATGTTTCTTTGCAACTATGTGTTTTGGATGTAGAATTACAAAATGTTAGTTTTGTTACATTCACTATAAGATCATAGGAGGGTTTTATGATTACTAATGGATTTACTTATGTAGCTGTTCTATTGTTTATGGCTGCTGTACTAGTTTCACTTGAAAAGAGTGCAAAGGGTGCTCTTGCTAAGTTTTTTAAGTTTATTCCAGCTGTTGTTCTTTGTTACTTAATTTCAATGCTACTTTGTACCTTTAAGGTTTGGGATTTAGCTGCAACTAAACCAGCATATTCAAATCTAAAGAATAATCTTACATATGCAATGGTATTTGCAATGCTTCTTCGTTGTGATATCAGAAAGATTATTAAGCTTGGACCAAGAATGTTAATCGGCTTCTTCTCTGCATCCATTACAATCATGATCGGCTTTGTAATTGCATTCTTAATCATGAAGGGCTTTATTGGTTCTGATGCTTGGATGGGTCTTGGTGCTCTTTGTGGTAGCTGGCTTGGTGGATCTGGTAACATGGTTGCTGTACAATCTGCACTCAATATCAGTGAAGCTGACATGGGATATGCACTAGTAATTGACTCTATCGACTACTCACTTTGGGTTGTATTCCTCCTATGGGCTATTAACCTTGCTCCAAAATTTAATAAGTGGACAAAGGCAGATACAACTGAGCTTGATGCTGTATCATCACGCTTAGCAGATGATGCAAAGGCTAATACAAAGCAAATTAGCTTCCAAAGCTTAATTTTATTAATTGGTATTTCATTCCTAGTTTCTGCAGTAGGCTCTAACATTGGTACCTGGTTAAATAAGACTTTACCATTCTTAGATAAAGCAACTTGGACAATTCTATTTATCACAGTATTAGGACTTTGTGGTGCTGTTTCTCCTCTTGGTAAGACAGCTGGTTCCTCTGAGGTTTCTAATCTTTTACTTTACAGCGTAATTTGTTTATTAGCTTCAAGAGCTTCCTTAACAGAGCTCACAGATGCTCCAGCTTGGATTATCACAGGCTTTATCATCCTAGCTATTCACGGAGTATTAATGCTCTTAATCTGTAAGCTTTTAAAGATCGATCTTTTCACAGGAGCAGTTGCATCTCTTGCTAACATCGGAGGAACAGCTTCAGCTCCGGTATTAGCTGGTTCATACTCTGGCTCCTTAGTACCTGTAGGTATTCTAATGGCTTTAATGGGATATGTAATTGGAACTCCTTTTGGTATCTTAACTGCTAACATTATGAGGATTTTTGCTTAATGAAGATTACAGAAGTAAGAATTGGAAGAATATCGGTACCTCTTAGAGTCCCATTCAAAACAGCTCTAAGACGTGTTGATAGCGTTGAAGATGTTATAGTAGAAATCCATACCGACACAGGTGCTGTCGGTTATGGAGAGGCTCCTCCAACAGGTGTTATAACAGGGGATACTACAGGTGCAATAATTGGGGCTCTTAAGGACCACATTATTAAGACTATCATTGGTAGAGATGTAGATGATTTCGAAGCTCTAACAGATAGTGTTCAAAAATGTATTATCCACAATTCAAGTGCTAAAGCAGCAGTTGATATGGCTCTATGGGATTTATATGGTCAGCTATATAACATCCCTGTATATAAGCTTCTTGGTGGCTCTAAGGATAAAATTGTCACAGATATTACTATCAGTGTAAATAGTCCTGAGGAGATGGCTAGAGATGCTATTACAGCTATTAATAGAGGATATGATACTCTAAAGGTTAAGGTAGGTGTTAATCCTAAGCTAGATGTTGAAAGGCTTTCTGCAATAAGAAATGCTATTGGAGCAAGAGCTAAGCTAAGAATTGATGCAAACCAAGCGTGGAAGCCACAGGAGGCTGTTAGGATTCTCAATCAAATGCAGGAGCAGGAACTTGATATAGAGCTAGTTGAGCAGCCTGTAATTGCACATGATATTGAGGGCTTAAAGTATGTAACTGAAAGATCATATGTACCAGTCCTTGCAGATGAAAGTGTATTTTCACCACTTGATGCAATGAAGATTATTCAAAGTGGAGCCGCTGACTTAATTAATATTAAGCTAATGAAATGCGGCGGTATTACACCTGCTCTAAAGATTGCTGATGCAGCTTCTATTATGGGTGTTGAATGTATGCTTGGCTGTATGCTAGAGGCTAAGGTAAGTGTAAATGCAGCAGTTCATGTTGCATGTGCAAGAAGTATTATTACTAAAATCGATCTTGATGGCCCTGTCCTTTGCTCAGAGGATCCAATTATCGGAGGCTCAATCTTTGATGAAAAGGATATTGCAGTATCGAAAGCTCCAGGACTTGGAATTAAGGGAATAGAAAAGATTACTTATCTTGATTGATTAAAAAGAGACTTCAGCAAAGCTGGAGTCTCTACTTGTGGTGAGAAATTATTTATTAGAGGTTGCCTAAGATAATTGCGTCTACAACCTTACTTCCAACAAGGAAGTTATTCTTTCTTGCTGTTGCAAAAATATCAGCAGATTCAACTGAATCATCAGATGCAAGGCTATCATCGATAGACCAAAGGTTTTCAGGTGTTGAACCATACATAAATACATCCATGTTTACGCTATCTCTAATTACGATGTATTTATCTAATAGGCCGAAGCGATCAAGAACAACTGCAAGAGCTACATCCTCCATCTCTGTTAATGCATATGGATCTGGAGCACCATATGTTTCTGCCATTAATAGAGCGTTTGCTTCATCATATACACCCTTCCAGTAGTTATCACCAGATACTGTTGTTCCCTTTTGTACCTTTGGATCTCTAGTTGCCCATTCTGCATCATCGAAGGTCTTAGCCATTACTCTTCTTGTTTTATCTGTTGTTGAAAGCTCTGTGTCCTTAACAAGCTCGAAAACCTTATTAGCTAAATCCTGGTTGAGGAGCTTATATGATGATGAATCATATCCTTCATCATGGAACCATGTGGTTGCTTCCTGGTCCTTCATCTCACGATTATCTGCATGGTGTCCAAGGTCGAAGTCGATACAAGCAGTGATAACAAATACATCACCCATTACTGTATACTCTCTAGCGGAACCAGCACAGCCTGTTGAGAAGAAGTAGCAGTCAGAGAAATCAAATCTTTCATCAGAGAGGATAGCAGTGAGAGAAACAGCTGTATTAACCTTTCCCATACCTGTTAAATAGAGTGCTACACCATCTTTGTAATAAAGCTTATTACCTTCAAAGGCACCCTTAATCTCGTAGGCTTCTCCATCCTTAACATAGGCATCATAGTAGTACTGTGCTTCACCAGGGAAGTCACTTGAGATGTCACCAATTTCAAACTTAGGTAAGATGAGAACCTTTACTGGAAGCTTCTCAGTTTCCATAGCACCCTGAGCAAATAAAGCACAAGAAAGAGCTAAGCAAAGCACCATAAGGATTGTGATGCGTTTTTTCATTGTTTTTCCTCCAAAATGTGGTAAAATATGGCTCTTAGTAACATTTTATAGTTGGAAAGGTCAATATTTGTTGTGAGATTATTTAAAAATGCAACAAATTAGTACAACTTTTTATTGAGAAACAACAAAAAATGATAAATCCTCACAGCTTCTTCTCTAATTTAATAGCAACTTAGCGCATCCAATATCATAGACCTTTATCTTTTGGCCAAATAATGATGCATCACTATAGCTTAGCTTATTATCAATTACTGCTTTAGTTCCTTCAATTAGCTTTTCAATAATATTAGGCTCCAGAACTGGATTTGCATGCGAAGGGTAAATGAAATCAAAGCGATCTTTTAATGAGTTTAATCTCTCAAGTGATTGTAAATAAGTCTTTATATTTCTCATTGGACCAAATAGGAATATATTTCCAGCTTGGATGGTATCACCTGAAAACAAAACTCTTCTTTCAATATCTAGTAAAGCAATAGAGCCAGGAGTATGTCCTGGAATAAATATTACTTCTAAGCTTCTACCACCAATATTGATAATTTCATGGTCATTTACTGGGATAACCTTCCCACTACATTTTTGATAAATATTGTAGTTATCAAGCTCTAATGTATTCATCATAAATGATGAAAATTCACAATTTGCACCTATGTGGTCTGGGTCTGCATGTGTATTAATTAATTTAATCGGCTTATCTGTTAGGCTTTGTGCAATAGCTTTAACATTTTTGACATTCATTCCTGTGTCAATTAATAGAGAATAATCATCTCCAGAAAGCAAAAAGAAACGGGCACCGTTATCCTCAATTCTCCAAGTTGAATCATCAATTTTAATTATTTCGTAGCTATTCATATATAATTATATAACAAAAAATAAGCTTTTTTTCTATGCAAAAAAAATTAGAGGCTGAGTAAGCTCAGACCTCTATTAGCAATCATCTACGAATATCGTAATTCATATTCATAAGATTCTTAATTGTCTCTGCATCATCTGTGATATTAGCATCACCTCTAATAGTATGCTTAATTGCGCTACTAGCAACTGCAAAATTAATCATATCGTTAGGAGCATAGTTTTTCATCATTGCATAGATAAGACCCGATGCAAAGGCATCTCCTCCTCCAACTCTATCTAGGATAGTGAATGTAAACATCTTACTTTCAATTGTCTGGCCATCATACCAAAGGTATGCCTTTAAGCTATTTTCACTACCACTGTTAGCATATCTTACATGACGAGCCATACACTTTATGTTAGGGTATTGTCTTTTAAACTCATCAAAAATAACCTTTTGCTCATCATATGACAGATGAAGAGGAATACCATCCTTAACATCTCCCTTTGATGGATCTGTTGGATCCTTATAGAGGTGGTATGGCTCAATACCTATTAATACATCTATATAAGGTAAGCAGAGAGTACAGAAATCTCGAGCTTCCTCCCAGGTCCAAAGAGTACTTCTGAAGTTACCATCAAAGCTAACAGTAAGTCCTAGCTTCTTTGCAACCTTTAGAGAGTCTAAAATTAATTTTCTACAGTTTTGTCCAAGAGCTGGTGTTATTCCACTAAGATGTAGCCAAGTAAAATCCTTTAGCAATGCTTCAAGATCGTAGGAGGAAAAGTCATATTCAGTAATTGCACTGTGCTTTCTATCATATATAACCTTACTTGGTCTAATACCATATCCAGTTTCAAGGTAGTAGCTTCCAAGTCTATGGGTAGGTGTTTCTTCAGGAGTTGATAAAATTACAGGAGTACAGTGTACATCGTTACTTCTCAGCATTCTAATAGCACTTTTACCAACACTGTTATTAGGAACTACAGAGAAAAAGGTTGAGTCAATGCCAAGGTTCGCAAGTGCAAGGGCTATATTTGCTTCAGCACCGCCATAGCTTGCTTCAAATGAGTGTGACATTCTTATCTTTTCATAGTTAGGTGGTGTAAGACGAAGCATAATCTCACCAATAGTTATAAATTTATGTCCCTTTGCTTCATTAGTAGTAATCGGATTTTTATGTATCATATCCCCTCCAAATCTTTGATTATTTTGCTTCATTTATTTTTTGCAATCAAGAAAAGTTTTTACACGCACTTTCTTTTCAGTTTATTTAGCTTTCACAAAACTATGTAAGACTATTCCTGTCTTAAATAGGAGAATAAAAGTGAAAAAGATTGTTTGATCAGTTTTATTAGTAGCCTTAGCAATGACACTATTTGCTCAGGGTTCAACAGAGAGCTATTTTACTCTGGTTTAAGTGTTGGAAGAGCAGGGCTTGGAACACAAGTTACAACACTATTATTAGCTTATATGTCATCATATTTAACTGTATTTATGGTATATATGGCACAGGGAACCCCTGTAATAAATATTTTTACTAGTAAGATGATAGCTTCAGAAATTGCTCAAACCTTAGTTGGATGTATGGGACTAATATTTGTAACTCCATTAACTGCAATTTTCTGTGTAATTTGTTTTTATAAAAATAAATAATAGATAGGGGCAATAAATGCCCCTTAATTAATTACCAAAACATAACATCCTTATCTGCAAGCTTCATTAGGGCTTCAAGATAGTAGTAATCTGCATATACAAAGTTTACTTCTCTATCGTTTAAGCCATTATATGAGCCAGTACATCTTTGTATTATTCCCTCTCTCTCTAGGCTAAAGTCTGCTCTCTTTAGAGTAAGTGTTTCAATAAGCTTCTCAGCAACCTCTCTGTAGCCTTTATTTGGTACATGCTTTTCAAGCTCGATAAGACCACAAGCAATAATTGCTGCTGCTGTAGAATCCTCAAAGGAAAGCTCTTTATCCTGATCAAAATCTACAGGGATTAAATATGAATCAGGAATTACTTTAATTGTATGGTCAGCAATTTTAACTGCAGCATCTAAGAAATCCTTTCTATTTGTGTGTACATAGCTATTTGTAAAGCCGTAAATACCCCAGCTTTGACCTCTAGTCCAGGAGGAGCCCTGCTTCATACCCTGTCCACCATAGTCACGGACAAATCCACCCTTATCTGCATCGAACTCTACAATATGTCTTACAGAGCCATCCTCTCTGATAAATGAATTCATTACAGTTGTTGCATGGCGTTCAGCGATGTGCTTAAAGCGTGGGTCTCCAGTTACCTTAGTTGCCCAATAGAGAATTGAGATATTTAGCATGCTATCAATAATAACCCACCCCTTATTGGTAGGCTCACCAGGTACGATATCATTCCAAGCTCTGATAAACTCTCCCTCTGGATTATATCTTCCCGCTAAAAGCTGGGCAGCAAGTAAGCCCTTGCGCTTTGCATCCTCGTCACCTGTAAGGATATAATCAGCAACTGCAGTAGGAAGCCACATAAAGCCTACATCGTGGTGAAGACCTGTGTAATATTCAGAAAGAAAGCACTTATCAATAAGGTATCTTGATCCTCTAGCCTCCTCAAGATACTCCTTTTTCCCTGTAAGCTTATATAGCTGGTTATAAATTCCTCCCCAAAAGCCATTTGTCCACCAGGCAGGACCGTTATCGATAGTCCAGCTTACCGATAAATCAGCTCTGTTATCATATACTCCATCCTTAGAAACTGCTGGAAGCTTTCCTGTATGTTTCTTTAGCGCTGCTTCAAATTTCCTCTCAACACTTGATAGCGTATTTAACACATCCTTTTTATCCATTATTTCCTCCGTATTATATTTTGAGACTCCCTAAGCCTTTGGCGCAATTGTTCGTTTTTTAGTTCCAATTCGCTTTTTTTAACAAATGATTGCACTCTAATTCTCCTAATGTTTAAATAAAGCACATCAAGGAGGTAATATGGAAAAAGCATTAAACCCGATATTACGTGGCTTCAATCCAGACCCATCAATAATTAGAGTAGGAGATGATTACTACATAGCAACTAGTACCTTTGAGTGGTGGCCAGGAGTTAAGCTATCTCACTCTCGTGACCTCGTTAATTGGAGTGATTACGGATATATTCTTACAGACCCAAATAAGCTCGATCTAAGGGGTGTTGGAACAACTCAAGGAATATGGGCTCCCTGTTTAACCTATGATAAAGGGATATTTTATCTCTGCTATACAGTTGTCAAAGCATACTATGTAAATATGTATGATACAGAGAACTATATTGTAACCTCTACTTCAATAGATGGTCCCTGGTCTGACCCTGTTTCTATCGATAGCTTTGGCTTTGATCCATCCTTATTCCATGACGACGATGGTAGAAAATATTTAATCTCAATGGTTACTGACCATAGAGTTCCAAAGAAATACCAAGGAAGACTTTTAATTGAGGAGCTAGATAGCAAAACCTTCCAAACTATAGGAGAGCCAAAAGAGATTTATGCATCCCACGAAATCTTTCTTGAGGGGCCTCATATTCTTAAAAAGGATGGGTGGTACTATCTCTTTGCAGCAGATACTGGAACTGGAGAGGGCCATGGAGAGAGTGTACTTAGAAGTAAAAATGTCTTTGGTCCATATGAGATGCATAAGCCTTCATATATAAAGCGTAGTGAGGGTGAGGCTTGGTCTATCTTAACCTCAAGACAAAATCCTGAATATCCACTTCAAAAATCTGGGCATGGCTGTGTTGTTCAAACTCCAGCTGGAGAGTGGTATATGGTCCACATTACAGCACGCCCATCAGATAGAAGAAACCCAAATGGAGAAAAAAGAGTATTAAACCATCCTCGCTTTCCTAATGAGCGTAGATATCCATTAGGGCGTGAGACAGCTATTGTTCATCTTATTTGGGGTGAGGATGGATGGCCAAGAGTTGATGGTGGAGTTCTTCCTCCTTTAGAGGTTCCAATTTGTGTTGAGAAGGAAAATAAGGGTGTATATAAAGCAGACTTTTCTAACCTTGATCCATCGTGGCAGAGTCTTAGAATTCCAATGACAGAGCACTATATGAAATACATGCCTGAGCTAAAGGCACTTCGTATGTATGGTCGCTCCGGCTTATCAAGCTTCTTCTCACAAACTCTTATTGCAAGAAGAATTGAGGAAATGAGCTTTAATGCAGAGCTAACACTTACCTTTGAGCCTGAATGCTTTAAAAATCTTGCAGGCCTTGCTGTGATGTATGATACAGATAACTATTTATATTTACACATAACTCATGATGAGGATGTAGGAAAGTGTATTACTCTTTTAAAGGGTGAGAATAGAAGCTATGAGTATCTTACACCATATATTCCTATAGAGGATAATAAGCCAATTAAGCTTTTTGTTAGTAGTAAAAACTTTTATTTAAGCTTTGCATACAGCGTTGGTGATGGTGAGGTTATTAAAATAAAGGAAGATGTAGATGGTAGCTTTATGAGTGATGAAGCATGCTTTGATGGGTGGTTTACAGGCTCTATGATAGCTATTTGCTGCCAGGATCTAACAGCAAGAGGTAGACACTGTGATGTATTCTCCTTTAGCTATGAGAATCTAAAAAATGACTACATGTATCAAAAAAAGCCGCTATTGAGAAGTTAAATATCCGGTGTGAGAATTTAGATATCTAATACAACAAAAGGAGAAATTGAAATGAAAAAAGTATTAGCATTAATGCTTATTGCTATTCTCAGTTTTTCTCTTTTCGCACAGGGCGGAAGTGAGAACGGAAGTGCTGTAAAGGCACAGGATAAGGGTACTGAAATCACATTAGTATTTGCAGATGGTGATGAAGGTGCAAAGAAAAGCTTCAATGAAATTGTTAACAGATTTAACTCTACACACCCAGGTATGACAGTTACAATCCAGCCAGGTAATGGTGGTAACTACTCAGAATTCGTAAAGACTAAGGATAGTGTTGGTGAATTCCCAGATATCGTTGAGATGAGAGGTGAGGCAGCAATGTATGTAAGAGCAGGCAAGCTTGCTCCTCTTCCAGCAGAGCTCACAGATTTATTCCTTTCTCCAATGGTTCTTGATGATGGCAACATCTATACAGTTGCTCTCGCAGGTGAAAACACAATGGGTGTCATCTACAATAAGGCATACTTCGATAAGCTTGGTATTGCTGAGCCTAAGACATATGATGAGTTTATTGCTGCATGTGAAAAGATTAAGGCTGCAGGTGAGATGTCTCCACTCGTAGTAGGTGGTGGTGACCTTTGGCACATGGGCTTCTTATTCAACAAGGTATGGGATGACCAGGTAATTAGTAAGGATAAAGACTTTATCGCTCACTGCTATGATGGCTCTAAGAACTTCTCAGATGAGAGTGTAAAGGCTGTATTCGCAGAGCTTAGTACAATTATGAGCTATGCTCAGAAGGGTTGGGCTAGTACACCAGATGCACAGCTTACTACCTTCCTCGTAAATAACATGGCAGCAATGATGTACTCTGGTACACATATGTTCAGCCAGGTAATCTCAGCAGATCCTTCATTCCAGATGGGTTGGTTCCCAGTTGCAAGCCCAGATGGTAAGCTTAGAATGGTTGGCGGAAGTGGTATTTCTGGCTTAGCAGTTTCAACAGAGTGTCAGAAGGACAGTGCTAAGTGGGAAGTTGCTATTGAATTCTTAAAGTTCTTCTATCAGCCAGAGAATTACCTCGTATATTGTAAGGCTCTCTCAGCAACTCCTGTAACAAAGAATGCTCCAGATTTAAGTGACAACGTATACCTTGCAGAGGTTATCGAGGCTCTTGGTAAGGCTGATAGCTTAAGCCCAATGTGGAACAGTAAGGCAGGCGTTAATGAGCTTCCACCAGATTTCAGAAACTTCACATATAAGACAGCTGTAGAGGTACTCCTCGGACAGAGAAGTGTTGATAGTGCAGTTGCAGAGATGAATAAGAGCTGGAAGACCGCATCAATGTCATTTAACCCAGTAACAGGTCAGGGAATTAAATAATATTGTCATGATTAAAAAGAGCCTTCCTTCCCGGAGGGCTCTTATTTTGGAGGGAAAATGAAAGAAAACTTACTCCGCGTGAAAAAGCCTAGAGACTGGTACTACTGGATTTTCATGGCACCTGCCTTATTACTATTTTCACTATTCATAGTTGCACCTACAGTTGGAAGTGTTTACTACAGCTTCACTAACTGGGATGGTATCAGCCCAAGGATGAACTTCATTGGACTACAAAACTACATTGAAATATTTACTAGTGCAAGATTTGGAAATGCATTAAAGAATACAATCATCCTTACAATGTTTGTATCTGTACTTGAGAACGTTTTTGCTCTTGCTTTAGCACTTCTTGTTGATAAGGTAATTAAAGCAAAGAACTTCTTTAGAAGTATCTTCTACATTCCAGTATTAGTTTCTGGTATTGTATCAGGCTTTATTTGGAAGGTTATGTATAATTACAACTTTGGTGTAATTAACTCAATGCTTAGAGGAATGGGACTTGAGAATCTTACACAGGATTGGCTTGGTGATACACGCTTTACACTCATTGCAATTGGTACTGTACTCGTTTGGAAGGGTGTTGGTTACTATATGATTATCTACCTTGCATCACTACAGAGTATTTCTGCAGATGTTCTTGAGGCAGCTATGATCGATGGTGCTGGCCCATGGCAGAAGTTTACTAAAATTACAATGCCTCTAATTAGTGGAGCATTCACAGTAAACTTTACACTTTCTCTAATCAACGGACTTAAGATTTTCGACCAGATTAACGTCATGACAGATGGTGGTCCGGGCTTTACATCTGAAACCCTCGTATACCTCCTTTATAAGGTCGGCTTTAACGAAGGACGACAGGGCTTCGGTACCGCAGTTGGTATTGTGCTTCTATTCTTAATTTTAATTTTGAATGGTGCACAGCAGAAGTTCCTAAAATCAAGGGAGGTACAGCTCTAATGAGTAAAGAAAAGGTTAAACATAACTATAAACCATATGAGTGGGCACTTCTCGCTCTTACAGCAGTTATCGCAATTATTATGATCTACCCAGTACTCTTTGCAATAATGAGTGCATTTAAGAGTAATGGTGAAATTCTTAAAAATCCTGCAGCTCCTCCTACAGCACTATATTTTAAGAACTTCGTAGACCTATTCCAAATGAGTGATTTTGGTGGTGCAATCATCAATACAGTTTTCTTAACTGTATTCTCTGAGCTCTTAATTATTTGTGTAGTACCAATGGCCGCCTTCGCAATTACTCGTGACCACAGTAAGAAGTCTGCATTCTTCTACACCTTCTTCATCTCAGGTATGATGATTCCATTCCACCTATATATGTTCCCTCTCTTTAGAGAGCTTAAGATGTTTGGAATGTTTGGAAACTTTGTCGGTCCTATTATGATTTATATCTCAGGCTCTATTGCCTTTGGAACTCTTCTATATTGCTCCTTCTTAAAGGGTGTTCCTCTAGAGCTTGAGGAAGCAGCAATGCTCGATGGCTACAATAGATTCCAAATCTTCTGGCGTGTTACATTCCCACTTCTTGGACCATGTAATGCATCTATGATTATCCTAAACGGACTTAATATTTGGAACGACTACCTCATGCCTTACCTTGTTCTTCCTAGTGGAAAAGCAAAGACTATTACAGTTGAAATTGCGGGCTTCGTAGGACAGTTTACAGCTAGATGGGATATTGTATTTGCTGGAACACTTATCTCAATGATTCCTGCAATTGCTATCTTCGTTGCCTTCCAGAAGTACTTTGTTAAGGGTATTACTGCTGGTGCAACTAAGGGCTGATAATGAAGGCTCAGCTTCCATATCCCGTACCACGAGAAAAAGAAGTAAGAATCATCATTCTTAGTGACCTAGCTAACGAAGCAGATGATCATGCTGCAGTAATTCAAATGCTCCTCACGCCAATCTTTGATGTGAGGGGTATTGTAGCTGTCCACTTTGGCGAAAAGGATTCGATGAAGAAAAGTCTTTTAGAGGGAGAAAGAATTTTATCATCTCTTAAGGTGCCAAAGGATATATTAATACCGGGTGCAGAGGACAAGGATAGTAAAGCATCTCCTGGTGCTAAGCTAATTGTTGAGGAAGCTCTTAAAGAGGATGATAGAAAGCTCTATGTTTTAGCACTTGGTGCACTTACAGATGTAAGAATTGCTCTAGAGCTTGAAAGCTCAATTTGGGATAAATTTACTTTAATTTGGATTGGAGGTGAAGGCTATCCTAATGGAGGGTGGGAGTATAATCTAAGTCGTGATATTTTAAGTGCAAATATAGTCTTTAACTCTTTAAAGGATATTTGGCAAATACCACGTCCTGTTTACTCCTCTATGGGGCTTACTCTATCTGAGCTTTTTCTAAGACTTAGAGGTAGGGGCAAGCTCGAGGATTTAATTTTAAATAGAATTATTGCTTGGAATATGCTTCCTGCAGGAGCCTATCGAAGTGGGGATGCTTGGACACTTGGTGATAGCCCTGCAGCTGGAGTATTAATTTATCCACATCAATATTGCTATGAGATAAAGAGCAGAGTCACGATTAATGATAATTGCTCATATTCTCCACTAGCTGGTGATTTAAAGACTCGAGTTTATAACAAGATTTATCAGAGGATGATATTTGAGGATTTATTCTCAAAGCTTGAACTTTTTTCCCGAGGTCTCATTACTTTCGTATAAACTTAATATAAAAGGAGGAGTGTGATGATTAAAAAAAGAAGAAAAATATTTGTGAGGTTTACAATCATCGCAATCTTCCTTGGCTTAATGCCGCTATTACTTGTTGTTCTTGGTCTATTCTCAGCGATGGAAAACCAATTTACTAGAGTAATGAGTGAAAACTATCTTCAGATGGTATCATCTCTTCAGGACCGCTTTGAGAATTCCTTCAATAGCTATGATTCTCTTACAAAGCTAACCTATTACTATACAACACCAAATGATAGTGTCTTTAACATAAAGAATTTCTATTCAACAAGCTTTAGAGAGCTTATTAATAATAAAAATTCCTCTGATGTTGAAGCGTTTTTAAATAATATTTTAAATGTTGATAGCTCTGTAAAGGGAATTCATTTTATAACTACCGATGATGAATATCATATGGATAGGATAAATACATTTATATCAGATGAAGATGCCTATTACGATATTGTAAAAACAGATACCTATGATCCTTTATCTAGATATTTAATGATATATCCTCCTCACGAAACTAACTACTTCCCAGGAAATATTGCAACAACCTTTACAGTTGCAAGAAACTATTTTAATACCTCAGCAAGTATCGATAGCCCTGAATATATAGGAACTCTTTTTATCGATGTAGATGTACAGGACTTAAGAAGAATTGTAAGCTCCTACACTCCTGAACATGGTGAGACTATTGTTTTCATGGTAAATGGTGAGTGCTGGCTTAGTAGTGATCCTTCCTTAGAGGGAAAGTCCTTTGACCCTGCATCGCTTATGAAAAAGGGTGATATGATGTTCTATGATACCTATGATAGATATGGCATGGGAACATATATCATAGTAACTCATTCGGCACTCTTTGCATCTGTAAGTATCCTTTATTCACTCTCATGGCTTTTACTTGCGATTTCTACAGCTTTATTTGTTGGTGGAATGATTGTGCTATCAAGGCGTCTCTCAAAGCCATTAGATGGAATGATGAAGGAGATGAAGAGACTTGAAAGAGGTGACTTCGATATCTCTCTTCCAGTTGAAAGAGAGGATGAAATAGGTGAGCTTTCTCAACGCTTTAATGAAATGAGCCGTGCTTTAAATGAGTATGTCGACAAGGTGTACCGCTCACAGCTAAAGCAGAGAGAAGCAGAATGTACCGCTCTAAAGAGTCAAATTTATCCTCACTTCCTTTATAATACTTTAGAGGTTATCAGAATGACTGCTATTAGCAATAAGGATGAGAAGGTTGCTTTGATGATTGAATCACTATCAGAGCAAATTCACTACCTTATTGGACCTGTAAGTGACTTTGTGCCTCTTTCTAAAGAGATTGATATAGTAGAAAAGTATGTATTCCTGCTTAATGCAAGAATTAGTGGTCATATTGATCTTTCAGTATCGTTTGATGGACTTGATCTTGAAATACCAAAGCTTATTTTACAGCCTATTGTAGAAAATGCATACATCCATGGCATTAAGCCAAATGGAGGAAGTGGACGTATCGCTATTGAGGTTGAAAGAAGAAATACAAAGGCCTTTATACGAATTATGAATAATGGAGTAGGTATGACTCCTTCAGAGCTAGAGGAGCTCAAAAGAAGATTTGAAAGTGATGCTCCAGGAATAAGAGATGAGTATAACTGGAAGAGTATTGGACTTAAGAATGTATATGATAGGCTGGAGCTAATTTATGGAAAGGGCTTTGGCCTTGATATAGAGAGCCTTGTCGATGTGGGTACAGTAGTAACTATTACAGTACCAAATAAAGAGTATATGGGAGATAAAAATGATAAGACTCATAATGGCTGATGATGAACCATTTATCCTATCTGGGCTTGAGCATTTAATGGATTGGAAGGCATTAGGAATTGAAATTATTGGTTCCTATCCCGATGGTAGAAGTGCTTTGGAGGGTATATTAACTCTTGAACCAGATATTGCACTTTTAGATATCTCAATGCCAGGCTTTAGCGGGCTTGAGCTACTTGAAAGAATAGAATCAGATGGTCTTAAGACAGAGGTTATCTTTATCAGTGGGTTCCAGGAATTTGATTATGTTCGTTCTGCGCTACTTCATGGTGCTCTCGATTACCTAGTAAAGCCAGTAGTACGCTCAGAGCTCTTAAAATCTCTATCTAGAGCTAAATGCTTTTCTGGAAAGCTAAATAGAGAGGAAAAGGAGAGTAGAACACCTGTATATACAGCCTTCTTTAGAGACCATAAGGAGCCATATGTATTAGTTCGTTCAGGCTCCTCTGAGTCCTCATCTACCTCCTTAGATAGACTTAAATCCTTTTCCTATCTTGAGCGTCTTAGATCTAAAATTGAACAAACAGGACGTGGGTTTGTCTTTAGACATGGAGATGATGATTTTATCCTCTTTTCAGGGATGTCTAGAACCTCTGCCTTAGTTTATATGAAGGAGTGTGGCGATGAGATATATCGAAAAAATTCGATACGCATATGCTCTGTAATCAGTGAAGAGTTTTCATCTGTTTTAGATATGGAGGCTATGATCATAAAGTGTAGAGAAGCATATTCCTGCTCCTACTATGCATCATTCTTCTCTGTGTATGAGTATTTAATCCCTGAAAAGGAGGTTGCAACCTCAACTGTAGAGGTAATGAAGTGGCGTGAGATGCTAACTGCAGCTATTTTATCCTTAAATGAGGATAGAATAGAGGATTGCTGGTCCTCCTTTGTAACTGAGATAGCAACACTTCGAGAGAGTAGAAGAGATGAGGTTTGCTTCTGCTTTTGTAACTGCTTACGTCTTATTTTAGATAAGCTTGCTGATTCAAAGCTAAAAATTGATGAACCAGATTTAAATTTACTCATGGAAAAGGGTAGAGAGACTAAGAGCTATCTTGAGCTTACAGAGCTATTTAGAAGGGAGCTTTTTAATATACATCATCAGCTTCTTGAGAGGGCTGGGCAGAAGAAGACTAAGGAGTATCTTGTTGCTTTAGAGTATATAGAGGAGCACTATCAGGAACAAATTGGTCTTAAGCAAATTGCTGATTTAGTTGGTATGAATACATATTATTTCTCTGCATATTTTAAGAAAAATACCGGTGAAAACTTTAAGGATTACCTCAGAAAGGTTCGCTTAGAGCATGCTGTTTCTCTAATGATAAGTACAGATAAAAGTGTAACTGAGGTTGCTCAAGCAGTTGGATATCCAGATGTTAGAACCTTCTCTGATGTATTTCAAAGAGTATATAACGAAAAGCCTAGCTCATATATAAAAAGGGTAAGAGGAAAATGATAAGAACACCTAATGGCTCCTTTAAAAGTATATGGTTTGGTAACTTCTATCGCCCTGCCTTTGATGATAAGGAATTTGTAAGAAATACTCTAATAGCTCTTAAGGATATGGGCTTTACGTCTATTCTTCTTGATAGCAAGGCTTGGGAGGATTTCCAGCTAAGATATGAAGGAGGAGATCCAAGTAACTATGTCGAGATGCAGGAATATATGCAAAAGACTGCACGTGAAATAGGACTTAGCTATGAGTTTTTATCACTATATTTAAATGGTGATAACCTCTATCCAAATATTCGATTTTCACCTCCTATCTATGGAGAAAGTGTTTGCTTAAAGGATGGCTCTGATGGTAAGCACTATCTCTATTGGTCTGAAAAAGCAAAGGCCTCTATGGTAAACCATGTTAAGGGGTTAATAAGACTATATGGAGATGGCGTTACGACTATTGAGGGCGAAAATATCTCTGGAAAACCTATGGTCTCAATGTGGGACCCTATTGTTGCACCATCTTTTGATAGCGATGGAAACGATAGATATATTTCCTATTTAAAGGGAATTTACTCTAATATTGATGAGCTAAACTTGGCTTATGGCACATCATATAGTGACTTTGACGAGCTAGATATAAAGGAGCTATGGCTAGAGGGTACACCTAAAAACGAGGAAGAAAAGCACATTCGCTATGATAATAGAAGATGGCAGCGTGATGAGCTTATTTTGTACTTTAAGGAGATGAAAAAGCTCCTTACTGAGGTTGACTCTAATTTACTATTGGTCCCTAATCTTACTCAGTGGGGTTACTTCCTAACGCTTGATGGTGTAAGAGTTGCAGGTGCTATGCTCTCTGACTTATGGGATACAGCAAATAGAGGAATTGATATATATCGACTCTCTGAATATGTAGATATCACACACTTTATATCTGTTCCTGTAACTCCTAGCGCCGATGCAGAGCCATATGTCACATCGTACCACCATAGCATGATGAGAGTCATGAATAGAAATAGAGATTTTTTAGGAGGTCTTTATTTTGGAAGATATCTATACAATGATATCTACCGCACTCTCACACCATGTGAGCTAATTGGCTCTATTGCTGCCTCTGGTGCAGGAGGGTACTACTCTTATGGTGTATGTGGCCTAGATGATGGCGGGTTAATGCATCGTATGAATAGCTATTTTAGAGAGGACTTAAAGAGAGCTAATAGGTGGCTAGATACAGTACTTCCATTAACTGGTAAGAGATTAAATAGTGAAGCTGCAGTGCTTTTTCCTTCTGCTATGGCATTAGCAGAGGATTACTCTCAGAATAGTGAGAATCGTCGTCTCGATTCCCTTGGCTGGTATAAGCTACTACTAGACTATGGAATATCTACAGATATAACAGATTTAAGTGATTTCTCTTTAAACTACGAAGCATACTCTATCCTTATACTTCCTGAGGATGATATGTACACCTTTGAGAGAGATAAAAGCGCTGAGGAAGTGCTTCGAAAGTTTGTTAATAAGGGTGGGGTAGTAATACACTCTCCAGGAAGCCAGGTTGCAAATTGTACCTTCAAAATAGATTGTGAGGACACAGAGCCATCTCCAGTTATATTTAGTGAGAAAGCTTTAATTACAACAACTATGTATAAAGCCTTTAGCGCTGGTGATGTAATTGCACGCTACTCTGTTAATCAGAAGGCTGCGGCAGTTAGGAGCTCATATGGTAGTGGCTTAATTATTTCTTTAGGCTTTGACTATGGACTATCATACATATCAAAGGAAATACCACATGTACCAATATGTGAGAAAAATAATGAGCTTTATCCAATTTCAATACTAAAAGAGTGCCCACTAAAGACATATTTTGAAGAGGCTCTAGAAAGAGAAATAAAATATGAATGCGATATTGAGAAAGCATTCTTTGAAAAAGGATTTATTTTGGTAAATCATAGATCTTACCCGTATACTATATCAGACGATGATAGAATATATGGTCCATATGACAATTTAAAAACTATACAGCCTCATTGCTGTGCGTTTATAGAAGCTAGAGGAGGAAAGAAATGAAGAATATACCTGATGTAAAGCTTGGTATGATTGCAGTTAGTAGAGATTGCTTTATTGTTTCACTTTCAAGAAACAGAAGAAAGGCCTTTGCCTCTCAAATTAGAGCAAAGGGAATAGAAATTTATGAATCAGATATTGTTGTAGAGAATGAAAAGGATGCTCTTAAGGCAGTTGATGATGTTTCTAATGTGGGGTGTAATGCTTTAATTGTATTTTTAGGTAATTTCGGTCCAGAGACTCCTGAAACACTTATTGCAAAGCACTTTGATGGACCTGTAATGTATGTAGCTGCTGCAGAGGAAACAGGCGAAAACCTAATTAATGGAAGAGGAGACGCTTATTGTGGAATGCTTAACTGCTCCTATAACCTTGGCTTAAGAAAGCTTAAGGCCTACATCCCTGAGTATCCTGTTGGAAGTGCAGAGGAGCTTGCTAATATGGCTCTCGATTTCGTTCCACTTGCAAGAGCTATTATCGGACTCAAGGGGTTAAAGATTATTACATTCGGACCTCGTCCACAGGACTTCTTTGCTTGTAATGCTCCAATTAAGGCTCTCTATGATATTGGTGTAGAGGTTGAAGAAAATAGTGAGCTTGACCTTCTAGTTTCATTTAAGGAGCATGAAGGTGATAAGAGAATTGAGGATGTTGTTAAGGATATGGCAGCAGAGCTTGGTATAAAGGGTAATACATATCCAGAGCTTCTACCAAAGCTTGCTCAATTTGAGCTAACTCTCCTTGACTGGGCAGAAAACCATAAGGGAGAGAGAAAATATGTTGCCTTTGCAGATAAGTGCTGGCCAGCATTTCCATCACAATTTGGCTTTGAGCCATGCTATGTAAATAGCCGATTAGCATCACGTGGTATTCCAGTTGCCTGTGAAGTTGATATCTATGGAGCACTCTCTGAATATATTGGTGCATGTATTACAGGCTCTCCAGTAACACTCTTAGACATAAATAACACTGTTCCAGCTGATATTTATGATGAGGGCATTAAGGGTAAGTTCCCATATAAGCTTACAGATACCTTCATGGGCTTCCACTGTGGAAATACTCCATTCTGCTGTCTTTGTGATGGCGCTTTAAATTATCAGATAATTCAAAACAGACTACTAGAAAATGGCGGAGAGCCTGATATCACAAGAGGAACTCTCGAGGGTGATATCAAGCCAGGTGATATAACCTTCTTTAGATTACAAACTACTCCAGATACAAAGCTTCAAGCATATATTGCTGAGGGTGAGGTTTTACCTGTTAGTACAAAGAGCTTTGGTGGAATTGGTATCTTTGCAATTAAGGAAATGGGAAGATTCTATCGCCATGTACTTATTCGTAAGCGCTATCCACACCATGGTGCAGTTGCCTTTAAGCACTGTGGAGCAACTCTTTGGGCTCTATTTGATTACCTTGGAATTAGTGATGTTGCTTACAATAGAAAAGAGGGCGATTTATATCCAGGTGAAAACCCATTTGTAAGGTGAAAGCTATGTATGTAATGGGAATAGATGCAGGGACACAGAGTATAAAGGTTTTAGTCTATGATAGTGTAGCTCATAAGAAGGTTGCACTAGCTAAAGCTCCTCTTACTCTTATATCAAAAAGCGATGGAACTAGAGAGCAGAAAGCTGAGTCATGGCTTACTGCCTTAGAGGATGCAATACTCTCAATTCCTGAGGATATAAGAGAGAATGTTGAAGCAATAGCTATTTCAGGACAGCAGCATGGCTTTGTCCCACTATCACAAAGTGGAGAGGTGTTATACAACGTAAAGCTATGGTGTGACACTTCAACTATAAATGAGTGTAAAGAGATAAGTGAAATAGCTGGAAAAGAGGTACTTGAAGAGTGTGGTAACCCAATTCTTCCTGGGTATACTGCTTCCAAAATACTATGGCTGAAAAAGTACTATCCTGAGCTTTATGATAAGGTGTGGAGAGTAATGCTTCCACATGATTATCTAAATTATGTCCTTACTGGAGCTGCAGTTATGGAAAGAGGCGATGCCTCTGGAACTGGCTTAATGGATATAAGAAGCGGGAAGTGGGATTTAAGAATATGCAATGCTATATCAAGTGACCTTATACAAAAGCTTCCAGAGATAAGAGAGGAAGGTGTAATTGGCTTTGTCACAAAAAACGCAGCTAAGCGCTTTGGTCTAAAGGAAGGAACTAAGGTTACTTCTGGTGGTGGTGACAATATGATGGCTGCGATCGGAACTAGAGCTGTTAGAGATGGAAGCATTACTATTAGCTTAGGAACTAGTGGTACAATGTTTTCTTCCTCATCTACTCCTGTCATCGACTCTAAAACTAATTTAGCTTCCTTTAGATCTAGTCATGGCACTTGGCTTCCTTTACTTTGTACTATGAATTGTACAGTCGCAACTGAAGCCTTTAGAAAGGCTCGAGGATTATCTGTTGATGAGCTTAGTACCCTTGCCTCCTCTGCGCCTATAGGCTCTGAGGGTGTAGTCTTTTTACCATTTTTAAATGGAGAGCGCTTCCCTGATTTACCAAAGGGTGAGGGTGTCTTTGGCGGCTTTAATAATGAAAACCTAAAGGATGCTAATATGGCTAGAAGTATCTTTGAAGGAGTAACCTTTGAATTCCTGCTTGGCCTTGATTCCTTTAAGGGTGCGTCAGAGATCACATTAACTGGTGGTGGCGCTAAAAGTAAGTTTTGGAGACAGCTTATTTCAGATGTTCTTAATCTTCCTGTTCGACTCTCTAGTGAGGAGGAGGCAGCAGCCTTTGGTGCTGCTCTTCAAGCACTATGGATAGTTGAAAACAAAAGAACAATTGGTGAAATAGTAGATGAGCACTTAAGTTTAAGCTCTGAGCCGCTTACAATGCCAAATACGCTAAATCATGAGATGTATATGAAGCACTATGAAAAGTGGAAGAGCTATGTGAATGCATTAACGCCTCTGTTTTCATAAACTTTTAGCACGGTGAAGCTTATCATCGTGCTAAATTTTTAAGAGAGCTTAACCTTACGATGGAAAGGAATTATTGAATCACGAGAGATTAGCTCTGTGTCGAGAAGAATTGGACTTGGCTTTGCTTCTGGGTCTCTAATACGCTCAAACATAGTCTCTCCAGCTGTAAAGCCTATTTGGAATGCGGGCTGGTTAATTGTTGTGATACTAGGAACAGCAATAGATGCAACCTCAATGTTATCAAAGCCAACGACACCAATATCTCTTGGTACATTTAGACCATATCTGTTTGCTGCTTTGATAACTGAAAGTGCAAATACATCTGCTGCACAAAATATAGCATCAGGTCTATCATCTGTGCCTAGTAGCTGAGATGCTGCCGATAGCCCAAGACTGTATGAAACCTCTGGAAGAGATATTTTCCAGTTAGGAGGTATTGTTACTTCTCTTTCTGCTAAAGCCGCTTCAAAGCCTCTAAGCCTTTCCTGCGCATAGTTATAGGAAATAGGGCCATTAATAAATGCAATTCTTCTATAGTTTAGGTTTAAAATATGATTAGTCGCATTCTTAGCAGCTAAATAGTCATTTATACTCACATAAACAGAGGATGCATCCTTGTTATACTCACAGCATTGAACTAGAGGAATCTCCTCCTCTATTGCATTTGCAATTGGAAGCTCAAGCTTTCTTCCTAAGCAAATTATTCCACCTACACACGTCTTTTTAGATACAAATAATAAATTAGAAAGATTTTTTGAATCGATATTTCCTGTATATATAATTACTGGAAAGCCATGTGCTGTCGCACTAGTTTTAATACCCTTTAGGATATTGTTATAAAATGGGTTTTCTATGGTTGGGAGAATAACCATTATAACGTTATTAGAGTTATTACTATTTTGCTTTACTAGTGCTTCAAGATCATAGCCTGCATTTTTAATTGCATTCTCAATTAATATTCTTGTTTTCCCCTGTACAAGCTCTGGGTGCTTTAATACACGTGAAACTGTAGCAGGAGATACTCCTGCTTCCTTAGCAATTTTTGTAACTGGAATACTTGCTCGTGCCATATAAGAGATAATAACATGTTTCTGAAAGCTTGTAAATATTTCTGAAATATTTCATTATTTATTTCATAAGAAAGTTCTTAATTTAATTCATTAAATATTAAGAAATTAACTACGAATAAATTTTTCCTTGTGTTTGTAACAAATCGGGTTTATCATAATAAATGAAGTAAAAAAGAAAATTATTTCATTTTATTTCATTAAAGGGAGGATTTGATGAAGCTTGGCTTTCTAAGTGCTATTCTTGATGGCTGGACATATGAAGAAATGATGGATGTTGCTCATGAAATGGGCTTTAAATGTGTTGAGGTAGCTTGCTGGCCGCAGGGAAAAGCAGAAAGAAGATATGCAGGAGTTAGTCATATCGATGCTGAAAGAGTATTAAATGATGATGAATATTGCGCTCACATTTTATCATATGCAGCAAAGAGTAATGTTGAAATCTCTTCCCTCGGCTACTATCCAAATCCTTTAGACAGCAATATTGAAAAAAGAAATGCTGCTATTAATCATATAATGTGCCTTATAAAGGCTTCTGCAAAATTAAATGTAAATATGGTTACAACCTTTATAGGTAGAGACCAGAACCTTGATTTAGAAGATAACTTAAAGCTTGTTAGTGAGATTTGGCCTCCTATTTTAAAGCTAGCTGAGGAGCTTAATGTTAAAGTTGCTATTGAAAACTGTCCAATGCTCTTTACTAGAGACCAATGGCCAGGTGGACAAAACATTTTTACTTCTCCTGCAAACTGGAGAAGAGTTTTCGATATTCTAAAAAGTGATAGCTTAGGAATTAACTTTGATCCATCACACTTTATTTGGCAGATGCTTGATTATAACAAGGCTGTTTATGACTTTAAGGATAAGCTATTCCACATCCACTTTAAGGATATAAAGCTCTACCCTGAGAAGCTTAAGGAAGTAGGTACTATGGCATATCCACTAGATTATATGGCTCCAAAGCTTCCTTCCTTTGGAGACGTTAAGTGGGATGAATTTGCTTGTGCCTTAACAGATATCAGATATGAAGGCTATGCAGTTATTGAAATTGAGGATAAGGCCTTTGAGGGCTCAAAAGAGAAAATCCTCGATTCTTTAAGAATTTCAAAGAAATATATGGAAAACTTTATTATTTGAGGGTTTTGATATGAAGGTTGCTTTTATTGGTTGCGGTAGTATTACTAAGCAGCGTCACGCATATGAATATAGCTTAAGAAAGGATGTTGAGATTGCAGGCTTCTTTGACTTTGTTAAAGAACGTAGTGAAGAACTTGTAAAGAAGTTTGGTGGAAAGGTTTATTCTACATTAGATGAGCTATTAGATGACAAAGAGGTTGAGCTTGTATCTGTTTGTGTTGCTAATGCTTATCATGCAGAAGTTTCTATAAAGGCATTAAAGAAGGGTAAGCACGTTCTTTGTGAAAAGCCAATGGCTATTACATTAGAGGATTGCCAGGCAATGGTTGCTGCTGCTCATGAGAGTGGAAAACGCTTAATGATTGGACATAACCAGAGACTTACACCTGCCCATAAGAGAGCAAGGGAGATAATTTCATCTGGTGAGATGGGAAAGGTTTTAACCTTTAATACTATGTTCTGTCATGGTGGCCCTGAGTCTTGGAGTGTAGAAAATAGTAAAAATACTTGGTTCTTTAAAAAATCCTCAGCAGCCTTTGGCTCAATGGCTGATTTAGGAATCCACAAGATAGACCTAATTAGATATTTACTTGGTGATGATATTTTATCTGTTTATTCACAGATGAGAGTCCTTGATAAGACCTTTGAGGATGGCTCTCCAATAGAGGTTGATGATAACTCAGTTGAGCTATTAACCTTCAAAAAGGGTGCTTTTGGAACTGTTACTACAAGCTGGACATGCTATGGAACAGAATTTAATACAACTAATATCTTCTGCCAAAAGGGAATATTAAAGCTTTATTCAGACCCTGAGTATTCATTAATTATTGTTCATTCAGATGGAAGAGAAGAAAAGCTTGCTTTAGATAGAATGCAAACAAATTCTGATAGTCAGCAGGCTAGCTCCGGAGTTATCGATGAATTTGTAGATTCTATTCTTGAAAATAGACCTAGCATCCTTGATGCTGAGGATATTATTAAATCAATGCAGGCCGTATTTGCTTGTCAGCTTTCAGACAAGAAGGGTACAGCTGTAAATATTTAGTTAATTATGCCTAGAAGGCAAAAAATAAAAAGGAGTGAATTTTATGAAGAAACTCGTTGTTTTCTTACTCGTTCTCTTAACAGCTTTCTCAGTATTTGCACAGGGTGCTTCTGAGAGCAGCGCAAAAAAGACTGTTTACGTACTTGGTCCTACACCTGACCACGGTTGGACTGCTCAGGCTGGTTCATATGCACAGGCTAAGTGTGAAGCTATCACAGCTGAAGGTAACATCAAGGCTGTATACATGGCTGCTTCTTCTGGTGAGGAACAGGTAGACCAGTGTAATACTATCATCGCAAATGGCGATGCTTCTGGTGTTGTAATGATGGCTCTTGAAGATTCTGCAGCAGCTGGTCAGGAAGCTTTATATGCAGAGAAGATTCCATTTATCTCATTCGATAGATTTATTGAATCAACAATGGATTATGCAATTCTTAACTACTCTGGTAATAACTGGCAGTGTGGTGCTGGTATCGCATATTGGCTCCAGAAGAATGGTATGAAGCCAGGTGATACAGTTGTTACTCTCTATGGTGATAACGGTACAGTATGTAAGTACAGAGAAGAAGGCTTCAGACAGTTCCTTAAGGGTGAAATCGAGTATTCAGATAAGGCTACAGGTAAGAGCTATAAGACAACTCAGGTTTGGACAGATGCTCAGCTCGATCCAGTATTCAATACATACTCAGTAGTATGTAACTGGTCAGCAGATGGTGCTTATGACTACCTCGAACAGAAGATTGATGAAATTGTTTCAAAGGCAGATACAAACCTCTACATCTACTCAATGGATGATGAAATGACATTTGGTATGCTTAACCTCCTCGAAGGTTCATCACTCTCAGCTGCTACAAAGGCTAAGTATGAGAAGCTCAATGTTTACATCTCAGCTATTGGCGGTATGCAGGAGCTCTATGATGTAATGAGTGGTAAGTCTGCTCAGGCTAAGATTGCTAACCAGTACTTCGATGATATGATGAGTGTATACTTCAGCCCATCAATGATGAAGAGTGTTATTGATAAGATGGTTGACTACCTCAATGGTAACTGGTCATACAAGAATGGTGATGTTGATACAGAGCCAGTTTGGATTGTTGATCGCCAGAACGTTAATCAGTACGAAGGCTTCTTAGGTCACTAAGATTTACTTTGTGGTTACTATACGGATGTGCACCCAAGCACATCCGTATTGTCTTAATTCAAAGGAGTGTTTTTAATGGCTAAAATTCTAGAGATGACGCATATCTCCAAGGCCTTTGGAGGTTCAAAAGCTCTCTCGGACGTCCATTTTGATATGTTAGAAGGAGAGGTCCACGCCCTTCTAGGAGAAAATGGTGCAGGTAAATCAACCTTGATGAATATCCTTACAGGTGTATTAACTGCAGATAGTGGAAAGATAGTTTTTTTAGGTAAGGAGTATAGTGCTCCAACCATTAAAGAGATGGAGAAGGCTGGAATTGCCTTTGTTCATCAGGAATTAAATGTCATTAATGACCTAACTGTCGCTGATAATATTTTCCTAACAAAGGAAATAAAGAATAAGTTTGGTCTTATTGATGATAAAGAACAGGTTAGAAAGACACGAGAGCTCTTTGAAAGTCTTGGTGTTGATATGAATCCTAATCAAATGGTTTCAGAGCTAAAGACTAGTGAGAAGCAGCTCCTTGAAATATGTAAGGCATTATATTGCGATGCAAAGCTTTTAATTCTAGATGAGCCAACTACTGCTCTATCAACAGATGAGGTTGAGCATCTATTTTCTATTCTTAGAAGACTAAAGAGTGAGGGAAAATCCTTTATCTTTATCTCTCATAAGATGCCTGAAATCTTTGCAATTGCCGATAGATATACTGTATTTAGAAATGGACAATATATATCCTCTGGCTTCATTAAGGATGTTGATGCTCAAAAGCTTACATCTGATATGGTTGGTGTAAACTATGTTGATGCTGACTACTATCAGGAGCGTCCTTTAGGTGAAGAAATAATTAAGCTTCATAACTTCTCAGGTCATGGCTTTTCTAAGATTAATCTCTCAGTTAAGCGTGGTGAGATAGTAGCCTTCACAGGGCTTGCAGGCTCTGGAGCTAGTGAGCTTATGCAAACTATGTTTGGTGTATTACCAATTGAGGGTGGATATATAGAGGTTAATAAGAAAAAGGTAACTGGTAGAATTGGTTCCTTTATGAAGCATAAGGTTTCTATGCTCCCAGCTAATAGAAAGGAAAACTCTGTAATCCCAGATCTTTCAATACTCGAAAACTTCTGTACTGCAGAGCATGTACTTTCAAAGCACAAACAATTTATCAATGAGAAGAATGAAGAGAGCAAATATCAGCTACAAAAGGAAAAACTAAAGATAAAGGCTCCAGAAAGCTCTCTTGGTATTGCATCTCTATCTGGTGGTAACCAGCAAAAGGTATTCCTAGCTCGTTGGCTCAATACTGGTGCTGAGGTATTACTCTTTGATAACCCAACTCAGGGTGTAGATGTTGGTGCAAAGAGTGAAATCTATAGATTGATACTTGAATTTGCTAAGCAGGGTCAGACAGTAATTATTAATACTCTCGAGATTCCAGAGGTTCAAAAGGTAGCTGACCGTTGTGTTGTATTCTATGAGGGACAGATTGCAACAATCCTTGATCATAAGGATGTAAATGAACAGGATGTAATGGCATATTCAACAGGTGCTAAATAAAAAGGAGTAAAAAATGGATGGTAAAAAGATAAAAAATACAGTGGGAAGAATGTGGTCTCACTACTCATTTATATTTGTAATGTTCATCATCATGATCGTATATGCCATTGCGATTTCTGCTAATGGAAATACCTTCAAATGGAGTCATATCGCTGCTATTTTAGGTTCTCAGAATACCTGTATCGTAGGCACTATGGCTTTAGGAATGGCCTTGGTTATCATAACTGGACAAATAGATCTTTCAATTGGATCCTCGCTCGTATTAACAACTAGTGCTACTATCGTTGCATTCAATATGACAGATTCTATTTTAGTAATGATATTAGTTGCTCTCCTTGTTGGTGGTGCCTGTGGTTTAATTAATGGTCTATTAGTTGGTCTTGCCAAGATGCCACCATTTATCGTAACTCTTGGTACGATGCTTATTTATCGCTCATTAACACTCTCAGTTGTAAGAACAATTGATAGCTCAATCTCTGGTTCTAATTCAAGCCAGTTTGCAATGCTTAGAACAAATAGTAAATATAACTTCCTAAGAATGCAATTTGGTACTGGAAAGCTTGCTATTGGTGGCTTCTCTGTTCCATACATTACATTTGTATTCTTGCTAATGGTTATCCTCTTTATTGTAATTAGTAAGAAAACAAAGTTTGGTAAGAGCGTTTACGCTGTCGGCTCTAATGAAAAGAGTGCACACCTTTCTGGTATAAATACAACCTTTGTTAAGATTGCTGTATTTGTAATTACTGGCCTCTTAGTAGGTGTTGCTTCAATCCTACAGGCATGTAAGATTGGTAATATTACACCAGCATCCTCTGGCCAAAGCTATGAGATGTATGCAATTGCAGCTGTAGTACTTGGTGGTGTTAGTATGTCAGGTGGTAGAGGTAGACTATTAGGTGTTCTATTTGGTGCTCTCTCATATACAACAATTAACTTTATTATCGTATCTATTCCATCACTCTCAGTTGATATCCAGGATACCTTCCAGGGCTTAGTTCTTATCGTAGTTATTCTAATCCAAACAGCTGGACCTGTTATCAAGGAAAGTATTAAGACAGCAAAGAGAAGACGTCTTGCATAGACAAATAGGAGGGACTGTAAAACTACAGTCCCTTTAAACACTTTAAAGCATATTACTTATTAAAGTAAGCCTTCATATCCTTTTCAAATTTCTCAACAGTAATATTAAGCTTTTTAGCAGCAATTTCCTTTGTAATTACTCCATCACGAGTTAATTCATATAGAGTTTCACTTTTACCCTCGCGTTTTCCCTCAAGCTTACCATCATTTTTTATATCTTCAATTGCCTTACACATGTTATATCCTCCATCATTTGGAATATCTACCTTCATTATCGTTTCTAATAATTCATCTGTTTTATAATCAAGGTTCTTAAAGGCCTCTCCACTATTAATATATCTTAAGAGACCAAAAAATCGTAATAAAAATGAGGTAAAATCACGAAGCTTAAAGCTTTTATATTTAATATTTTTTAGAAGTCTAAAAAAATCCTTCCTGGAAAAACCAAGAAGGATAGAGAATAATATTTTTATTAGTTAACAGTTCCTTGTTTTTAAAGAGCTAATGTTAGTGCAATTAATATTTGAGCTAAGTAGTAGATATAAAGGTTAAGAGCCTTTTGTAAATTACTTTGCTTTGCAAAGCTATAATAAACAGTAAAGATATCACTGATTAAGAATAGAAGTGCTCCAACTAGGAAGCTTGTATATTTGAAGCTATAACCCTTAACAAGGATTAAGGAAATAGCTGATGAGAGCATTGCAACAACAACTATAATGTAGATGTAGCTACATACTCTTATATATTTCTTTTCGATTGGAATATGCTTCTTCATCAGTAGAACAACAATTACTGAAATAATAATTGTAAATATTAGAGAGTATAAAAGAATACCTGTTCCACCTAGATCAACAAGTGCAGCGATGTAGAAAATGTGACCTACGATGAAGGAAATTACTCCGAGACCAAAAACAGATGATCCTTTTTGCTCAGGAACAAGATATCTTAAGTTAAGAAGAATGTCTCCGAACATGCCAAATATTAGTCCCTTTAAAATTAAATCCCCATACATCGTTATTTTTGACGTAATGAGGAAAACACCCAATAAAACAAACATAAGCGAAGCCGTACCCTTTAGGATGACCGCGGCTTTCATTTTTCCATCAATTTCCGCTTTGATGAATAATGATTGTAGTATTAGACCAACTATGATTAATAGCAATGTTATTATCATATTTACCTCCTAAATAAACTATACACCCTACTATATTGGTTCTAGAAGAAAAAGGTTTATTTTTTTGCAAATTTTTTTAATGAATAATTAATCATCATTAATAGTGCAAAAAAACTTAAAGAAGGAATAAGCTTTTTAAAGACAAAACGTATCTATTCTGATAGACTTATTACATTCTATTTTTACTAACAAGAAGTTAGTAGCAAGTGCTGTAGCATTAATCTATATTATTCTTTTACTTTCTGTAGAAAGAGCTGATCACAGAAGTGGTCCTTTTGGGGTACTATTTTGTGTAATTATTTGTTTCGCTACAACGCTTCTTATATTAAGGCTAAGCTTAAAAAGAGTGAAAAAATATTAACTAAGGACATTTCCTTCACACTTAATGAGGGGGAAAGCCTTGCTATAGTTGGTGAAACAGGATCTGGAAAGACAATAACAGCACTTTCAATTATGGGCTTAATTCCTGAAAACATAACTTATGATGTATCTATGAGTCTTTATCTTAAGGATAAAGGTGAATTAGTTAATGAAGAGCTTTTTCCTTTAGTTGGCTCAAGTATCGTTTATATTCCCCAAAATGGCTTAGAGTCTCTCTCTGCCTTACGCTCAGTTAGAAAGCATCTATATGATAGCTTAAAGAGAAATGGCTACAAAGGAGTAGAGCTTGAGGAAAGAACCTTAGAGCTTTTAAAGAGAGTTGGCTTTGAAAATCCAAAAGCTATTATCGACCTATATCCATTTGAGCTCTCAGGAGGAATGGCTCAAAGAATTACAATTGCTCTGGCTCTTGCGGGAAAGCCAAGCTTAGTAATTGCAGATGAACCAACTAATGGGCTTGATGATAAAAATAGAGAGGTTTTTCTCTCTCTATTAAATAGTATCTCAGCTTCAAAGATAATTATAACTCATGATATTTCTCTTGCGTCTCTCATGGATAAGGTAATAGTCCTCAAGGATGGAATTATGATGGAAGCAGGAGAAAGTCGCTCTGTGCTCGCAAGCCCAAGATGTGAATATACTAAAGCACTAATAAATTCACTTTGCATCAATGGATTAGTTGAGACTCCTAAAATTCGAAAGGAAAATGAATGCTGTCCCTTTTACGATAGATGTACAAAGGTAAGTGAGAGCTGTAATAGTGTAAAGCTTGCTAGTGAAGGTAGCCATAGCTGGAGGTGCAGCAATGGTTAAAATAGATAGCTTAAGCTTTTCTTATAGCGATAAAGTAATATTTAAGGATGCAAGCTTAACAATTAAAGATAAAAAAATTACAGCA
Organism: Bullifex porci; assembly: GCF_009695635.1. GTDB lineage: Bacteria > Spirochaetota > Spirochaetia > Sphaerochaetales > Sphaerochaetaceae > Bullifex > Bullifex porci. Next base: position 46,008 of record NZ_VUNN01000007.1, read on the forward strand.
CTCTTAGCTCCAAGTGGAGAAGGTAAGAGTACCTTAGCAAAGCTATTAACTGGTTGCTATAAACCAAATAGTGGGGCTATTACTCTTGATGATAAGGTAATTTCAACATGTGAAGGCTACAATAGAGCACTTGGCTTAAGTATTGCATTAGTTTATCAAAATCCTAGTAGCTCTTTAGATCCTAGTCAAAGAGTAATTAGCTCAATAACTGAGCTAATTCGATACCACAAAATATGTGATCGTAGTGAAGAAAAGCTTTTAATAAAAAAATATATAGAGGAGTTAAATCTTGATGAGGATATATTAAATCATAGGCCAAGACAGCTTTCTGGAGGGGAAGCACAAAGAATTGCATTATTAAAGGCTCTATTATTGAAGCCAAGATTACTAATTTTAGATGAAGCAACTAGTATGCTAGATGTTTCAACTCAAGCAAATGTTATTTCTCTAGCTATCAAAGCAATAAAAGAAATAAATGGCTCAATTCTTTTAATCACACATGATAAGGAATTAGCAGCTGCTATCTCAGATGAGATATATACAATTCAAAGCTATAAATTTATGAGGGAAAGATGAAAAAGCTATTACTCTTTATTTTATTTATTAATTTAATTTCGGTTTCTGCTTCTCCTGTAAAAGAGAGTGCAGAAAATGTCATCCACGTTGGAACTACAGCTCTAATAGAGAAGGCTGAATATGGTGAGTATAACTACGATATGCTTTCATCTGCAGTTAGTGAGCTTCCATTAATTTATAAAGATAGTGTTGGTGTATACCATCCACTAGTTGCTTCCTTTTCTTCAACAGATCCAGCAATTTGGAGCTTTACTATCCAGGAAGGTATGACTTGGAGTGATGGAGTTAAGGTTACTGCAAGAGACATACTATATACACTCATATATGAAGATGAAAATGGAAGTGCAAATTTAGTAGATCAAAGAGATAGTAAGGGGAACGTTACTAAATCAAAGTATGTAGCTTATGAATTAAGTGATGATGAAATGACTATCACTCTAACGCTAAGAAATGCAAATGTTAGAGAGCTATCTAATATGACAAGCTTCAGAATAGTTCCTGAGCATCTATATAGTGATGGAGAAATTACTCTTTCTGATAAAAGAACTACATGTGGACCATATGTGCTTTCTAAATTCGATAAAGCAGCTCTTATTATAGAGTTTACTCCTAATATTTATTACCCAGAAAAGGGTGAACTTGATAAAGTTTGCTACCACCTTTTTAGTAATGAGGACACGATGTATATGGCACTATTAAATGGAGATATTGCTTTTACAGCTATATACAATAGTGGTGTTAGCTCTGCTTATTTAGATATCTTAGCCCAGAGTGAAAGCTTAAGCATAATTAGTGAAGAATATGAAAATGTTCCTCTTGCTCTTAGCTTTAATGTGCAAAAAATTAGCTCTAAGGAATTAAGAAACGCTATAAGCTATGCTTTAGATTATGAAGAGCTTTCAAAATATATTGGAGGCGTAAATGCTAAGGTTGCAAATAGAGGGTTTGTACCATCCTCAACAGTTGGGTATGTAGAAACTCCTAAGCTCACAAGAGATTTAGCTAAAGCAGATGAGCTAATGAAAATGGCAGGCTATGAAAAGCTTAATGGGTATTACACTAAGGATAATAAGATTCTTGAGCTTACACTTACATATCGTCTTGATAAGAGTATCCAATACTCTGGTGCTGAGCTAATTAAAAACCAGCTTGAGGAATTTGGAATTAAGGTTAAGTTAGATGGCCTTGATAGCGCATCCTATAATGCTAAGACTAGTAATAAATTTAGTGATAACAACATAAGCTTTGAGCTCGCACTCTTTGGTTATACTGCCAATGGCATGGGAATGGGAGCAGGTCTTGGAACAATTTATGTAGATAAAAACCACAGTGTACAGGGTGGTTGCCAGGTTGATGATGATGTCTTTAAAGCTGCACTTGTAAAGCTTGAGAGTGCTAGAAATATAGATGAGTACTATGAGGGTGCAAAGCTAATGCAGCAGTACTATCAGGAGTACATCCCATTTATTTCGCTTTATCACGATGGAATTTCCTATGCTGTATCAAATAAATACTCTGGCTACGTTGTTGATAGTAATTTTGGAATTAATAATGTTAATACATTTTTAGCTTTAAAAAGGAATTAAGTTTGAATAGGGAAAGAAGCTTTAAAATAGCAATTTACTGCTTTTTATTTATTATAATATTAAACTTTATCCTCCCTCGTATGATGAGAGGAAATCCTATCGCATATCTTACTGGGATGGATGAGGCATCTTTAAGTGTGGCTCAATATGAGTACTATGAGAAGGCTCTACACCTCGATAAAAATATTTTTATTCAATTCCTCTACTACCTAAAAAGCTTAGTTGATGGAACACTCGGATACTCCTTTAAGAAGCAAAGCTATGTTGCTCCATTAGTGCTATCACGATTAAGAGTTACCTTGCTTCTTGTCCTTCCATCAGCTATTTTAGCTGCAATTTTAGGATTAGTTTTAGGCTTACGTGGAGCGTATAATAAAAATAAATATTTAGAGAGGACACTTACTCCTATAATGGTAGTTTTAAATGCTATTCCACTATTTTTACTCTCTCTTTTATTGATAATGACTCTCTCTTTTTCATATAAGCTATTTCCATACTCGGGGTTAGGAACAGGCTTTTTAGATAGAGTTTATCACCTTGTGCTCCCTGTTTTAGCTATAACTCTAGCATTACTTCCATCAAGATATTTATTAGTCAGGAATATGGGGTGTGAAAGAGCAAAGAGTAAAAGTGTATTATATGCTTCTCAACGAGGCTTGAGGGCTACAACAATTCGTTACTCATATATCCTTCCCGAGATAATAAGTGCTTATATAACTAATGTAGGTCTTAGTATCGGCTCGGGTATTGCAGGCTCTGTAATTGTTGAGAAAATATTTTCAATAAATGGTATGGGTTCTCTTCTAAATGAAGCGATCTTCACTCTCGATTACCCACTTTTACAGGGAATTTTATTTATTACAACACTTGCAATGCTAATAGCAGTGGGCCTTACAAACATATTCTCATTCTTAATAGATCCAAGGGAGAGAAGAAGAAATGCTTAAAAGAATTTTATTTATTATCGGCTCCCTTTTGATTTTAATATTTATACTCTTTTCTTTATTCCCTGCAGCTTTTGCTCCGTATGAATTAAAGGAAATGGATGAGCCTTGGCTTAAATGCTCAAAGACTCATCTACTTGGCACTAACAAGCTTGGGTATGATATTTTAACTGAAATAATATATGGAACTAGAGAAACACTCACTATAGGAGTAACAGCCTCAATATTAGCTTTAGCACTAGGACTAATATTTGGTGGAATATCCTGTGAAAATAATTTATTTGGAAGGCTTTCTACTGCTCTTATAAATATAATGGCAATGGTTCCTCGCTTAATAACACTAATAGTGCTTTCAACATTTTTTTATAGCTCACAGAGTGTAATGATATTATTAATAGCTATCTTTTCCTTTGCACCTATTGCAAAGGTTATAGGTGCTAGAGTAAGAATGCTGAATCATGAAAGCTTTATAGAAAGCTTAAATATTCAAGGTTTTTCTAAAATGCATATCTTATTATTCCATATAATACCTAATTTAAAGGATGTAATAGCTACAAGATTTTTATTAGGTATTAATAGCTCAATAATGCTTGAAGCATCTCTTTCATTCTTGGGCTTTGGAGATATTTATCACCCAACCTGGGGAACGATGGTTAATCTTGCATATAAAAATGGAGCGTTCTTAAGAAGAAGCTTTAACTACCTTCTTTCTCCTGGCCTTGCAATAATGCTGCTTTCTCTTTCGTTTTATTTAATACTCTTATCTCTTGAAGATAACTTTGATGTAATAAAGGAAAAAATATGAAGAAATACTTTTCAGATATCCACGCTTTACCTTCCTCCCAATTAGGAGATGAGGAAGATTTGACAATAGATGATGAAAATACAACCTTAGCTTTAAATGCTGTAGATAGCAAAAGAAGCTATGAAAATCTATTTCAATTAGCAAATTGCTATGTCAAGCAGTTAAGGTATAAGAGAGCCTTAGAGACTATTAATGAAGTATTAGAAATTAAACCAAATGATTTAAAGGCTTTAAGAGTAAGAGCTATTAGGCACTTAACAACCTTACAAGTAGCTAAGGCTCTTGATGACTTTACATACCTTGATAATAACGGCTTTAGTGAGGATTTATCATATCAGCTTGGGCTATCATACTTTTATTTATCACGCTATGAGGAAGCTCTTGTATATTTTGAGAAGTGCTTTACTCTCTCAACAGATGAGATGAAGGTTGCATGTATATATTGGCATACAATTGCAGCTTGGAGATGTGGAAGGAGTCCTTCCTTATTAAAGGAATTTAAAATAGGAATGGATATTGGCCACCACGTTGGCTATGATGCAGCTTTGAAGCTATACACAGGAGTATTAAGTGAGGATGTGTATCTAATGCTATTAGCAGATGAGCCCTCTGATTTAGAGTATTCAATATTTTCATATGGATACTATGCATATTTAGAAAAAGAAAAAAGAAGTACTGAAAAGGATAGTGTACTAAATGATATTCTCTCTCGAGATTCCTTTTGGATTTCATTTGCATACATCGCAGCATATAACGATAAATTTTATAGCGGAAGGGGACGATAAGATGGAACGATTAAAGAGCTTTTTTGATGAGCATAGGAAAATAGCTTTAGCCTTTTCTGGTGGAACAGATTCTGCATTTTTACTATATGCAGCACTATATTATAAAGCTAATGTAAAGGCTTATTTTATTAAATCACAATTTCAGCCAAACTTTGAAATTGAGGATGCAAAAAGCCTTGCAAGGGAGCTAAATGTAGATTTAACTATTATTGAGGTTGATATTCTAAGCTTTGAGGATGTGAGAAGAAATCCTAAGGACAGATGCTATTACTGTAAAAAGCATTTGTTTTCAAGAATTCTGGAGGAAGCAAAAAAGGATGGCTTTGATACAGTTATAGATGGCACAAATGCATCTGATGATATCTCAGATCGTCCTGGCTATAAAGCTCTTCAGGAGATGAAGGTGCTATCCCCATTAAAGCTATATGGGATTACAAAATCAGAGGTTAGAAGATTATCTAAAGAAGCAGGATTATTTACTGCTGCAAAGCCTGCTTATGCATGTCTTGCAACAAGAATTGAAAGCGGAAAAGAGATAACAAATGAAGCACTAATTAATACTCAAGAGAGTGAAGCCTATCTCTTTTCTCTAGGATTTTCAGATTTTAGAGTAAGAAACAGAGGAGATAATGCTCTTCTTGAGCTAAGAGAGCAGGACTTAGAGCTTTTAATGAAAAATCGAGTCGATATCATTAATACTCTTAAAAAGAAATATAAGGGTGTTATGCTTAATTTAGAGGTGAGAGGATGAGTAATATTAAGGATATCTTAGAGAGTGTAAAAGGTGGCACCTTGAGTGTTGATGAAGCATTGCTATCAATTAAGGAAAAGCCCTTTGAGGACTTAGGGTATGCTGTTGTAGATTTACATAGAAGGTGCAGACAGGGTGTAACTGAGGTTGTATATGGTGCAAGTAAAACTCCTGAGCAAATAGTAGGTATTGTAAATTCGTTACTTAAAAATGGTGAAAAAACTATCCTCATTACAAGACTGTCGAAAGAAAAGGCTGAAATAGTAAAAAGATCGATTAGCTTTACATACTATGAGGGAGCTAAAATAGCTATAGTTGGCTCTCTCCCTGAGAAGGATGGTAATGGAAAGGTAGTTGTTGCAACTGGAGGCACAAGTGATATCGATGTTGCAGAGGAGGCTGCATTAACTCTAGAGGCTTTAGGCAATGAAGTCGTTAGAATATATGATGTAGGAGTAAGCGGGCTTCATCGTTTGCTATCAAGATTAGATGATATCATGTCAGCCTCAGTAATAGTTGCAGTAGCTGGTATGGAGGGGGCTCTTGCTTCAGTAATTGGAGGCTTAGCAGATTGCCCTGTTATTGCTGTACCTACCTCTGTTGGGTATGGAACGTGCTTTAATGGGCTTTCAGCTCTTTTATCAATGCTCAATTCCTGTGCAAGTGGAGTATCTGTTGTGAATATTGATAATGGCTTTGGGGCAGGGTACCAGGCCTCTATGATAAATCATGTAAGGATTAAAGGATGAAAACACTATATTTTGAAACACAAATGGGTGCTGCAGGTGATATGCTCACTGCAAGCTTAGTTGAGCTTTTTGATGATAGAAGTAGTATCGTTGATGAATTAAATTGCTTAGGACTTCCAAATGTAACCTTTAGCTTAGAGGAAAGTATAAAGTGCTCAATTAAGGGAAGTCATATGAGTGTTAAGGTCGATGGAGTTGAGGAGGATGAGGCTATGGAGCATAGTCATGACCATAACCATCAACACCACCACAACACTCTTAGTGATATTAAGGCTATAGTAGATTCTTTAAGAGTATCAGATAAAGTAAAAGAGAGTGTAATGAAGGTTTACTCAATTATTGCTCAAGCAGAGAGCTTTGTTCATGGAGCAAGTGTTGAGGAGGTACACTTTCATGAGGTAGGAGCTATGGATGCAGTTGCTGATATTACTGCCTTCTGCTACTTAATTGAAAAGCTTAACCCTAAAAGAATTATTTCATCCCCAATTAATACTGGTAATGGCTATTGCAGAACTATGCATGGAATATTACCAGTACCAGCTCCTGCAACTGCTAAAATTTTAGAGGGGATTCCTTCCTATGACGATGGAACTAGAGGCGAGCTATGTACTCCTACCGGAGCTGCTTTATTAAAAACCTTTGCTCAAAGCTTTTCTCAGCGCCCTGTAATGACTATAGAAAGAGTTGGCTTTGGAATGGGTAAAAAGGACTTTGAGAGAGCTAATTGTGTAAGAGCCTTCTTAGGAGAAGATGATAATACCTTTGATGATAGTGTAATAGAGCTAGAAGCTAATATAGATGATATGAGTGCAGAGGATCTTGCATATGCTCAGGAGGAGATACTCTCCTCTGGTGCTTTAGATGTTTGGAGCACATCTATTTTAATGAAGAAGGGAAGGCTTGGAACAAAGCTTTCAGCCTTAGTCAGAGAGTGTGATGAAGAGAGAGTAGTTAAAGCAATCTTTAAACATACAACAACTATTGGTATTCGCCGATCATTAAAAAATCGATACACCTTAAATCGTGAAGAGATAATAAAGGAAGTTGAAGATAACAAGATTAGAGTAAAATATTCATCTGGATATGGCGTTGAAAGAAGTAAGCTTGAGTTTGATGATTTAAAGGAAATAGCTAAAAAAAGTGGTAAAACACTTTCTGAAGTAAGAAAGTTTTTCAATTAATTGCTTATAAATAATAGGTCAATGCCGCATATTAAGCTATATTCTACCTTCATTATCCCGATAGAATAAAAATGAAGATAGAATATATAAAAGCCTCTAGATTAATGATTAACCTCTAAGAGGTGCAATTAGCTGAGGCTTTCCGCTCTCAAGACGGGAGGTCTCAGCAGCTAATGCTACTAAGTGGCTTTCAACACTAACCTCAAGAGTAGTTACAGTGTTGTTAACCTCTTTACCCTCAAGCAGTGAGATAAATTCATCAATAAGCATCATATCGCCACCACCGTGTCCGGCAAAGTCCTTTTTCTCTCTACCTAAATCGATAACCTCAGGAGCTTTTCCAAACTCCGTTATTTTTATTATATTATCGTGCATATCACCTGTGATATCACCAAGGGTACCCATAACCTTAATCGTTCTTCCACCAATACTTGTGAAGGCAGACATTGTTAGAGTAACTGTTGCACCGCTTTCTAGCTCCATTGCAACTATTTGGTTATCAACTACATCGTTATCACAGTAGAAAACACATCTTCCATATGGACCCTCTTGAATAGCCTTTCTAATTGACTCCTCAGTTGGCTCATTTGAGAGTACATCAATAGGCCACTCCTTATTACCACATAAAATTCCTGTTTCCTTATTAGTTAAGTAAATCTTTTCTGCATCATATGGGCATGAAGCCTTTGCTTTACATCCATCTAAGCAGCGCTTTGTCGCACCTTCAGGAGCACATTCAGCTTTAAAGTAGCTAAGGCTTCCATAGGACGAAACACTTTTACACTTAGAGCCACAAAGCCAAATAAGGTAATCAAGATCATGGCAGCACTTTGCTAAAATCATTGGACTAGTATCCTCTTTTCTTCTCCAATTTCCTCTAACAAAGGAGTGTGCCTGGTGCCAATAGCGTACATTCTCTAGAGCCTGTACTGTAACAACCTTACCAATTCGACCACTATCTATTGCCTTTTTAATAGTTTGGAAGAATGGAGTGTAGCGAAGAACATGGCAAACTAATACTCTCTTATTTACTTCATTACTCTTTTTAACAAGCTTTTTTAGCTCATCCAGATTTGGGCTTATAGGCTTTTCGAGTAAAATATCATATCCCTTATCAAGTGCCATTAAGGCATGTCTTACATGGTCCTGGTCTTGAGTACAAATTAAAACTGCGTCTGCAAGCTTATCTTGAGAAAGCATCTCCTCTACAGATGAAAAAACCATCTCAGGCTTTACATTATGTTCCTTTGCAGCAAGGCTAGTTCTTTGGTTATCAAAATCAGCAACAGCTACTACCTGTGCTCTATCCTTCATATCTAATAAAATTGCACCATATGCTGTTCTACCACGACTTCCTAAGCCAGCAATAGCTATCGTAATTTTTTTATCTATCATACGATTTTCCTTTATGTGGATTATAAAACTACTATAAATGTTTAGCAAGAAAATAGAAAAATACTTAAATCTTTAAAAATTTATGTTTACGTAAAAATTTAACAAATATTTTTATTTATAAGTAAAATATATCATGATATTATAAAAATAGCTAAGTTTTCTAAAAAAAGGAGGGAACTTATGAGCATGTTATACAATGTTGTGTTAGTTATTATCGTTCTTGCTCTTTGCTATGTCTTATTTTCATACAAAAAGATTAAAGGTATGAAGGAAGGAACCCAAGAGATGGCAGAAATGGCACTCATTATTAGAAGGGGTGCTAATACATTCATGAAAACAGAATATAAAACAATAGCTATTGTTGTTATTGCTGTTGCTCTTATCTTCTCTCTATTTGTTGAGAAAACCTCTGGCTTAACACTTATTTTAGGTGCAATTATGTCTAGCTCTGCATGTATTGTAGGTATGAAGAGTGCAACCTATGCAAATGTTAGAACCTCAAATAAGGCTCGTGAAAGCTTAAGTATTGGTCAAACTGTAAAGGTTGCTTTACTAGGTGGCTCTATATCTGGCTTATCTGTCCAAGCCTTTGGTATGCTTGGTTTATTAATAATTTTAATAGGCTGGGGAATTGATCATAGCAGTAGGGGTAGTGGATTCTTACTTAGCCTAGAGTGTAATGCCTCTACAATGAGAATAACTACCTATTCATTAGGGTGCTCCCTTGTTGCTATGTTTAACCGTGTAGCAGGTGGTAACTATACTAAGGCTGCAGATATATCATCTGATATCCTTGCAAAGCTACGTCATGACCTTCCTGAGGATGATAGTAGAGTACCTAATGTTATTGCAGACTTTATTGGTGATAACGTTAATGATATAGCTGGTAACTGCTCTGACCTTCTTGAGTCATTTGTTGCAACAACAGCTGCAGGTATTTTAATTGCATCTACAGTTTATGCAGGTGGTGGCTTTACAGATTCAGCATATAGCTCTGCAATGATGTATCCAATATTGCTAGCTGGTGGTGGCCTTCTTAGCTGTCTCATTGCATTAATTATAGTTAACATAATTAAAATGGGTGATGATCCATCAAAGGAGCTTGATAAAGCAACCTATATCTCAGCGGGCTTAACATTAGTTTTAGGACTTCTTTCATGCTATATGCTCTTTTCTAAGGTTGAGCTTTCATCCTCATTCGTTCTAGGGTGGGCATCACCATGGGCATGTGCTGTACTTGGAATTATCTCAGGAGTTGCAATAGGAATGATAACTGAGTACTACACTAGTACAGATTTTAAGCCAACACAGAACCTTGCCTTAATGGCTACAGAGGGTGAAGCCTTTGTTATTACAAAGGGTGATGCAATAGGAAGTAGAAGCTGTCTATACCCAGTATTACTTATTGCTCTCTCACTATTTGTATCAGGAAAGCTATGTGGAACCTACGGAATAGCACTTGCATCCTTAGGAATGCTTTCCTTCGTTGGAACTACTGTATCAATTGATGCATTCGGACCAATTGCCGATAATGCAGGAGGCTTAGCTGAATCATGTCACCTACCTCATAAGGTAAGAGAGATCACAGATAAGCTTGATGCTGTAGGAAATACTACAGCTGCTATCGGAAAGGGCTTTGCTATTGGCTCAGCTGCATTCGCAACTGTATCCTTAATTGTTGCATATGTTGGCTCCTACTCAGTTGGAGAGCCTGTATTGAATTTCGCATCATTTGTAGTAGTAGCAGGAGGAATCCTAGGTGGTGCTTTAGTAGAATACTTCTCAGCAGTATTAACAGATAATACTATCGATTCAGCTAAGAAGATGGCAGATGATGGTGATAAGCTACTATCTATACCAGGAGTATTAGAGGGAAGTGTAAAGCCTGATTACGATAAGATGATTAAGACTGCAACAGAAGAGGCACTAAGAAAGATGCTATTCCCATCTATTTTAGCTCTTGTTATTCCTGTCGTTGGAGGATTATTATTTGGTGTTGAATTTATTGGAGGCTTACTTGTTGGTGCAACGATTGTAGCAATTCCAAGAGCTATCTTTATGGGTAACTCTGGTGGTGCCTTTGATAACGCAAAGAAGTTTATTGAGCAGGAGCGCTTAGAGGGACACTCAAAGGGTAGTGCTGCTCATAAGGCTGCAGTAACAGGTGATACTGTAGGTGATACAAGAAAGGATGTTGTAGGGGTTGCTTTAGATATCTTCATTAAGAGTATGTCTACAGTAGCAAATACCTTAGGTGGAGTAATAAGGACCTTTACGATAATTAAATAATTCTTTACTAGGAGGAGCAGATGAGTAAGGGAAGAAAGGTATTATTTAAAATGCTATTTCTTCTAATGAGCATAATATTAATTTACTCACTGCTCCTTTTTCATGCTCACTATAGAAGCCCTAAGGAAGAATTCATAAATTATGATACAAATAATCCCTTCATAACAAATAAAACATTAATTGCAGCTCATCGCTTAGGGCTTAGAGATGACTCTGAGGAGTCGATGCTAGCAATAGAGTCCTCACTAATAGCTGGTGCTGATATATTGGAGCTTGATATCCATTTAACTAAGGATAAAAGCTTAATTCTACTTCACGATAAAACCTTTGATAGAACAACAGATAATAAAAATAGTCTTCGTCCTGAGGATTTATATCTAGAGCAAATTAAGAGCTTTAATATCATTTCGAGTAGTGCTGAAGGCTTAAAGGTATTAACGCTTGATGAGGTCTTTGATTACTGTGAAAATACGGATGTTAAATATATCATCGAAATAAAGAGTAAGGGTGAAGAGGGTAAGGAAGCTTTAGATTTACTTTATAAAAAGCTTGTTGAGAGGAAGCTATTAGATAGAGTAATCTTTGGAACCTTCGATAAAGAAGTAACAGAGTATTGTACTAAAAGCTATCCTGATATAATTAGAAGTGCTTCTATTAAGGAGGCTTTAGAGTTTTATATAGCAGCTCTAATTGATAAAAAGGAATATGAGCCACCATGCTCTGTTTTGCAAATCTTTTATGGAAAGCCTTACTATAAATTTGGCGTTAATCTAGCAACCTCACGTGTTATAAACTATGCCCATAAGCACAACATGGCGATTCAATATTGGACAGTAAATGAGGATGATGAAATTAACTATCTATTAGATAGTAAAGCAGATTGCATAATCACAGATAATGTAAAAAGAGCAACTGAGTTAAGAGATAAGCTTCTTAACTAAGAAATAAAGCTTATCTAGCTCTCTTTTATAGATATATTCCTCTACTCCATGAGGGTTAAAGTAGCCACAGGTAAAAACTATAGCCTTGTAGCCAAAGCTATTTAAGCTATTTGCATCGCTTCCTCCTGTAGTTGAAGTAATTTGAGCCTTTAGCTTAATACTTTCAATTGCTTTTTTTGCTTTTAAAACTATCTCATCCTCTTTATCAATTTTATAGTGTTTATATAGATCCTCTACCTTAACATCTAATAGAGCTAAGCTATCTTGTGCTATATCTTGGCTTTTTTTAATTATTTTCTCTTCTAGCTTTTTTCGATTACTATCATCTAGGCTTCTAAGCTCGAAGGTAAGCTTTGCAAGGCTTGAAACTACATTAGTACTTCCCTCTGCAATAAAGGAGCCTATATTACACGTTGATATTTCATCAGGACGCCCTTGAGGAAGCTCTAATGCAATTTGTGATAGCACTCTAATTGCATTAATACCCTTCTCAGGTGCAAAGCCTGCATGAGATGCCCTTCCATGGCATATAAATGTAATTCTACTCTTTCCTACAGCCTCATTTATGATAGTTCCAATTTCACCCTCTGCATCTAAGACAAAAAAGAGTGAGTCTTCTAAACCCTCTAATAAAGCTTTATCCATATGAGAGGAGCCATAAAGCCCGATTTCCTCTCCAATGAAGAATAGAAAAGCAACATTATCGCAGGAGCATTCCTTCGCAAGCTCAAGCATAACAGCTATTGCACATTTATCATCGGCACCTAGTGCTGTAGTTTTATCTGTAAAGAACCTCTCCTCATCCTCCATTAGATGAGCTACATTTGCACCCTCAACTGTATCCATGTGAGCTACTAGGCAGTATTCGACGCTCTCTAATGCTTTAAAAAATAGTAGGTTCCCAAAGTTATCCTCTCTATATATAAAGCCTAAATTAGTTAAATAAGCCTTGATAAAAAGACTAATACTCTCTTCCTTTAAGGATGGAGAGGATATATTAACAAGCTCTCTGAAGAGTGAATATCTAAGCATCTATTTTTATCCCCTTAAAGCCGCTATCTGTTAGATAGTAAAGGTGAGTAAAGCCATAGCTTGATAACATAGAAACAGTTTCATCATATTTTATATCTATATTATTTGCGCTATGACAATCTGTTGTGACAATTATAGGAGCATTTAGCTCAGCTAAACGCTTAAGTATAAATGGATCTGGGTATGGAGTTGTTCTATAGCCTCTCGATATAGCTCCTGTATTAACCTCTACAAGCTTTCCACATTTAACAACACTTTCGGCCGCAGAGAGTGCTGCATCACGATACCAGCTTTCATTTTCAAAGCCAAAGCTATTTAGCTCAGAAAATTTCGTAACTAGATCGATGTGACCTGTGATGGAATATGATGAGTGCTTTGCAAACTCTATAACTTCATTATAGTAGCTCTCTATCAAAGGTCTAAAGCCTCCAAATGCCTCTTTAGCTTGAAGTAATATCTCTGCCTTGTAGTCAACCTCCCAGTGTCTAGAGTCTAGATAAAACCAATGGATAGAGCCAATTGAGTAGTCAAGACGAGGGTCAGGATTTGGATATAATTCATCCTTAATTCGACTTTCAAGCTCTATTCCTCTATATATCGAAATTTGGTTTTTATACTTTTGCTTTAAAGCCTCTACTTCACTAAGATATGATTCATAATTAGCAGCAGTCTTTATTCCACATTCATCATAAGAGAGGTTTGAAAAGCAATGACTTGAAAAGCCAAGAGATGAAAAGCCTTTATCAATTGCAGCTAAGACCATCTCTTCAAGTGTATTTTTTCCATCACAATAGGTGCAGTGTGTATGTAGGTTTTGTCTAATCATGGATAGATTATCATTCATACGATAATTTTCTTCAAGAAAATATCGCATCTAGGATGACTGAAAAATACTAAATGTCTGTTTTGTCCATATAGATAAGTTTTTACTGTTTTTTAAGTATTTTATTTTAATTTCTTCATTTCGCTAATTTTAACTCATATTTATGGGAAAATGGGATAAAGGATTAACGTTAATCTAGTTGTAATAAGGAATTATTTCAATTTTTAGTTGGTTTTTGGCCATTTTATGTTAACATTAACTTATGGAAGCAACCTTAAAAGACATCGCAATTGCTACTGGATTCTCAATAAATACAGTATCACGCTCATTGAGAGATGATAGAGCGATAAGCGCAAAAACAAGGAATTTAATTAAAGAAAAAGCAGAGGAGCTTAACTATATTCCTAATGCTTTAGCTTCCTCTATGAGGTCATTACACTCTGGCTTAATTGGTGTTATCAGTGCAGATTCAGCTAATCCATTCTTTGGAGAGGTAATTAAGGGTATTGAGGAGTGTGCAACAAGACTTGGCTATCAGCTGATGCTTGGCTGTACAGAGGAATCAATAGAGAAGGAAGAAAAGCTTATTAAGATGTTTCTTTCTCGACGCCTAGATGGGTTAATTGTAATGCCAGTTTTTGATAATTCCAGCGAGCATGTAGAGCGCTTTAAAAGACTTGGTAAGAGTGTTCCATTTGTTTTTGCAGGTCGTTATCTTGAGGGGCTAACAGAGCATAGTATATTGCATGAGGATTTTAAGGGCCAAAAGGCAGTTTTTGATTATTTCTTCTCTAAGGGTCATAAAAATATTCTATATATTGCAGGACCTGAAAATGTTTCAAACTCTGGCGATCGAATAAAGGGAATGCTTGCCTCCTATAAGGAAAATAATATCGATTTTAATAGTGATTACATGAAGCTCTCAACTGGTCGTATTGAGGATGGCTATAGAGTAGTAAATGAGGCATTAAATAGGGGCCTAGAGTTTACAGCTGTAGCTTGCTTTAACGATATGATCGCTATGGGAGCTATGAAGAGCTTATTTGAAAATGACTTAAGAGTCCCAGAGGATGTAGAGGTATTTGGCTACGATAATTTATATCTATCTCAATTTTTCCAGCCAGCTTTAAGTACAGTAGATGTTCCACGCTTCAAGCTTGGACAGCGTTCAATGGAAGTTTTAGATTTGATGATTAATAAAAAGAGCTTTGATTACAGTAAGGAAACTGAACTACCGATAAGATTAGTTTTTAGAGGTAGTACTAAATAGATTCATAGGAAAAGGAGGAATTTACTATGAAAAAACTATTAACAGTATTAGCACTATTACTTATTGCGCTCTCACTTTTCGCAGCAGGTGCTAAAGAAGAGGCTAAGTCATCTGAGAAGATCGAGCTTACATTCTGGTCCCCATTTACAGGAGGAGATGGTGAATTCTTTGATGCAATGATTGAAGCTTTCAATAATAGCCAGGATGAAATAGTCATGAAGAATGATATGGTTAAGTTTGATGACTATTACACAAAGCTTACAACAGCTTTAGCCGCTAAGACAGCTCCAGATGTAATCGTAGTACACCAGGGTAATATGCCTAACTACGTAAATGGCTCATTATTAGCTCTTGATGACCTCGTTTCAAAGGATATTTTAGATGACTTCCAGAGTGCTCCACTTGATGCATGCCGCTTTAATGGTAAGCTCTACAGTCTTCCTCTCGATGTACATCCAATCGTAATGTACTACAATACAGATATCCTTAAGGAAGCTGGAATTACAAAGCTTCCTCAGAGTGCAGAGGAGTTCTTAGCAGCAGCTAAGCAGGTTAAGGAAAAGACAGGTAAGTGGGGTCTTGGTATCGATAATACAACAGGTACATATAAGGCTTACACACTTACAAGATTATTCTTCTCTATGATCGCACAGCAGGGTGGTTCATTCCTAAATAGCGATAACACAAAGGCTAACTTCAATAATGAAATGGGTGTTAAGGCTCTTGATTTCTTGAAAGAAGCAGTAGCAATGGGTGTTAATCCTAATGAGCTCGACTATGATGCAGCTATGAATATGTTCAAGCTTGGTGAGGTTGCATTCTACTTCAACGGTGTATGGGCAACAGGTACTCTCGAGCAGACAGCAGGCCTTAATTTCAAGGCTTCTCCACTTCCAGCATTCTTTAATGATGGTTCATGTTGGGCAGGCTCACATACTCTAGCTATCCCAGTACAGAAGAACCAGGATCCAGCTAAGGTAGAGGCAGCTATTAAGTTCATCGATTGGATGACAGCTAATGGTGAATTATGGGCTAAGGCAGGTCATATCCCTACTAGAAAGAGCGTTGCAGAAAAGGATTCCTTCAAGGCACTTCCTTACAGATCAGATTATGTAGCTGCAGCAGCAGTAGCTCTACCAACTCCTAGCACACCAGCATGGGATGAGGTATATGGAACATCTTCAGATATGCTTGAAGCAGCAGTAACTAAGAACCAAGATTCTAAGAGTGCTTTAGCTGCAATGGAAAAGAAGGTCAACGAAATAATCGCATCTTATTAATTGCTAATAGCCTGACCTCAACTGGTCAGGCTTTTTACCCAAAGTAAGCAGGTCTTTGGGCAAAAAGGAGGAGCTATGGGAATACCTGGTAATAAGGATTTAAGGGATGGAATTTTATTTTCGCTTCCATTCATGATAATCTTTGCACTCTTCATGATTTTCCCTCTTGTTTTCGGCTTAATAATTAGCTTTTATAAGTGGGATATCCTATCTAGTCCAAGCTTTATTGGACTTAAGAACTATTTAGATTTATTTAAGGATGAGAAGTTCTACTCATCTCTTTGGCATACATTAGAGTTTGTATTAATTACAACACCTGTTTTGCTTTTCCTTGGCTTTGTAATGGCTTTGATGGTTACCGGTAAAAGTCCATTAAAGGGCTTAATGGAGACTGTTTTCTTTGTCCCTTACATCTTTTCTATGACTGTAGTATCAACACTATGGGCATGGCTAATGCAAAAGGATTTTGGCTTTTTCAACCAAGTTATAAAGCTATGTGGAGGAACGGGAGTAAGCTGGCTTACTAGTGAGAAGAATGCTATGTGGTCTGTTTCTCTTGCAACCTTTTGGTGGACAGCTGGCTTTAACATGGTTTTATTTACTGCAGGTATAAAGCAAATTTCAAAGGAAATTTATGAAAGTGCTGTAGTAGATGGAGCATCATATTTACAGCAGGTATTTCATATTACAATTCCACTTGTTTCCTCAACAACCGTTCTTTGTTTAATCCTACAGGTAATAGCTTCCTTCAATGTCTTTGGACAGGTTTATGTAATGACTGGTGGTGGTCCTGCGGGCTCGACTAGAGTATTAGTTCAATACATTTATGAAGCAGGCTTTAAGTATTTTAAGATGGGCTATAGTGCTGCGATGAGCTACATATTGTTCTTAATCATCATGATAATTTCAGTATTACAATATGTACTTTTAGGTAAAAAGAAGGATTAGCGATGGAAAACAAGGATTATAAAACAATTAAACGTGTACGTTGGACGATCACTCGTGTTCTTGAGCTTTTATTGGTATTAGCTTGGATTTTCCCTCTTGTTTGGATGGTTATTACCTCCTTAAAGCTTGAGAGCGAGGTTGTAACTAGAGAGTTTACCTTTTTACCTTCTAATCCAACACTAGCAAACTATATTAAGGCCTTTACCTCAACCTATATATTAAAGTGGCTATTAAACTCTCTATATATAAGTACCTTCACAATGGTTTTAACAATTGCAGTAGATGCTCCAATTGCATATGCTCTTGCTAAAATCCATTTTAAAGGTCGTGAGGTTCTGTTTTGGTTAGTAATGGCTGGTATGATGGTTCCGTTCCAGGTTTTAATCGTACCTCTCTATCAGCAATTTAACTCCTATGGAATGATAAATAGCTTAGCCGCTGCTGCTCTTCCTAGAGTCGCATTACCTATTGGAATATTTATTTTAAAGCAGTTCTTTGAAGGAATTCCAGATGCTCTAGAAGAGGCTGCCTTTATCGATGGTGCAAATAGATTTACTATCTTTGCTAGAATAATCCTTCCTTTAGGAAAGGCTGCTATTACTACCGTTGTAATACTTTCCTTTATTAATGCATGGAATGACTTTTTATGGCCTTTAATCATCATTAATGATTCAGTTAAGTATACTATTACAGTAGGAATTGCAAATTTCCAGGGTACACATGGAACGCAATATTCCCTTATAATGGCAGGTGCAGTAGTTGCATCTCTTCCTCAATTGATTTTCTTCCTAATCTTTAGGAGAAAGATTATTGATGGTATCGCAATGACAGGTATCAAAGGGTAATCTATGGAGTTAAAGGCTTACATTGAATATGAGAAAAGAACTATAGAGGGTCATTGGAAAGATGGTGGCACTATAGTTTTTGAGGATATTGCCGAGCTAGATATTAAGGAGCACGGGGATAGCATCGAAGCGTGCTATAAAATTAATAGAGATGGAAGCTTTAGATTCTTCTTAACATTTATTTCCTCTGATCCTTTATCTCATGTCTTTATACCAAGTGTTTGGTATAGGGGTAATAATAATGGTGAGGGCTTATTTCCAAAGGAAAGTAAAGCAACCTTTTGGAGCTTTTTAGAAACAAGAATGAGTCTTCCTGGTTTCATCATATTCATAACAGCTAATGGCCATTTAAAAAGCTCTATTGAGAGCTCGCGCGATGAGAGGTTTGTCTCAGCTGTTTCATGGTTTGAGCATGGCATTACATATTCTATTCCTGGAAAAGAAGGACCATATAGCTATAGAGGAAAAACAGCCTTAGTAGATACTTCTTTGGATGAGTGCTTTATCACTCTTAATAAGGGAGATAGCTTTTCTAGAAGGTTCTATATATCAAGTGGTCCTGAAAAGGATGAGCTAAAGATTTATGAGTCTTATGTAAGAGCTATTATTAATCCTAACTTAGACTGTGATTTAATTTCATGGCATGATTACTATGAGTCGAAGCTAACAAGACTACTTAATCTAACTCATATCGATGAATGTGGAAACGCATATATCAAGATGGGTGAGGATAATGGTAAGGAACAAAGTGTATATGAATATACCTCTGCATCCTTTTTGGTTAAGTCTGTTGAAGCTGCTACAGCCTTTGCTTCAATAAATAGCTTTTCAACTAGTAATGTTCACCTTCAAAGCGCACTTGATAGAATAAAAAAGCTCTTTGGAACTAATGATTTAAAGGTTCTTGCAAAAAGAATTGGAGACCACTTCCTAGCTGCTGAAACCTATCCTGGAGTATTTCAGGATTGTGAAAGTCTTATAAGCGGTGAAAGAGGAGGCTATTTAGGTATTGGCGAGCATCCTGAGTTTATGTATTTAGTAAATTCTAGATGCTGTGGCGAAGCAATGTGTAGCTATATTAAGCTCTATTCGATATTAAAAGAGGAAAAGTATCTTGCCTTAGCTAAAAGAGTCGCTAATTTCTTTATTACTAACCAGCTTGATAATGGAAGCTATGGTAGATGGTGGGATAAGAATGGAAATAGTATTTCTGCAAGTGGAACTAATGGTGCTTATATCGCTGTCTTTCTAATTAAGCTTTTAAATTATTTAGAGGACGATGAAAAAATAAGAGTAAAGGAGTCTATCGATAGAGCATTAGCTTATTACCAGGCTATGGCAGCTAATGGTGATTTCTTTGGTGATACTCTCGATGCAGATAGCGCAGATAAGGAAGCGGGTGTTAGCTTACTCTCTCTATTTTTAGAGGCTATGGAGAGCTTTGGTATTAATTCAAAGCTATTAAATAGTGCAAAATATGCAGCAAGCTTTATAATAACTTGGGTATGGCATAAAAATAGCTTTATTCCAAGAAATTCAAAGCTTGGACAAACTGGCTTTATGACAAAGGGTATGACTAGCGTATCTATTGCTCACCACCATTTAGATTTCTATGGAATGCTAATTGCTAAGGATTTTTTAAGATTGTATAAAATTACAAATGATACATTCTACCGTGATGAGAGTCTTATGATGCTATCTGCATGTAGACAGCTTATTGATTTAGGTCCTGGTGATTTACAAAGAAATATTTATGGCTACCAGCCTGAGCAAATTAACCATACTGCTTGGGATTATTTTTCAAGAGAGGATCATATGAATGGTACATATGATATCGATATAGCTTGGAATAATGTATTAGGCTTAAGTTCTTATTTATATATTAAGGAAAACTTTCCGGAGGCATTAATTTGAGAATAAGTATAGCTTCATTAAATTTGTGGAATACAGAGCATCTAGAGAAACGTCTTCCAGCCTTAAGAAGCTTTTTATCTACATATGATGCAGATATATTTCTATTTCAAGAGATTAGAGATGAATTAATTGATGAGTTTAAAGATGTTCTTAAGGAGCACGATTACATCATAGGCGATGACTTAGGGTGGAGACAGGAGAGTAATATCTTTTATAAGAGAGATATGTTTACTCTTCTTGACTTTGGTCGTATCGATCTTGATATGCCGGAGAAGGATCGAGGAGTCTTTTGGGTAAAGCTTCAAGATAAAAGAGATAATAAGGTTTTCTTTGCTTCAACTATACATTTAACCTGGCAGGGTAATGCAGATGAGGTTAGAACTGGGCTTCCTTATAGACATAGAGAAGCCCACGATATAGTAAAAAAATTTCCTCCAATATTTAAAGATAATCCTGTGTTTATAGCGGGAGATTTTAATGATCCACTTCATCCTGGAAGAATATTGTCTGAGGCGGGCTTTAAGGATGTTTTTACACTTCTTCATGAGCCACACCCTTTAACATTCCCATGCTTAGGACTTACAGATGAGGAGTACCTTGCAGAGGGTATTGATAAGCTTATGGTAATTGGCTTTAAGCCATTGATGGCATGCTCACCTCATTTTTATATTCCGGATAGTACTCTTTCTGACCACTATCCATTAGTAGCAATGCTTGAGCTATAAAAGGACTTTAAGATGATATATGATTCAATCGTTATAGGTGGTGGAGTTGTAGGCGCTTCCATCGCTAGATATTTATCACTATATGATATTTCTGTCGCACTATTAGAGAAAAATAGTGATCTATGTACAGGCACTAGTAAAGCAAATAGTGGTATTGCCCATGCGGGCTATGACCCTATCCCGGGGACTTTGAAGGCCAAGCTGAATGTACGTGGTAACCAGCTACTTAGAGAGCTTGCTCCCCAGCTAGGTATAGATTTAAAGAATAATATGGCAATGGTTTTATCCTTTAATAGGGATGATGAGCTTAAAATGCTATATGAAAGAGGACTTAAAAATGGAGTTAGCGGCATGAGAATTATTTCTCATGATGAGGTATTAGCTCTTGAACCAAATATTAATAGTGAGGTTACTGCTGCTCTTTTATTGACTACCAGCTGTATTGTTTGTCCTTTCTCTCTCACCTATGCAATGGGTGAAAATGCAGAGGCTAATGGTGCAAAGCTTTTAATGGAGCAAGAGGTTATCGATATTAAAAAATGTGATAACTACTTTATCATTAAGACAAAGTGTGATGAATTTAAGGCTTTAACAGTAATTAACGCTGCAGGAGTATTTGCAGATAAAATAAATGATATGGTTGCTCCTCATACCTTTGATATCAAAGTAAAGAGTGGTGAGTATGTTCTTCTTGATCGCTCTGAGGGTGGCTTAGTTAATTCAACAATATTCCAGCTACCAACAAAAGAGGGTAAGGGTGTTTTAGTAACTCCTACATATCATAATAATATTTTAGTTGGACCTGACAGTGTCTTAAGAGATGATAGAAATGATAATGCTACATATGCTGATGGCCTTGAAAAGGTAATGGAGAGTGCTAAGAAGAGTGTTAGTAATATAAATTATCGTAGTATTATTACTTCCTTTGCAGGTCTTAGAGCTAGCACAGCTTCTGGTGATTTTATAATCAACGAACCAGTAGATGGCTTCTTTAATGCTGCTGGTATTGATTCTCCTGGACTTACCTCTGCTCCTGCAATTGGAGAGTATATTTCAGATATAGTTTCAAAGCACTTAGGTAGAAAAAAGAAAGCTAATCCTATTTTAAATAGAGAAGCTATTGCTAGACCTTCAGTCTTAAATAGAGATGAGCGAAATGCTTTAATTCAAAAGGACCCAAGATATGGCAATATTATTTGTCGCTGCGAAGAGATTTCTGAGGGTGAGATAGTAGAGGCTATAAAGAGAGGTGGTACAACACTAGATGGAGTAAAACGTAGAGTTAGAGCTGGTATGGGTCGCTGTCAAGGAGGCTTTTGCTCTGTTAAGGTGTTAGAGCTTATTGCTCGTGAGTGTGGCTGTAGGATGGAAGATGTAAGAAAGAACGAAAAGGGTTCTGAGGTGATCCTATGAAGGAGGTTGTAATCATAGGGGGTGGAGCTGCAGGACTTGCCGCTGCAATAGCGTGCTATGATGCAGGTCTAAAAGATATTTTAGTAATAGAGCGGTCCCAATTCTTAGGTGGTATTTTAAATCAATGTATTCATAATGGCTTTGGTTTACATACCTTTAAGGAGGAGCTAACAGGTCCAGAGTATGCTTCCAGGTTTATAAAGGAGGTTGAAAGGAGAGAAATTAAAGCTCTTACTTCCTCAATGGTAATTGATTTAGAGCCTCATAGAGTTACATATGTAAATAGTACAGAGGGCGTTAACACAATTGAGACTAAGGCAATTATTCTTGCTATGGGATGTAGAGAGCGTCCTAGAGGTGCATTAAACATTCCAGGCTTTAGACCTGCTGGAATATTTTCAGCAGGAACTGCTCAGCGTCTTATGAATATTGAGGGATATTTAGTAGGTAAGAGAGTAGTTATATTAGGCTCTGGTGATATCGGTTTAATTATGGCTAGGCGAATGACCTTGGAGGGAGCTAAGGTTTTAGCTGTTGCAGAGCTTATGCCTTATTCAGGAGGCTTAAAAAGAAATATCGTCCAATGCTTAGATGATTTTAATATTCCTCTACTGCTGTCACACACTGTAGTAAATATCGAGGGAAAAGAAAGAGTTGAGGCAGTTACTATTGCTAAGGTTGATAGCTCTAGAAAGCCAATAAAGGGTACAGAAAAGCGCTTTGAGTGTGATACTCTTCTTTTATCTGTTGGCTTACTTCCTGAAAATGAGTTATCAAAGAAGGCTGGGCTTACTCTTTCACCTGTTACAGGAGGGCCTATAGTTGATAATAGCTTTAGCGCAGGTGATGGAATATTTGCTTGTGGTAATGTCCTACATGTACATGACCTTGTAGATTATGTATCTGAGGAAGCAGCTTTAGCTGGCTCACAAGCAGCAAAATATGTTAAAGAAGGCTTTAAAGAAAAGGAATATATTAAAGTCTCAACTGGCTTTGGCGTTAGATATACAGTACCTCAATATATTCAAAAGGGATGTGAAGATGTAATGCTTCGTTTCCGCGTTACAGATATCTTTAAGGGTTCATCTATAGTAATTTCCAGTAAAGGTAATGTCTTAAAGAAAATTAAGAGGCAGGTGATGTCCCCAGGTGAGATGGAAAGTGTAAAGCTAAATTTTAAAGCAGATGAGGATATATTAGTGGAGGTTGTAAATGAGTAATGTTGAGTTAACATGTATTAACTGTCCACTAGGGTGCCAATTAACAGCTACTGTCGAAAATGGTGCTGTTATTAAAGTTAGTGGAAATAATTGCATAAGAGGAGAGCGCTACGCAAAGAATGAGGTTGTCGCACCTAAAAGGACAGTAACATCAACAGTCAAGGGTGTTGGCTGCAGAGTATGTGTGAAGACAGTTCCTGAGATTCCTAAGGAAAAAATCTTTGCTTGTATGGAAGAAATCCATAAAACTGAAATTACATCTCATGTTCATATTGGAGATGTAATAATAAAGAATATAGCAGGAACTGGTTCTGATTTAGTTGCAACCTCAGAAGGGTAAAAAAATCCTCTCTTTAATATCGAGAGGATTATAAGCTAGATATTTATTGCTTCAGGAATACAATGAAGGTGTAGAGGTAGTAGTGCTTTTACACCTTCAAATATTTTATCTGAGCCACTTAGCTGCATACCTCGATATGCAAAATATGAAGTATATAGATTAAGTAGCTCTGGAGTAATTTGAGATTTATGTAAAGCTGTTGCTGCCATCTTTTTCTCAAAATGATTTGTAATATCGATAAGTGAATTTGGTCTTTGAGTAAAATAAAATAGTACAGAGCTAAGATTTACACTCTTTGTAGCTGTACCTCGTGGATACTCCTTTAAATTAACACTTATAGCAGCTTGTGCTGCTGCTCTTCCAGTCACAATGTGATCATAATGAGCTTCATAGCTATTGAATGGGTCTGGAGCTGCAATTGAATCATAGTTATTTTGTCTGATTATAGTTGCTATTTCTCTAGCAAGTGATGGAACATCATTAAGCTCTCCATCTAGGTGCTCTAAAAAGAAAAACTCCTTAACGCCTAAAAGCTTACCAGCATTTATAGCTTCATTTCTTCTTATTTCCTTTAAATCTCCTTCTATGATACCAATGTCTCCTAGAGAGCCATCTGTTACTGTTAGATAGTCAACCTGTACACCCTTTGATGTAAGATATGAAATAATTCCACCCATACCTATTTCATTATCATCTGGGTGTGGCTGTATACATAATATTTTCTTTATCTCATCAATTTTAGGTGGTTGAAAAAGTGATAATAAAGCTTCTTGACTCATTTTTTCCTCCTTTCAAGCTCCTTAACAATTCTATTGTATTCATCCTCATCAAGCTTATAGTGGTTCTTATAAAGTGTGTAGGAGAGTGTCATTAAAATTGCAGGAAGGATACACATAACACATAATAGTCCTAAGGTTTGGAAGCTAGTAATTCCAGCTAATACATCCTTTATAGATGAAAGCTTTTCTGCTTCTGTAATTATTCCTAAATTAGTTTGCTGCTCAAAGGATGAGATTTTATTTGTTACATCGGTAATACCAAAGATAATATAGCTAAGAGATGTAAGCATTACTACAATTGCAGAGGAAAGCTTTGTTAAAAATGGTCTAAGAGAAGCAATTATTGCTTCATCACGATTTCCATTTTTATATTCGTTATATTCAACTGTATTGATGATAGAGATCATCATAATTAGGTAATAAGCATATTGTCCTAAATTAGTGAACATATAGGAAATAGTAATAACCCAGAACTTTAATGTAGAGTTAGGCATGAATATACCTGAGAGCAATAAAATAACATAGAATACTAATGACATTATAAGCATATATGCCATGAGCTTCTTTCTCTTTATTGCTTTAGAAATTGCAGGATAGAATACCATTAAAAATGCTGTTGCTAATACACCAATAGTGCTAAATAGTGAGTATAGCCCGCCCTCATAGCCAAATGCAAAGTAGATATATGTACTTCCTAAGCCACCTAAAATTAGGTTTAATCCAATTTGCTGGATTAAGAAAATTATTGATACCCATATAAGCTGGTCATTCTTTAATATAGTATTAATAATCTTTTTAAAGCTTACCTTAGGTACTACCTCATTCATATATGAGCGATCTTCTTTAACTCCTAATATAGTAAAGGCTAAAAATATTGGTCCTAGGATTGCAAAGAGTAGTGCTACGTAGCTATATGCAGCTTGCGCATTTCCTCCAAGAGTCATAGAGCCAGTTGTTAGCATTGGAATTAGCATTCCTGCAATAGTTGAGCCAACACCAGCAAAGAGTGTTGCTCTTGAAGTAAACTGGTCTCTTGAATGGCTATCACTTCCGAGGGAAGGTACCATACCCCAATATGCGATATCATGCATTGTGTAGGTTATTGAATATAAAAAATATATTACACCAAAGAAAACTACAAACGCCCATCCCTGTAAGCGAACTGAGAAAGCAAGATATACAACAATACTAGTTGTAATTATTCCAATTGATAGCCATGGCTTGTATTTACCCCAAACCGTTCTAGTTCTTTCAATAATATTACCCATTAATGGATCGTTTAACGCATCAAATACTCTTGCAAGAACCATTATTACAGTAATAGCCATCAGCTGGGTAGGTGTTAGCTGTCTAGTAAATAATACATATAAAAGTATGTAATTAGTAAACAGTTGATAAAGCATATCTCTACCAACTGTTCCAAGAGGGAAGAACCATAGATTCTTCTTAAGTGTTTTATCTTTAGTCATAAATTATTTTTACGTTACTAAAGATTACAAGTCAAGAAAGTTTATTATTAAAACACACTCTTAAATGATATTCCTCCTCCTAATATATTTGCTTGAGAATTCTTTATATAAAAACCTGAAACCTCTAGCTTTACATGTTCTGTGATATTAAAGGTTAGAGATGGACTTAATTCTAATATAACATCTCCTTTATCAGAGAATTTATTTTCCAACGCAATATAGAGAGTTAGTCTTTCATTAGGTGCGAGCGATAGTGCAGTGAACGCTTTATATTGTTTATTGTAGAAATCAGCATCACCAGCAAGATATAATCCTAAGCTCATCGAAGAAAGCTCACCTTCTATAGAGTAGAGCTTTGTTATATTAATTGCAGCTCTTATATCATTTGAGCTTCTAAGCTTACTCTCTATTCCCATAGTCACGTCAAAATAGATTGCAAGATCAAGAGCCGCTGCAAGAGAAGTGACCTTATCTTCATTATAGGAAGCAAAAGCTACAATGGACTTAATTGTCTTAGAGTCAAAGCTTTTCTTAAGCTTTGCTCCGATAGCAAGCTTTTCTGTATTTTTTATAGTTGAGCCAAATTGGTCAAATTTAACTTCATATGGTAATGGTAGAGATATTGCTACATCTAAATTAAAGCCACCACCTAAGCTCTGTGCTGCTGAAATAAGGTAAATATCTCTATCATAGGAGACACCAGCTTTTTGGTTTTTAGACATTCCATCTAATAATACATCACCAATTCTATAGTAAGAGCCAAGTCCCCATGAAATTGGAGAGCGACCAACTGTTATTGTCATTTTCTTATTATTAAATGAAGGTAGGCGAAAACGGATATCAGCTCTCTTGAGTGTAAGAGTAAAAGTGGTGATATCTCTTATATTAGTTAAATTAAGCTCACCTCTAAGCTCACCCTTAAGTTGCTGATTTGAAAATGTATAATATGGAGTAACAGATGCAGTAAAACTGCTTGCTAGACTTGAATTATATACTTTTGTTAATAAACTAGAAACATTTAATTCTGCTCCAGAAGCAAATAAAACAAGCGATAATGAAATTAAAATTAAAGTTAAAATTAGCTTTTTTACCATGCGAAATCATCCTTATCAAGGAGAGAAGAATCTAGTTTTTTATTAAAGACAATATTAGTAACTTTCATCTCACTTTTGTTTGTTTTTTTTACAGCATTTTCAGTTTTTACCTCTGTTGGGAAATAAGGCTTAGTTGAATATCCATCGTAATAAATTGTCTTTAAAAGCTTACCGCTCTTTGAGAATAGTCTCTCGACGATAGGAACATATCGATTTTTATCTATTAGCATTTCCATCCTTTGATATGTCTCTGAGAGCTTCTTTGCAGTGAATTTAATAACATAGCAATCGATACCATTATAGGTTTCGCTACCAGCTAGCTTATAGTTATATCTATCGTCGTAGTCATCATCACCACTTAAATCCTCATATGAGAAATCTGAACCTAGGAATGAGTTTGATAGTCCTGAGCCAGAAAGTCTAATTATCTCATCTGCATCTGGGTAGTAAATATAAATATTATCATCTAGACGAAGTATCTTCTGTCCTTTATCCATTCCAGAGGTAACTGTTAATAGTGTATCTCCATCATCATTCTGAATTGCATTAAAGGTTTGAGTAGTACTACCTAGTTTGTCTGTATTCTTTATTGTAGCAGTAAACGATAGAGTCTCAAATTCCATTACATCTTCCATCTTATCGATGATTTGCTCTGCATTAAGTGCCCAAATTTGTGCTAGTGAAAAGATTGCAATTATTAATAAAACAATAAGCTTTTTCATGCTTCCTCCCTTAAAGAACTAGCTACCTCAAGCTTTCTTACTCTCATTGTAGCAAGTATAGTTGCAATTGCAGAAATAGCCATCTCTGCAATGATAACTGCTGGATAGATCCAAGCAGCTAAGTGTGTATAAAGAATATTTGGAAAGCCCCAGCCTTCAACTGCTTCAATTCCAAAGCCAGTTAAATCAATACCAACTACTCCAAATATATCTATTAGAATTATACTTCCTATTGCTGAAATAGTCGATGCTATAAAAGAAATTATTAAGCCCTCGATAACTAATAATATCATTATATACCTTCTTGAAAAACCGATAGCAATCATAGTTGCAAGCTCCTTCTTCCTTTCAAGAGTAGACATCATCATAGTATTAAATACTAGTGTTGAAGCAATAAAGAAGAATAGTGCGTCAATAATGATAATCATTATGTCATATAGAGGCAGTACTGGAGCTATCCAAGAAATTTCACTCCAGCTTTGTACATCTAATTCTCTATCACTTAATAGTTCCTTTAGCTTAGCTAATTCACTTTCTTCATCTACACCCTCATTTAGCCAAAGATGTAGCTCAAGTGCACCATCATTAATCCTTATTAATGGTGCTAGTGCATCTGATGTAGTAATTAGAAGATTTCCATTCATCTCTGAATTGAGGTATCCCACAACACCTACTATTTTAAATGTAGCTGCATTAGTACCACCTGATGCAGTCTTAAATAAACATGTAACGCTGTCCCCAAGTGATAAACTATGTTGCTTGAGAAATATTGGAGTTGCCATTACCTCTCTTGCTCCATTTTCTACAAAGCGTCCCTCATATAGAATTGTGTCCTCATTAATATAGACAGAACCAATATCAGCACCATATATTGCCATATTCTCAAGCTTTCCATCTCGATAAAGAGAAGAAGAGAGAGATAATACTGACTCTACACTCTTTATAGTACTTCTATTTAGTAATTCAGCTCTCAGCTCTGAGTAATTCTCTATATAAAACTGAATTGGCATTAGGGACTCAAATTCATTGTACTTTTTATTTCTAATCCTAATATCACCTGTTGTATATTTTCTTTCATTTTCTGCTAGCTGGTCAAAGCAGGAGTACATAAATGACATAATTAGAAGTACAACAAAAACAGCAAGAATTACAGAAAGTCCAGTTACTATAGTTCTTTTTTTGTTTCTTAAGCAGTTTCTTAGTGCTAGCTTTATCATTACATCCTCCTGAATAAATCAGCAATTTCTTCCTTACCAGTTTTATAAACAGGGAAGAATGCTGAGAGACTAGAAAGAAGCACTGCAAGAATTGGAATAAATACAAAGGATTGCCAGAAAAGAGTAGGTCTTAGTATTAAAGGCATTCTATATCCAATATCCATTTCTTCAGAAAGTAAGGCTGTGAAGTCAAGTCCATATTTTGAGAGAGGTATCATTACAAATAAGGCTAAGAGAGCACCAATTAAAGCTCCTATAATTCCAGTTAATGTTCCCTCTAGGACAAATAGTGAGACAATTGACCTTCTTGAAAAGCCTAGAGCACGAAGCATTGCATTTTCTTTTCTTCTCTCCATTACAGCCATTATCATTGTATTTGAAATACCAGCGGCAGCAATGATAAATAAAAATAGAAGCATTATAAAGGAGCTACCCTTATCACCATTCATTATAGCGATAATATCCTCATTAACCTCCTCGTAGTATTTTGCATCAAGCTCAGGCCCAATAATTTTTTGTACCTTATCTGCTAGCTTTTTAGATGCAACAGAAGGCATTCCATCTGATACTGCAATTTCAGTTGCTCCACCCTTAAGTAATAGATAGCTATCTAGATCTGAGAGATTTACAAAGACCTGAGACATGTTAACCTGTGGGTCTTCGGAGTTAATAATTCCTCCAACCTCTAAATCTAGTGTCTCAGCAAAGCCCATAGCTCCTGTTGTTGATAGCGTAACTATATCTCCAACCTTTAGATTAAGCTTTTCTGCAATCTTAGAGCCAAGTATTATCTCATCTTCATTTTCAAACCATGAGCCATCACAGAGGCTTTCTGAGATTCTAAATACATTCTTATCTCTTTCTTTATCTACTCCGACTAATATTACATTTAAGTAAAATTCACTCTCTTCCTCTTCGCTATATGTAATTAGCTCTGAAATTGCTTTATACCTGGGAGTATTAGGAAGCTCTGCTTTATCAAGCCTTTCTGAGGCCTCTTGCAATAAATCACCTGAAATAAAAATATCTGATGGATACTCATCTCTTTTTTCAAAATATCCCTTTTGATAGATAGTTACTTCAGAGCTTTCATATGCAATTAAGTTATTAGTAGATATTGTAAACATCCCTCTAACTAGACCATCTACAACAGTAGAAACTAGAACAGATATTAATACTGCTACAATAGTAATAATTGTTCTTGTTTTATACCTTGCGAGGTTCCTGATAGAGAGCTTTAAACTCTTTAGCATTTTTTATCCTCCACAAGCTTTCCATCCTTGAGGATAATTACTCTCTCAACATTCTTAAGTACCTCTTGGTCATGAGAGGAGTAAATAACTGTTATTTTATTTTCATGACTTAGCTTTGATAGAAGAGCTAAAATTAGGAGACTATTTTTACTATCCAAGTTTGCTGTTGGCTCATCTGCTAATAATATTTTAGGCTTTCTTACTATTGCTCTTGCGATAGATACTCTTTGCTGTTGTCCACCAGATAGCTGACCTGGTCGTCTTTCCTCATAGCCTTCAAGGCCAACTGCCTTTAAAGCCTCTTTTGCAGCAAGCTTTGTATCAGAAATTCCTATTTCAGCAAGCTCCTGCTTACTGAGAGGCTGAAAGGCTAGCTCTACATTCTCTAACGCACTAAGCACAGGAATAAGGTTATAGCTTTGGAAGATAAATCCTAGATTAAGCTTTCTATAATTTGTTTTTTCCTTTTCATTCATTGAAGCGATACTGTGTTCATTAATGATGATATCTCCAGATGTAATATTATCTAGTGTACCTATAAGATTAAGTAATGTAGTTTTTCCTGAACCAGATGCACCTGATATTGCAACTATTTCTCCTTGCTTTATATTCAAGCTTATATCATCTATAGCTCTTACTTCTTCATCACCAGTTTTATATGTTTTCACTAGAGATTTTATTTCTACCATCGATTTACTCCATAAAGACTTACACTTTAGAATTAATAATTAATTGTCGTTTATGACTAATTATAAGGTCAAGTAACGGCATATTAAAATTGTATTAAGCTTTGTAATTATAACTACCTATCGGTAGGTAGTCAATGATGTAAAAGGTATCCTTCAGTCTTTAAATCTAATAAGAGTAAGTTTTCTCTCAAGTGATGCGATTGGAAACAACTACCGTAAATATAATCTTGAAAGAGAAAGAGATATACTTTCTTGGCTAGTATTTTATTGAACTATAGAATTTATAGGTAATTAGTTTTCTTTTTTTGGCTTTACACCAAAGAGATAACGCACTGTAGGATAGAGTAGTGTAGCAATTGCCAAAATCCATGCACCTGGATCACCAAAGCAGAGAGCGATGTATGCACCAACAGAAGCAGAAGAATCTATTGAGCCTCCATTTATGATTGATGGAAGGAATGTACATATCAAAGTTCTTGCTACTAGTTCGGCACACCCAGCAAGTAGAGTAAACTCTGCATGACCTACACCCTGAACACCAGAGCGAAAAACATACAGGAGCATCAAGAGAAAATACATTGCTAAATCAACATAAAGATATAGATTTCCGTAGTGTATAGATGATTGTGAAATCTTATCTGAGCTCATGAATACATATTGATATGCGCCATTTATTGTCATAAGCATTCCAATACCACAAAGAATCAAACACATGATAGTACCAATCATAAGGCTTTTCACAGTTCCTCGTCTGATTCTATCTTGCCTTCCAGCTCCTAAGTTCTGTGCATTAAAGCTTACAATTGCTGTGCCTAGTGCACTTAGAGGACACATTAAAAAGTAGTTTAGCTTATTGGCAGCTCCAAATCCATTTTGTGCAGGATTACTAGTGACCATAACTCCATCTAATCCAAGATCAAAGCTTACAAGAGAACGTTGCATTACTATGATTCCGATAGCAAGCATAGAAAACTGAAGTCCCATTGGAATTCCCTGCTTCAGATGCTTTATATAGAGAGAAATGTCAAAACGAAAATCCTTTTTTGTTAGATGAAGTTCAGGATATTTTCTAAATGCATATATGAGGCACATGATAGCACTTATAGCCTGTGCAACTGCTGTTGCAGCTGCAGCTCCTATTACTCCAAGATGAAAAACTATGATGAAAAGTAAATCTAGGACGATATTTAGTACAGTAGAAAAGAGAAGAAAGATAAGAGGTGTTTCTGAATCTCCAAGACTTCTGAGTACTGAACATATTAGGTTGTAATAAAACTGAGCGAAAATACCTATAAAAATAACTATTGAATATTGGTATGCTGCCTTCCATACACCAGGATTTGTCTCAGAGAGCCCGATAAATCGAAGTAGTGGATCTAAAGTTATTATTGCAATTCCTGTC
Source organism: Bullifex porci (assembly GCF_009695635.1). Taxonomy (GTDB): domain Bacteria; phylum Spirochaetota; class Spirochaetia; order Sphaerochaetales; family Sphaerochaetaceae; genus Bullifex; species Bullifex porci. The sequence goes on from NZ_VUNN01000007.1 coordinate 78,445, forward strand.
AGAATAAGTGAGAGTAATGCACCGAGAATTATTTCTGATCCAAAGGATTTTCTGACTCTGCCTTTATCACCATGACCAGCTGCAATAGAGGTCATTACTGAAAAGCCAGCATACATCCCACTGCAAACTGCAGAAATATGTAGAGAATAGGAAAGACATCATTTACACCAGCTATCTCATCAACGCTGAGTGTCTGACCGCAGATTGCGGCATCGCTAATAGTGTATATTTGTTGTAGAAGATAAGAAAAAATGATGGGTAATGAAAATCTGAAAATAACCCATCCCTCATTACCTGAAAGCAAATCAACTGATGATTTTTTGGTGGATTCAAGCATCCTATTCCTCCAATCCAGCGTTGTAAAATATTATTAAAACAATATTTAGTCAATATATAGGGAAAATATCTATTAGTTAAAATTGG
>NZ_VUNN01000008.1 GCF_009695635.1 Bullifex porci
CTATTGCTTCCTTCAGACCCAACATTGCTGTTACGCCCTTGCCGTTGGCTAGCGGTTTTCTTTCAGAACTGTTCCCGCAGTGGACTTTCACCACCAAGTTAATACTCATGCAGAGCAAACAAAAAAACAGCCCTCAATAACTGAGAGCTGCTAGTAAGTAGTTTAATACTATTACTTAGGCTGCTTACCGATATAAGCAAGAATACCACCATCAACATAGAGAATGTGACCATTAACAAAGTTAGATGCATCACTTGCGAGGAATACTGCAGGTCCCTGAAGATCCTCTGGATTTCCCCAACGAGCTGCTGGAGTCTTTGCGATGATGAACTGATCAAATGGATGACGTGAACCATCTGGCTGGATCTCTCTGAGAGGTGCTGTCTGAGGAGTAGCAATATATCCAGGTCCAATACCGTTACACTGAATGTTGAATTCACCATATTCTGAAGCAATATTCTTTGTAAGCATCTTGAGACCGCCCTTAGCTGCTGCATAAGCACTTACAGTCTCACGTCCGAGCTCACTCATCATTGAACAGATGTTAATAATCTTACCGTGACCATTCTTGATCATTGATGGGATAACTGCCTTAGCACAGATGAATGGAGCATTGAGGTCTACATCGATAACCTGTCTGAATTCAGCTGCTGTCATATCACACATTGGAATTCTCTTAATGATTCCAGCGTTGTTTACAAGAATATCAATCTTACCGAGCTCATTGATAATCTGAGCAACAGTTGCATTTACCTGCTCTTCGTTTGTTACATCACATACATAACCCTTAGCATCAATACCTGCATCTGCATATGCCTTGAGTCCCTTGTCTACAAATTCCTGCTTAAGATCATTGAATACAATCTTTGCACCTGCAGCTGCAAAAGCTGAAGCGATAGCGAATCCAATACCATAAGAAGCACCTGTAACCCATGCTACCTTTCCCTCTAATGAGAAATCTTTCATATTCATAAGATTTTTCCTCCATTTAATAACTATCTAATTCTTTAATAGTATACTTTCGTATTTATTATCTTTCAAGTTAATTATTGAAACATTGTTTCACTTTTTAAAAAATTATTCCCTTATACAAAGCTGTACAAGGGAATACTTATCATAGCTTATCAATTAGCATTGAACACTTACCAGAAGGAATAGGAAGAGTTTTCTTCTTATTCTCATCTAGAATTAATATTGTAAAGTAGTAAAGCTTTTCACTTTCCAACCTAATTTCCCAGCCTCTAATATTCTTATTAGATAGGATTGTAATATTATTTCTTTTTAGTGAGAGCTTCTCAATACCCATTGATTCAAGAGAGGTCATAGTCCAGTCAACGGTCTTTCTTGGAAGAGAGATTTCTAGACCAATGATGTTTTCGATCATTAGCGTGATAGTAATCAAACTAATCATTGCTAGATTTCTCTTTTGGTTAACAAAGTCACCATCAAGTGAAATAGAAGCACCCTCTTTATTTGGCTTATATGACTCCCATACATCACCAACTGTTTCTCCATCTGGATGAAGAGTATCAAGGATAAAATACATATGTCTTATTGCACATTCTCTTGCAAATACAAATGAATCATATTTATTTAATCCCTTGATAACCATATAGGTATAGAAAGGAACTACACCGCCCTTATATCCATTACCCTCTTCACTGAAGACAGGATTTGAAACAGGAACACAAGGGAATGGGTTATCGGTTCCAAATTCAGCTGGATCCTTTAGAGCATCAATTAGGAAGCCTGCATATTCGTCGTTAGGAATCTCTGCAAGCATGGTCCAATAGGAACCGATGTGCTTGTTTTTAATTATTACCTCATTTTCATCTATATCATAGTAGAAGTGATCCTCATCACTCCACATCATACTATTGATACGAGTTTTAAGAGAGAAATAAACTCTCTTATATCTAAAGCTAAGCTCCTTATCATTTAAAATATCTCCAATATTAGACATATAAAGAGCTGCTACTGCCATCATAGCATTGAAATCAACAGGGTAATAGGTATTGTATCTTGGAACATTTCCAAGATGACAAGCACTTATTGGTACATGAAAAAGACCATTAGCACACTGGAAATTACTAACAATATAGTTAAAGTACTTTTCAAGATAAGGTACTACTTCCTTAAGTCTCTTCTTATTACCGATTTTATGGTAGAAGCAAAATTCTACATATGGTAAAAGAGGAGGACAAATACCCTTAGGGTTATCCTCTGAAACTATTGGCTTTAAGGTAGTGCTGTCATAACGATCAAAGATTTGTCCATCTTCTTTTTGCTGCTTATAAAAAAAATCGACTAATGAGTAGGCATCAAAATTCTGATTACTATATGAAAGAGATATTGAAGCCATACAGTTATCGAACAAATTAATTTCATTACTTTTGCAACCAACAAAAAAACCATTAGGGAAGAGCTCTTCTTCCTGTCTTTGAATCCAGTTCTCCTCGATCCAAACCCAGGAGCGGTCATACATGTCTACAAAATCCTGATCATAAAAATGCACACAAGGGACTAAATCTTTAACCACGAAAAACTCCCAATTTTATATAGAAAATGACCATTTAAGGCCTAGAAATTCAGTTTATAGAATACCCCATCCCAAGGCGGAAGTCAACAAGAATTTTACTACCTATATTTATTTTTGAAATAAAGATTTATTTTTTATAAATTAATTTTTCTTACTTTTTACCTATTATAAAATAACCTCAACCCTTTTTTAACCATTTCTATACGACAAAAAGCCGCATCTCTAGAAATTTCTTCGCCATCAACATGGATTTTCATCTCTGCTCTAGCACTCTTTATATCTACTACGCTTTCTGCATTTAGCATATCCATGTATTTACTCTTTAATTGTGTCCCGGAGAAAAATCTTAGTGCTAATCTTGTAATTTTTAAGCGCTTTAATGGTCTGTTTGCATATACAACATCGAGCTTACCATCATTTATAATAGCTCTAGGTCCCATAATAAATGCACCACCCATTCTTCTACCATTACAAATAGAGATTTGCTGTGTTTTAAGGTTAATGTTTTTATCATCAACCCTCATCTCAATATCATATGGCTTTGGTATAAAGCAAAAGCAATGTAAAAAGGCTAATAAATAGCTTGTAACACCATTAATATGCTTGTATGAGGAGGCTTTAAAGTTTACCTCAGGCTCAAAGCCTATGCCTGCTCCATTAATAAAGAATCTACCATCAGCTGCATCCTTTCCATATAAAAGACCAACATCTATATCAGTTGCTGGTGAGGATAAAATTAAATCTACTGCCTTATCGACATCACATGGGATATTAGCTGTATATGCAAAGTCATTTCCTCTTCCAATTGGTATAATTCCAAAGCTAGGACTTTTATCAGATTTCAATATTCCATTTGCAACCTCGTTAACGGTTCCGTCCCCACCAGCTGCAATAATAACATCATAACCTTCATCTGCACCCTGTAAGGCAAGCGTAATAGCCTGCTTTCTTTGGCTTGTAAAAATAATATCTACACTTTGGTTCCTTTTTCTGAAGGATTCTTTTATTTTATCAACCTTTGTAATTGCCTGTCCTTTAGAAGCATTAGGGTTCAAGATACAAAGGATATTACTAGTTTTTTTCATATCTGTTTTATCGTACTTCAGTTTTTCTTATGAGTGCAACAAAAGGATATTGCAAAAAAAGCTTTTTCCTTTAAATATTACTCAAATGGAACAAAGCAAATCGTTTTATAAGACATTAATGCTAATTGCATTTCCAATAATGCTCCAAAACCTGCTATCTACATCACTTTCCTTAGTAGATACACTTATGATCGGTCAGCTTGGAGCTAATCAAATTGCTGCTGTAGGAATTGCAAACCAAATATTCTTTTTAATTAACCTATTTATATTTGGAATTGCATCTGGTGCTTCTATTTTTTTTGCTCAATACTATGGAGCAAAGAAGTATGAGGAGCTAGAAAAAATCACAGCTCTAGCACTATCAATATCTCTTATAGCGTCTATACTTTTTACAATTGTATCTTTAATTGCACCTAATTATATAGTTTACTTATTCACAACTCAAACAGATGTAGTTGAAATAAGCTCTCAATATCAAAGATGGGTTGCAATAAGCTATATATTTTTTGCAATTTCATTTACACACGGCATCGCCTTTAGATCTATCGGTAAGGGTAATATCCCTTTAATAGCAACCTTTATATCTCTAGGTTTAAATGCAATTGGAAACTATTTATTAATCTTTGGTATAGGACCATTTCCAGAGCTAGGCGCAGAGGGTGCTGCAATCGCAACAACCTTTTCTAGATTTATTGAGATGGTAATTCTTTTAGCTGTCACATATATCAAAAAGGAGGACTTTAGAATAAGAAAGCTTACAGCCTTCAAATGGAATAAGTCCTTTATCAAAATATATTTTGTTACCTGTTTCCCTGTACTATTAAATGAGATGCTTTGGTCTCTTGGTATGACAGCTTATAAAATTGGATATTCAAGACTTGGTGTAGATACTCTTGCTTGTATAAATGTATCAGAGGCAATTGCAAACTTCTTCTTTGTTTTTGTTATGGGCCTTGGAAATGCGACAACTATTTTCCTTGGACAAATACTTGGACAGGGAGATATAAACAGAGCAAAGCTAGGTGCTAGAAAAACATTACAAATAGCACTATTTATTGGAACTATAATGGGCTTATTTATAGCATTATCTGCTAGTAGCTTTACTTCTCTATTCAAGGTATCAGAAGAGATAAAGCAAATGGCTACTAGGTGCTTATATGTCAAAGCTATCTTCCAGCCACTTTGTAGCTTAAATATGGTACTCTTTGTAGGAATACTACGTTCAGGCGGTGATACTCGTTACTCTCTTATTGCAGAAACCTCATGTGTTTGGTTTATTGGAGTTACAATGGCCTTTCTTGGAGCGGAATTTCTAAAGCTACCTATATATATTGTTGTTGCTATGACATCATTAGAGGAGATAGCAAAAATAATAGCTGTATATCCTCGTTATAAAAGTGGAAAATGGGTAAAATCCCTCGCAAAGCATTAGTTTTAGTTGTATCATTTCCACATGAGTATAAAATATGTATTAATCAATGGAACTATTATATCTGGTGTTGCTAGTATCAATGACTGTGCAATATCGATTGATGATGAAGGTAATATCGATGACGTAATTAGAATGCGTCGCTTTGATAGTACTCAATATAATGATTCTACTACAAAGATAATCGATGTAAAGGGAGCTTATATTACTCCAGGTTTAATTGATACCCACCTACATGGTATTGGAGGATATGGTACTGAAGATTGCTCCCCTGATTCTATTTTAGGAATGAGTGAAGCTCTTGCAGACTTTGGTGTTACCTCCTTCCTACCTACAGTTTATACAGATACACTTGATAAAATGATAGCTTCAACAAAGGCTATTGTCGCTGCAATGGGTAAGGAAAAGGGAGCTATAATAGAGGGTGTAAACCTTGAAGGACCTTTTATCTCACCTGAAAGAATTGGTGCTCAAGCTCCAGAGGGCTTGCAGGCAGTTAATCTTGATGTCTTTAACAAGCTCTATGAAGCAGGTGAAGGAAAGATAGTTGCAATGACTATTGCGCCAGAGCTTAAGCATATGAGAACTCTTGCTCTTGAGGCTCAAAAAAGAGGCATCGTTCTATTAGCTGGACACACAAATGCCACCTATGAAAACATCATGGATGGTATGCAATGTGGAATCCTACATACAACTCACTTTTTCAATGCGATGAGTAGACTCCACCATAGAAACCCTGGATGTGTTGGTGCAATTATGATACAGCAGGATATGAAGGCTGAAATCATTTGTGATGGTATTCATGTACACCCAGAATTGATTAAGCTCCTTCTAAGAGAAAAGCCAGTTAGTAATATCGTTATGGTAACAGACTCTCTAAAGCCTACAATGCAAAAGAAGGGAGAGCTAACTGCGAATGGTGTTCCTGCCCTACTAAAGGATGGTGCTTTTGTAAGTAGAGATAACCCAGATTTATTCCTAGGCTCATCATTAACTCTATTAAAGGGTATTGAGAATATGGTTTCTTGGGGAATTCCTATAGACCAAGTTATCCAAATGGCATCATCAAACCCAGCTAGAATTTATAACTTTACTCATAAAGGTGCTTTGATCCCTGGATATAAAGCAAATATTACTATTATTAATAAGGACTTCTCTCTCGGTGGACTTTTCATCAATGGTGAATTGAAAAGAGGATTATTAAGTAAGGAATTTGTAAATGTGGTACGATAAATTAGAAGAAAAAAAAGTTTGGAAATACTTTCAGGAAATATCTGAAATCCCTCGTGAATCAGGAAATGAAGAGGGTGTAAGACAATATCTAATCTCTTGGGCTAAGAAGCGTAATATAGATGTACAAACAGATAAAATTGGAAATGTAATCATGTTCAAAGAGGGAGCTAAGGGTAAGGACTCTATTTGCTTACAGGGACATATGGATATGGTTTGTGTAAAGAGAGAGGGCTCAAAACACGATTTTACTAAGGATCCAATTGAAATTGTATTAGATGGTAACTATATCAGAGCAAAGGATACATCTCTTGGTGCTGATAATGGTGTTGCTGTAGCCTTTGCACTCGCTTTATTAGAAGAGGATGACCCTGAAAGACCTTCTCTTGAGGCTCTATTCACAGTATGTGAGGAATCAAAGCTACTTGGTGCAAATAATGTTGAAGCAGATAAAATCAAATCAAGAAAGCTCATCAATATCGATAGTGAGGAGGAAGGTATCATCTACATAGGATGTGCTGGAGGTCTTCAGATAAATGCAGAGAAGAAGGTTAAATATAAGGATGTTGAAAAGGATAGTGTTCATCTTAAGCTTTCAATATCTGGTCTTTTAGGTGGTCATAGTGGTGGCGAAATCCATAAGGAAAGGGCAAATGCCAATAAGCTTCTTGCTAGAATTATGCACCGCTTCCCTATTTATTCCTTAACAGATATCCAAGGTGGAACTAGAAGTAATGTAATTCCATCTAGTGCATATGCAACCTTTGTTGTTAATAAAGAGGATGTGCAAACAATTAAAATCATTGTTGATAACATTTCAAAGGATATTCAAAATGAATATAAGGTCCAGGATCCTGGTATCAAGATTACTCTTGAGGAGCTTCCTGATGTGCCTAAGCAAGCAATAAAGAATAAAATCTCAGTTTCATTTATCGAGGCTATATACCTTGCACCATATGGTGTACAGGCAATGAGTCAATCCGTAAAGGGAGTTGTAGAGACATCAAATAACATTGCAATCATAAAGCTTGAGGATGATAAGTTTAAACTCCTTTCATCTACTAGATCTTTAGTTGAGAGTGCAAAGGAAGAAACAGCACTAAGAGTTGGAGCTGCCTTTGAAATTCTAGGCTTTAAAGTAATCTATAACGATTCATATCCATCTTGGGCTCCAAATCCAAATAGCCAATTAACAAAGAAGGTTGTAGCTGAATATAAAAAATATTCAGGAAAGGCACCTGTTGTAACTTGCATCCATGCAGGTCTCGAGTGTGGTATCATCAACTCCCTTGTTCCAGGAATGGATTCTGTCTCAATTGGTCCAAATCTATTCGATGTTCACTCAGTTAATGAGCACATTGAATATGATAGTGCTGTAAGAACAATGGGCTTCTTAAGGCATTTAATTAAAGCACTATGAGAAAACCAATAATTGGCATTGCGGCAGAAAAGGCAATTGAGAAACCAGGTGTTTTTCAATATCCTTGGTACTTTACTATTGAATCCTATGTTAGGGCTGTCACCTTAGTTGGTGGCACCCCTATACTTTTGTTACCAGGGTCCCCAGCAGATGAATTAATTAACATTGTTGATGGACTATTAATGCAAGGTGGTATGGATGTTACACCCTCTGAATATGGAGAAGCTAAGCTTCCAGAGTGTGGACGTACAGATTTAAAAGAGGATTCATTTCATGAGTCATTAATTAAAGCTGCCATAAAGCAAGAAAAACCTATATTAGGTATATGTCGTGGTATTCAGATAATTAATGTTACTCTTGGAGGAACTCTATATCAGGATTTAGAGTCTAAATGGCATAGACACTATGAGAATTATGAAGATCCTTGCCATATAATTAATATCAAAGAGGGCACAAAGCTTCACTCAATATTTGGTGATACACTATTAGTAAATAGTCTTCATCACCAAGGAATTAAAGAGCTTGCAAAGGGATTAATTCCTTCTGCATATAGCGAGGATGGGTTAATAGAAGCTGTAGAAAATGATTTAATTATGGCTATCCAATGTCATCCAGAGGCATTAAAAGAAAAGGATGAAAAGTATCTAAGATTATTTGAATATTTTATTGAAAAGTGTAAAAATTGATGAAATGAAAAAGTTACTCATCCTTCTTTTACTTCTTTTAGTATCCTTACCAATATTCTCAAAAAGTATAATAACAAACGTAAGTATTAATAGTGGTAAGGATACAATAAATGATAACAAAATATATGGTTCTACTGCATTAAGCTATTCAACAGATAAGTATCTTGCAGTATTAGCTTCTGAGCTGAAGGAGCATGAAACTACAATTTCTTTGTTATCACGTTGGAAAATTGGTAAACAAACAGATCTTAGAATAAACCAATATGAAAACTTAAGATTTAGAGAAAGCAGAGATATGTTCTCAATACTAGCCTTCTCTAATATGTATTTCTACTATGGAATTTCATCAACATATTCATTAGGTGTTGCTATAGCCTTTACCTTCGAGAATAAAGGTAATATTAGACTAGGTACTAATTTATTTGGTGGTGCATATGTTAAGACAAGTAGAATTAACTATATCGATAATCTAGTAACAAGCTTTGCTCCTTTTGCTGTAATTAATTTATATCTATCCTTATACGATAAGGTATATCTACAGTCACAGATATCAACAGGCTCATTGTTTTACCTACCATCAAACTTTGCCTATGACTTTACACTCATGGCAAGTGTTGCCATTTCTAACTCTCTGTCTCTTGGCTTTAGCTTAAGAACTGGACTTGCTGATAGCTTTGCTGAAACCTTCTTCTCAAATCGCTACGATTACTCTGTATTTATCAACTGGGAGTACTTGCTATGAAAAAATTATTATTTTTATTACTAGTATTACTATTGCTAATCTCTTGTAATAACATCATTCCAATACCTAATATTGATCAATATTCAAATCCTGGTATTAATTACTTTGAAACAGATTTAACATCTATTGGCTCAAGAAATATTAATATAGATGGAGACTTTGAGATTCTACTTATTTCAGATACACACTTTGGAAAAACAAAGAGTGGAACTGTATTTAAGATAGCAGAGTTTGAGGATTATATTAAAAGTAACGGTATACTGAATAATATAGACCTAGTAATAAATCTTGGTGATGTCTCAGACAATAGTGAGCAGGCTCAATTTGATAGCTATCAAAATTGGAGTACAAATTTATTTTCGGTTCCTATTATCAATGTTATAGGAAACCATGATAATAGAAATGGTGGTGTTGAGCGTTTTATTAATACTGTTGCTGGTACCGCTTCAACCTTTTACTGCTTTAAAGCTTCAGACATACACTTCTATGTCGTTGATTCAGCATACAGAACTCTAGGTAGACAGCAGTTAGGATATTTTATTGATGCTCTAGAAAAGGATAGTTCTTCTAAAAAGATTGTACTTACACATATTCCGCTATATGGTTCAATAACAAATTTCTATGCTTCCTTTGCAGATGAAAAGGAAAGAAATTTCTTATTATCTAACCTTTCTAAATTTGGTGTTGATCTTTTATTAACAGGCCATAAGCATGCAGATGAATCATATTATTCATATACTCAAAGCTTTACAGAAGTCGTTGTACACTCCTTTCATGGAGATGCAATGAGAAACTCTAGACCTTCATTTTATACTTGTACATATAAAAAGAATGCTTCCCTATTTACAATTAATTCATATTCATACAATGGATCAACATTTGAAAAAATAGGAGAGCATTCTTATACATTAAAATGACCCATCATTTGATGGGCCATACTTAATTATTTAATTGCTTCGATAAGCTTCTTAAAGCCATCCTCAATTTTCTGTCTATCAGCAGGAGTTCCCTTACCTCTAAACTCAATTGAATCAATAACCTCAAGCTTCATCTTCTCTGCATATGCATTAAATTCCTTTGCAGCACCACCAGACCAAAGAGATGAACCAAAGTATAGAACCTTTCTACCCTTTACAGCCTTTCTGTTTAATAAATCTAATGTGTGTGCCATTGATGGGAAGAGCTCCATCTCATAGGTTGGAGCAGCTACAACAAAGGCTTCACTTCTCCATACCTTCTCTAAGGCATAGGAATCATTTGTATCAGGGATTCTAACTGTATTTACAACAATACCTTCTTTCTTTGCGATCTGAACAAGATTTGAAATATAAGAAAGAGTATTTCCATACATACTAGAAATAAGAATTGTAATTTCCTTTTCTCTTGGTCCCTCAAGATATGTAGCGAGCTTTTGGTACCAGGCAACAACATAACCAGGATCCTTTCTCCATACGATTCCATGGCTTGGACAAATTGTCTTGATATCAAGTGCTGAGAGAGCCTTAATACCTCTTAATACGAAAGGTGAGAAGGATGCAACGATAGATGCATAGTATCTCTCTGTTTCAGGCTTTAATAAAGCCCATTCCTTTTCTGTGAGCTCATCATCAAATACACTCTGATAAGAACCGAATGCACCAAAGGCATCACAGGAGAAGAGAATACCATCCTCCTTGATATATGTCATCATTGTATCAGGCCAGTGGATATTTGGTGTTGCATAGAATACGAGTGTCTTTCCACCGATATTTAGCTCTTCACCATTTGTGATAACATGTACATTCTTATGGCCATATAAGGTCTCTGTCTCTGTTGCACCTAATCTTGTAGCATATACCTCGATATTAGGGCATCTAGTAAAAAGTACATTTAGAGCACCAGTATGGTCAGGCTCCATGTGGTTAAGTACGAGTATATCGATATCCTCTAATCTAAGTCCCATATCTGCTAAATCAGAGTCAAAGGAAGCTCCAGATTCTGTATAATCGATAAGAACCTTTTTTTCTGTTCCACAAACACAATATGCATTAATTGAAACACCATCCCTAATAGGCCAACATCCCTCAAAAAGGTCATCATGACTCTTTTCATATCTAAATAAAGTTACGTTTTCATTTATTACTGCTTTCATATAACTAAAGATAATTTTTTAATTATTTAAAAACAAGATTATTATTGCTATATATCACTATTTTTTCTAACCTATTTTCATGATATTCACATTAAATTTATCACATGAAATTACATACAAAGAGGAAACTATTTACTTCGATACAATAGAAGGCTTAGATATAGGTAGTGAAACCTGCTTTTGCTATCATTTTTACTTCGATGATGTATGCTTAAGAACCGACTTAATTTGGTCAGGAAGTAGGAAGCCTCTAACTAAAAAGGAAAAGGATATTATAGAAAGTGGTTTTCCACCTCTACCAAGAGATGATGAAAATCTCTTTATTCCTGTGGGAAGATATAGTCTTTTGCAAACACTCCCTGTTAGTGATAAATCAAAGCTTACAAGAGTAATACTTCCATTTACAAGCAAAAAACAGGAGGGAAAGCTATATGTTAGGTTCATTAAGGAAAATGTATTAGAGTGCGTTATGCAGCTTTTTTTCCCAGAATGATACCTTGCCGATGGTAATTTATTAATATATAGTTTTTATCATGCAACTAATAAATATCAGTGATACAGTACATAAGCTAATCTTAGATGATCAAGAAATAATCCTCGTTGGCACTGCTCATGTTAGCCAAAACAGTGTTGAAGAGGTAAAAGGTATTATAGAAACAGAAGCTCCTGATAGAGTTTGTATAGAGCTCGACGATGGAAGAATGAAGTCAAAGACCGAAAAGAAAACCTATGAGAATATGGATATTCGAAAGGTAATTAAGGAGGGTAAGGGCTTCTTTTTACTTGCTAATACGGCACTAGCCTCTTTCCAACGTCGTATGGGTGCTCAAACAGGTACTAAGCCAGGTGAAGAGATATTAGGAGCAGCAGAGGTAGCAAAGCAGGCAAACATCCCAGTATCACTTTGTGATAGAGATATTCAAACAACCTTTAAGCGTGCTTGGGCTAAAAGCTCTCTTTGGAATAAGTGTAAGCTTCTTGCAACCTTAATTTCTGCAGCCTTTTCTAATGAAGAAATAACAGCAGAAGAGCTTGAACAGCTAAAAAGCCAAGATACACTACAAACTCTAATGCAGGAGATGGCTAAGGAGCTTCCTATGGTTAAGGAGGTTTTAATTGATGAAAGAGACCAATACCTAGGAAGATCTATATTTGAAGCTCCTGGCAAAAAGAAGGTTGCAGTAATTGGAGCAGGTCATACTAATGGTGTTATCTCAACAATTAAGAGTTTAAGTGAAAATAAGCAAACACCTTCTCTTGAAGAGCTAACAGTAGTTCCAAAAGGAAAACCTATTGGAAAGGTTATTTCCTATTTAATTCCAATACTAATAGTAGTTTTAATAGTTGCAAGCTTTATCTCTTCTGGATGGGATCAAGGACTAAGAACCTTTTTATATTGGATTTTAGTAAACTGTAGCTGTACATTTATTATGACATTAATATCCTTAGCACACCCACTAAATATTTTAGCTTGTACAATTACGGCTCCATTCTTTGCACTAAATCCAGTTTTAGGAGTTGGTATGCTAGGAGGAATTGCAGAGGCTACCTTCAGAAAGCCAAAGGTAAAGGACTTTGAGGGTATAAATGATGATGCTATGAAGCTAAAGGGCTGGTACAAAAACAGAATACTTCATGCACTTCTAGTTTTCTTACTCTCATCAATTGGAAGTGCTTTTGGAACTCTAGTAGCATTCCCAATATTAATTTCACATCTATGATAATAGGCTCTGGGAGACCGGAGCTTTTTACCACCTAAAGGATGCTAAAAATTCTCTAACCTCATTTTCATCTCTATTTGAATTATTAAACTCTCCCGCAATTGAACCATCAACTAGATATAGTATTCTATCAGAATAAGAAGCAACCTTAGCATCGTGAGTAACCATTAGAATTGTATTACCCATCTCCTTCAGGCTCAAAAATAGCTCCATAGTCTCTTTTGATGCTGTTTGGTTTAAGGCTCCAGTTGGTTCATCTGCTAATATTATATCAGGCATATTAATTAAAGCTCTAGCAATAGCAACTCTCTGCTTCTCTCCTCCTGATAAGTTGTTCACACTTCGATTTTGATATCCAGCTAATCCTAACTTAGCTAATAGCTCCTCACCTCTTTGCTTTATCTCTCTTTTATTTGATAGAGCAGGAAGTAATATGTTACTTATTACATTTACCTCGGGTATTAGCTCAGGATTTTGAAAGACAAAGCCGATATGCTTTCTTCTGATATCAGATAATTCATTTTTTCTTATCCTGCTTAGATCTTTTCCAGCTATAATTACTTCTCCCTCATCAAAGCTCTCAATACCAGATAAAATGTAAAGAAGTGTTGATTTACCTGAACCTGAGGGACCCATAATTGACACAAACTCACCTTTATTTATTTTAAGTGATATATTTTTTATTAAACCTTCCTTAGATACATTTCTTGATTCAAGTACAATCATAAAATACCTCCTCTTATATCGTAGGCCTTAACCTTATGTATATTCATAAGCCCCAAAGCAGTAGCAATAGCAGCAATTAATAACATTAAAATCGGTAGAGTAAATAAGGAGTAGAGTATTGAAAATATAAATTCAATATTACTACCTCCTAAGAAAGAAAGCATAAAGGAAAGAATATTTCCTCCTGTCAGCATAGATAAAACAATTCCTAAGATAAGCCCTATAAAAAGAGTTAATAGAAATTTTTTAATATAGTTAAATAAGATATTTCCTCTTCTAATACCTATAGCAAGCTTTAATGCAATAGTCCTTGAATCTCTTTCTACTGTTAATGCAGATATTAAAGTGATCAAAACTAATTCAATGAAAAGGCACACAAATAGAGCGATATATTTTGCTTTGTTTATGCTATTTATAGTATTTCCATATAAGCTTATTACATAGTCCTCTATCTTACCTGTTTTTGCCTTTGAAAAGGCTGTTAGTAAAGCTGAAACTAAACTATCAGGTGAATTAGAGTTTATATAAGCAATAGACCAAATTGGAGTATCCTTGTCAATAGAGGTTACTTTAGCTGTCTTTCCTCCATTTGTTATATCACCATAGATTCCTTTAACTATGTATTCTTTTCCCAAGATATTTAGCTTATCACCTATTGCTACGCTACACTCGTTAGCTAAAAGCTGTGATAAAGCTATTTCATTTTCATTTATAGGCTCACACCCCTTAATATATTTTAATTGAAATAGACTATGATTTCCCTTTTCTATTAGCATTAATAGGGTTTGTTCCTTAGCTTCTACCTTAACTCTATAGGTATCATAAATCTCATAGCTATCAACTAATGAGCTACTAGATAGATATTCTTCGATATCACTTCTATTTTCTCCCTTTAAGTCCATTCTAATATCTGCATTTCCTATTCCCATAGAGGATACAAACTCCTTAGATGCTAAGGTTGAGGCTGCGCTAGCTGGAATAAATGCTAAGCAATACATGATAGCTGTAAGAATTGAAACTAAAGCGAGAGAAATAATTCCATTACTCTTTTTATTACTATTTCTTATTTCATCGAGAATATCTATTTTTGATATCCTCCTCATTATTAAGTAATCCCAAAGCGTAAGAATTATAAAGATTATTAAATGTCCTCCTAAAAGGATTAATATTGAAGCATTTTCTAGCATCAATAGAAGTGTTATTAGGGATAAAGTACTACCTAATAGCAACAATATTAAATATTTAAAAGAATATAATAATATGAGTCTATCTCTTCTTATTCCAATAGCTTGTATTAGTGCAATTCTCTTTCCATCTCTTTCAATTGAAATGAGAAAAATATAACGTAAAGCAACTAATGAAATAAGCATTGCTAATATTCCTGATATGATAATAAGGATTATCATCAAGCCATCAGAAAGTGCATTCATTAGCCTAATTAAAGAGTATGTTACTGCAGGTCCATCCTTTGGAAGCTCTGATAGTGCATATAAATTGGATATTGCATTAATATCATCAACACTTATAGCCCTAGCTTCAATTAAAAACTCTTCACTACCTTTATCTCTTAGCTTTTGATAACTCTCTTCGTTTATTAAAAAGCGTTTAGAGGATGAAAGAGAAGAACCCATTTGAGAATCTATTAGATAGCCTTTAACAATGAAGTCTTGACCACAGATTGTAAGCTTACTTCCAAGCTCCACACTATTTTTGTAGTAGGTAGGAACATATATTCCATCATCTACATTTATTATAGAGCCATCCTCAGCTAGTAAGAAATCAAAGCTCCTTGATTGTATAGTTACTCCATTATCATCAGAGGAGAAGATAAAGGGCTCTCCATCTACTAAAAACTCATTATTATCTATATTTAAAAAGGGTTGTATTTGAAAGTCCTCAACCATAGGATTTGAAGCAAAGGATGAGAAATCAATATTATCAATGCTTCCTGCATGCATCTGTAAAAAGTGCGGTGTCTTTCCTCTCTCCATAGTATCATCTATCTTGTTTAATAGCTCATTGGAGAGCAAAAGTCCTAAGCAAATAATAAAGGATGAGATAAATGCAAACGCTATTATAGAGCTTGCAATTAAAAGCTGCTTTTTTAAGTCAGAAAAAATAACATTAAGCACTTTCAAGTCTCCTAATAGAGGAAAAGGAAAGCATTATTAATGCTAGAATAGCGAGTATAATTCCTCCAAAAGCAATTATTAATGAGCAGCCTCTTCCAACTGAAACATTTATCATTTTTGCTAAATAGTCAGATGCATACCCAGATATTGAATATGAAAATACATAGCCAAGCTGAGAAATAAATCCAATTGCACCCCAGATACTTCCCTCCTCACTTCTTTCAATATTTGATCTAACGAGATAATCAAGGGATGTATTAGCATATGGTATAGATAAAAAGAAAATAAAGCCAAAAGGCACAATGATAAACATATTTAAGGTTGAGCCAAAGCCAACCATTGCTACTCCAGCTATAAATAGGGATAAACAAAGCGCTACTCTATAGCTATTTTTAATTCCTCGTTTAGAAATTAATGCTCCTGATACTATCATACCTGATGCACACATTACTTCTGTAATCGATAGTATTGTGGCTGTAGAGAAGGATAGTATCATTGGTTCAGAGAGTATTTGAATAGTTCCCATAAAGAAGGTTAATAGTGATGTATATATCGTTAATACTAATAGCCCTTTATTCTTTCTTAGAGCTTTAAAGCCTGTAAGCATTGAATCTTTATTACTCTTTATATTCTTCCTACTAATTCTTTTTCGAATCATTAAGGCAGCAATAATTGTAGGTATGAATGAAAGCATATCAATTATTAATAAAAGTCTAATTGAAGAAAAGGATAGTAATAGAGCAGCTAATAAGGGTGATATTATAAATCTTGCGCCAGAGGATAGCCCATTTAAGCCTCCTGCCTTAGCATATTCCTCCTTCGTAAGTAGATCTGAGATTGTTGCTTTAAATGCAGGCTCTAATAGAGCTGAAAATGCAGAAGAAATAATAGAACCTGTAATTATATGAATAAAGGGTAGCTTTAATGCTATAGCAATTAGGATATATAGTACACCAAGAGCAGAAATGCCATCACCAATAACCATTAAGGCTCTCCTATCATGCTTATCTGCTAAAATTCCTGCCGGAACCGATATAAGTAAAAATGGAAGAAAGGATGCTAATGCAATTAATGATACATAAAAGGCACTTCCAGTCTCTCTAAAGATATAAACAGATAAGCCAAAGGATGTTAAACCACTTCCAATTGCAGATATCATTTGGCCAAGCCACAGTATAATAAATAGTTTCAAATTATTACTCCTAGACCGGCTGCCTGTCGGTCTTATTATAAAAAATTTTTACTCAAATATTTTTAGGATAGAATTAACTAAAGATCCTTCAGCTACACCTAAAAGTCTTTCAATATTTACAATAAAGCCCTTAATTAAAAGCTTCTTATCTTCTAAGGAAATTTCTCTTGTGATATCAAAAGCAATATATGAGTAGGTTATTATCATATCAGCTACTGCAAAAGGATAGGAACAATTAAATAAGCCCTGCTCATTTCCTTCCTTAATCATTTGTTCAAATATTAATGCAATATTAGAAATCATAATATCCTGAACCTTTTGATGTAGGAGTGCATTTTCACTCTTATGTATTTCAGATAATAGCTCACGTCCAAGAGGTGTATCTGAGGAAAGAGATTTCATAGTTAACGAGATTCTATCTAATAGAGGAATAGAGGTATCTTTTGAAACCTCTCTAGCTTTTTTTATTAAATTATTAGTAAAACGCAATACAACGGCATCAAGGATTTCTTCCTTTGACTTAAAGTGATAATAAAGTGTTCCTCTTGCTATTCCAACCTTCTCAATAATATCGTTAGTACTAGTAGATACGTACCCCTTAGAGGCAAATAGCTCTTCAGAAACATCTAATATTTGTGTTCGTCTTTCTGCTGAATCCTTTACTATCCTCATACCGACAACCTGTCGGTATTATGAACTATCTTATATCCAAATGTCAAGCTTTCTATTTTAAAGCACTACTAATCATAATTGCTTGCTTAATATTTTTGCATGTACTCATCTTTAAATCAGGAAGCTTTGTAGGAGATAAAATATTAATAAAGCCTAAATCATTGCTTGCCTTTACTCTCTTTTCTAAAAAGGAAACAGGCCTTACCTCTCCAGCTAAGGAGAGCTCTCCAAAGCTTACTAAATCAGAGGATAGAGGCTTTCCATTTCGAGCAGAATAAAGAGCTAAAGCAACAGCTAATTCAATTGAAACCTCATTAATTTTCATACCACCAGCAACATTAATATAGATATCCTGGTCAGATAGCCTTATGCCTGCATGTCGCTCTAATATAGCTGCTATTCTATTTATTCTTGCTACATCTATTCTATCTGAATAAACACGAGATAAACCACTCTTTGCCGGAACTGTTAGCGCCTGGATTTCGACTAGAAAGGTTCTTGAGCCCTCTACAACTGCAGTATACGCTATACCGGCGGGTAGCTCTTCTCCCCTTTTCGTTGAGATGAAAAACTCAGAAGGGTCCTTTACAGCCTTCAAGCCATCACTATCCATCCTAAAGATTCCAATTTCATCAACAGATCCAAATCTATTCTTTACAGCTCTTAAGAACCTTACACCAGTTTCTGCATGTTCGAAATATAAAACTGTATCCACTAAATGCTCAACAATTTTAGGTCCTGCTAGGACTCCTTCCTTTGTTACATGACCAATAAAGAACATTGCAATATTCTTAGTTTTTGCAACCATGCTTAATGCATAGCAGCATGCTCTCATTTGATTAGGAGAGCCTGCAATAGATGGTACTGTTGAAGTAGATAATGTTTGTAGCGAGTCTATTACAACAACGGCTGGTGATATTTTTTCTATTACATCTAAAAGAGCCTCTAGACGTGTATCACAAAAAATATTGATACTTTTTAAATCTAATCCAAGTCTAATAGCTCTAAGCTTTACTTGTGATGGTGATTCCTCACCAGAAACATACAGCACACTTCCTTGTACAGCAGAGGATGATAGCATTTGAAGCATGATAGTGGATTTACCTATTCCGGGCTCACCACCAACCAATACAGAGCTAGGTCTCATAATTCCACCACCAAGCACTCTATCTAACTCACTAATGCCTGAATCAAAACGTGTTGCTTCATCTACAGCTACATCAGATAAGCTCTTAATCTCTTTATCAATAATAGGCATAACCTGCTGTGTTTTATTACTACTTGAAGCTATTACCTTTTCCTCAACAAAGGAATTCCAAGAGCCGCAGCTAGGACATCTTCCTAGCCACTTACTCTCTTCTCTGCCACACTCACTACAAACAAAGCGTACTGTATCTTTCTTCATATTTTTTAGAAATCTAAGAGCTCAACATCAAAGATTAATGTTGACTTAGGTGGAATAACTCCTGGGTATCCGTGGATACCATATCCAAGCTGATAAGGAATAATTAGAGTTCTCTTTTCTCCCTTTTTCATTGTCTGAAGTGCTTCATTCCAACCCTCAATTACCTGTCCAATCTTAAATGTAGCTGGTTCACCTCTTAAGATAGAGGAGTCAAATATTTTACCATTTAAGAATGTACCCTGGTAGTGAACAGTAACATTTTGACCATATTTAGGAGACTTATCACCACTACCTTCTTTGAGTACTACATATTTAAGTCCAGAAGGAGTTTTAATTGCACCTGGATAGCGGTTATCAATTTCTCTATCAATCTTTTTCTGTTCTTCAGCTTCTTTTTTATTTGCTTCCTCTTCTACCTTCTCAACTAAATCAGAAAAGGCTTGCTTAGTACAAACAAATTTTTCAGCATCCTCACCAACTCTAATGATAGTTACGCTTTCGATTCTATCACCAGTTTTGATCTTATTTACAACGTTTTGGCCTTCAACAACATGACCAAATACAGAATGCTTTCCATCCAACCATGGTGTTGCAACATGTGTAATAAAGAACTGGCTACCATTAGTTCCAGGACCAGCATTAGCCATAGAAAGAATACCTGGGCCTGTGTGCTTTAAGGAAGGATCAAATTCATCAGGGAATCTATAGCCTGGGCCACCTGTTCCATCGCCCTTTGGACATCCACCTTGAATCATGAAATCAGGGATTACTCTGTGGAAATTAAGGCCATCATAGAAAGGCTCTCCCTCATCCTGAAGATTTAATACACCTTCTGCAAGTCCAACGAAATTCATAACAGTCATTGGAACCTTCTTATATTCAAGCTCTAATAAAATATCGCCCTTACTTGTTTTGATCTCTGCATAGAGACCATCTTTTAAATCACTTTTTTCCATCTTACTTCCTTTATTCAAATAGGTCTTCACTCTTTCCAAGTACTTTATAAAGCCTCTCTAAATCAGCTCTACTAGAATATTGAATAACGAGCTTTCCCTTCTTCAAATTACCTTTTACTTCTACTTTAGTTCCAAAAGCCTCAAGGAACTTATCTTCAACTTCTTGAACATATGGATCCTTTGCTCTTGTACTCTTTTTAACTTTTATTTTCTTTCCTTGATTAAGCTGCTCAGCCTCTAATTCTGCTTCTCTTACAGATAACTCATTTTCAATGATTTTATCTCTGAGTAGTGCTCTATCACTTGGGTTAACAAGAGAAAGAATAGCTCTTGCATGACCAGCTGATAATACACCTGAAATAACATCATCCTTCATAGAATCTGGAAGCTGTAAAAGTCTTAAGCTATTTGCAACTGTACTTCTTTTCTTTCCAACCTTTTCAGCAACCTCTTCTTGAGTTAATCCAGATTTTTGAATTAGATATTGATAAGCAGCTGCTTCATCGATTGAATTTAGATTTTCTCTCTGAATATTCTCTATTAAGGCTACTTCAATTCTCTCAACCTCAGAAAAGCTTTTTACAATTACAGGAACTTCCTTAAGACCTGCAAGCTTAGCAGCACGATATCTTCGTTCACCTGCAACGATAACATATTTATCATCATTAATTTTCTCAACTAAAAGAGGCTGTAATACACCCTGATTTTTAATTGATTCAGCTAACTCCTGCAATGTATTATCGTCAAAGGATTTTCTTGGTTGCTCCTTATTTGCTTCAATTTTATCAATTGAAATAGAAAGAATTCTATCCTTTACATCTTCATCAGACATAGAAACAGTAATCTTTTCTTTTGGCTTTGATACAACATCAGGAGTAATATCAAAATCAAAATTGCCAAGTAAGGACCCCATTCCCTTGCCTAATCCATGTGTTTTTTTAGTTGACACGATCTAAGACCTCCTTAGCTAGGCTATGGTACGCTTTAGTACCAGAATTTGATGCATCATAGATGTTAATCGGCATTCCATATGATGGTGCTTCTGCAAGTCTAATACTTCTAGGAATTATTGTTTTAAAAACTAAATCTGGAAAGAAGTTAGATATATCCTCAACAACCTCATTATTTAATTTAGCTCTCTTAGTATACATAGTAAATAAAACACCAAGTATCTCAAGATTAGGATTCAATGTCTTTCTTACAGATGAAATAGTTCTCATTAACAAATTAAGACCTTCCATTGCAAAATATTCACATTGCATAGGTATTATTACTTTCTCAGCCCAACACATTGCATTCATTGTTATAAGTCCTAGTGATGGAGGACAATCAACAAAGATAAAATCAAAATCTGATGAGATGGGATCTAATGCCTTAGAAAGGAAAAATTCTCTATTTTCTTCATCAACCAACTCAACATTTAAACCAGCTAAATCCAAGGAACCAGGAATAACAAATAGATTTTGAAAAGGTGTTACTTGAATTGCTTCTTGAACAGAAACCTTACCTACAACAGCATCATAACAGGTTGGTTTTCGACTATCACCAGAAACAGATCCAGTTAAATTACCCTGAGAGTCAAAATCAACAAGCAAAACCTTATAACCAAGAGCTGCAAGAGCAGACCCTAGATTAACACAAGTAGTTGTTTTTCCAACACCACCTTTTTGATTTAAAAAGATTAACTTATGTGCACTCATATTGTCTTTAATATATTAATTATCTCTAAAATTGTCGACAGTAAAAAACAGTTTGACCGATTATCATAATATGTAGTATTTTAAGTGTATCAATTATTCGGAGGTTCATTAAATGGCAGAAATGACACTTGAAGAAAAAGTAATCGATGCAATTAATCAAATTAGACCTTCACTCCAAAATGATGGTGGTGATATCGAATTTGTAAGCATGGAAGGTAAAAATATATCTGTTAAGTTACTTGGTGCATGTGCTGGTTGTCCAATGTCTCAAGCAACTCTCAAAAATGGCGTAGAAAAGTATCTAAGACATGTAGTTGATCCAGAACTCGTTGTCGAAAACTCACTTCAGTTTTAATAATACTTTAAAAAATTAATCTGTCCAAATTGGACAGATTTTTTTATTGTTTCACGTGAAACAACAATCTAATAAAACAAATTAATTATTTATAATACAAAGAGTTAAATAAAATAATGTATTATAAAATAATAAAAAATTTTATTTCTTTTCATAAATCAAAAAGAAAATAGAAACAAAGACCTTTCTTTAAATAATTATAAAAGAGTAAACAAAATTTCCTATATAACGTGGTGATACTTACTATTACACAAAGAGCACTGGGTGCAGTAATAACTACAGGACACTATTAATTCAAAGTATTATTCAATAAGAATAGACAGTATCCAATAAAGCTCTTTCTTTTATAATTGAAGTAGTAAACCTACGTACAATATAGAAAATAATAATATCTTCAGGATCAAACACAGGCTTAAGAAAAATATAAAAGTCTTTTTATACTTAATAAAAAAAATCAATCTAATTATTAATCCAGCTTTTTAGGAGGTAATAATATTAAAATAACCTTTAATTCCATATTCAATACTTATTATCGTATATTAGCTCTACTAGTATTTAAAAATAGAAAGCATTTTCGATGTATTTTATAACAACTTTAAAATATTTTATTTAAAAGCCAGAGTATAAAACTAAAAAAATATGTTTTTCTTTTTAAAGATCATCCAAAAAATATTCGATGCTAAGATGTTAAAGTAAAAAAATAAAGAACTAATATCAGATATAAAACTAAGTAAATATTCATAATATTTAATTTTTAATTTTATTTATTAGAAAAGATGTTATTAAAACAAATAATTTGATGTTTCACGTGAAACAATAGCAATATATAAACTATTATAATTTTATCAAATTCTTCTAACACTAACCTCTAATATTATCTAAAGTTGACAATTGGATATTAACAATAAAAAATAACATCTTTCTTTATAAATACAATTGTTTATTGAAATACTAGTAAGCATTGCTGCTTTTAATATAATCAATAACATATATAAGATAATTTATAATTAGCAAATCTGTAAGTAATAACCTAATTTAACATTTTATTTTTAAATGAATTCATATTATTAAAACATTTCACTTAATTATATTTAAACAGATGTATTCCAATTAAGTAAAATGTTTTCATAATAAGCTGACATTAAAAGCTTTACTTTACAACTATAGTATCAAGCAAAAAAATAATTTTCTTTTTCACTGATAATCTAACTTCTTCAATTTCTGGTTAAATAAAAGAACTATCTAATTATGGAAGATAAAGTTTTATTATTCTTACTAATAAAAAAGTTAAATCTTTATTATTAAATACCCTTTTTCTTCATCTTAAATTACTAAAGCTAAAATATACAACTATTATTACATCTTATGATTTCTAATCTAAAAAATTTTGCTAATCAAAATAAAACATCCAAATCGTTTATATTATTAATTACATTATTGCTTTGTTAAAGTGTATTAAGAATTCAGGGAAATTATTTTTTTATTGTACTGATTGGAAGTTTAAGTATTAAAGAAAAGAATATTAACTTTACTTTTTTTCTTAATCATAATTAATATTTAAACCTTTTATTATTCATAAACGATGTCTGCAAAAATTTTTATTAAAAAATATTACTGTTTCACGTGAAACACTGATAACCAGAATCAAAGTTAAGTCTATACAATTCTATATCAGCATAAATTTATCATTAGTATTAATTTTTCATGTCCCTTCAAATGCATTAGCAAATTATATCTTCTTCTATTCTTACATCTCTTTTTCACTGCTATTTCATTAAGATAAGAGCCTTGGTGGACTTGTCATCATCACTATATATATTCAGATAGTCAATTAATAACATCCTAGTACTTAGTTTTTTTTATCATTTTTTATTTTTTCTAAAAACCTCATTTAAACGCGTAAAACGCGGTTTTTTACTCTTAAATTACTATATATAGAAACAGTTACATGTAGGGTTATACCCTAGTTTTATTATATTAAATACAATAATAAACACTTTTATTTTAGGGTAAAAAAAAGCTGCCAGTAATAATTTTACTGACAGCAAATCAAATTATCGTTTATTTATTATTCTTCTGTTTGATTATCATTTGTAGCATCATTAGAAGCTTCTGTTTCTTCTGCTGTTTCAGGGATTTCAACTTCCTCATCAGATTCTTCCTGATAATTAGTTGCAGCCATTGCTACAATGTAATCATCCTTTTTCTTGAAAGTAGCAACCTTAACGCCATGTGCAGTTCTGCCTTGAATAGAAATATCCTTTACATGAACTCTTATTGTTTGACCATTAAGAGAAACAAATACTACATCGTTATCATCATTAACAGCTAAGGCATTTACAAGATAACTTGTCTTCTCATCAACAGAGTAAATTTTTTGACCCATAGTAGCTCTACCATGAGAATTGAATTCTTCAAATCTTACCTGTTTACCCTTACCATTTTCAGTAACCATGAGAATACGTTTATCTTCTTCAACTCTTACAAGACCGATAATTTCATCATCATCTAAGAGCTTCATTGCTCTTACACCACGAGTAGAACGACCCATAGTTCTAATTGAATCAGAAGAAGTTCTTAATCCTTTACCTGTTTTTGAAACGATCATTACATCATCGCCTTCGTTTACAAATATAGATTGTACTAGGCTATCACCTTCATCAAGAATAATAGCTTTTACACCTCTCTTCTTTGCATTAACAAAAGCAGAAAGCTCAACCTTCTTAGTGATACCATACTTTGTAATCATCATTAGGTATTCACCATCCTTGAAGTCCTCAAAACAGATAATTGATGTTACCTTTTCCTGGTTTTCAATCTGAAGGAAGTTTTTAATATTAGCTCCCTTAGAGTTTTTAGCTCCCTCTGGAATTTCATATACATATGTGTAATATGCCTTTCCAAGGTTAGTAACATACATAACTATATCATGGCTTGATGCAATAAATAGGTGCTCAATAAAGTCTCCATCTGTAAGCTTTGCACCTCTTACACCCTTACCACCTCTACTCTGAGCCTTATATTCTTCAGCAGAAAGACGCTTAGCAAAGCCCTTGTTTGAAATAAGAACTACTACCTGTTCTTCCTTGATAAAGTCAGCATCTGTTGTACTATCAAGCTCTCTCTCTTGAATTTCAGTTCTTCTTCTATCACCATATTTTTGGCCGATTTCTTGAATTTCCTTCTTAACAACAGCTAAGATTTTGTTTCTATCAGAAAGAAGATCCTTAAAGTAAGCAATCTGAGCTTCAATTTCAGCTAACTCATCTAGAATCTTTTGGGTCTCTAAATGAGATAATCTACCAAGCTTCATATCGATAATAGCAAAGGCTTGCTTAGCATCAAGACCAAATCTCTTCTGAAGCTCAAGAGATGCAATATTGTTATCTTCACTTGCCTTAATAATTTCAATTACTTCATCGATATTATCAAGACCAATCTTTAAGCCCTCTAAAATATGAGCTCTTTCCTCTGCCTTTTGAAGGTCATAGCGAGTTCTTCTTTCAATAACAATCTCTCTATGATCAACATAAGAAGAAAGCATCTCCTTTAGAGTTAAAACCTTTGGTCTACCATCCTTAAGAGCTAGATTGTAGATATTGAAGTTTGATTGTAATGCAGTTCTGCTGAAAAGCATATTAAGAACAATATTTGGTACTGCTCCCTGCTTTAGCTCAACTACTATTCTAATACCATCTCTATCTGATTCATCTCTTACCTGAGAAATATTAGGAATAGCATTATCCTTTCTTAAATCATCAATCTTCTTTACAAGCTCTGCTTTGTTAACCTGATATGGAATTTCAGTGAAAATGATTCTATCATGTCCCTTATCATTTTCTTCAATTTCATAGCGTGAACGTATAACAACCTTACCTTTTCCTGTAGTAAATGCATCAACTATACCCTTTTTTCCACAAATAATACCGGCAGAAGGGAAGTCTGGGCCCTTTACATAATCTATCAACTCAAGAGATGAGATATCAGGGTTATCAATAAGAGCACATATACCATCTACAACCTCATTAAGGTTATGAGGAGCCATGTTTGTTGCCATACCTACAGCAATACCACTGGAACCATTAGTTAATAAAAATGGGAATGCAGCAGGAAGTACTGTTGGTTCTTCAAGAGAGTCATCGTAGTTTGGTCCAAAATCAACTGTATTTTTACCAATATCGGTGAGCATTTCCTCACCAATTTTACTCATCTTTGACTCTGTGTATCTCATTGCTGCTGGTGGGTCACCATCAATAGAACCAAAGTTACCTTGAGGTGTAACAACTGGATATCTAAGTGAGAAATCCTGAGCAAGTCTTACGAGAGCATCATATACAGAAGCATCACCATGTGGGTGATATTTACCAAGTACATCACCGACGATACGAGCACACTTCTTATATGGACCACTGGCCTTAAGACCCATCTCATACATATCGTATAAAATTCTTCTATGTACAGGCTTTAGACCATCACGTACATCAGGAAGGGCACGACTGATGATAACTGACATAGCATAATTCAGATAGCTGGTCTTCATCTCAGTCGATACATCAGCTATTATTGTACGGCTGTTAATATCATCAGCCTTTGTTATTTCATCATCCATACTTTCTTCCTTTATACATCAAGATTAGCTACATAAGTAGCATTCTGCTCGATAAAATCACGTCTTGGTTCTACATCCTCACCCATGAGCATTGAGAATACTCTATCTGCTTCCTCAGCATCCTCAAGATGAATCTTACTAATTAATCTTGTTTCTGGGTTCATAGTTGTTTCCCAAAGCTGCTCTGGGTTCATTTCACCAAGACCCTTATAACGTTGAATAGGTATCTTTGCTTCATCCATTCCAGCACAATTTTCTTCGATAATACGCTTCTTATCTGCTTCATCATAAGCATAGAAAATCTTCTTACCCAAAGTAATTTTGTATAGTGGAGGCATAGCAAAATAAATATATCCTGCTTCAATTAACGGTCTCATATATCTGAAGAAGAATGTGAGTAACAATGTCCTAATATGGGATCCATCGACATCGGCATCGGCCATAATAATGATTTTATGATATCGTGCCTTAGTAATATCGAAAGTTTGTTCACTATCCTCAATCTGGTTATTATACCTTGTTAAGCCTGCACCAATAGTAGAAATAACAGGCTGAAGCTTATCATTTCCAAGAACCTTATATTCTTGAGCCTTTTCTACATTGAGCATCTTACCCCAAAGAGGAAGAATAGCTTGGAATCTTCTATCTCTACCTTGCTTAGCAGAACCACCAGCAGAATCACCCTCTACGATAAATACTTCGCACTTTGCAGGATCCTTTTCAGAGCAATCTGCGAGCTTACCTGGAAGGCCACCACCTTCGCTCTTTTTTCTAATTTGTTCACGAGCCTTTCTTGCAGCAATACGTCCAAGAGCTGCACTAATTGCTTTATCAAGTAATAGCTCAATATCACCAGGGAATTCATCAAAGTAGTTATTTAGCTTTTCATATACTAATGACTGCACAATAAATCTTACATTAGCATTACCAAGCTTCATCTTTGTTTGACCCTCAAATTGAGGATTAGGAATCTTTATTGAAACAACACCTGTTAAGCCTTCTGAGATATCTGCTGATTCAAGCTTATCATTACCAAATTTCTTTAGCATTTTAGCATTCTTAGAAAGCTGGTTATTAATTGCCATTAGAATAGCAGTTTTAAATCCAGTTAAGTGTGTACCACCCTCACGTGTATTGATGTTATTTACAAATGAAAAAACCTTTTCATCGTATTTATCATTGTATTGAAGAGCTATTTCAACAACTACATCATCCTTTACACCTTCAAAGGATATTGGCTGGAATAATGTTTTCTTATACTCATTTAAATAAGAAACAAACTCACTTAAGCCACCATCAGAGTGGAAGGATTCTGTTTTTATTTCTTCCTCACGCTTATCAACAATAGTAATTCTAATACCATGATTTAAGTAACTTAATTCCCTAAATCTATTAGAAAGTGTTTCATAGCTGAAGCTATTTTTCTCCATGACTTCAAAATCAGGAGAGAAGCTAATTGTTGTTCCATGCTTATCTGGATCACAATGTCCTATTATCTTCACATCTTCAACAGGAACGCCTCTATGGTATACTTGGTTATAAATATTACCATCTCTATAAACTGTAGCCTCTAAATAGCAGGAAAGAGCGTTTACACAAGAAACACCAACGCCATGGAGTCCTCCAGATACCTTATAAGCACCTTTTCCGAACTTACCACCTGCATTGAGCTTTGTTAAACATACTTCAAGAGTACTCTTACCAACCTGTGGGTGTATATCGACAGGAATACCTCTACCATTATCCTCTACAGTACAAACCTCACCATATTCATTGTGGTCAAATGTAATTGTAATTTGATCACAGAATCCAGCCATAGCTTCATCAATACTATTATCAAGGACTTCATATACTAGATGGTGAAGACCATCGATACCGGTAGTACCAATGTACATACCTGGGCGAAGACGTACATGCTCTAGTCCTTCTAGTACTTGAATTTCACTACTATCATACTCCTCAGACCCATTTACTACTGTATCAATATTTGGTTCCTCGGTAAGCATGGTTTGATCTTCGTTTTTCTTTGTTTCATCCATAAAATTGACTCACCTTATTTGAGAGCTTTTTATAAAAAGCATAATACAATATATATAGTAACAATTTTTAAAGTTATCTTCAATAAGTCACCTTAATTTTTTATTCTTTATATTTACATGTAATGTAAATAAATACTATATATATTGATACAGAAAACACAATATATACACAAAGAGTAATTAAAAACAACGATTGTGAATCATCAATCAATGTGATAAATTGAACAAGAAGGACTATCTTATGCTAAAAGACTATTATCTTGAGGCCCTTGAAGAAACACAAAAAAGCTTACAAAAGGGTAAACAAATTTGGCTTACTAATGCTTCCTTTTTAAAAGAAGGAAATAATTCTATTACATTAGCTTTTCCATCAAAAATGTATCTTACAAACTTCAATAACTTTTGTAAGAGCGAATTACAATCAAAAATTGATAGTCTAACTGGCTCACATATTGATATTGAAACAATCATTGGTGAAGCAGATTTTTCTTCTGTAGAGGAAGATGATAAAAAAGAGGTAGAAGAGGAAGAAATTCAGAGAAAAAATTCTTATTTAAACCCTATTTATACCTTTGAAAACTTTATTCCTTGTGAAAACACAAATTTTGCATATAACGCTGCTAAAGCTATTGCCATGAACCCAGGTATAAACTACAACCCATGCTTGATATATGGTGGTGTAGGCCTTGGAAAAACACACCTACTTCAATCTGTAGGAAACTACATTGAAAAGGAAAATCCAAAGAAAAAAGTTATTTATGTAACTGCTGAAACTTTTACTAATGACTTTATTAATTCATTACAGCAAAAGAACGCTTCCTCATTCAGAATCAAATATAGAAAGGCTGATGTTCTCTTAATTGATGATATTCACTTTTTACAAGAAAAAATATCAACACAGGAAGAGCTTTTCCATACCTTTAATGACCTTTATGAAGCTAACAAACAGATTATTTTTACTTGTGATAGACCTATTAGTGAATTGAAGGGCTTTACAGATAGACTTAAATCTAGATTTACTAGAGGACTTAATTTAAATCTTACTGCTCCTGATTATGAAACAAGAGTAGCAATATTAAAAAAGAAATGTGAAGCTCAAAATGTAAGAATCTTTGATTCTGTAATTTCATACATGGCTGAAAACATAAAAACTAATGTTCGTGACCTTGAAGGATCACTTACTACATTAATAGCTTACTCTAAATTAATAAAAACTAATATTACTCTAGAAATAGCCCAGGAACAGCTTAAGAACCTAATTTCTGCACCAATGGCTAGTGAACAGGACATTTCTATCAGTACAATTGTTAAAGAAGTTGCTTCCTATTACAACGTAGAAATTAGTGAAATTAAAGGTAAAAAACGAACTGCAATCATTAAAGATGCAAGAAATTTGGCTATCTATTTAACAAGAAAAATTACTCAATATTCTACAACAGAAATTGGTAATTATTTTGATAGAGACCACTCTACAATTACCCACTCTATAGATAAGGTTGATCAGGAAAGAAAGCAAAATTCTGACATTGCTGCAGCATTAGATAGTCTAGAAAACACTATAAAATCAAAATCTAAATAATTATTTTATTCAATTACTCTTCTAGTTAGGTTAATTTAATAAAAAAGTAGGGAAATTCTCTTCGATTTTTAATAGAACAAACAACTAAAATCAGAGAATCCCTACATCATACATAATTTATGATTATTACTTTTATAGCTGAAGACATCTTACTTTTGTTGAAAACTTTGTTGATTTCTTGTTGATAACCTGTTTAAAACTATCTTAAAAGCTGTTGATAATTAAATGGTATTTTGTTGAAACTTTGGAAAACTTTTTTAATTTCTAAAACTTTTCCTAGTTTTCAACAATCTTAAATTCTCTTTCAACAACTTTTTAGTAGAACTTTTCAACAATGTAATCTTATTCTATATAATAAATAAAAGTAGTTTTCAACAATTAAAATCTTTATAATATTACTATTACTAAAATGAAATATACTTTATAATAACAGTATTAATAATCGAAGAGGAGTAGATATATATTTATGAAATTCATTTGCCAAAAAGATACAATACTAAAAGAAGTAGAATATGCTAGTAGTTTTACAAGTCAGAGAAATTCTCTCTCTATTTCTTCTAATATTTTGCTTGAAAACTATCAGAATATTCTCACTATTAAGGGTACTGATAATAAAATGGGTTTCATGACCTCTTTCCCTGTTTCAACAGAGGTCCCAGGCGCTACTACTGTTACTTGTGATAAGTTTCTTCAGGTTTTAAAATCACTTCCTTCAATGGATATCGAATTTTTAGAGGAAGATGGAAAATTAAAGATTACACCAATAAAGGATTCTAAGAGTATTAACTTTAATATTAGAACTATTCCTGCTGAAAACTTTCCACCTCTTTCTACTTTTGATGAAACTCAATTCTTCTCACTTTCTCAAAGAGATTTCTTTGATATGATAGATAAAACTTCGTTTGCAGTTGGTACAGATGAATCAAAATTCTTCTTAACTGGTGTTTACCTTGATAAGAAGGATGATGATGTTATAATGGTTGCAACTGATAGTAAGCGTCTTAGCTTTATTAGAAAGAAATTTGAACAAGATATTCCTGATTTTAAATCAGCAATCATTCCTGTTAAATTTTTACAGATTTTATCAAATATAGGTATTGGAGAGGGTCTTTTCTCCTTAATGATTACAGATACTCAAATTTTTGCCCAAATTAATGGACATTTAATTTATTCATCATTAATAACAGGAACTTATCCTGCTTATCAGAGAGTAATACCAGAAAGCTTCAAATATGAATGTAAAGTTAAAGTATCTGATATGCTGGAGGCTTTAAACAGAGTATCTATCTTCGTTGAGAATAATTCTAAGAAGGTTTTCCTAGAGCTTAAGGAAGATGGTATTATGGCTAGTGGTGAAACTAGTGATGTAGGTGATGCAAAGGAAATTATTTCTTGTGAATATTCTGGTGAGGATGTAAATATTACATTTAATAATGCATTCTTAGTAACATCTCTTAAGAAAATAGATTCAGAATACTTTAAGCTATGCTTTAATTCTGCAACAACAGCTATGGAAATAGTTCCTGATCCAGAGAAGGATTATATCTTCATAATAATGCCAATGCATGGTTAATTATGAGATTTAAATCAATAAAATATTATAATTTTAGAAATATAGATAATGGTGTCGTCCTTTTTAATAAGGACGATATCATTCTTGAAGGGATAAATGGACAAGGAAAAACAAATATCCTTGAATCTGTGTATACCCTATGCTATGGAAATTCATTTAGAACGCAGCTATCAAAGGAAATGATAAAGCATGGTGAAAGAGTAATGAATCTTACAGCTGTGCTTGAGGATGAAGAAGATAGCTATGATGTTTCATACTCTCTTGATGGTAATAAAAGAAAGATTTTATTAAATGGAAAGGAAGTAAAGGATAGAAAGGATTTAATATATTTATTTCCTTGCATTGTATTTATTCATGAGGATATAGATTTTATTAAGGGTGAGCCTGAGATGAGAAGAAAATTCTTTGATCAAACTCTTAGTATGTATGACCCTATCTATTTAAATTACATAAGAGCATATAGAAATGTCTTAGCACAAAGAAATGCAGCGATAAAAAATAATCAAACAACACTACTAGATATATATGATAAAAAGCTTGCTACCTATGGTTTTGAAATCATGAATAGTAGAAGAAATATGGTTTATGAATTCAATGAGATATTTCCAATTCTTTATAAAAAAATATCAGGGACTAATAAAAATATAACAGTTTCATATAAATCCTCTTGGGATGAATTAAATGATGTTTCTTCAATAATAGAGCACTTAAAGGAAACTCATGAAAGAGATATAAGGCTACTTACAACAACATCTGGTATTCATCGTGATAGGTTTACTGTTAATGATGAGAATGGTCCTTTAGTTGTAACAGGCTCAACAGGTCAAATAAGATTAGCTTCTCTTTTATTTAGAATTGCAGAGGCAAGAATATTTAAAGAAAAAACAGGTAAAGATCCTATTTTATTATTAGATGATGTTCTTTTAGAGCTTGATGATATAAAAAGAGCAAGATTTTTAGAGGAACTCACCTCTTATAGTCAGGCTTTTTATACTTTTCTTCCACGAGAAAGCTATTTTAATGAAAGAAAAGATGATCTTTTAGATTATAATGTTGTTGAAGGTAAACTATATGAAGTATGAGGTTCCAATAGGTTATTACGTAAAAAGCTTTCAAAAGAAGGTTGAAGAGAGTCTTGGAGAGGAAGTAGTAGTTTTTAAATGGAAGGAAATAGTTGGTCCAGCTTTATATCCTCATGTAATGTTAGACACTATTGATGTTGAAAATTTAGAGGTAAGTATAGACCATCCTGCATATAAAAGTGCCTTTATTTTGAGGCAGAATTTAATTTTAAATAAGATAAAGGAATTATTTCCTAGATATGATATAAAAAATGTCAAGATACACCTAGTGTAGATATTGACCATTTTTCTTATCTCATATAAAGTTACTAATCGGACATTTTTGTCTGTGAGTTATAAAATCTGCGCTTTAATGCGAAAAATATTGGAGTATATTCATGAGTTACAAAGGAAAAAGAACCTATCAGCCAAGTAAAGTAAAGAGAAATAGAACTTTTGGTTTCCGTGCACGCATGGCTACTAAGGGTGGTCGTTTAGTTCTTGCTCGCCGCAGAGCAAAGGGCAGACACAGCTTAACAGTTTCTGATGAGAAGAAGCCTTTCTAAGACAGAGATAATTCGTAAGAAGCAGGATATAGATCGCATTTTCAAGCAAGGAAAAAATATTTCTTGTATGGGAATGCGATTAGCCTTTTTAGAGAACAACTGTAATTTCGATCGTTTCATCATTATTCCTGCAAAGCATTATGGCAACGCAGTCGAAAGAAATAAATTAAGGCGAAGATGTAAGGAATTATTTAGGTTGTATCCTAATAGGGTAATGCTAGATGCTTCAGAAAATAGAAAAAGTCATGATATCGCCTTAGTAGTATATCCTGGAAAGGTTCTCAGTTTTTCTTTGCTTGAGTCTAAATTTTACTCTCTTTTAGACAGAATAAATTGAGAATTGTTCCTTTTCCTCATCTTGCAGAGTTCATATTCCTATCTTTCCTATTATTCTACGGGCCATCATCAAAGGAGATATAATGGATAGGAATACTATCATTGCGATTATTTTATCTGTAATAGTAATTACAGTTGGTATGACAGTACAAACTGTATTTTTCCCAATGGAAAATACTATTACTCAAACTGAGACAACAACTGAAGAGGTTGTACCAGTAGAGAATATAAGTTCAATAATTACAGAACCAGTTATTTCAAAAAATCAAGTAACAGATACATCGCCATTTACAGTAGAAACAGATGCACTATCAGTTACTTTTGATCCATATGGTGCTTCTGTTAGCAGTATTAAGATGAAGAAGCATCTTGATACATCAAAGGAACCTGTAGAAATTCTTTTAAAGGATGGAAATAGGGGTAATGCATTCTTAATGTATCAATCAAATGATACTTCAAAGCCAATTACAGAGGCCTTTAGTCATAGCATTGAAGAAAGAGATGATTTAATTTTAGTAATATTCTCACAGGTATTTGAACAAAGTGGTAGAGAATATGAAATTATTAAGAAATATGCATTTGCTAAGGATGAGGAGTATCTTTTCCAAATTGCAGTAACATTAAATTCTCTAGATGGCAATGCTCTTCCATTTACTGTATATACAATTGGTGTTGAGCCACAGGTTGGACCAGAGTTTGAAAGCTTAAATGGTAACTATGACTATAGAAGAATGTATTACAAGCTTAGTGATAAAAACAGTAAGAAAAATGTAAGCTTTAAAAATGGTGTAGCAACAGTAAATGAAAGTGTTTCATGGGTAGCTTTAGCAAGTAAGTACTTTACTATTATGGGTATTCCAGCAAGCGAAGCTGATTATTCTGTTAAATTTACACAAAATACTGAGGAAAAGCAGGAGAACTCCTTCTACTTAACAAGAAATGGTATTTCCTCATCTAGTGTTACAGATCTTTATAGCTTCTATTGTGGCCCAAAGCTTACTTCTTACTTAAATAAGTATGATATTGCTAATGATAATACCTTTAAGCTTACAAACCTACACCTTGCAAAGGTAATGGATAGCTCTACATGGCTTGGATGGCTTGAGACAATTCTTAAGTGGGTATTAACATTAATTTATAAGGTTATTCCAAACTATGGTGTAGCTATTATTATCCTCACACTATTAATTAAGCTAATGCTACAACCAATAAGCAAGAAGGGTATGGAATCAACAGCAAAGATGTCTGCACTAAATCCTAAGCTAGAAGAGCTTAAGGCTAAGTATGCTGATGATCCAAATGCACTTAATGCAGCAATGGCTAAGCTATATAAGGAAGAAGGTATTAACCCAATGGGCTCATGTCTTCCAATGCTTATCCAGTTCCCTGTATTCATTGCACTTTACGGACTATTAAATAACCACTTCGAGCTTCGTGGTGCTATGTTTATTCCTGGTTGGATCCCTGATCTTTCAATTCCAGATACAGTATTTACATTAGGATTTAACATTCCTTTAATTGGTAATCAAATTCACTTATTACCTATCATCTATACTGTTTCAATGATCTTCTCTATGAAGATTACTCAATCTGGTGCTACAGATTCTTCTCAGGCAGGAATGATGAACTTTATGACATATGGAATGCCTATAATATTCTTCTTTGTATTGTATAATGCACCATCAGGATTGCTAGTATATTGGACTGTAACTAATGCTATTTCTATCATTCAGCAAATCTATGTGAATGCAAAGAAAAAGAAGCAATTTGAAGAAGAGATGATTACTAAAAATGAAAGTAAAAATGTTAAGTTCAAAAGCAAAAAGAGAAAGTAAAAAAGGATTATATAATGATAAGAGAATTTGAAGGAAAGACTGAGCAAGAAGCCATAGATATGGCTATTAGCGAGTTAGGTCTAGAAAGAGATGATTTTGATGTTGAAATCATCGATCAACATAAAAAAACACTATTTAAAAGAGGTAGTGTAAAAATAAGAGTACATATTCCTGAGCCTGTATCAGAGGAAACCTATTCAAATGAGGTTCTTTCAAGTGAAAGCGAGAATGAAGAAAAGATTCTTGAGTTCATTCAAAACTTAATTACCAAGATGGGCTATGAATGTAAGGTCAATATTAATTTTAGAAAGGATCTTAAGCTTGGCTTTAATATTGATAGTCCTAATTCTTCAATTATTATTGGTAGAAAGGGTAAGAATCTTGATGCTATTCAGCTTCTTGCAAATGTATATGCAGCAAAGCTTGATGAGGACTATAAAATCATTATTGATAGTGAAGACTATCGTATGAGGCATGAAGAGTATATTGTGAGAAATGCTTTTAAGAATGCTGAATATGTTAGAAAGACAGGAAAGAGTAAGTTACTCGAACCAATGAATCCTTTCGAACGAAGATTAATTCATACAGCATTAAATGATTTTAATGGTGTAGAGACAAAGAGCGAAGGTGATGGTCTTTATAAGCAGGTTAGAATTATTCCTGTTAAAAACAAAT
Organism: Bullifex porci; assembly: GCF_009695635.1. Taxonomy (GTDB): domain Bacteria; phylum Spirochaetota; class Spirochaetia; order Sphaerochaetales; family Sphaerochaetaceae; genus Bullifex; species Bullifex porci. The sequence continues at coordinate 36,395 of NZ_VUNN01000008.1, forward strand.
AAAGGATAGTACCGATCATTTGATCGGTATTTTTATAATTATTGACATCTAAAAAGTTTTAATAATATTATTAGTAATAATTATTGATAAGGATTTATATGAAGGATATAAGAAATACAAAGCAGAGAGAAGAAGTATTAAATGCAGTATATACCCTCTGTAATCATCCGCGAGCAGAGGATGTGTATAATTGTGTCATTGAAAATAATCCTAATATCAGTAAAGGTACAGTTTATAGGAATTTAAACCTACTATCTGAGCTTGATGAAATAAGTAAAATTCAAATGCCTGGAAATGAACCAGATAGATTCGATGTTAGAATAGATGAGCACCACCATGCATATTGTAGGGTTTGTAAAAAGCTTTTTGATATCGATTTAGATGATTCATTAAAGGTTAATTGTCATCTACAAAGGATGAATTTCTTAGTAGAAAAGAGTCAATTATTCCTTACTGGTATTTGTAAAGAATGTTATGAGAAGGAGAAGAAAAATGGAATTAAAGGGAAGTAAGACAGAAAAAAACCTACAATCAGCATTTGCAGGTGAGAGCCAGGCAAGAAATAAGTACACATACTTTGCTTCAAAGGCTAAAAAAGATGGTTATGTTCAGATTGCAAAAATCTTTGAAGAAACAGCTGATAACGAGAAAGAGCATGCTAAGATTTGGTTCAAGCTCTTACAGGAAAATGGTCAGATTGCTTCTACAGCAGAGAACTTAAAAGAAGCTGCAGCTGGTGAAAACTATGAGTGGACAGATATGTATGCAACATTCGCAAAGGAAGCAGATGAGGAAGGCTTTACTCAGATCGCTGCATTATTTAGAAGTGTTGCTAAAATCGAAGCTGAGCATGAAAAGAGATATCTTGAGCTTCTTAGCAATGTAGAAAATGGTCTTGTTTTCTCAAGGGATAATGAAATGGTTTGGAAGTGTTCTAACTGTGGTCACATTGTTATTGGAAAAAAAGCTCCAGAGGTATGTCCTGTTTGTGCACATCCACAATCATATTTTGAGATTGCAGCAAAGAACTGGTAATAATTAGTTTCTTAAGTAGGAGAGTATTTGATGATATCAGATACTCTCTTTTTTATTTACAATTAGGAATTAAATATTATATTTATTTCTAAGGAGTAAAGTAATGGCAGAATATTATTCAAATGAACCAGACAATAGAAGAAAAGGAGATGAAGGAACTCTTCCATTAATTTTAGGAATTCTTTCAATTGTATTTGCCTTCACCTTTTCTAGATTGGTAGGTTTTATTTTAGGTATCATTGCAATCGTTAAAGGAAATCAATACAGACATATAGATAATGATGCTAAGGTAGGATTTATCTGTGGCATAGTAGGATTATGTATTTCCTCTATTGCACTGATGTTCATCTTTTTTATATTTAGCATCTTTATTTGGCTTTAAAGGTAAGTTTTTTCTATATAGCTTCTTAATTCAGAGCTTTTTTCCTTTGTGAATTGAGCACCAATTTGACTTATTATTTCTCCTGCAAGGAAGGAAGCTATCATACCAGCTGTTTTGCTATCACAGCCTTTAGCTATACCATATAAAAAGCCAGCAGCATATGTATCTCCTGCTCCTGTAGTATCAACAGGAGTAGCTGATCCTTGTACATCAATTTTTGTTATAACTCTATTATCTGAAACGTAGGAGCCTTTCTTTCCATTCTTTACAATAGCAATATTTGCAAGCTTTCCCATGCTCTTACAGCATTCATATGCATCATAGTTATCAAAAAGATATCTAGCCTCTTCACTATTTGCAAATACAATATCACAGTAGTTTGTAATTAAATCTAAGAAATCAGCTCTATAGCGACCAACAGCAAAAGGATCTGCAATATCAAAGGCAACCTTAATGTTATTCTCTTTGCAAAAAGCTAAAACCTTTCTAATAGCTCTCTTTTGAGGTTCTGTATCCCACATATATCCAGTGAAATAGAATATATCTGAGCCTTTAACACTATCTAAATTAACATTAGGAGCATCAAAGCACTTATTTGCGCCTAAGAATGTATTCATTGTTCTCTCTTTATCATCTGTTAGCATGATAATAGAGGTACCTGTAGGCTCATCATATGAGATTAAATCATCCTTTACGCCTATTTCCTTTAATTTAGCTCTATAAACGTTTGCAAGCTCATCCTTACCAACTCCACCTGCTAGGGTAGTTGGAATACCAAGAGAACAAAGAGTTACCATGGTATTTGGACAGGAACCACCAGGTGAATAAACAAGCTGCTTACTCTTAAGATAATCAATTAATTCCCTATGTCTTTGCTTATCAATTAAGTGCATAGTGCCTTTATATAAATTAAGGGCATTTAAATCATCGTTAGTAATATTTGATAAAATATCAATTAGTGGGTTTCCAATACCATAAATCTTGCTCATGATGAAAAGTATAAAACAGGTCGAGTTATAAAACAACGACTTACCAATGCAAAAGAAAAGGATACATGATAAACTTTATCTATGAGTCAGTATGTTATAAAGGGTGGAAAGCCTTTAAAGGGTGAAATTAATATAAGTGGTAATAAGAATGCAGCACTTCCGTGTATTGCTGCTGCTTTATTAACAGATGAAAAAGTAACCTTGAGAAATGTTCCTAACATACTAGATGTATCTGTAATGCTATCTCTAACAGAGCAGCTGGGAACAGATGTTAAGAGAGTTGATAAAAATACAGTTGAGTTAAATTCAAATGTTAAGTTTAATGGCTTAGATCCAGCATTAGTTGATAGTGTTAGAGGATCAATACTATTTTCTGGACCACTTCTAGCTAGAGGTGAAAAGGTTATAATTCCACCTCCAGGAGGAGATGTAATAGGCTTAAGACGATTAGATACTCACTTTTTAGGATTATCCTCATTAGGTGTAGATTGCGCTGTAGATGAAAGAGGCTATTTAATATTAACTCCTCCAGTAAGATTGATGGGAGCCTCAATATTTTTAGATGAAGCATCTGTAACAGCTACAGAGAATGTAATTATGGCAGCAGCCTTAGCCTTTGGAGAGAGTACTATTTACAATGCTGCTTGTGAGCCACATGTTCAAAATCTATGTGAAATGCTTAATGAGATGGGAAGTGAAATTGAAGGAATAGGTTCAAACTTCTTAAAAATAAAGGGTAAGGAAAGACTATTTGGAACAGACCATACTATAGTTAGTGATCATATGGAGACAGGATCCTTTATTGGATTAGCTGCTGCTACAGATAGCGAGCTTTTATTAAAGCATGTTGATACTAGATTTTTAAGACCTCTACAGCTTGGCTTTGATAAGCTAGGTATTACCTTTGAGATATTTAAAGATAGCGTATACATCCCTAAAAATCAAAAAAAGGTGATGGCAAAAACTTATTCTGGAGTAACAAATAAATTAGATGATGCTCCATGGCCAGGCTTTCCTGCAGATTTACTATCAATAATGACAGTAACTGCAACACAAATGACAGGCTCTCTACTTATTCATGAGAAGATGTTTGAATCACGACTATATTTTGTTGATTATTTAATCAGAATGGGTGCAGATATTATTCTTTGTGATCCTCATAGAGCTGTTGTAAATGGAAAGAGTAGATTAAGACCTTGTAATTTAGTAAGTCCAGATGTAAGAGCAGGAATGGCTATGGTAATTGCTGCTTTAGCAACAGATGGAAAGTGTACAATAGAAAGAATAGATCAAATAGAACGTGGATATGAAGCTTTATTAGAAAAGCTAGTATCTATTGGTGGTGATATCAAACGAGAAGAATAAAATCAAATTAATTCCATTTAGAATATATTTATCCGTTTGAAAAATCAAAAATTGGAAAAACTTGATCATTGCTTTTACTTAGAGCTTTAAGTATAAAAAAACACTAGATATAGGTTTTCCACAAGTTTTCAACAAGTTTTCCACAAAGGCGTTGAAAAGGTTGTTGAAAACATTAAAATAACAAAATTTATTCGTTTATTAATACAGCTTTAAAATAAATGTTAATAATATATATTGTAAAGAATTAATTAAAATGGAAGGTTATAAAAAATACCCAAAAATTATATAATTTTTGCATTGTTTATATTGTTTAAAAGTTTTCAACAGGACCAATTTTTAACAGAGTTTTCAACAGGTTTTCAACAAGTAAAACTTTTGATGTGCAAAAGTAGTTAAATACTAGTTATTGTTGAAATTAGATATGGGGAAAACTATTTTTTCAAATAGTAATCCCCAAAATTGTATGCAATATACTTACATATCTATAGTGTAGTTTTTATATTAGTAAAAGTACTCTGGTAGAGCATAGATAAATTTATCACTATTCCTAGAGATGTAATGAACATAATCTACTACACTAAATAGTTGTCTTGCATTTCCATTCCATTGATTATCAAGAAAGAATGAATAATCATCGATATTCCTTTCATAGTTCTGTTTGTCTTCCCAGTATTTTACTAAAAGAGGAATATCTTCCTTTCTCTCTCTTAATGGCTTGATATAAATTATGTGAGAGCTAATTCTATGGTAAAGGTCTTCTCTTAGCTTTCCTTCTTGTATCAAAGAAATTGGTGACTTATTAGAAATCGTAATAAGCTTACAATTAGAATGATTTTGAATGAAAGAATAATCACCAATCTTTCTATACTTACCATCCTGAATAAATCTCAATAATTGAGATTGAGTTGGTTGTGAAAGATTTTCAATTTCATCTAAAACTAAGTATTTACCATCAGCATGCTCAACATATCCAGTAATATCGTGGTCAGCACCAGTAAATGATCCCTTCTTTGCACCAAAAATAGCCGATTCACTTAATGTAGAGTTTAGAAGACCGCAATCTACATAAACTGCATTATCTTCTCCTCCTGTTATGTAACGAGATATTATCTCTTTACCTGTACCAGTCTCTCCACATATGAAGATAGGCTTGCCAGATGCAGCATAGGCTCTTGCCTGCTCCTTTACTTGGATTGCATTTTCAGAGATACCAATAAAGTAATCATCAATATCATACTTTTTCTTATTTACTATTTTTGAAGGTTGATAGTTAATAGCGCTCAAAAATTCACCCTCTGCAAAAGGCTTTCTAAGATGTATGCAATTTCCAATCTTTAAAGTGATAGAATTATTCATCATCTTAGGTGAACAAAGAAAAACTATCTTTCTATCTTTGTCATCAAATAGTGCCGGTAATAATTGTGTGTATAATTCGCTTGAATCGATATCCACAACAATTATACTTCCGAATGCAGATTTATTTATCTCGGTGAGAATATTTTCACGAGATTTAATAAATCTACAGTTTGTCTGTAATGCTTTGTTAATGATTGTTCTGTAATGAACATTATTAGAAAATAATAAACAGTCATCCATCTTTTTTATCCTTTTTTATTAAATTTTTTTTTTATGAATGATGTTTAAGAGCTCCCAAACTTTAAAAAAATCCCCCCGAATATATTTTCAGAATAAAATCACTTTTACATTCTAGCAAGTAAATTTTTCGAATTAGTAAAAAAAATAGTAAAAATAACAAAAATAATCAAAAATCTATGACCAAATTGTTTCTATAGCGCCAACAGCAAAGATTCCAGCGGTTTCTGCTCTTAATATATTGGTTGATAGAAGAACAGGAGTAGCTCCTAAGCCTTCTAAAGCCTCGCACTCCTCGTCAGAGATACCACCCTCACTACCAATGATTATAGAAACCTGCTTTTCCTCAATTAGTGATAATGCCTTTGAAAGTGAAATTGTATCACCTCGGCTGCTTTGATGCAAAAAGAGAACCTTATATGGAGAATCCTTTACAACCTCACTAATATCGATAGTTCTTATAGGTTTAACTTTAGTTTTTGAACCACTTTGCTGTACAGCTTCTCTTTGAATATCATATAGTCTTTGCTTATCATGGTCGTTAAATGTTTTCTCTTGGCAAAAGGTAGAGGTAATAAAAATAGTCTCCTCTACACCTGCCTCAGTTAGCATTCTAATAATTTGTTCATTCTTTTTACCCTTACATATAGCCTGGTAAACTCGAATTGGTGGAAGCTTTTCACGATAGGAAGAAAAATGATCAAGTAGAGTTGCTTCTATATCCTCGCAGGGAGAAATAGTTAACATATCTTCAGATACTATAGTTGCACTATAATAATTATCTTTAGTGTCCCTACAAGTGAAAACATCACCAATTTTAAGACGTAATACCTTAATTAGGTAATCCTTTTCTCTTTTTCGTAGGATATAATCCTTTTCTCCTGAATATGCTTTATCGAGTATAAATATTCTCATTTACTCTACCTTCTCTAAGAAGCTTATAGCTTCAATAAGAGCACTATCATAAATTGTATCTACCTTAGGTCGTTCAGAATAAGGTAATGAGTAAATATATTCATTTCTAATTAGCAGTTTTAATGCAAGCTCAGGGAAATCAATATCAGAGTGCAGCATTACATAGTTATCCATATTTTCTTTAGTATATTCAGGATGAGCTTTAATATATGCACTAATATCATCTCTATTATCTTCAATAAACTTGTAATAAGCCTTTATCTCTTCATCTGTATATACATGATCTTCAATTAGAATATCTGGCTCAATTCCCTTTTCGTGGATATTATCTCCATTTGGTGTTAGGTAATATGCTGTTGTAAATTTAATATATCCATTTTTCCACATTGCAGAATCTTGAACGATACCCTTACCAAATGTCTTTGAGCCAATAACTGTAGCTCTATTATTATCCTTTAGAGCGGCAGTTAATATTTCACTTGCAGATGCTGTTCCTCCATTTGTTAAAATAACTATAGGGATGTTTAATACCTTTCTTGTATCATTTGATGCAATTGCAGAGTAGTTTTGCTTACCAGAGCCCTCCTTATGCTGAATTGACATAATTGTCGCTCCATCTGGAAGGAAGAAATTAGCTATCATAGTAGCTGAGTCAACAATACCGCCACCATTATTTCTTAAATCTATGATTAGCCCCTTAATATTATTATTCATTAGGTTTCTTAAATCCTCACTAAATAATTCATGAGTTTTCTGAGTAAAGGTAGAAATACTTATATAACCAATATTAGTTTTATCAATAATTAATGATGTTGTATTAGGTGTTGTTACTTCTTCAGGATATAGAGTGACATCAAATACAGCATTACCTCTATTAATTGTTAAGGTAATTGGCTCTCCTTTTTTACCTCTAATTAATTTTGATGCCTCAGTAGCGGTTAAATCATATACAGTTTCACCATTTACATGAGAAATTAAGTCTCCAGAACGAATACCCGCACGATCTGCAGGACCACCTGGAAATGGTGCAATGATTTCAACCATATAGGTTTCTTTTTTATCCCAATCAATATATGAAGGGGAGTATTTAGTTAGATAGGTTCCAATTCCAACATAGGTTCCTGTAATATCCTCTGTAAACTCCTCGCTTTCCTCTTCGGTTATATATTCAGAGTAAGGGTCATTAAGTGCTTTAAAAAGAGCCTTAGTAAGTTCCTCTTCCACCTTATCGATATCTATGTCATAAAGAAAGTTTTGATTTAAATATTGATAAAGAGTATTTAATCCTAGCAGAGTTTCTGAAATATTTGTTACTTGAACCTGAGCTAGAGGTGAAGAATAACTTGATGATTTGCTAGTGCTCTCATTGCTAGCACCTGCAAATAGTAGAGTAGCAGATATTAATATTATAATAAGTGATAATAAAGTCTTTTTTAGCATAATAAATATTGTAAATAAAATATGTTAATAATTAAAGTCTCCTTTCTCGATTGACTGATTATCTTTTGATAACTACACTTTTCTTATGTTTTGCTACGTAAATTATCCCACTTGGATAAGACCTGAGATATTTTCCTTTTTGCCTATAAGGTGGTATGCCTTAATGTATATCGTTGCTTTTGCTATTGCATATTTACTATTTAAATATCAAGTAAAGCATGATGGATTATTAGTGTTATCAAATGATGATACAGACTCTCTATTTATGTACTGTATTATCCTGCTATTGATATTTGCTCATCTATTTTCTGTACTATTTTATAGCGATGCAAAATACTATTTAACACATCCATGGCTGATATTCTGGCCATTTGAAAATGGATCCTTTGTTGGTCTTCCTGGAATGAGCTACCATGGTGGTGTTGTTGGCGCAATCCTTGGTGGAATATGGTTTGCAAAAAAGAAGAAGAAAAACTTCTTTTTACTTGCAGATACAGCATGTGCTGGTATTCCTCTAGGTTATACCTTTGGTCGCCTTGGAAACTTTATTAATGCAGAGCTTTATGGAAGAGTAACAACATCACCTATGGGTATGATTTTCCCTGGTGCAGAGAGATTTTCAACTAACTATGAATGGGTAAGAGAGCTTTGCGATAAGTGTGGCATTACATATACCTTAGGTGAATATGTAAATCTTCCACGACACCCATCACAGCTATATGAGGCATTATTCGAAGGTATAGTACTTTGGCTTATATTATGGTTTATTTGTCGTCCTTTGATCAAGAAAAGAGGGCTAAAACCAGGTTCTATGCTATCATTCTATTTGTTTGGATATGGCTTTTTCAGATTCTTTATAGAGTATATGAGACAGCCAGATAGTAATATTGGATATGTTATTGCACTGGGAAAGCAAAGTGATAACATTGCGATTTTCCAGTCGTTTTTAAATATCTCGAAGGGACAGATTTTCTGCCTCTTAATGATGGCTTTTGCTATCATTGTGTTCTTTATTGTTAATAGGAGAAAAGAAAATGTTAAGCATCGATGAGAAAGTTAAAGCATTAAGAGCATTGATGGAAGAGAAAGGATATGATGCCTACCTTGTCACAGGCACAGATCCTCACATGAGTGAATATGTAGCTCCTCGTTGGAGAACAAGAGCTTTTATTAGTGGTTTTACAGGCTCTGCAGGTACTGTTTTAGTTACAAAGACAGAGGCTATTTTGTGGGTAGATTCAAGATACTTTATTCAAGCAGCAGCAGAGATCAAGGGAACCTGCTTTAGAATGATTAAGCTTGATATTGATGATAATCCTGATGCTTATAAATATATTGAGGATAATATGGCTAATGGCTCCTGTGTCGCAACAGAGGAGTGTGGCATTAATATTGAATCCTTCAATACATTAAAGAAAAGATTTGCAAAGAAGGGTATTAGCTTTGTTGCAAGTGAAGATCTCTTAGATAAAATTTGGGATGATAGACCAGCAATTCCTAACTCAACACTAAGAAGTGTTCCTCTTGGATATTGTGGACTTGATAGCTGTGATAAGCTTAAAAAGGTTCGTGAGGAATTAAAGAAAAGAGGTGCAGATAATACATTTATTTCATCAATTGATGATATTGCATGGCTCACAAACCTAAGAGGTGATGATATTAAGTGTAATCCTGTATTTATGGCATTTGCTTACATTTCTATGGATAAGGCTTATCTCTTTACCTCTCCTTCAAGATTTACAGATGAAGTAAGAGCCATTTGTGAGAAGGATTTCATTATTAAGCCATATGAAAGTGCATATACAGATTTAAAGGATTTAATTAGCGGTGTTTCATATTATAACCCTGAAAGAGTTAATATGGCATTCTCATCTCTTTTAGATAAGGAAGAATCTATTAAAGGCCGTGATATCACAACAGATCTAAAGGCAAAGAAAAATGAAATAGAGCTTAGAGGTATGAGAAGAAGCCACTTAATGGATGGTGTTGCATTTATTAATTTCTTATCAAAGCTAAATACAACTCCAGATGGATCTTTAGATGAGATTGCAGTTTCAACATTACTTGAAAAGGAAAGAGAACGTCTTGAAGGCTATCTAGGACCATCCTTTAATCCTATCTCTGGCTTTAAAGAGCATGGTGCTATGTGTCACTATAGTGCAACTCCTGAGTCTTCAAAGAAGATTGATAGTGATGGCTTATTAGTTCTAGATACAGGCTCACAGTTCTACTATGGTATGACAGATATAACAAGAACTCTTTGCTTCGGTACTCCTACAGCTGAACAAAAGAAGGATTATACTCTTGTTTTAAAGGGACACCTTGCTCTTGCAAGACAGATCTTTTATAAGGGTACAAAGGGCTATCAGCTAGATGTTCTTGCTAAGCAATATATGTGGCAGGCAGGTATGACATTCTACCATGGAACCGGTCATGGAGTAGGCTTTAACTTAAATGTCCATGAGGGTCCAATGAATATTTCTGGAAAGCCAATCGATGTTGCTCTAGAAAAGGGTATGATAGTTTCTGATGAACCAGGTATATATAAGGAAGGAAGACACGGAATTAGAATTGAAAACCTTATAGCTGTTGATGATTATATTGAAACAGAGTTTGGTCAATTCCTAGCCTTTGAGGTATTAACAATGGTTCCTTATGAGAAAAAGCTAATTGATTTAAAGTATCTTGATGATAGTGAGATCCAGCAGATCAATGCTTATCATCAGTGGATAAAAGAGGAATTAATTGGCCTTGTAGATGAGAGTGCTAAAGCTTATCTTGAAAGTGCTACTTCTCCACTTGAGAGAGAATAGATAAATATATAGAATAAAGTAAATAAAAGGAAAGTCAAATGGTTGAAGCATTAAAGAAAAATGGCAAGATTACAAGAAAGGGTCCTGTCGTATTAGTCATCATGGATGGCGTAGGTTTCGGTAAATATTCAGATGGTGATGCTGTTGCTCGTGCAATGACAAAGAGCTTAGATGGATTATATAAAGACTATCCATGGACAAAGCTTAAGGCTCATGGCCTTGCTGTAGGACTACCATCAGATGCAGATATGGGTAACAGTGAGGTTGGTCACAATGCAATGGGTTGTGGTAGAGTTTTCGCACAGGGTGCAGCTCTTGTAAGTAACTCAATTAAATCAGGAGATATGTTTAAGGGTGCTACATGGGTTAAGCTTATTGAAAACTGCAAGAAGAACTCATCAACACTCCATTTTATCGGTTTGTTATCAGATGGTAATGTCCACTCCCACATTGATCACCTTAAGGCAATGGTAAAGGAAGCTAAGCAAGAGGGTGTTAAGAAGGTAAGAATACACGCACTATTAGATGGTAGAGATGTTGGTGAAATGTCAGCATTAGAGTATTTTGATCCTTTTGTTGAGTATCTTGAGAGCTTAAACGATGCATCCTTTGATGCTCAAATTGCTTCAGGTGGCGGAAGAATGGTAATTACAATGGACCGCTACAATGCTAACTGGGATATGGTTAGAAAGGGCTGGGAAACACACGTTCTTGGAGAAGGTAGACAATTTGCATCTGCACATGAAGCAATTGAAACTCTTAGAGCTGAAACAGGCGCTATTGACCAGGATTTACCTCCATTTGTTATTGCAAAGGACGGTAAGCCAGTTGGAACAATCGAGGATAACGACTCTGTAATTCTATTTAACTTCCGTGGTGATAGAGCCCTAGAAATCACAAAGGCTTTTGAAGCAGAGGATTTAAAAGAGTTCGATAGAAAGAGAAAGCCAAATGTAGAATATGCAGGTATGATGGAATACGATGGAGACTTACATGTTCCTGCACAGTACTTAGTTTCTCCTCCATCAATTGATAGAACTATGGCAGAGTATCTCTGTGCTACAGGTCTAAAGCAGTTCTCTATCTCAGAAACTCAGAAGTTCGGTCACGTTACATATTTCTTCAACGGTAATAAGACTGGTAAGTTTAATGAAGAGTTAGAAGAGTATGTTGAAATTCCTTCTGATATCGTTCCTTTTGAAGAAAGACCTTGGATGAAGTGTGCAGAAATTGCTGATAGAGTTATCAAAGAGGTTGAAAGCGGTAAGTGGGATCTTATCAAGCTCAACTTCCCTAATGGTGATATGGTTGGACACACAGGTGTTTTTGAAGCAGTAGTATGCTCAATGGAAGCTATGGATCTTCAAATTGGAAGAATTTGGGATGCAATAAAGAAAGCTGGTGGTGTAATGGTTGTAACAGCTGACCATGGTAATGCAGATGATATGTATGAGCATGGTAAGGATGGTTCCTTAAAGCTTAAGAAGGATGGAGAGCCAAAGAGTAAGACCTCTCACTCACTCAATCCAGTTCCATGTATCATTTGTGATTCAGCATATAACGGTGAGTATAGTAAGGAGTTAAAGAGTGGCTTAGGTATTTCTTCAATTCCTGCAACACTTATGAACCTACTTGGCTATGATGCACCAGAAGATTACGATCCTTCTGTAATTACATTAAACTAATAGGGTAATAATTTAATAGAACGGCACATAGCGTGCCGTTTTTTTTGAGGTACAGCATGTCATTTGAAAGCGCAAAAAAATATCTATCAGATAGAGGCTTTGGAGACAAAGTAATTACCTTTGAAGTCTCTACAGCTACCGTTGAGTTGGCAGCTAAAGCACTAAATACCCAAGAGTGTAGAATCGCAAAGACCTTAGGCTTTATAGTTAAGGATACTCCTATCTTGATAGTTATGGCAGGTGATGTTAGGGTAGACAATAAAAAGTATAAGCAAGTCTTCCATGAAAAGGCTCATATGCTATCCTATGAATCAAGTGTTGAATTAATTGGTCACGCTCCAGGAGGTGTTTGTCCATTTGGTATTAATGAAAATGTATCAATTTATCTTGATGAATCATTAAAACGCTTTGAGACAGTATTCCCTGCTGTAGGAAGTAGTAATAGTGCTATTGAGCTAACTATTAAGGAAATAGAGGAATTACTACCAAATGCTTCTTGGGTTGATGTAGCGAAAGAATAAGGGGTCCTTGACCCCTTATTTTTTTAATATCCATCTGGGCTTACAATACAGAGCATGATAGCTCCTGTAATACAGAATATCATTCCAAAAATATTAGTTATTGCATAGTTATTTGATAGAAGAATTAAAAACTGTCCAATAGATAAAAAGAAGCATGTTAAGAAACGTTTAATTTTATATAGCTCTCTTGTCTTTAAAAAGGCTAATAGATATGTAGCATTTGCTAATAAAATTAATATAAGCAGTGTTATTGTAAAGAAAATATTATGATAGTTTTTATTTGGATTTAGCTCATCAACTGGGATTATAAAGGATACAATAAAGGAAGCTACAATAGAGATAAATACATAGATATTTATCCTTGAAATTGAATCACTTTGTAAATTTAATATTGAACCAAAAAGCAATGACATTGCAGCAGAAAGCATAAAGCCTCTAGTTAATGTACTGCTTAAATAGTAGCTTACAATATAGATGCCATAATAATCATAAAAGGCTGGAAGTATTGTGAAGGTTTCTAGTGTAATAAATAGTAGAAACAATGGTATGAGTGAGCCTTCAACAGCCTCTGATTGATGTCTAACTCTAAGTACAATAGAAGGAACCAACGCAGAGAGTACTAATACTAATTTAGGTAATATTTCTAAATATATAAATAAGTAATCCCCTGCATTGTATAGTGCATAGCCCATTAAACCTAAAATAACGACCACTAAAATAGATGAACACAATTGAATAGTCGATATTATTTTTGTATTACTATTTGAGGTCACTATAAAATATCCTTATAAGGTGGTTTAATATCTGTCTTAATAAAGGTTGCTGCTACTACATTTCCGAGCATTGCTAATTGTGCATCTAAAAGAAGTGCAAGACCATTTATTAATGGAAGAATTCCCATAATAGTCATTTCAGCACCATATAAGGTTACATTTGCTAGCTTAAATACAATAATAGAAGTAAACATAACCTCAAATCCTGGAGCAAGAGAAGCTGCGAAGGAGGAAAGAGCACTAAATAGTGCTACTATTAAAGATGTCTTGATATCAAGAGAATTTCCTGTGACAGCTGTTAGTATTGATAATGTACTAATTGCTGTAATTGTAGCAGTACCACCTCTTGAAATAATTGTATAAAGAGGAGTTGCTGTTGCAGCTGTTCTCTTTTGAACACCATTATTATGTCTACTAGTAGATTCAATTACTGGAGCTGTAACTAAGATATTAGATGTAGTTAAAGCCATAAACATAGCAGATAAGGATCTGAAGGTGTCCTTATAAGGATTTCTTTTTCCTTTTGTTATAATTGCATAAATTATTGGAATTATAATTAAAGAGGTTAAAGCTGTAATAGAGGTAAATATAGCAACAAATTTAGGAGCTACAAAAACAGTCTTTTCTTGATATAGAGCTGTAAATGTCTGTGTTGATGCGATATAGACAATAATATATCCAAGGACTGTATATGCTCTTGAGAGCCTAAACATAACCTCACTAAATGAATTTACAATACTATAGGCAGGTTTGATTACATCTGCATTTGGCTTTAATGCATATCCTAAAATCCATGAAATAATTACTATAGGAAGGATAAAGCTAGAAGCAGTTGCTAAAGTATAAAATGGATTTCCACTTAGTAGCTGATTACCTGCAGATGAGAACATTGAAACTAATAAGGAATCAGAAAATGACTCTTGTCCTGCAGTAGAGGTTACAGGAAATGCAACTGGATATAGTGTAAATATCAAAGTAGCACATATAGGAAGAATTAATGCTGTTACAACAGACCAAAGTACAATTCCCTTTAGATTATTGCTCCCAAGGTTATCCTTTCTTAAGGATGCTACTCCTGATGAAAAACCTACTAAGACTAGAGGTATGAATAATAATAACCCAACGTTCATCACAATTTGTGATAATGTGGATATCAGTGAGCTAATATATATGCTATCACCCAAAAGAAGTGTTGTCGCTAGCCCCAATAATATGGAAGCTAGATAAGTTATCCAAGTCTTCATACCCTTAGCCTACTCCAATAGCCCCCGTAAGTCAATTTACGAGGGCTTTTATGATTTAGTCTTTAAGAAGTTTGTTGAGCTTATACTCTGCAAGACTTTCCTTTTGTAGTAGCTCTGCAATATATTCATCTGCAACAAACTTACCTTTTGAACCATATAATGTTACATAAGATAGTGCTGATAATACTATTAGGTTCTGCATGAGTTCCTTGTTGTACCATGTTACACCTTGATATTCATTACACTTAACAGCAGTACGAATTTCTTTATCATCCAGAATTGCCTTAAGCATACCAACATTACTCTTATCCTTACTCTTAGCCATTATATGACCGAGAATGTTAAATAGACTGCCGAAGTGAACAACCTGTAGGAACTCTTGGTCATTAAGCTTTAAGGATGACTTCTTTTCCTCAAAGAAATAGGTAGTTAGAAGTCTATCACATGCGCTTAGAGCATCGATTGCTTTAGCCTCTTCCTCATTAATAAAAGGCTTAAGAGTTATAGCTGTCGCAATAATCATTGGAAGCTCTGGAGCTATCTTAGTAAATGCTTCAAAGGCCTTTTTACCCTTTGTTCCTTTCATAGCCTTTGCTAAGTTACCAAGCTGCTTAATCATTACATCTGGTTCAATTTCTACAGGAAGCTGATATAACTGTGCTTGTAAAGCTTCGTCAAAGGTTTCTCTTTCACCATAGAGATGAGTGTAGGTCTCTGCAATCATCAATAGTAGAGTTCTTTCACTTTGAACAGTAGAAGTACCAAAGATGATTTGAGATATTCCCTTAAAGAATGCAGGTGATCTAAAACTTTCAAGTAGCTTATAAATAGGCTTAAGTCTAAATAGAGCAACTGCGATATTGATATTTGGAACACCACTACCATTTAAGAAGTTACAAAGCTTCTCATATGAACCATCTGTATCCTCAACCTCTCTAATATTCCATAGAACAATAGAGTCATATCCATCAATAGTAAAGCTATAGCCCTCCTCAAAGAACTTAATAGAAGGAACAATGTATGTAAGTCCATCTGAGAAGTTTTCATAGATTACAAATCTTCTACCACTGAAGGTTAAGCCAAGGTTCTCTGCAAGAGTAACAGTCTCAGTACGTTTATCTGAGCCCTTCTTAAGCTTAGGAGCTGATACCTTAATATTTGCACTTACTCTCTCAAATTGGTTGTTAACGATTACAAGGTTTCTTTCCTCTCTATCACCATTTGCATATGCAAATATTGATTCCTCGACACCATAATTTGAATAAGCATCATAGATATTAAAGTGCTCAACACCACTAAATAGATATCTTCTTCTTAAAAGAGGGAAAATCTTTCTGTAGTGCTCTGAAATAATCCAATCATTTGGTGTCTCATTCCAGTATGCTCTCTTATACTCCATTCCATACTTTTCCTTAAAGCCTTCAATTTGGCCATGACCAAACATTGGAAGACCAGGAAGAGTAGAAAGAATAGTACAAATACTGAAGTATCTATTTCCATCGCCAAATTGAGCAATAGCAGTCTCTTCATCTGGGTTATTCATGAAGTTTACATAGCGCTTTAGAATCTCTGGCTCATAAGCAAGAGTATTCTTAATTGCTAAACGATATTTCTGGTTCTCTTGGTTTTTAAGCATATTCATGAATGCTGAGTTATATACTCTGTGCATACCAAGAGTTCTTACAAAGTATCCTTCGAGCATCCAGAAGGCCTCTGCAAGTAGAAGTGTATCAGGAACCTCTTGAGCTATTCTATCAACAACCTCTCTCCAGAACTCCTGAGGAATTCTTCTGTTAAACTCCTCATCGCTCATTGCATAGATAAATCTTCCTGCGATATCACCACCTGTTCCTGGCTTTGGGTACCAGAGACGCTGAATATGACGTTTTGCAAGAGTCATTGCAGCATCAAATCTGATGATAGGGAAGTTGCGAGCAACGTGTAAAATTTTCTGAATAACAGCCTCACGAGTGATAGGATTGAGATAATCAAGCTGTGCAGTGTCATTCCAAGGCATCGATGTACCATCATTTCCATGGAATACATATTTAGTTTCACCAGTTCTCTTATCTCTTCTTCTAAAGGTTACAGCTGCATCTGTTCTATTATAATAGTGATCCTCAAGCTTAATCTCGATATTAGGATTTGTAGAAAGATCTGGTCCATTAAAGGTATATGATGGGAATGGAGAATAGTCCTGAGAAACGAAGTATTCAGGGTGCTCATACATCCAATTACTATCAAGACCTGTATGGTTTGGAACCATATCAGAAGCAAGTCTAATACCTCTTGCATTACATCTTTCTCTTAAATTCTCTAAAGCCTTCCAGCCACCGATACTCTGTGCAATTTCATAGTCCTTTAAGGAGTAAGCCGATGCATCAGCATCTGGGTTACCACATAAAATCTTAATTTCCTTAGACGCACTACTTCTTTCCCAAAGTCCGATAAGCCAAAGAGCTGTAAAGCCTCTTTCCTGTAATAGGTCAAGCTCATGATCAGGAATTTGATCAAGAGTTCTAATATCCTTATGGTACCACTTTGAAAGCTGGTCTAACCAAACTAAAGTACACTTTGCAATCATAACAACACGAGGCATCCAGTTTGTATCGGCACTGAAGGCTTCATATTCGTTATTTAAACCGGAGTAATCAGGAACCTCCATAACAGGTGCTGGACCGCCACCACCATTAAAGGTACCATGGTCCTTCTCTTCCTGAGCAATAAAATCAAGTCCTGATTGCAGTAATAGCTTAAGCTCCTCTGGAAGAATAAAGCTCCACTCTCTTAAAATAAACTTAAGCTGCTCAGATAAGCTATTTGGGAATAATCTTCCTGGACGAGTTAAGAATTCAAAAATATCATCCTCGTCAAAACCTGAAATCATTTTTCCCTTAGAATAGCTACCTAAAATAGATTGTAAGCTTTTGTATCCCATTGGGAATGTAATTCCATCTGGAGCAACAAAAGGTTTTGCTGCTTTTGTTAAAGCAGGGTTTTGAAGCATAATTTGGTGTATAAAGAAGCCTCTTAAATCCTCTTCAAGCTCATAAACACTATCTGGCTCAATAGATTTTAGGAGAGGAGAAGGGAAATTGTCTCTATAGTAAATAATGACATCCTTCATCGCTGAATCATCAACAACTAATGGAAGAGCTCTTGAGAATAAATCAGGATTATTCTCTTTAAGATAAGTGCTTAATACACTTTGATATAAAAGATGAAGAACTGCAACTGTGTGCAATTTACCTGCACTTATAAACTCACCCTCATTAGTTTTCTTTACTAACTCATTATATTTAAAGGCAATATCATTCGCTTCGTTATATATACGCTGTAAATCAAACTCTGTAACAAATACAGATTTCTTAATATCAAGCTTTTCTCTTATCTGCTTTGAGATACGAAAATCATGTTGTAGCATGCAATAACACCCCTTGTTTCCTAGATAATTTTATAATATCAGAAAATATATTAATTGGGTATAATTATTAAATATTTATTGTTTGTGCAGAAAGTGGAGGAAAGATAAAAGTATCCTTTGCTTTTGTTAATAATTGACTTAAAATTACAGCCTCGTCCTTTGTAAAATCACTTGTTACATATAGTCTGACATCTTTATGTACAGGTCTCCCAATACCAATCCTAAAGCGATAAAAATTGTCATTGCCTAAACGCTGTTTAATATCTCTAAGGCCATTATGTCCCTGTAATCCACCTCCCTGTTGGTATTTAGCACACCCTAAAGGAAGCTCAAGATCATCGTGTACAATTAAAATTTCATCACTTTTAATCTTAAAAAATGAGGCAGCTTCACTAACTGCAGTACCAGAAAGATTCATATAGGTCATTGGCTTTAAGTAAATCATGCTACCTTCTTTTGCATAAGCACTATGAAACTTTACTTGCCAACTTAAATTAGGAAAAAGTGTATCTGCAGCAATAAAACCAGCATTATGTCTAGTCTTTGCATATTCCTTAGTGGGATTACCCAAAAAAACTGTCATTTTTATCATGATATTAAGGATAGCAAAAAAGTAAGAATGAATGTACCAAATTTCCGGTTATATTCTATTTACCGCCTCTGAAAGGGATAGAAATTGAGTTACTTACTTTCAGCAAATAAATATGCTTCTTTTATCCAAGAAAGAAGCTCTTTAGCAATTTCTTTAGAGTCGAAGATTGGAATATGAACTGTCCAGCGCCCTGGATATGGCTCTGTCATAGCCTTGACTCTCAATGATGATAGAGCATAGGGAAGGCCTAATGTCAAAACTATATAAGGAGACCTAGTTTCACTCTTCTTAACTACTTTTAAAAAAGAAACACAACCAAAAACTCGAGTATTAGAGAAAGTAATTTGAGTTTTCTGCACTCTTATATTTACTACAGGAAAAGAAGAAATAAGCTTTTTCTTTAAATCATTATAGATATCTTCTGCCCACTCTCTATACTGAAAGAAGGCTTGTTCATTATTCATTGTTTTTCCCCTTAAGCTAATAAAAATTCTAGCATCAATAAAAGTATAGTTCATTATAAAAGCTATATAATAGAGATGATAAAAACGATATCAAAAAGGAGAAATGAATGTATCAAATATCCGTTTATATTCCATTACCTGCTTTAGAAAAGGTTAGAGATGCAATGTTTGAAGCAGGAGGTGGTTCTTTTGGTTTTTATGATAGCTGCTGTTGGATTACAAAGGGAAAAGGAAGGTTTCGTCCCCTTAATGGCAGTAACCCATATCTAGGTGAACAAGGAAATGTAGAGGAGGTTGATGAGTATAAGCTAGAGATGAGCTGTGATGATAAAGTCTTTGAAAGCGTAATAAAGGCAATGAAGAAAGCTCACCCATATGAGACTCCTGCTTTCAATTATTTCCATTTTAACGAGAATATTTAAGACCCTTCTTTGGACATTCTTTACATATTGGACACTCACTACAAAGAGGAGAGATGCTTAGACAAACATTTTGTCCATAGGCAACTAATAGCTCATTTAGAGGTATCCAAAACCTTCTTGGCATAATGCTTTCAAGAGCATCAACACTTTCCTCTGGGGTTTTAGTATCTATCCATCCAATACGGTTTGCTATTTGATGTACATGACAATCAACACAAATTGCATCGATATTAAAGCCTAAATTTAAGGTTAAATTAGCAGTTTTAATTCCAACACCAGGAAGTGCTAATAGCTCCTCCTGTGTTGAAGGCACCTTACCATCATATTTTTCTATTAAGGTTTTTGAGATCTCTTTTATGTTTTGTGCCTTTCTCTTATAAAAGCCAGCAGGGTAAATTGCCTTTTCTATCTCCTCATCACTTAATGAAAGCATCTTCTCTGGATTATCTGCCAATGAGAATAATCTTTCAGAGGCAGCAAGTGTAACATCATCCTTTGTCCTTAGTGATATTAGTGTCGAAATAAGAACTGTATAGGGAGTATTCATCTTGAGAGCAATTAAAGAAACAGATGGAAGATTTCTCTTCTTCTTTTTTAATGCCTCCTGAAATAAAGCAAAGATTCTATCAAAATAAGCTTCATCAAAATTCATAGTTATACTCCCATCTCTTAAATCCACAGCTTGAGGCTGCTAAATATTGAGGTCCTAGTACCTCCTCAAGAGCATTTGAAAAGCTTTGCTTATTATGCTCCTTTTTTAAATACAATCTTTCTTTAACCTCAAGGCTTGAAAAGTGGTTTTTTGATGTATTCATAAATACATCCATAAGCTTAGGATGCTTATGAATTAATAAATATGAGGTGTACTGTAAATCACAAAGTAGAGGAAAATAAATATTCCAATCTGGTAAATTATTACTTTTAGAGCTATTTATTTTCTTTGTTGTTGGATGTAAATTCCAAAACTCATCACTTACTGTATATGACCAAGGAATGAAGTGGTCTATAGAGATATCATTAGCATTAAGAGTCTTTTTGCTATATATCTCTCTAATAGATTTAAATGATAAGCATTCCTTCCAGAATTTAGATATATCTACAAGCTTTCTCTCTATTGGTGGTTCTATTTTATCAGGAATACCAGGTACTGCTGGGTTTCTCTTTTGTAGGTACTCAATTAAATTATATTTGTACCAGCCTTCAAAGAAAACACTATTTTGTTTTATATATTTTGCCCAATCATTATCGATGTAAATCTTAGTATTTAACCCATTATATGGGCCAAACTTGTAAATTAGGCCATCATTTCTATTAATCATCTCAATTCTAGCTTTACTGCCCTTTTTCCAATCATCGCTATTTAAATCGACCATTGTACTTAAAATTCTATATGGAACCTCGTTGATTAATACCTTTTTAGTTTTTTCAATAAAGTCAAATTGATTAGAATTAAGAAATGAAATAATACTACCTTTCTCTTCTGTAGGCTTTAATGTAGTAGAGTCCTGAAGCGCTAGAATAAATTTTTCCATTGTGTCACTTGGACCTAGATTAAGATGAAATTCACTAACCATGTACCAAGCAGTTGCAATCATATCATCTACTAGCTCATTGAATGTAAGCTCTCTTTTATCCTCTCTAATCTTTGAAAGTAAAGCCCCAAACCAAAAAAGCTTATAGCTTTCGCTTTTACTATCAAATATTCTAGAAAGCTCATTAATTTTTAGCTTACTATCGAGGGGAAAAGAGGAAATCATAAAAACATGATAGCTCATTTCATCTTTGTTGACCATTAGATAAAATATCACTAGCATAGTTGATTATGATTGTAGTATTAAAACAAGGTATAGATTTACAGGATAAGAATAAAGTTAAATCCTTCTTGTCTGATAGAGGATTTTTAGTCAAAGAGATTAAAGGTGAGCAGGATACAGTACTCGGTGCTGTAGGAATGGCACATATTGATCCTAGAGAGGTTGAATTACTCCCTGGGGTTGCTTCTGTAGTTCCTATTTCAAAGCCTTATAAGCTTGCTTCAAGAGAATTAAAAGCTGAAGACACTATAGTAAAGGTTGGAAATGTAAAAATAGGTGGTAATAGAGTAGCGCTTATAGCTGGTCCATGCGCTTGTGAATGTCGTTCTCAAATAATGGAAATTGCTGCAAGTGTAAGAGAGGCTGGAGCTGTAATCCTACGTGGTGGTGCATTTAAACCTAGAACAAGTCCTTATTCCTTCCAGGGCCTTGGAGAGGAAGGTCTTAAATATCTTCGTGAAGCAGGTGATAAATACGGTATGCCTGTTACAACAGAGGTAGTTTCACCTCGCGATGTAGAGATGATGAAAAACTACATCGATATGTTCCAAATCGGCGCAAGAAACATGCAAAACTTCGAGCTATTAAAGGAAGTAGGTAAAACTGGAATGCCAGTATTACTTAAGCGTGGTATGAGTGCAACAATAGAAGAGTGGTTGATGGCTGCAGAGTATTTAATGGCAAATGGTACAGACCAAGTAGTATTATGTGAGAGAGGTATTAGAACCTTTGAACGAGCTACTAGAAATACTCTCGATTGCTCAGCAATTCCAGTTGTACAAAAGCTAACACACCTTCCTGTAATTGGAGATCCTTCTCATGCAACAGGTATTAGAGACATGGTTTCCCCAATGGCTCTTGCTTTAGTTGCTGCTGGAGCTTCTGGCCTTATGGTAGAGGTTCATAACCATCCTGAAAAGGCTCTTTCAGATGGCCCTCAATCGCTATATCCATCACAGTTTGAGAAGCTCGTTAGAGATGTTCAGGCCCTTTGCCCAGTAGTTGGTAAATCTCTAGAAACATCACCAAGAATTATTCCTTCATCAATAACAGATGAAAGTGCTTGTGAAACAACACAAGGTGACAACGTAATTGCATTCCAGGGTGAACGTGGTGCATTTAGTGAATTAGCTATTAGACGTACCTTTGATGAGGATGTAAAGGTATTACCTTGTAAGAGCTTCAAGGATACCTTTGATGCAGTTAATTCTGGAAAGGTACGTTATGCAGTACTCCCAATTGAAAATACTTTAGGTGGTACTATATTAGAGAACATTGATTTACTTGGCTGTTACCCTGCTTTAACAGTTGTTGGAGAGCAGCAAATTAGAGTTATTCATAATCTAATTGTAAACCCAGGTACTCAGCTTTCAGATATCAAGAAGGTTCTATCACACCCACAGGGATTAGCACAGTGTCGTGAATTCTTGGAGAAGGAGCTTCCAAATGCAGAGCAGGTTCCTTTCTTTGATACTGCGGGTTCTGTTTCCTATATCAAGCAAACAGGTGATAAATCACTTGCAGCAATTGCTGGTGCACCTGCTGCAGCATACAATAAGATGGAAATACTAAGGGAAGGAATTGAGACTAATCCAAAGAACTATACAAGGTTCTATATTCTTTCTCGTGAAGAAAATTCAGAGGAATTTAAATCATGCTTTGCATCAAATGTTGCATCTATTCTTTTCAGTGTTTCAAATGAATCTGGTTCCTTATTTAAGGTTCTTAAAATCCTATCTGACCATGGCTTAAATATGAAGAAGCTTGAATCACGCCCAATTCCAGGAAAACCATGGGAGTATTCCTTCTTTGTAGAGGTAGAGATGAAGGATGAAGAGGAGTTTAAAAATACAATTAAGCTATTAAAGGAAAAGACTACATCATTCAGAGTTCTTGGTACATTTAAGAGCGCTCACTAAGACATAATCACTCTCTTTATATTTTTTAATTAAAAATTTGTATTATTAATATGAAGAGAGTGATTTTTTTATCTATTTTATTTTTATTATTTTCTTGTTCTATGGACCAAAGCCATAGCGTAAATGTCTCTATTTTAGAGAGCCACTATTGGGAATATCAAACACAAAAGCCAATGTGGCTAACACTAAAGTATTTCGATGGAGAAGAGGTAAAGAAAAAGACAGTTTTTTCTACTAATACTCGATTTGATATTGAAATAAAGCTTGGAAGGACAGCTATATTTGTTGCTTATCCTTTAGATATGCTCTCCCCTCTAGGGGGAGGATATACTCCTGGTGATGATACAAATATATATCTACATAATAGTGAGGGAAGACTTGCTGCAACACTATTAGAGGCTTTAGAGTACAATCCTAAACTAGTTGCTAATTTAAATTATACAAAGCTAGTATCTGAGCTAGGAAGCTACTTTGATGAAGAGGCCTTCCTCGTTGATTTATTAAATGGTGATTACTCTAATCCTAAAAATTATAAGGTAAAGAAATATAAGGTTAATATAGAAGCTATTCCAAAGGGGTACTATATCCCTGAATATGATGATTTACCAGTATTTGAAATTAGTGATGGTGACAGTACTGCAACAATAGAGCTATATCCAGGACTATATCGCTTTTTAAACTGTTCATCTCTAATTTATATATCTATCAGAGTAAATAGTGATGGAAGCTATGATATTAGAAGCTATAAGCCAATAATATGAAGGCTATAAATCAAAGCCTATTTCAACACCAAAACCAATTCTAGGTAGAAGGTAATTAATCCTTTCGCTATTATCTGTAAGATCCTCTAGGTAAGCTTTAACCTCAGAAGGGTTATGAATTAATGTTAAGCCAGCAAAGATAATAAGCTTTGCTTCTGTATTCTTTGTTCTTACTGCGTATTGATTAAATAGCTTAAGACCTAATTCTAAATCTAAAGCTAGGGAGTAAATCATAGGATATACTTCTTTTTGTATATTATTATTTACTAGCATATTCCTTTGGATTATTACCTGCCAAAGCATTATTCCACCCTTTAAATTAATATATGGTGTTAATATTAAATTAGTATTTCCAAAGCTATAGTCATATCCAACAAATATACTAGGGAAAGATTTTCTATATCTTTCCTTATAGTTTGTATCCTGCTTTTGTTCTATAGAAACAAAAGATTGATTATCAGATAAATATCTTATTGATAATGATATACTTGCTTTATCTATAGGATAAGAGAACATTATTTCATAGAAATAGGAATTAATTTGTTTAAACTCCTTGAAGGTAAGATATATATCACTATTCTTCCAATATGCTTCCTCAAAGAGAGATAATACATCAAAGCTTACTATTCCATATCCATTATTAGTTAGTAAATTAGAATGAAAGCTTAGCTTCATAAAGCCAGAATCAATTGATAGCTCTAGGGCTGGACCCTTTAGGTGCTCATAATATACTTCTTGTGTTTTCCACTGACTTTTCGCTGTAACAAAGCTATAGCTTAATGAGAGCTTAAAGTTTTCTAAATTTCCTATAGAAAGATATAACATAGTAATGGATGAAAAGGTAGGAATGTATTGTATTTTTGCGCCAAAGCCTAAATATGACTTTAAAGGTAATCTAATACCTCCATCTAGTTGACTACTTAATTGAAGCTTGATTTCATTTCCTGTAGCTTCGTATGGAATTTCGACAGTAGCAATTTGTAGAAGCTTATGAAAGTTATTTTGTATTTTCTCATAACCTTGGTTTCCTACAATAGAAATACCTGCTTCAGGCTTCAAATTAAGGAAAAAGCTATCGTTATTAACTATATTCATAAATAGGGTTAAGGATATTTCTGTTACATCATATCGCCCATCAAATTTAATACCATCCCCTATGGCATGCTCGTTTTCTGGTAACCAGCCGTCCTGCCAGCCTCTATTAGAAATAGCCATCATATTTAAATTAAGGCTCCATAGTGGAGCACTTAATCTTACGTGTTCTGAAAAGGTTAATTGGTCATCTGCATTATACGATAATAAACCAATATCCCACTTATCATTTCCCATGCCAATAACTAAACTATTGGGAATCAATAGCTTACTTACTGCACATAATGGGAATAACATTATACAAAGTATAAATATAATTGACACACACCTTTTCATTGAGAAAAAGATTAATGAAATTGTTTAATAATGTCTATTATGTTAAATCAAATCCAATTTCAATACCAAATCCCCATCTTGGAATGATAGCACCAATCTTTTCACTATCCTCAGTTGTGTCGTATAGGTATGTAGCAACCTTTTTTGAGTTGTGGATAAATGTAAATCCAGAGAAAATAGAGAACATAAACTCTGAATTTGCTGTTTTTAATGCACCACTTGGAATAAACTTTTATCCTATCTCTAAATCAGCGGCAAAGGAAAGTAATTTTGGGTTAACGATAGAGTGCACCTTCTCTTCATTTTCAATTGGGTCTAGCATATTATTAAGAGTTCTTACCTCCCAAGTCATTAAGCCAATTGTTATCTCTGAATATGGTGTTACTATCGCTTCTTTATTATCAAACTCATATCTTGTTCCAAGTAAAAGTGCAGAATAAGATCTTTTAAATCTTGGCCATTCTTTTGGATCCATCTCTGTTTCCCATCCTTTAAACGAAGGGTTTCCTGATAGGAATCTAGTAGAAAGAATTGCAGAGAAACGAGTATCTAAGATAGGTATACCAAGCTTGATATTATAGAATGTACAATTAAGCTGTGATGATGTTCCTAAATTTAGGAAGATATCACTGTTCTCCCAGGTTGGTTTTTTAAATAATGATAATACATCGACACTTATAACTCCAAAAC
This sequence comes from Bullifex porci, assembly GCF_009695635.1. GTDB lineage: Bacteria > Spirochaetota > Spirochaetia > Sphaerochaetales > Sphaerochaetaceae > Bullifex > Bullifex porci. Next base: position 62,664 of record NZ_VUNN01000008.1, read on the forward strand.
CAAAGCCTGTTTGTAATCGTGCTGTGTAATCAATTCTAATTAAGCCAGAGTTAATTGAAAGTGATAATATAGGTCCCCTTAAGTAATCATGATAAACCTCTTGTGTCTTAAAGCCACTATATGACTGTACAAAAGAATATCCTAAGCTAAGTGTTAATATATCTAAATTATCACGAATAAGCCCAACAGAGCCATAGATTATCTGTTTTGATGAGAAATCAATTGTATTTAATAAATCTGTTCGAAGAGCTAAAACTAAAGCTGCACTTTTTATATTTGCAATAACTCCACCTGCTTCTAGATATAAATTTAATGTAGATTTTACAATATTATTATCTATCTCATAGTCTACTTCCAAAGGTGCAGCTTTTATTATTTTATGTAGTGTATTTTGTAAAACGTCATAGTGCTGGTTACCTATTATTGATAATCCAAATTCTGGCTTTGTATATAGGTAAAAGCCTTTTGTATTTACTATATTTAATGGTAGACCTAGTAATATTTGTGAAACATCATATCTACCATCTATTCTTTCTCCACTACCAACCTTAGTAACATCCTTAGCAGACCAGCCTTCCATCCAGCCTCTGTTTGTAATGCTAAGTAGGTTAACATTCATAGTCCAAGCGGGAGCTTCTAAATAAAAATGTTCAGAAAAAGTTAATTGGTCATCCATATTATATGAAATAGTACCTATGGCCCACTTATCATTTCCCATACCAATGCATAAAGATTCAGGAATCCATGATTTTGCATCACTATAATCAAGAAAGGAAGTAGCTAATAGTGAAGAAATAGAAATGAATAATATTAAAATAAATAGAAGTAACTTTTTCATACCCTTATTATAAACAATTGAAGTGATAAATTGTAATAATGTATCATATGAAATATGGAATCTTTAAGAGAATTATTTAGGATTGGATATGGTCCATCCTCATCTCATACAATGGGCCCTAGGGCTGCTACAGAAAAGTTTCTTTCAATATGCCCTAATTGTGACTCATATCAAGCAGAGCTTTATGGCTCTCTCGCTGCTACTGGTAAAGGACACTTAACAGATAAAGCTATTAGACAGGTCTTTGAAAAGCATTCAAAGAGTGTAAATATATTGTGGTTTCCTGATATCTTTAAGCCTTTTCACCCAAATGCTTTAACCTTAAAGGGGTTTAATGAGAATAAGGAAATAGTGTTAGAAAAAACCTATTACTCTGTCGGTGGTGGCAAAATCGTTGAGGAGGGAGCTATAGAAGAGGGTCCTACTGATATTTATCCAAAGGAAAAGTGTGGCTCTATGGCCAACCTATTGAAGTACTGTAGTGATGAAGGCATGCAAATGTGGGAGGTTGCTATAGAGTGCGAGGGACCTGATATCATCGACTACATTAAACAGGTTTGGATAGTCATGCAGGATGCAATTTTGAGGGGAATAAATAATGAAGGAGTTCTCCCTGGTGGATTAAAGCTTCAGCGTAAGGCTGCTGCATGCTATACGAAGGCAAGAGACTTTGCAGGTCCTCTTGGAGGAACCTCTCTTCCTTTAGCATATGCATTAGCTGTTAGTGAGGAAAATGCAGGAGGTGGACAAATAGTAACAGCACCTACCTGTGGAAGCTGTGGAGTACTTCCAAGTGTACTTTACTATATGAAAAAGCAATATGATCTTGGTGATGATAGAATCATAAGAGCACTTTTAACTGCAGGATTAATTGGTAATATTGTTAAGCAAAATGGCTCGATATCAGGAGCTGAGGTAGGGTGTCAAGGTGAGGTTGGTGTTGCGTGTGCAATGGCAGGTGGCGCTGCTGCTCAGCTATTAGGTGGCTCTGTATTCCAAATTGAGTATGCGGCTGAGATGGGACTTGAGCACCATTTAGGGCTTACCTGTGACCCAATGAAGGGGTTAGTTCAAATTCCATGTATTGAACGTAATGCTATGGCTGCAATGCGTTCCTTAGACCATGCTGTATTTGCATTAATGAGTGATGGGCGACATAAGGTTTCCTTTGATGGAGTTATTGAGGTAATGATGGAAACAGGCCAAGCGCTCCCTAGCTTATATCGTGAAACAAGTATGGGTGGCTTAGCCCTATTAAAGTAATAGCCTGCTTTTCAGCAGGCCATTTAATTATTTAATTACGAAGTTAACTAGCTTTCCAGGAATTGCAATCTCTTTAATAAGCTGCTTTCCTTCCAACCAGCCCTTAGTTTTTTCATCTGCCTTAGCAGCTGCAAGCATCTCTTCCTTAGTTGCACTCTTGCTCATCATAATTCTACTTCTGAGCTTACCATTGATTTGGACAACCATTTCCATAGTATCCTCAACGCAAAGTGCCTCATCATATTTTGGCCACTCAACATTAGCAATTGATGGTTCATGACCAAGCATTGACCAAAGCTCCTCAGCTAGATGTGGAGTATATGGGCTTAAGAGAAGTGCTAGAGTCTCAAGTACCTTCTTTGGAACAACCTCAAGACGGTTAATCTCATTTACAAGTACCATCATCTGGCTAATTGCAGTATTGAAGTTAAGGGTAGCAGTATCATCTGTAACCTTTTTAATAGTCTTATGTAGAGACTTATTAAGGTCTAATGGTATTTCAATATCCTCAATCTTCTTTTCTGTTGAAATTCTCCATACTCTATCAAGGAAACGATATACACCGATAAAGCCTTGAGTTGCCCAAGGCTTTGACTCTGTAAGAGGACCCATGAACATCTCATACATTCTAACTGAGTCAGCACCATAGTCACGGATGAAGTCATCTGGGTTGATAACGTTCTTAAGTGACTTAGACATCTTTGCAATTACTTGTGTAAGCTCTTCACCTGTTTCCTTATCGAAGTACTTACCATCTCTTTCCTCAACCATATCTGTAGGAACTAATGACTTATTAGGCTTCTGATAAGCAAAGGAAGTAATCATACCCTGGTTTACAAGGCGCTGGAATGGTTCCTTTGTTGTAACAAGACCAAGATCATATAGAACCTTGTGCCAGAATCTTGAATAGAGAAGGTGGAGTACAGCATGCTCAGCACCACCGATGTAGAGGTCAACTGGCATCCAATACTTTTCTTTCTCTGGGTCGATGAATCTCTTATCGTTATTTGGGTCGATATATCGTAGATAGTACCAGCAAGAACCAGCCCACTGAGGCATTGTATTAGTCTCTCTCTTTGCAGGCTTTCCGCACTTTGGACATCTACAATTAACCCATGATTCAACATTAACAAGTGGTGATTCACCTGTTCCTGATGGTTCATATTTATCAACCTGTGGAAGGGTAAGAGGAAGCTCTTCCTCTGGAACTAATACTGTACCACAATCTGGACAGTGGATTAGAGGAATTGGTTCACCCCAATATCTCTGACGTGAGAATACCCAGTCACGAAGCTTATAGTTAACTGCCTTATGGCCATAACCATTCTTTTCGAGGAATTCAAGCATCTTTGCAATTGCATCCTGCTTATTTAAGCCGTCAAGCCACTGTGAGTTTACGTGCTCACCATCCTCGGTCCAAGCTTGCTCCTGAACATCAACCTTACTCTTAAGAACCTCAATAATTGGAAGATTAAATTTCTTTGCAAACTCCCAGTCTCTATCATCATGAGCAGGTACTGCCATGATAGCACCTGTACCATAGCTGATAAGAACATAGTCAGCAATCCAAATTGGAATCTTATTTCCATTTACTGGGTTAATAGCATAGGAGCCTGAGAATACACCAGTTTTATCCTTTGCAAGATCAGTTCTTTCAAGATCTGATTTATGCTTAGCTTGATCAAGATAAGCCTCTACTGCTGCTTTCTGCTCAGGTGTTGTTAGCTTTTGAACAAGTGGATGCTCTGGTGCGATAACCATATATGTTGCACCAAAGAGAGTATCACAGCGAGTAGTATATACTTCGAGCTTCTCATCGAACTTTTCGAGCTGGAAGAATACTGCTGCACCCTCACTTCTACCAATCCAGTTGCGTTGCATTGTCTTTACGCTCTCTGGCCAGTCAAGTTCATCAAGACCCTCGAGGAGCTTATCAGCATAAGCAGTAATCTTTAGAATCCACTGCCTAATATTCTTTTTTTCTACCTTAGCACCACAGCGATCGCAGTGACCTTCCTTAACTTCCTCATTTGCAAGACCTGTCTTACAGCTAGGACACCAGTTAATTGGTGTATGAGCCTCGTAAGCAAGACCTTTCTTATAAAGCTGTTCAAAAATCCACTGTGTCCAGTGATAATAATCTTCATCACAGGTTGAGATCTCTCTATCCCAATCGTAGCAGAAGCCTAAGGATTTAATCTGACGACGGAAGTTATCAATATTTTTCTTTGTTGTCTCATAAGGGTGTGTTCCTGTCTTAATTGCATAGTTCTCTGCAGGAAGACCAAATGAGTCGAATCCCATTGGATGAAGTACATTATAGCCATTCATTCTAAGATATCTGCAGTAGATATCTGTTGCTGTGTAACCTTCTGGGTGACCAACATGTAAACCAGCACCTGATGGATATGGGAACATATCCAAAACATATCTTCTTTTATCCTTGCTAACAGAAGGATCCTCTGTGACATGGAAAGTTTTATTCTCTTCCCAATATTTTTGCCACTTCTTTTCTATTTCTGAAAAAGGGTATTTACTCATAATGTATTTATATTAATATTTTGTTATTCATTATTCAATTATCACTTTCGATAGATATAATATAAAAATATGAAACGAAGCGAAGTTAAGCATAATATAGAGCCTCTCTATGATAGTAATTCAAGAATATTAATTTTAGGGTCCTTCCCATCTGTAAAAAGTAGAGAAATACAGTTCTTCTATGGACACAAAAACAATCGTTTTTGGCCTATTATGGAAAAGCTTTTTAACGTTAAGCTAAATAATATTGAGGAGAAGAAAATATTCTTACATTCAAACCATATTGCACTTTGGGATGTAATAGGTTCATGTACTATTGAAGGCTCTGATGATGGCTCTATTAAGGATGTTAAGCCTAACGATATTACATTGATTACAAATAGCGCTCCAATTGAAAGAATATTTGTTAATGGTAAGAAAGCATATGAGCTATTTTTAAAATATAATAAGCAAGAGGCTACCTTATTACCCTCAACATCCTCAGCTAATGCTTCATACTCCTTTGATAGACTTTTAGAGCATTGGTGTGTAATAAAGTATTGAAAACCAACCGTTCGTTAGTTATAACATAGTTATGGAAAAGAACAATACTAAAAAAGAAATATTACTAGAAGCCTTAGATTTATTTTCTTATCAAGGGTATGAAGCAACCTCAATATCTCAAATTGCAAGTGCAGTTGGAATAAAGAAAGCATCTCTTTATTCTCACTATGAAAGTAAGAAAGCTATATTAGATGCATTAGTAAAAGAAGTATTAGAGCAATATGAGAAGCATTCAATGTTTTCAAAGGAAGATAGCTTTCCAGCTGATATCGATGGTGTGATAGAGATGATAAAAGCTCAGCTTACCTTTATTATTCATGATCCTTTTGTATCTAAAGCAAGGAAGCTACTAGTAATTGAACAATTTAAAAATGAAGAGCTAGCTAAGCTCCAGACGAAACAAAACTATACAGATATAGTTTCTTTCTTTGTTCGTTTACTTAATCATTTAAAAAATGAAGGTGTCATTCAAGGTGATGATACAAGGATGATGGCTATGCAATTAGCTTTTCCTATAAATGTTTGGATTAACCTCTGTGACCGTGAAAGTGAAAGAGAGAGTGAAGTATTAGATCTTGTTGAAGGACACTTAAGAGCATTCTTTAAAGTTTATAAAAATCAAGCTTAATAGGAGCTTATAAAAGATGAAGGATTTAATTGTTTTTGCATCAAAGCACCATGGAAATACAAGAAAGCTTGTCCAAGCAATAAAAGCTAATATTGAGAGTGTGGATATTGTTGATGCTTCCATTACTCAATATTTAGATTTATCGAAATATGACCGTATATGCTTTGCATCTGGAATTTGTTATGGTCAATATTATCCTGAGATAATATCATTTATTGAAAATAATTCTTTAGAAGGCCATAGCGTATTATTAATGCATAGTGCTGGCTCTCCAAAGGAAGCACAATGTGAAAGGGTTAAAAAGCTTATAGCACTAAAGGGTGGAAATTTTGTTAAAGTATTTTGCTGTAAGGGCTTTGATACCTATGGGCCCTTTAAGCTTATTGGTGGAATTTCAAAGAACCATCCAAATAATGATGATATAGCTAAAGCAATAGCTTTCTTTAGAGGTTAAAAAAAAGCTCTTGAACAGTAATTTGCTCAAGAGCTTAATACTTTATTTAACTTCTGATCTATCTTTTAAGAGAACATCGTGTGCACCACCTTCTACAATAGAAGTAGGTGAGATTACTGTGAGCTTTGCTTTATTTCTAAATTCCTCAAGTGATAAAGCACCACAGTTACACATTGTTGATCTAATCTTTGAGGTTGTAACCTCTAAGTTATCATGTAGTGAGCCTGCATATGGAACATATGAGTCTACACCCTCTGCAAAGGAAAGATTTTTCTTTCCACCCATATCATAGCGCTGCCAGTTTCTAGCTCTGAAGGAGCCTTCACCCCAATATTCCTTCATGTATACACCATTAACATTTACTTTGTTTGATGGGGACTCATCAAAGCGAGCAAAGTAACGACCGAGCATTAAGAAGTCAGCACCCATAGCAAGTGCAAGTGTCATGTGGTAGTCATAAACTATACCGCCATCTGAACAAATTGGGACGTAGATACCTGTTTCTTTAAAGTATTCATCACGAGCTTTAGCAACATCGATTACTGCACTAGCTTGTCCTCTACCAATACCCTTAGTCTCTCTTGTAATACAAATAGAGCCACCACCAATTCCTATCTTAACAAAGTCAGCGCCACATTCTGCTAAAAATCTAAAGCCCTCTGCATCTACTACATTACCAGCACCAACCTTAACGCTATCACCATATTGCTCTCTAATCCAAGCAAGAGTGTTCTTTTGCCAAGCTGAGAAGCCCTCTGATGAGTCGATACATAGACAATCAGCACCAGCTGCTACTAATGCAGGAACTCTTTCTTTGTAGTCACGAGTATTAATACCAGCACCTACAATATATCTTTTCTTTGAATCGAGATTTTCATTTGGATTTGCTTTATGCTCAGAGTAGTCCTTTCTAAATACAAAGGATGAAAGTCTTCCATCTTCTGTAATGATTGGTAGCTGATTTAGCTTATGCTCCCAAATCATATCATTTGCTTCACTAAGAGTAATTCCTTCCTTACCGACAATTAGCTTTTCAAATGGTGTCATAAATGAAGAAACCTTTTCATTTCCATCCATTCTAGAGACGCGATAGTCACGGCTAGTAACAACACCAAGAAGCTTACCATTTAATGTACCATCATCTGTTACTGCGATAGTGGAGTGTCCTGTTTTTTGAGAGAGTGCAATAACATCATTAAGAGTTGAATCTGGAGTTATATTTGAATCTGATTCAACGAATCCTGATTTACTTCTCTTTACTTTTCTAACCATTTCAGCTTCATCTTCAATAGATTGGGAGCCAAAAATAAATGCAATACCACCTTCTCTTGCTAAAGCTTCACCCATCTTTACGCCAGATACAGATTGCATAATTGCAGAAACCATAGGTACGTTGAGGGTTAATGCTGGCTCCTCAACTCCTTTTCTATATTTAACAAGAGGTGTCTTTAAGGATACTGCTGAAGGAATGCAGGTTTCAGGAGAATAACCTGGAACAAGTAAGAATTCACTAAAGGTCCTAGAAAGATCTTCATAATAAAAAGCCATAATCAACTCCTAAACTAGTAATTTTGAGGTGTTATATCAGATATTTTCTTATTAGGCAACTAACTAAGAGCTTTTTCTTTATGGTTAATTAAATAAATCATCAAGAGTAAGAGATGCAGTAACACAATCACTATGAGAGTTTCTTTCTATACCTGATAGTGTAATCATTGTGATAAATACACTCTTTCTTGTTTTAGTTTGTGACACAAATGTATCCTTTTTATTTAAAAGATTTTCTTCAACCTCTTTTGTAATTACATATTTTTTCCCATCTACAGACCATTTAACTTCTACAAGGTTTATAACACTATCTGCTCTATCAATTAATAAATCAATTTGAGCTTTATTATCTTCAGAAGGATTAGATCTCCAAGTATAAGCTTGTGTATAAATTCCATTAATACCCAAAGCCTTCTTTACTTGATGTATATGATTTAAAACTACTCTTTCATATGCAAGTCCACACCAAACTACATATGAATTTGAAGCAAGTAACATCTCTGGACTTAAATCACCCCTTGTTTTTGAAAGAAAAGTTAAATGAAATAGTGATAGACAATCTGTAAGTTGATATCTCATGCTATTATGCTTCTTTCCAAATGGGATATATTTTCTAATAAAGCCACATTCTTCAAGCTCTTCAAGCATATGTGTTAGCTTAGAGTTATTACTTATTTTGCATTCTGCAGAAAGCTCTTGCTTATCTAAACCTGAGATTTTTATTGATAATGCTTTTATAATATCGATATATTTTTCAGGTTTTCTAAATAGAGAGCTATAAAGCTCCTTATATTCTCCCTTTAGTGGTGCATCCTCTGAGAAAAATAAGAGTATTAAATTTTGTATTACTGAGTAACCTTTTTTGAGAAGAGACCAATACCATGCAACACCACCAATAGCCATGTAGAGTTGAAGTATTTGATATCTAGAATATGCTAAATTTGCTACTTTGCTATACTCTTCACATTCACTAAGGTTAAAAGGATTTATTCTTAAGCGATGGGTAATTCTATTATGCAGTCCCCCTCTATTATGAAACACATTATCTATTATCCAAGAGGTTGCCGATGCACAGATAATTAATAAAATATCATTTCTTTTTGATGCCCATTCATTCCAAAAGCCCTCTAAAGCAGAAATGAAATCTGATTTTTGATTATCCATCCAAGCTACTTCATCAAGAAATATTACTTTTTTTTGAACAATACTTTCTTGAATTATTTTCTTTAAATAGAAGAAGGCTTCAAACCAATCCTTTAAAATGGGACAATCATGTAGTCCGTTTTCAATAAGTGTTAATCTAAAAGAATTTAACTGTGTTCTTTTATTTATATTCGCTTTTCCTGAATATGAAAAAGTAATTTTATCTGAAAGTGTTTTTCTAACTAGAAATGTTTTTCCAACTCTTCTTCTTCCATAAATTGCTAAAAAGGAAGACTCATTAGATTCATATAATTCAATAATAGTTTGTTTTTCTTCTTCTCTTCCAATTAATTCCATAGCTACCTACTTATAAATATTTTCTGCTAAAATCTGTGATTTTTCAACTATTTTAGCAGAAAATCAATATTTTTTGCTAAAACATATATTTTTTAAGAAGTTTTCGCAGAAAATATTTAATTGTAAGAAGAATACAGTTTTACAAAAAGACCTTTAGAATATTCTGAAGGCCTAGCTTTTATTATTGGAGTATTGAGTAGCTTTAATATGTAAGAGCTATACCAATATATGTAGTAAATCCAAAATAAGTAACCTTCTTCCTACAAGCAGTGGATATTTCATGTTAAAACACCATATCAAAATTGAATAAATTATATAAACGCAACCATGTATAATGGTAAAGTGATTATACCTTCTTCGCTGATTCCAATATTTCCATCGATAAACTTATATCCAGAAGATATTTTATTTCCTTTCATTAATAAGGAAAGAGAATTTGCTCTGTTGTTGCTACTTTTTACCTCTATTGGCACTACTTTTCCATCATTTTGAATAATAAAATCTAATTCTCGTTTTGTAGTTTCATTTTTATAAAAGTAAAGCTTATATCCTTTCTTATAAAGAGCATCAGAGATTGCACATTCATATATACCGCCTTTAGAGCTTCCTGTAAGAGTATTTTCTACAATGTGTTGTTTTATTGAAAAGTCTTTCATAGCCATTAATAGAGAAAGATCTGTTGTATAAGCTCTAAAGAAATCGTCTTTAGCATAATCATCTAGATCAAACTTTATATCAGTTACACGCCTACATAAATGAATAATATCTGCTCTAATTAGCCATTCGATACTAGAATAATATTTCTGAGCTCTTCCTCCTTTTTCAACCTCTTTGTATTGGAATTTATGGTTTTCTTTATCTAATAGCTGCTTTGAAAGAGAAAGATAACACTTTTCTGCTTTCACCTTTTCTTCTGCAGATGCGTAATGCGCAATATCATATTGATATCCCATAAGAAGATTTTTCTGTATTTTATCTACCTCTCTGAAATCTTTGGTATCCACATATTTTTGAACTACTTCAGGCATACCTCCTATTGCAATATATTGTCTATAATATGAAAGCATCTGGGAATTTATTGCCCCTGGTATTATAGCCTTTGAGCTAAGAGAATCTTTAAGGAAGCTTACCATTTCAGAGGATATTCCCATCGCCCATAAAAACTCTTCAAAATCAAGACCATATAGCTTTAAATAATCAACATATCCAACAGGGTAGGAAGATGCTCTCTTATAATCTATACCTAGTAAAGAGCCTGATGCAATTACATCGAATCGATTATCAATGGCCCAAAATTTTAATGAGGTAATTGCCTCTTCACACTCTTGAATTTCATCTAGAAAAATCAATGTTTTTTTTGGTAAGAGTTTTTTTTCTGGAAATCGGAATTTTATTGCCATAACCATTTTATCAACAGTTAAATCACCTGTGAATATTTCACGTGCAGATGGCATTTCCTTAAAATTAATTTCTATAAAATCTTCATAGTGGTTTGCCGCAAAGTGTTCTACTAAATATGTCTTTCCCACTTGTCTTGGACCTTGAACTAGTAAACATTTTTTATTTTTAGTTTTTATCCAATTCTCGATATAATCTGTAGCTTTTCTCTTTAACATAAACCACCTCTAATTAGCAAATTAATACATTAATCGTGATTCATCAACATTTTGGAAAGTAAAAATGTATGCTTCATCAACATTTTGGAAAGTTTTTAGTCTTAGTTACTCTCAGAATATAGATAAATTGGTATAAATTATTTTAAAGAGTAGCTTAGATATACAATAAGAAATGAAGGTGATAGTTTGATTTATTACGTAAAAAGTAATATTACGTACGGAGTTTATGATAGCTTTTTACTGTACCTTTAAGTTAAATCATTGTCATTTAGTTTGCAATTATAAGATATTTTTTAGATAATAAATAATATGGCAAATAAATACGATGAAAATAATATTAAATCCCTTTCATCTTTAGAGCACATAAGATTAAGACCTGGAATGTATATAGGTCGTTTAGGAAATGGCTCACATGTTGATGATGGTATTTATATTCTATTAAAAGAAGTAATCGATAACAGTATCGATGAATTTATAATGGGAGCAGGCTCTAGAATCAATGTAACAGTCCTCGATAACAAAGTATCAGTAAGAGATTTTGGTCGAGGTATTCCTCTTGGAAAAATAGTAGAGTGTGTTTCTGTAATTAACACTGGTGCAAAGTATGACTCAGAAGCTTTCCAATTCTCAGTTGGTTTAAATGGTGTAGGTACTAAGGCTGTAAATGCCCTTTCATCGTATTTTACAGTTACATCGTACCGTGATGGAGAATATGCTACAGCAACCTTTGAAAAGGGTGTACAGGTTGGAAGAGTAAAAAAGGGTAGTACTACAGAACCAAATGGTACCTTTGTAAGCTTCATTCCTGACCCAGAATTATTCATAGACTATAAATATAATGAAGAGTTTATTAAAGAACGTCTTTGGAACTATGCATATTTAAATACAGGACTCACAATAGAGTTTAATAAGAGAATTATTAAAAGCCAGCATGGCCTTATGGATCTATTGGATAAGAATGTTGGTTCTGAAGGCCTTTATCCAATAATATATTACAAAGGTCAACGCCTTGAATTTGCTTTTACACATACAGCAAATTATGGTGAATCCTATTATTCATATGTAAATGGTCAGCATACAAGTGATGGAGGTACTCATCTTTCCGCATTTAAGGAAGGACTATTAAAGGGGATAAATGAATATTATAAAAAGACTTGGAATGCCCCTGAAATTAGAGATGGTATTTGTGGAGCTATTAGTGTAAAGGTCCAAGATCCTATCTTTGAGAGCCAAACAAAGAATAAGCTCGGAAATACCGAGATTCGCTCTTGGATTGTAAATGAGGTTAAAGAGGCTGTAATTGATGCTTTGATGAAAAATAGTGATACAGCTACAGCTCTCTCAAATAAGATTGCAAATAATGAGCGTATCCATAAAGAAGAGAGTGCTGTGCGTAATGGTGCTCGTGAGATGGCTAAGAAGGTCTCAATTAATATTCCTAAGCTTAAGGAGTGTCGTTACCACTTAAATTCATATCCAAAGGCACATGAAAAGGAAGCCTTAAACTCAATGATCTTCTTAACAGAGGGTGACTCTGCTGCAGGTACAATTAATAAAACTAGAGATGTACAGACTCAAGCAGTATTTGCTCTTCGTGGTAAACCTTTTAATGTCTTTGGTAGGAGTAGAAAGGCAATATATGAAAACCAAGAGCTATATAACATCATGGTAGCACTTGGCTTAGAAAATGGTGATTTAGATAACCTTCGATACTCTAAGGTCGTAATTGCAACCGATGCCGATGTAGATGGATATCATATTAGAAATCTATTGATGACATATTTTATTACCTTCTTTGAGGATTTAGTAACCTCCGGTAGAGTATTTATCCTCGATACACCACTTTTTAGAGTAAGAAATAAAAAGGTAACTGTTTATTGCTACTCTGAAAAGGAAAAGGATGCTGCTCTTGAACAAATAAAGAGTCCTGAGGTAACTAGGTTTAAAGGCTTAGGTGAAATAAGTCCAAGTGAATTTGGACAATTTATTGGTGAGGATATTAAGCTTATACCTGTCACAATTGATAGTATGACCCAAGTCAGACAGAAGATGGAATTCTATATGGGAAATAATACCCCTGAAAGAAGGGAATACATTATGGAGAACTTAAGATAGTATGTCACACGTAACTAAGATATTTGATGAGAACTTCATAGAGTATGCCTCTTATGTAATTCGTGATAGAGCCATTCCAGATATTCTTGATGGCTTTAAGCCTGTACAAAGAAGAATTATTCATACCCTGCTAGAGATGGATGATGGACGATACCACAAGGTAGCAAATGTTGTTGGTGCTACGATGAAATACCATCCACATGGGGATACATCAATTTATGAAGCACTTGTAAACCTAACTAACTGTAATCTATTTATTGAGGGCCAGGGAAACTTTGGTAACTTTTTAACTGGTGACTCAGCTGCAGCAGGAAGATATATTGAATGTCGCTTACTTCCTCTTGCGAAGAAGATTTTATATAACCCTGAGATTACAGAATATGTTGATTCCTACGATGGAAGAAACCAAGAGCCTGTAGTATTCCCTGCTAAAATACCTGTTGTAGTTGTTCAAGGAACTAGCGGTATCGCAGTTGGTATGAAGACAGATATCCTACCTCACAACCTATTAGAGGTATTAGATGCTGAAGCCGCTGTATTAAGAGGTGAGGAGATAGCTCTTTACCCAGATTTCCCTGGTGGTGGTATAGTTGATGTTTCCGCATATGATGATGGTAGAGGAAGTGTAAATGTAAGAGCTAGACTCGATACCTCTGATCCTAAGAAGATTGTAATTACAGAGCTTCCTTATGGCGTAACAAGTGAGCAGATGATCGATTCTATCGAGGATGCGGCTAAAAAGGGTAAGCTTCATATTGCATCAATTAATGACTTTACAGCAGAAACAGCTAATATAGAGATTAACCTTCAGAGAAACACATATACAAAGGATATGGTTGATGCTCTTTATGCTTATACTAAGTGTGAGAATAAAATTACAGTAAACCCAATCGTTATTGTTGATAATCTACCTAAGGTTGTTTCAATAACTGAAATGGTTAAGTTCCACGCTCACCATCTTGTTGATACTCTTATCAAGGAATTAAATATTGAAAAGGGGCATTTAATAGATAAGCTACATGCACGTACTCTAGAGCGTATATTTATCGAAGAGAGAATATATAAGCGAATTGAGAATAAAAAGACTCAAGAGACTGTTGTAAATGCCGTTATTACAGGCTTTGCACCATTTAAAGCAGAGCTAGTTAGAGATATCGATTTAGATGATGTAGATCGTCTCTTAAAAATCCCTATTAGAAGAATTTCTCTTTTTGATATTGAAAAAAATAGAAGCGAAATTGATGAGATTAATGCAGCTATCGCACTATGTGATGAGCGTTTAGCTAACATCACAGAATATGCTCTTTCATACTTAGAAGAGCTAAAAGCAATGGTTGATGAAAAAGTATGGGCAAGAAAGACCGAAATTGGTTCATTTGGTGTTGTTGATGCTAAGCAAATAGCTGTTAGAAATCTAGAGCTAAAGTATGATGAAGCAACTGGTTACATTGGTACAAATCTTAAAACAGGAGAGACTCTATTAAAGGTATCAAGCTTTGATAAGGTCTTCTACATGAGAAAGGATGGCTGCTATAGAGTTATCAACGTTTCAGAGAAGGAATTTATAGGAACAGATGGTATTTTCTACATCAACTATGCGGAAAAGGAGCTTCTACAAAATATAGTATTTACTATTATTTATAGAGAAAAGGAATCAAAATTCTACTTTATTAATAGATTTACAATAACCTCCTTTGTCACAGGTAAGCTATACTCTATTTTACCACAGGGAAATTATAAGCTTGTTAAGCTATCTATATTCCCAAACGCTATTATAACTGCTAAATATAAGCCTGGTTGTGGCTATAGAGTACTTGAAGAAACCTTCCGTTTTGCAGATTTTTCTGTTCGTAAGTCTGCATCAACTAATGGTATGAAGCTTATTACTAAGCAGCTTGCTTCATTGACTCTTAGACAGATAAAGGATTCTTCAACTAGCGAGGAAGCAGAGCCAACGCTATTTGATGATTCAATAAAGGATGAAAATAAATGAACGATATAAAGAATAGAATCTTATTTGAGGATAACCATCTTATAATAATTAATAAGCTTCCAGGAGAGTTAGTTCAGGGTGATGAAACAGGGGATGTTACTCTTGCAGATAAGATTAAGGAATATTTGAAGGTAACCTATAATAAGCCAGGTAATGTATATTTGGGTATACCTCATCGTTTAGACCGTCCAACTAGTGGTATTGTAGTTTATACAAAGACAGAGAAGGCTCTAATAAGACTTAATGAGGCCTTTAAGGGCTCTTCTGTTAAGAAGACCTATTGGGCTGTTGTTGATAACATGCCAAAGAAGAGTGAATCAACATTGATACACTATATTGTGAGAAATAGTGCAAATAATAAGAGTGTTGCTTATCCTAAAGAGATTAAGGGAAGTAAGATTGCAAAGCTTGATTACAAGCTAATTGGAAAAAGCGATAAATACTATCTTCTTGAAATTGCACTACATACTGGTAGACATCACCAAATTAGAGCTCAGCTTGCAGCAATTGGCTTACATATTAAAGGTGATTTAAAGTATGGATTCCCTCGTTCAAATCCTGATGGTGGTATTCATCTTCATGCAAGAAAGATTGTATTTACTCATCCTGTAAAGAAGGAGGAGCTAACAATAATAGCTCCACCTCCACATGATACAGTTTGGGATTATTTTGCTTCACTGTAGGTTAAATAATAACTCCTTTATTATTTTATAGTCTCAATTTTTGAGACACATTTATAATAATCTTTCAATATGAAAATATAGGAGGAAAAAGATGAGTGGTATTGTAAATTGCGATTATTATTACGATGCTCAATATCAAATAGTATTATCTTGAAGGAGACAAATTCTAAAGATACTATTTTTGATGTTTTTATTGGCTTGATAATTATATGTCTGAAGATAAGAAAGTTACAAGAAGAAATGCAATACTTTTCCTTGGAGACTGTAAAAAAGTTTGTGGACATTTGAAGAATCTCTTATGCTAGAAAAGAAGAAGGCATAGGAGTTTCAATATGGCAAAGAAGCCGAAAAAACAGCTGAGCCCGGAAAGGAAGGAGCTGATCTC
>NZ_VUNN01000009.1 GCF_009695635.1 Bullifex porci
AAGCTTAGATTATCAAACACCAGATGAAGTATATAAACAGGGAACTTTCCCTAATATTAATATAGAAGAGGTAGCTTAAATATTCGGATAATTTTTAACTAATTGTCTTGACATGTCTCTTAGCATACTCATAATTAACCTCCATGATTTCTTTTAAATATTAATAATTGATCTTTTAATTCTTGGATTAGCTTAATCTTGTCACTTGTATAATCAGATAGCGATAGATACATAAAAAATGATGAATAATACTCTCTTGCCATTTGCTCTGCATCTGAGCCCTTTAACTTCTTAACATTAATAAGGGATTTAAAAACCTTTGCTGTATATTCAATTGGGCCTGTTAGGAAAATACCCCGATAAAGCTCAATCATGTCAATGTTTCTAAATTGCTCAAGCATTACCATCTTTCTAAAAGCAGAACCAAATTCATCAATTGCATAGAAAGAAAATTGATCAAGAGTAAAGCTTATAAAGTCATCGAGAGATGATACAAAGTATTCCCCTTCCCTCTCTGTTGGCAAATCATTTTTGATTGCTACATCCTTATCATTTTTAACAACCCTTTGAATAATTTCATCAAAAATAGCTTGCTTACTTTCATAATGCCTATATATAGCACCCTTAGTAACTCCTAATTCATTAGCTAAATAACTAATAGAAACTCCATCATATCCATACTTACTAAATAAATTTAAAGCTGTCATAAGAAGCTTTTCTTTTGTTATTTTCATAGTTTTCTCTTTGTAAACGTTCGTTTACATACAAAAGTAAACGATTGTTTATATTTTGTCAAGTAAATGATATACAACGCTTTTGCAACAATCGTTTTTCAATAATTTCTTCTAAAGGAATTAAACATGAAAAAAATTTTATTAATATCGTTAGCAATTTTGTTAGCTTTTATATTCACCTCATGTAGTAATAAGTCACAAGATCCAACTTTAACATCAATTGTATTAGAAAAACCTGTAACTTCTACTATCGAAAATGCAAATGGATATGCTATCTTTGCAGGTAATACTTATTCTGCAAATAAAACATTTGTTACAAGAGGTTATTTATCTAATGGTTCTTATTCAAATGTTAATGCAACAATCAAGGCGAAAAAAAACTTAAATGATGATTCAACTATTACAATTGGCTCAAACTTTAGATTTGAAACAAATGAGATTTATACAGTTTGGGCTGAGTACAACGGACTAAAGAGTAATTCTTATGATATTTGTGCCTATGAAGCTAATTCAATTTGTTATGCAAAATTGACAGATAAACCTATTGAAGTTGGTAAGACATTGAATGATATTAAAAGTATCATTTTTGATGTTAAATATTTCGACGACAGTGGTTCAATAATAACATTACCTGATGCAAGTGGTAGAGATGAAATAATGGTAATGCTTTACAATAGCAAAACGAATACAGAAATAATGCTTAACAATAATACTAATAAAACCACAAAAGGATATGATTTATTATATGCTTATACTGATTCAACTACTCCATTTGTAATAGTTAAGGAAATAGATATATACGATCCTTCTACTGATTTTAACTCAATTGCTATTTTTAATAATACATATTCTACAGTAACTGGCTTGAGTAATTTGAAATATGCTAAACGATATAATGGAACTACAATTCTTGATAATACTAAAAAACAAGCTAGATTTAGTCCTTTTTCATCAGGAACAATTCTTGATGCTAATCATTACATTATAATTAGTGATGGTACCACTGAAAAATCTTATAATCCTGGAGATGATGTAAATTATACTTTTGAAAAAAATGTTAATTATTCAATTACATTGAAAGTTAAAAATGGCGATAAGTATTTCTCTACGACTAGAAATATTACATTTTATAAGTAACTAAACGGGGATGAAAAATCATCCCCATTTTTATGTTTCCATAAATTTAAATATCATAATTACCTTTATATAAATACTAACCATCAATATATTGTAAATCACTCATTTCCACAAAAGGAAGGTTAGAAATCAAATAGCATTTAAGTAAAGGTTAAAAAAGAAAGCAATTACTGTTGCATTAATAATTAATTTACTTTAACTTAGGTTGCTTTTAAATATTCTTATTACCATATCTTTATTCATTATTGTTTATATTTACAATTTAAAATTGTATGATTTTAAATATTTTTTTAATTAATTCTCCTTTATTAGTAGTGGTGTTACTTAGCAGTGCAACACTATCTTTAAAGGACTTTTTTACTTTACAAAAAAATTCCCGGGTACATAGCGTATCCGGGATAAAGAGTATTTAAATTAATTCTCAAGCTTTCTTCTTTGAAATTGCTGCCTGAGCTGCTGCTAAGCGAGCAATAGGAACACGGAAAGGAGAACATGAAACATAGTTAAGACCAACTTCCTGACAGAATGCAATAGTCTTTGGATCACCACCATGCTCACCACAAATACCAAGCTTGATATCAGGTCTAACAGATCTACCAAGACCAGCAGCCATCTTAACAAGCTTGCCTACACCATCGAAATCGATAGTTGCAAATGGGTCATATTCATAGAACTGCTTGTCAGGGTCATTTACATAGTGACCTAAGAATGATGCAGCATCATCACGTGAGAAACCACAAGTCATCTGAGTAAGGTCATTAGTACCGAAGCTGAAGAACTCAGCTGTCTTTGCAATCTCATCAGCTGTAATTGCAGCACGTGGAACTTCAATCATTGTACCAATCTTATATGCAACCTTTAAGCCCTGTTCATCAAATACCTTATTAATAACTTCAATAGCTTTATCACGGCAGAAGTTAAACTCTTTATAAATTCCTACGAGTGGAATCATGATTTCTGGCTTAACATCATAGCCCTCTCTCTTAGCCTGGATAGCAGCTTCGATAATAGCTCTAACCTGCATTGCAAGAATTTCTGGATAGATAACTGCTAAGCGGCAGCCTCTGAAACCAAGCATTGGGTTAAACTCATGGAGCTTAGAAATCTTTTGAGCAATTTCTTCAACTGAAATACCAAGCTGTAAAGCAGTCTCGTGACGAGTTGTGCTGTCATTTGGAAGGAACTCATGTAGAGGTGGGTCCAAGAGACGGATAGTAACAGGAAGACCATTAAGCTCCTTAAAGATATTGTAGAAGTCACCTCTCTGCATTGGGAGAAGCTCTGAAAGAGCCTGCTCTCTAGCACCAATGTTATCAGCAAGAATCATCTTTCTCATTGAAAGGATTCTGTTTCCACCGAAGAACATGTGCTCTGTTCTACAAAGACCAATACCCTCAGCACCGAGAAGAACTGCGTGATGAGCATCCTTAGGAGTATCAGCATTAGTTCTAACACCCATAGTCTTAATCTCATTTACGTAGCTCATGAACTTCTTATAGTTCTGGAATAAGAGTGATTCACTCTCTCTCATTGTTCCATCGAGTACCTGCATGATTTCACTTGGCTTAACAGGAATCTTCTGTGTATAAACAGCACCTGTGAAACCATCAATTGCCATGTAGTCACCCTCAGAAAGCATTACACCATTTACAGTTAATGTCTTCTTGATTTCATCAACATGGATTTCGCCACAACCAGATACACAAGGACAACCCATACCACGTGCAACTACTGCTGCGTGAGATGTCATACCACCACGACAGGTTACAACACCACGTGATACAGCCATACCACCGATATCTTCAGGAGATGTTTCTTCTCTTACTAGGATTACATCCTTACCTTCTGCAGCAGCCTCTTCAGCAGCCTTTGCTGTGAAGTAAATCTGTCCGCAAGCACCACCTGGAGAAGCATTAAGACCTGTAGTAGCTACCTTACAGTTAAGATCTCTAATAATCTTATTATCGAGAATAGGAGCAAAGAGCTTATTAAATTCTTGAGCAGGAACTCTCTCTACAGCTGTTTCCTTGCTAATTAAGCCCTCTTCAACCATCTCAACCTGGCTTCTGAGCCATGAGAAGATTGTTCTCTTACCATTTCTAGTCTGGAGCATGTAGAGCTTACCTTCCTGAATAGTAAATTCAAGGTCCTGCATATCATGGTAGTGCTTCTCAAGAGTTTCACGAATTTCACAAAGCTGAGCATAAACCTCTGGGTTTACATTCTTAAGTGTATCGATAGTTTGAGGAGTTCTAATACCTGCTACTACGTCTTCACCCTGAGCGTTCATCAAGTATTCACCGAAGAACTTATTCTCACCTGAAGATGGGTCACGTGTGAAAGCAACACCTGTACCAGAGGTTTCACCCATGTTACCAAATACCATACACTGAACGTTAACAGCAGTACCTAAGAGACCTCTAATATCGTTCATTAAGCGGTACTTAATAGCTCTTTCATTATTCCAAGAATTAAATACAGCATCGATTGTCTTAAAGAGCTGATACTCTGGATCAACAGGGAACTCTTCACCTGTAAACTTCTTATAAACAATCTTATATCTCTTAATTACTTCCTTTAAGTTCTCAACATCTAGCTCAGTATCGAATTTCTTACCATTTTCATCCTTAACAGATTGTAAAACTCTTTCAAATTCTGCATGAGGAACACCCATTACTACATCGCCAAACATCTGAATAAAGCGGCGATAGCTATCCCAAGCAAATCGTTCATTACCAGTCTTTTTAATAAGTGCCTGGAGTGAATCAGGATTAAGACCTAGGTTAAGTACTGTATCCATCATACCTGGCATAGACTGAGCTGCACCTGAACGAACAGATACTAGGAGAGGATTTTCTTTGTCACCAAGCTTTGCTCCCATAAGCTTCTCTAGCTTATGAAGATTAGCAATAACCTCATCTCTTAAGCCCTCTGGGTAACCGCCTTTATGTTGATCAAAATAAGCACATGCTTCTGTCGTGATAGTAAAGCCAGGAGGAACAGGAAGTCCAATACTTGTCATATCTGCAAGATTTGCACCCTTTCCACCAAGAAGAGCTTTCATGTCTGCTGACCCTTCGGTCATACCTTTTCCGAAGAAATACACATACTTCTTACTTTCTTTTTCCATTGCAATTTCCTTCTTTGTTTTTGAATAAATAGCACAATAATTGTACCAAAAAATAATTACTTGTCAATTAATTATTCTATTTCTATATAAAAAATAAATGAAACTCTGTTTCGATATTAACACTTTATTTTATAAAAAAATTATCGATAAAAAATTAGCTTTTTAGATTAATGTAATACCAATAAGATAATTAAGTAGAAAACAAAAATAAAAAACCTCCAAGATTTTTCATCCTGAAGGCTTTTAATTTATGCAATTTTATAGCTTTCAATAAGCTTATATCTATTTGGCATTCTCATCTTCTCAATTGCTCTCTTCTCGATTTGACGAATTCTTTCCTTAGTTAAACCATATTGGTCACCAATTTCCTTAAGAGACATTGGCTTAACATCGTAAAGACCAAAGCGCATTATGATAATCTCTCTTTCCTTATCTGTGAGAGTTGAAAGAAGACTTTCAATATCATTCTTTAATGACTTGTTGATAACCTCTTCCTCTGGACCAAGTTTTTCATCCTCGATGAAATCACCAACCTTAGAGTCACTAAGCTCACCCTTAGATGCAACAGGTGCGTCAAAGGATACCATCTCTCTTGAAACAGCAAGTAAGTCCTTTACTAAGTCTGCCTCAAGCCCGCTAGCATCAGCAATTTCCTCAACAGAAACATCTGTTGAACCAGAATCATGGATAAGTGCTTTTTGAATCTTCTGAATCTGGAATAGCTCATTTGCTCTATTAAGAGGAAGTCTAACAGCTCTACTCTTCTCACAAACAGCCTTCATAATAGATTGTCTAATCCACCAAACAGCATATGAAATAAAGTGATAGCCCTTATCTGGCTCAAACTTATCAATAGCTGTCAAAAGACCAATATTACCTTCATTAATTAAATCCTCAAGAGGTAAACCTTGACCTTGATATTTCTTTGCAACAGTTACAACAAAGCGAAGATTTGAATTAATTAGCTTCTCCCTAGCCTTTTTATCACCTTGCTGTGCTTTCAGAGCTAATTCATATTCTTCTTCATGTGAAATCATTGGAATCTTATTAATTTGTTTTAGATATATTGATAATACATCCTTATCATCATCCATGTAGTATTCTGAATTTAACATTTTTGCCATAGTCTAGCTCCTTACGTCTATATACTAAGCAAAAAACGTGCCAACATTAATATTATTATATTTAATTATTTATATTATAATAAGTTAACTAATATAATATTTTATGAAGTTTATATGAAGCAAGTATCAAATTGACACAAAATTATTTTTACAAATAAAAAATGGGTCTTTTTGACCCGTTTAGTTAAAATGAGCTACATTTTGAGTCTTTTTGACTCGGAAAACAAATTTCAAAATTATTACAAATGTTCTTAAAGCCATCGGCAGTAATATTAAATATACTATCCTCTACATCTGAAATAAGATTTAAATAGGTTTCTTTAATTAAATCAGAAACCATATCACCCTCAGGTAAAGACATAATAAGCTGTTTTTTACATTGAAGGTATCTAAAGAATTGGTGAGCAAAAAAATTTAAGAAGGAAACATCCTGTAGATTTTCAGCACAGCGAATAAAAAAGGTTCTAGCATAAAGCTTTGCTGCTTCGCGCTTTGATCCCTCCTTGGCCTTCTCTGATGCCATATCATAGTAATGTAAACTCATCTCTAAAAGCTCTTTTTTCATACTATTTATTTGCCCTATTGAATTCAAATATAGTTTGTTTTTTTCTCAAGGCAAGAGGAAAAATATAAAATTTTGTAACAGTGTGAAAAATAATTACACATTCTGTTTTCTACTTGCCGATTTATCGTCTCTTGGATATATTAGACTCTGTGTTAAAAAAGCAAAATAACATCTAAGGAGATATAAAATGAAGATTATTCCATTGAATGACAGAGTTCTCGTAAAGAGCACAGTTACAGAAGAAAAGACAGCTAGCGGACTTTTCATTCCTCAGACAAGCCAGGAAAAGACTCAGATCGCAGTTGTTGAAGCAGTTGGTGATGATGAATCAATCAAGGTAAAGGTTGGTGATAAGGTTCTTCACGATAAATATGCAGGAACAACAGTAAAGGTTGATGGAGATGATTACCTCATTCTCTCAATGGGTGATATTCTTGCAATTGTTGAGTAAGATAATAAAATTTTAAGCTATGTGCCTGACTTAATTTTCAGGCACATTTTTTTACAAATTAACCGCCGAGAAAGCCCACGCGCCTTGGCCATGGGATGAAAGGCGGTAATGCGTAATACCACAAAAATGTGCTATAATGATGTCATGCGGACACTGACAGTAAAACTGTATGGCAGCGATGACTTCGGATACCTTAGTGATATGATAAATATCGCCGGGATCATATACAACACGGCACTGACAATCATACAGGACCACTACGATGCGACAGGGAAGCTTTTGGATAAATACGAACTCCAGAAACAGCTCCGTGGTCTTCGCAACGCGGATGAAAACCGCCACTGGCGATATGTGGGAAGTCAGGCGGTACAGGAGATAACCGACAGGATATACAGGGCGTACCGGCTGTTTTTCACTAACAGGGAGAAGGGAGTCAAATGTTCGCCACCGCGTCGTCGCAAGGTCAAAAAGTACAAAAGCGTCACCTACAAACAGGCGGGATACAGATTCCTTACTGGCGGACGTATCAGCATAAACGGACACATCTATAGATACTGGGACTCCTATGACGGACTCCTGGAACGGATCAAAATCAAGACCGTAACGGTAAAGCGCAACATACTCGGAGAGTTTTTCGTCTACGTCACCACCGACAGCCCCGTCACCATGCGTGAAACCAGGGACGAGCGCGGTGAGGTCGGCATGGACTTCGGACTCAAGATGTTCCTTTCGCTGTCGGACGGCAGTGTGATTAGGTCCCCGGAGTTTTTCAGACAAGGAGTGGCAGGTATCCGCAAGGCTAGCCGTGCCCTGAGCCGTAAGGTGATGGGAAGTAACGGATACGACCGTGCACTGAAGGCACTGTACCGCAGGCATCAGGACATTGCGAACAGACGCAGGGACTGGTTCTGGAAGCTAAGCCATGAACTCTGTTCAAGGTACGGCGTCATAGCCATAGAAGACCTTAATATCAAGGGTATGGCGAGGATGTGGGGACGCAAGGTCCACGACTATGCGTTTTCGGAGTTTGTGGAAATACTTGAGTGGTGTGCCCGAAAGTACGGGACCAGGGTCATTAGGATTGGACGGTACTACCCGTCGTCCCAAACCTGCTCCGTCTGCGGACATGTGTGGCCGAGCACCAAAGACCTCAGTGTCCGTGAGTGGACCTGCCCGGAATGCGGGGTGCATCACGACAGGGACGTGAATGCCGCGGTGAACATTCTCGCTGAGGCAAAGCGTATCATGAATCGAATGGAACAGGCGAAGAACGCCTAGACTATAAGGCGAGGCCGGACGGGTCTCGCGGGCCAGAGATGGTGTAAGACATCCTTCGGGACGCAGCCGTCGTTACCATGGCCAGATTCCCATGGGCTTGCCCGTGGGAGTACGTCAAACAGATAAATGAAATAAAAAATCTATTTAATGAGGTTTTTATAGAGGCTATAGGGCCAAATGCTGCAATAATAGAAAAAGAAATAGAGGGCGAAAAAATCTATGCATATTACAACCCAAATTTAGCTGGCTTTGCAACAATTTGGGAAGGTGATGAAATATTTCTACACTTCCTTTTTATCAAAAAAAGTGAAAGAAGGAAGAGAATTGGAACAGCTCTAATAAAAGCTTTGTTAGAATATTATAAAAAACCTATTAAGCTTAAATGCTTAATTAAAAATAAAAATGCATTAGCCTTTTATAAAAAGCTAGGAGCTAAGGAATGTAGCTTTGGTGAATCTATAGATGGACCATATGTTCTTTTATCAATAGAGAAAATCCTCGATCCTACGCTCTAATGACTCATCGATAAAATCCTCAGGACAGTTACATGCTGGTAGCTGAGATAATATATAATCACGATTTCTATTAATTCTACCATCTAGAATAAAAGCAACACCCTTATCATCCTTACTTCTAATTAATCGACCTAAGCCCTGCTTAAGCTTCATTATCATACTTGGAACACTTAAGAGCATATAAGAGCTCTGACCTTCACTATCTATCTTTTCACATCTAGATTTAAATAAAGGCTCATTAACCTGTGGATATGGAAGCTTTGTTAATATTAAAAGTCTTAAGGAATCACCTGGGATATCAACGCCCTCCCAGAAGGATTGAGTTGCAAATAAGACACTATCCTTATCCTCTCTAAATCTATTTAGAAGCTGAGATCGGCTTAATTCTCCATTTTGAATTAATATATTCATTCCATCTAATTCAGATAGAGCCCTTGAGCTAACGTAAGATAGCATCTTATAGGAGGTAAAGAGAACTAAAGCTCCACCGCCACTAGCCTTTATAGCTGTTACAATCTTATTTGTAGCATGCTCAAAATACTCTTCCTCTTGATCATTTTTATATATTACCTTTCCATTATCGATTAGCAGTAATAGATTTCTTCTATAATCGAATGGAGACTCATAGCACCCTGATAATATCTCTCTATCATCAAGCCCTACCTGATGGCGGAAGAAATCAAACTCTCTATCAACCTTTAAGGTAGCTGATAAGCAAATTACAGTTCCAAGCTTATCAAAAATAGATTCTCTTAAAATATCATTTACCTCTAATGGTGATATTCTTAAGCCAACCTCTTCTCTATTTCTAGTTTTTTCTCTTACAAGGTAATATACCTTATCCTTAAATTCCTTAACATTTAAAAACTCAAGTATAAAGCTTGAAAAGCCCTCGAAGGTACAAATAGAGGAAGTAATCCCCTGCTGGATATAAGCATCCTCATCGGAAAAGGCACTCTTAGAAATAATATAATTTAAGGTTGCAGAAATTAAGTCTAAGCTGTGCTTTATTGCTATTAATGAATCCTGATATTTTTTTAAAAATAGAGCGTAGTTTCCTCTATCAACTCTTTGCTCTGAGCCATTTAACGATAAAACTAGAGTTGAATTAAAGTGGTTGAAAAGCTTCTCACAGCTTTCAAGCTCCTTTATAACCTCAATAGCCTTCTCCTCTGTTCCCTTACTATGACCAGCTGCTAAGGTAATTAAATTATTAGCATTAGCACCATGCTTAACGCCAACTAGCTTTCTAAACTCCCAAAGAAAGGAGCTATAGGATAAGACCTTAGTAAATAGAGAGGTCGCGTTCTTATCCATATTGTGACACTCATCTATGATAAGTCTATTGTATGGAGGAAGAAGAGCTTTCTCAGAATAATCCTCATCATTTTCATCTCTTTTTTTAGCATCTAAAAAGAGTAGATGGTGGTTAGTTATGATAATACCTGCACCATCTGCCTTTCTTCTACTCTTATAAAAAAAGCATTTATTGTAGTATGGACATTTTGAGCCTAAGCATAGCTCGTAATCAGAGGCAATATCACTCTTTAAAACACCCTTTGGAAGGCTTTCAAGCTCATCTAATACACCCTCCTCAGTGCTTCTTACCCATGATAAAAGCTTACTCTCACTAGACTCTATATCATTTAAGAAAATTGATGCTGATACACTATTATCATAATATCTTCTAAGGCAGAGATAGTTTGCTCTACCCATTACTAGCGCATATGGGATATCTAAAGAAAGAGCATTAGCTAGAGTTGGTAAATCCTTATCAACTAGCTGCTTTTGAAGAGTAATAGTGCTAGTAGCAACTACTGTTTTTTCACCTGTTTCTTTATAGTGAAGAATTGCAGGCACTAAATATCCAAAGCTCTTTCCTATACCGGTACCAGCCTCTATGACCTCCGCCATATTCTTCTCATACCCCTCAAGGACAAGCTTAGACATTTCAATTTGGTCACCTCGCTCCTCATAGGAGGTAAAATAATTTGATAGCGCTCCTCCTGCACCTAAGATATCATCAATTTTAAGAGGATCAATCATCGGCCTTTCCATATTCCTCTAGCTTTCTATGAAGAGTCTTTCTTCCAATCTTAAGCATCTCACTTGCTTTAGTTTTATTTCCACCGCAATAATCGAGAGTACTCATTATAAATAGCTTTTCAGCTTCATCTAGAGAAAGCCCAACCTTAATACTTAGCTCACTCTCATTTTCATGGTTTACAACCTGCTCTGGAAGATCCTCGACATCAATAAGCTTACCCCTAGAAAGTACTACTGCAGACTCTATAGAGTTTCTTAGCTGCCTAATATTTCCTGGCCAAGAGTAGGAGCAAAGTAGCTTTCTTGCTTGAGGTGTAAAGCCCTCAATATTCTTTGAGTTTTCGCTATTAAATTCATTAAGAAATGAGTTTAATAGTAGCGGGATATCCTCCTTTCTCTCTCTTAGTGGAGGAACCTCAATATGGACAACATTTAAGCGGTAATATAAATCCTCTCTGAAGTTACCCTTCTTAACCTCCTCCTCAAGATTTCTATTTGTAGCTGCAACAACTCTTACATCTGTGTGGATAGTCTGTGTTCCACCTACTCTTTCAAACTCTCTCTCCTGAAGGACTCTTAATATCTTTACTTGAGTATTAGCATCGATTTCACCAATTTCATCTAAAAATATAGTTCCCCCATTAGCTAACTCAAAGCGTCCCTTCTTCTGGCTAACAGCACCTGTGAAGCTTCCCTTTTCATGACCAAAGAGCTCTGACTCTAATAGATTTGCAGAGAGAGATGCACAATGGACCTTAATAAAAGGACCATCCTTTCTATCTGATAAGCTATGAAGAGCATCAGCAACTAGCTCCTTACCAACACCAGATTCTCCAGTTATTAGTACAGTCGCCTTAGTCGGAGCAACCTGCTCAATAGTACTCATCATCTTAGTAAGCTTTTCGCTTTTTCCTATGATAGTCTTAGAAAGCTTAGCCTTTTGCTTTAAGGTTGTAATTTCTTGAGTAAGCTTAATGTTTTGCTCAATTATCTTACTATTATTTAAAGCCTTCTTAGCTGTGAGCATTATATGATCTAGGTCAACAGGCTTAGTAAAGAAGTCTATCGCACCATCCTGCATAGCCTTTACAGCATCCTCTATAGAGCCATGACCAGTAAGAACTATGATAGGAAGTGTTGGAAAGGTAGAAGCAGCTCTCTTTAAAAGCTCATAGCCAGACATTACAGGCATTCTTAAATCTGTAATAACTAAGTCAACACTCTTTTTATTAATTATATTCCAAGCAACCTCACCATTTTCAGCTTCTAAGGTATCATAGCCCTCATCCTCAAAGGCAAGTGCTAACCCTGAACGAATATTCTTTTCGTCATCAACAATTAATACACAAGCCATATTAAGCCTCCTCTATATGGTCTAGCTGCATACGCTCTGTAGTTGGAACAGGTAGACGGATATTAAAGGTAGTACCAACTCCAACCTTACTCTCAACAGAGATATCACCATTATGCTCCTTAACGATCTTATATACATTTGTTAAGCCAAGACCAGTTCCAGTCTCCTTAGTTGTGAAGTATGGCTCAAATATCTTTGCTAAATTTTCTTCAGCAATACCACAGCCAGTATCTTCAACAGAAAAGAGCACATAGTCCCCATCATTCTTTACAGTAAGAGTTAAGGTTCCTCCATTACTCATTGCATGAATTGCATTTTGAATAATATTTAATAGAGCCTGGTTAATATGGTTTTTATCCATCATTAGCTTTGGAAGGTACTTTTCTACATTCCAAATTAGCTTAATTCCATGGCTTTCTATCTCAGGAGAGATAAAGTCACATAGTCCACTTAAAATTTCATCTACACTAATTAGCTTTAAATCTATATTTACAGGTCTAACAGCAAATAAGAAATCAACAGCGATACGATTTAATCTCTCTATCTCTTCCTCAATGACATCAAGATATCTAGAAGCATCCTCCTCATTAAGTACACCCTTCTTTTGGAATGCCTTATGCATAAGCTGGATATGAATCTGCATTGCTGCTAATGGGTTCTTTATCTCATGAGCAATTCCTGCAGCCATAGTAGTCATACTAGCTAGTGACTCACTTCTTCTTAATCTTGCCTCTCTACGCTTTTCCTCTGTGATATCGCGAACATTGATATCAAGATAATCCCCCTCCTCTGTTTCAACAATACGGTGGGTAATTAGCATAGTTCTAACCTCACTACCAAGCTGGAAATTAAATTCCTTTTCCTCTCTTACATTTTTCTCACTTAGAGTAACAAGGTAATCAAGGACCTCCTTATCAACAACTAGGTCCTTAATATGCTTACCCTCTGCATTCTTTCTTAAATATCTTCTATCTGTAGGAAGAAGTGTGCAGAAGGAGGTGTTAACATATCTAATAATTTTATTTTTAAGTAGAAGATGCCCAATAGGACTTTCCTCTAAAATAGCATCTAGCATATCGGCTTCAGCAATTTGAAGACGTACTAATTTCTCTACTTCCTTTTTAGGAAATTGCTCGAGTCTATCAATGGCTCTCTTTAATAATTTGTTACTCAAATCTTAGACTCCTTTCTACTCTATCAATCATAATTTTTTTATTTTGATTATACACAGATGAATCAATATTCATTGTCGTTAAGCTTTTTAGCACCTTCATAGCTCTTGTATCGTGAGAGTATAGTGCTTTTTCCTGAACCTTTTCATACAAAGCTCTCATAAAAAGAGAATATGTATCAAACTCTTCTAAAAAGCTATTTAGCTCATTTAAATCCTCATAGTATTGATGCTCTCTTCTTACAAAAGATTTTTCAAAGAAGGAATCTACATAGCTCTTTAATTTATCGCTATCAAAGCCAGCTTGAGTATAGAAGAACTCCTCTAATGAAAGGGATGACTTTTTAAAGAAGCTATCAAGGATAAAGCCTTGGGTCAGAGCTGAATCAATTGCATTAAACTCATACTTTCTAACTCTAGAGAGGATAGTATCTAATATTCTCGATTGATCCTTACTTATTAATATTAGATAAGCCTTATCCATAGGCTCCTCTAATAGCTTTAATAGGCTATTCATAGCACCTACAGTTACATCCTCAATATTTTCTAAAATAACAGCCTTACCACGCTTACTTTCAAGCTGAAGAAAAGCCTGCACATCTCTAATTTGATCTATAGTAAACCCTGATTTCTTCTTTGATGAATTTAAAAGTGCATTTAAAGCTTTATCATAATCTGAAATAAATTTATCAATTTCACTTTGAGACATATCACTTTTATATGAGTAAAGTAAATCAGATAAATCTCCAGCTAATTTAAATGTATCCTTATCACCACTTTGAGAGAGTGCACTATGGTAGGATAGTAGTAATAGCCTTGTTTCATGCAAAAGCATATTCCAGGTTTTCTGGTTTCTAGCTGCTGCAAAAGCATTTCTTAACGCTTTAAGCCTTAAGCTATGATTTCTATTAGAAAGAATTATTAAATCATTTACATCGAGTGCCTGGTAGTGCTCCTCCTCTCCTAAAAGATTTAAAGCAAGCTCTATAGCTCCACTCATTCTTGAAGAAAAGGATGGTCCTAGGAACATAATTGACTGAGGAACTACGTTCTTTTCTAATTCCTCATTAAGTCTTTCAGCTATATGTGGTTGTGTACGCTTTAATCTTTCTAAACTCATAAGCTCAATACACTCTCAAGTGTTGAGATAGTCTCAGGGAGTAATGGTTCAATTACTCTTGTGATAAATATTGATGATGAAAAGATATTTGAAAAATCAAATACTGTTTGTAGTGTAAGCACATACATTATTACAGACAAGAAGAAGATTGAAGAAAATAGGCCCCAAAAGAATCCTAAAATATTGTTAATGGCTCCTAAATGGAAGCTATCAACAATAGTTTCTACAGCATTTCCTAATAATCTAATTATTAAATATCCAATTAATACTAAGATAACAAAGGATAATAAGCTTGAAACCCATAGTGGAAGAGAATATGTAATTACTTCATTTAATTTTACAGCAAGAGTAGAAGTAAACATTATTCCTGTAAAAAAGCCAGCAATTAAACCGCCAACATGACTAAATTCAGAGACAAAGCCTCTAATACAGTTTACTACTGCACTTATCATTACAATTAGAAAGATAACCATATCTACTATTCCAATAGTATGAGATCCAATATTTATAGCAAAATCCATAATTCTACTCCTTTCTTAAGATGACCTTACATATTTCCATTGAGCCATCTCTATCATCTAGCCTCTTAGCAGCCTCTTCTAGCTTAGCTAAAAGCTCATCATTTGTGATAATACTGCATATATCCTTTAAGAAAGCTTCTTTATCCTTCATTACTATAGCACAAGCGTTACTTTCTGCCCACTTTGAATTCTCAATTTGGTCCCCCCTACTTGCATTTAACGAAAGAGGGATTAGGTACATAGGTATGTGGACACTAATTAGCTCAGAGAGTGCATTTGCTCCAGAGCGTGATATAACTAAAGTTGCTCTTGCTAAAACATCCTTAAATTCACTACCGATAAACTCTGTTTGATAGTACCCTTCTCTTTTAATAGTTTTATCTAAAAACCTTCCCGCTTGATGATAAACATCTGCATACTCTAAAAGCTTATCGAGGTTTTTATATATTAACTCATTAATTTCAACAGCGCCCTGAGAGCCACCTAATACTAGTATTAGCTTTCTTTCTCCTTTAACGCGCTTAAGATTTTTTATATCACGTCTTATAGGATTACCTGTATATACATATTTAGGTGGTTTTAAATTCTCATTTTTAAAGCCTAAACAGACACACTCACAAAATCTTGAATTAATTTTGTTTGCAAGTCCCATTGATCTATCTGATTCATGAGTAATACATCTAATTTTTAATAGATGTGCCGCGATAACAGGAGGAACAGATACAAAGCCGCCTTTAGAAAATAATACATCTGGTCTTTCTTTTCTTAAAATTCTATAGGATTGAAAAAAGCCAATAATAATTAAAAAGCAATCAACGAAGTTTTTTAAGGAGAAATATCTTCTTAGCTTTCCTGTTTTTACACTATAGTATTTTATTCCTCTATTAGTAACTAGAGCCTTTTCATTCTCCTTTTCGCTACCTATATAGAAGAAATTTATATTGGGATCTATTTCCTTTAAGGTATCCATCACACTTAAGCACGGTATTACGTGTCCAAGTGTGCCTCCTCCTGTAAGAGCTATCTTCATAAGAATGAGTGTATTTCCTATCACATAGAGAGTCAATAAGAAACAGTTGTTTCTTTTTGACACGATTTAATCACCTTTTAATCATTCATTCTTTTCTTTTGTCTCATCCTTTTGTATTATATGGACTATGGCAAATAAATTTCTCGCTGCCTTATTTGGTGGCACAAAGCAAGATAAAGATATTAAAAGGCTAAAGCCTATTGTAGAAAAAGTTAATTCCTTATCCACTTGGGCTGAGGGACTTTCTCATGAAGATATATTAAACCAGACTCAAGAATGGAAAGAAGAGATACAAAGCGGTCAAAAGAAGCTAGATGATATTCTTCCTTGGGCCTTCGCTGTTGCTCGTGAAGCTTCAGCTAGAGTACTTGGTGAAAGACACTATGATGTACAAATAATGGGTGCAATTGTACTTCATGAGGGGTCAATCCTTGAGCTTAAAACAGGTGAAGGTAAGACATTAACCTGTGTACCTGCAGCATATTTAAATGCTCTTTCAGGTGAAGGCGTTCATATTGTTACTGTAAATGATTACCTAGCACAGCGTGATGCTACCTGGATGGGTCCGATTTATGAGTATCTTGGCTTATCTGTTGGAGTTATTTTATCAACACAGGATAACCAAAGAAAGAAGGAAGCCTATAGTAAGGATATTACATACGGAACTAATAATGAATTTGGCTTTGACTATCTAAGAGATAATATGAAGTGGAGAATGGAGGATAAAATCCAGCCTAAGCACCACTTCTGTATCGTCGATGAAATAGACTCTATTTTAATTGATGAGGCTAGAACCCCTCTTATCATCTCAGGTCAAGCTGAGGATGACTCAAAATCAGTAAGAACTGCTGATTCTATTGTTCAATTCTTAAAGGAATGTGAAAAGGATCCTGCAACTGGAGAGTACTATGAGCTTTCAAAGTTTGAAATGCTCGATAAGGATGCAGTAG
Source organism: Bullifex porci (assembly GCF_009695635.1). Taxonomy (GTDB): domain Bacteria; phylum Spirochaetota; class Spirochaetia; order Sphaerochaetales; family Sphaerochaetaceae; genus Bullifex; species Bullifex porci. Next base: position 17,127 of record NZ_VUNN01000009.1, read on the forward strand.
CTGCCTTTGATGAAAAGGGTGACTATAGAATCGATGAAAAGAGTAAAAATATTACCTTTACTAAGCAGGGTATTACACACCTAGAAAATATTTTAAAGAGCCAAGGTCTACTTATTACTAGCAAGGATGAAAATGGAGAGGATACTACAAGTATTTATGATGATGGAAACTTCGAGTATATCCACTATGTAACTGAGGCTGTAATAGCTCATAAGATGTTTGAAAAGGATGTCGATTACGTCGTTAAGGATGGAGAGGTCCAAATCGTAGATCAATTTACAGGAAGAATATTACCTGGTAGAAGATATAACAATGGCTTACACCAAGCAATTGAAGCTAAGGAAGGTGTCAAGATTCAAGCACAGAGTAAGACCTTTGCAACTATTACCTTCCAAAACTTCTTTAGAATGTATGATAAGCTCTCAGGTATGACAGGTACTGCTGATACTGAAGCAACAGAGTTTAAGCAAATTTATGATCTCGATGTAGTTGTAGTTCCTACTAATAAGCCAGTAAAAAGAGTTGATCTTCCAGATTTAATTTATTTCGATGAAAAGCAAAAGTTTAATGCAATTGTTGAAGAAGTAAAGAAGATACATTTAACAGGACAGCCAGTTTTAATTGGTACTGTATCAATTGAGAAATCAGAGGTACTCTCTGCCCTATTTAGAAGAGCTGGTATTAAGCATGAGGTATTAAATGCTAAAAACCATGCACGTGAAGCCTTTATCATTGGTGAGGCTGGTGCTAAGGGCGCTGTAACTATTTCAACTAACATGGCTGGTCGTGGTACCGATATTAAGCTTGGTGGTTCTCTTGAGCATCTAGCACTTAAGAAGGTTGGAACAGAGGCATCCTCAGAGGAGCTAAAGCAGGCTATGGAGGATCTACGTCCTGAATGGTTAAAGGCTAATGAGGAGGTAAAAGCCTTAGGAGGCTTATACATCATTGGCTCAGAGCGCCATGAATCAAGAAGAATTGATAACCAGCTCAGAGGACGTTCAGGCCGTCAAGGGGACCCAGGTACTTCACGCTTCTTTGTTTCACTCGATGACTCTCTAATGAGACTCTTTGCTTCCGATAGCGTTAAAAATGTTGTAGGAAAGCTTGGACTTAAGGATGGTGAGCCTCTTGAAAACAAGATGCTTACTAATGCAATTGAGAAGGCACAGCTAAGAGTTGAGGAGAGAAACTTTGAAATAAGAAAGCGTCTCCTTGATTATGATAATGTTCTCAATGAGCAGAGAAATTATATCTATGAGCAGCGTGATGAAATCCTAAAGGATGAGGATTTATCTAAGAGAGTATTAGATAATATCTCAGACCTAGTTAATAGCCTTTATGAAGAAAACAAAAAGGATATTAATAGCTTTAGAGATAGTCTTTTAAGAGAGTTTACTACTGACTTTAGCCTCTCAGAGGAGGAGCTAAATAGTAGCGATGTATTAAATATTATTAATCAAAGAGCTGAAAGGATTATCCAGGATAAGGAAAACCTTATTTCTAAGGAGCAATTTAATATCTTCTTAAGGTCCCTATATCTTAGAAATATCGATAAGCGCTGGATCGACCATCTTGATGCACTTGAGGATATTAAGGATGCAGCATCACTTCGTAGCTATGCTCAGAAGAACCCTCTAGTTGAGTATAAAAATGAAGCTGGAGATGCTTATGATAGAATGCTTAATGATATTACAGAGAATATCTGTAGAATGGCAATTGCTGTAAAGTTTACTCTTAGAACACCAACAAGAACTCAGAGTGCTGGTCCTCAGATAACTCTTGGTCCAAAGAGAAGAGAGAGTCATATCACAGCACAGGCTCAGCAGAATAATACTATTATTAGAACAACTGCAAAGGTTGGTAGAAATGATCCATGCCCTTGTGGAAGTGGTAAAAAATATAAAAACTGCTGCGGAAGAAATATTTAAGGATAAAGCTATGGAGAAAGTTGAAACCTATTTAATTCAAGCTGGAAGCTATAAAGCTGAAATCATAAATTATGGTGCTATGATTAAATCATTCTATATCGATGATATAGATGTAGTACTTGGCCTACAGGATTATGACACCTTTGCAAGTGAAAGAGGCTTTTTATCTCAAGTAGTTGGTCCATTTGCTAATAGAATTAGTAATGCACAATTTGAGATGGATGGAATTATTTATAAGCTTGAAAATAATAGAGGCTCATATAATATCCACTCAGGCTCTCGAACCTTTGGTAAGCAGTTTTGGTCAGCTGTAGAAAAGACAGATAGCTCTGTAACACTATTCTTACACTCTCCTGAAAGTGCGGGCTTCCCAGGTGATATCGATACAACACTCAAGTATTCAATAACACAAGAGGGAGAGTTAAAACTTCATTACACAATGACATCAACAAAGAAGACACCTGTTAATATCACTAATCATGTGTATTTTACACTTGGAAAGAAGGACTCACGAGAAATTAATATTACTCTTCCAGCTGATAGTTATGTTGCAACAGATGAAGAAGGAATTCCAACAGAGATAACAAGTGTTGAAAATACTGAATTTGATTTAAGAAAGCCTGTTAGAGTTGGCTCATTAAGAAATGGCTACTTTGATCACTGCTTTGTATTAAATAAGGATGCAATAATTAAAGCAGAAACAGATGCTTTAGTTTTAACATGTACAACAGACCTTCCAGGTGTTCAATTCTATACTGCAGGTGGTATGAATAAAAAGGAAAAGGCTAAGGATGGCTCAAGTCTTGTTCCATTCTCAGGCTTTGCTTTAGAGAGTGAGTACTTCCCGAACTTCCCTAACCGTCCAGATTTTAAAGGTAAATATTTAATGCCTGGAGAAATCTATGAGACAGAAACTGTTTATCAGCTAAATAGAAAGTAGCAAATTGGGGTGGATAACACCCCTATTTATTTAAAATATTAAACGAGTATTATCCTCTTTATTCTCATTCACGATAGAATATAAATAAGAGTAAAACGAGACATTAGAAAGCTTTTCTTCCCATAGCTTCCACCCTGCATCATTTTTATTTGCTTTCACATGACCAGCAAAATACTCTCTATTAAGTTTAGCAGCATAATTAAGAGCTAATTGCACTTCACTACTACTTAAGCCCTTTATACTTTCAACCTTACCCTTTAGCTTGTTAATAGTTGTGTTATCAAAGAAGGACTCAGAATATGATGAAAAATTAAGAAGCTCTGAAGAATTAATATTATTGCTCTTAGCCCAAGCAGAAACATCAACACTTTTAGTTTCATAGCTAATTAGCTTATTATCCTTTATCTTAATAATCCCATATTGATTAGGACTAACAACTAGTGATGATGCTGCAATATCAACAAAGCTATCTTCCTTAGTAATATGCTGTAGGTGAAGATGCCCTGAAAGATTTAGTTTTACCCCATACTTTTTTAAAAGTGGTAGCACTTCATTTGAATTAGAAACCTGATAGCCAAAAGTAAAGCGTTTATTATGAATAGTTAATGGCTGATGTGTTGAGCTTATTACTAAAGCACCCTCTTTCTTTGCTTTCTTTAGATTTTCTTCAAGCCAAACTAACGACTCATCTTTTACTCTATAAAAAGTAGCGTTTGCATTAACATCTAGCATTAAAATCCAAAGCTTATCAGAAAGCTTATAAAAATAACTTAAGGAATGGTTATCAAGAATAGTATTAGAGTACCCAAAATCCTTATATAGCTTTAGAAAATCAGAAGAGGTAATAGAGTCTATTTCATAGGTTTCATTATCTTTGAAAACATATGCGGATCCATCACAATCATGGTTACCTGGGATAACTAATACTGGGATATTTGCTTTAACTAACGGCTTTAACGTTTTTATTAAATCCTCATGGCTTTCTAATGCACCATTTAAAGTTAAATCACCACTTAAAATAATAGCATCGGGTTTTAGCTTAAGCATATCGTAGACAAAAGCACTGGTAAGCTCTGGTGTTAAATGAGTTACCTTTCCATCTGCATTTTGTATTACCTTCATAAAATGCTCATCTACTTCTGCTATTCGATGTGATAGAAAGTGGATATCACTTGCATGAACAATTGTATAATCCTTTGCGACTAAAAAGCTTAAGATCGTGCAAAGGAATATTAGAGTAAAAATAAATCTTTTCAACTTAAATAAAAATCTCTGGATTTAAAGTAATACCACTTTGCTCAAGTAGGAAGTATAGTGTTGATGGAATTAGTGATGATAATCCAACAGATGCAATAATATCACCCTGCTCTACTTCATTTCCAACCTTTACTTCAACTCTTTCCAGGTAAGCATATGTAGTTTTATATCCCTCATCGTGGCTTATTACTACGAATCTTCCAAACTCATCATTTACACCAGCATCAACAACGGCACCCTTTCCTGCTGCCATAACTGGAGAACCTGCAGAGGCTGAAATATAAATTCCCTTTACATTTTTACCATCTACTGTTTGGCCAAAGGAAGCTGTAATAGAGCCCTTTAATGGAGACTTAAAGCTAATTGATGATGCTGAAACAGCACCAACTGTTTGAATAGGATCAGGGATAAATAGCTCTTGTCCAACCTTAATATTTTCACTCTTTAGGCCATTTAGCTCCTGAAGCTCCTTCCAAGTCATATCGAGCTCAAAGCGTCTTACAATCTTTGATAGCATATCACCATCTTTTACAGTGTAGTAAACACCATCACGATCTGGAATCATGAGCTTTACACCAGGTGTAATTGCAGCAATATTTTTAATTCTATTAACACTTATTAGTGTTTCTGGCTTTAAGGAATAAAGCTCTGCAATAGATACTAGGCTCTCTCCATCCTGTACAATGTGCTCTTTAAATGTAAGCTTATTACTAGGTGAAATATCATTTTTAATTGCAGAGGAAAGCTCTCTAGCAACTACAGGAGCAACTGTGCTCTCTTCCTTCACACTCTGAACTGGGGCTTCAGTCTTTACTTCGACTACTTCCTTTGTCTCCGGCTCAACAACCTTTACAGGCTCCTTAACTTCAACACTAATTGGTTCATGAGAGGTTGTAATAGCTTCCACCTTCTCTTCCTGAGGAGGAGCAAACAAAAGATATAATACAACAGCAACTAGACATATTAATACGCAGAATGCTGCTATAAGACCCACCTTAGAGGAGCTAGAGCCTCTTCTCATCCGTGGATCTGGACTTACCATATCATCATAACTATCTCTCGCCATTTATTTTTTTGACAAACCTCTCTATTAAGAATAATATACTTCTTGATGAGTTCCAATAGCAAAAAACTTCCTTTTTTCTTACTTATCATCACAATAGTTCTATTTGTGATTCTTTTTTTGCATATAGCCTATATGGTGATAACAAATATAAAAATTGTCAAATATGACGATCCAGTAGTCTCTTCAAATGTTGTAAGAGGCGAAATAACCGATAGAAATGGAAAGCTATTAGCTATACAAACTAGTAAGTACAATCTATATTTTCGCTTAACTGAAATAAGTGATTTAAACTCTGCAGCCCTCTTTATCTCTCCATATTTAAATATGAGCCAAAACGATATATTAAAGCGAGCAGCCCTATACAATAGAATTGCTTTAATAAAGAGAGGGCTTAGCTTAAGTGAAGCCCAGGAGATAGAAGAGGTACTTAAGCAATCAGAATATAAAAATTCAATTTATCTTGAGCGCTACGATGGTAGGACCTATCCATCAACGTTCCATGCTTGCCAAACTATTGGCTTTGTAAATAGCTCTAATGTTGGCTTAGAGGGTATAGAGCTATCCTGTGATGATATTCTACTTCCATATCCAAAGCTTGGAAGCGACACAACCTATGGAAATGATATCTCTTTAACTCTTGATTTAGATATGCAATATCTTTTAGATGTTCAGGTTCAGGAAATTAGTGAAACTCATAAGCCTGACTACATCATGGCAATGATAATGGGAGCTAAGGATGGAGAAATTTATGCAGCCTCCTCCTATCCTTGGTATGACTTAGCATATGCATCAGCAAGCAGTGACTCAGAAAGGATGAATAGAAATGTTTCCTACACCTATGAGCCAGGAAGTGTATTTAAGATATTTACACTTGCTTGGTGTATAGAGCAGGGAGTTGATATAGATACTCCATTTTTTTGTGATGGAGAAGAAACCTTTACTGTAAATAATAAAAGCTTCACAATTAGCTGCCACGAAGCACATGGAGAGGTCGATGGAAAAGCTATGATCTCAAAGAGCTGTAATGGTGCAATAGCATATTGGGTAATGCAAACAGATCCTGAGGCCTTTAGAGAGTATTTAACTAAGCTTGGCTTTTCTAAAAAAATAGATATTGAAATACCTGGTGTTACTAGTGGATATCTCTCACCTGTTTCAGCATGGTCAAATAGAACTCAAGCTACTATCGCATTTGGTCAAGAAATAAGTGTAAATGCTCTTCAAATTGCAAGAGCTGCAACAGCATTAACTAATGATGGAAAGCTTATAGCCCCTTCTATTATAAAAAGAATTAAGGAACATGATGGCACTGTAATTAGTACAAATAGCTTTACAGAGGAAAGAGTATTACAAAGTGCAACCTGTGAAAAAATCCTTAGCTATATGGAGGAGGCTGTAAAGAGTGGAACTGCTCAAAAAGCAGGTGTTGAGGGTGTAAGGGTTGCAGCTAAAACCGGTACAGCTGAGATTATAAATGAGGTCACAAAAAGCTATGAAGATGGCTCATCACTTGCCTCCACTATTGCATTTGTCCCAGCAGATGCCCCTAAATATATTATTTATTTTGCTGTATCTGCTCCTAAGGGAGATAGCATATGGGGTGCTAATGTAGCAGCCCCATCTATTTCAGCTATAATCCAAGGCCTTGTAAACCAAGGTAAGGTTAGAAGCTCATCTCAAGAATTAGTTCAGTTAAGTAATTGAGCCGCTAAACGCTTTACGTCTATTCCAAAGCCCTTTAGATATTCAAGTACTACAGTTGTAGAAGCCTTCTTAAGGTCCTGTGGTACCTTTTGTCCACAGGTAGCAAAGCTAATTGGCTTACCACTTTCATAAGCAAAGGTTAAGAAGGAGCCAATAGACTCTGTTTCATCTAGCTTAGTAACAATTAATGAAGAGATATTAAAGGCATTGTAGCTCTTATATTGCTTCATCATATCACCACTCTTTAAATTTGCTGCGAGTGTTAAAATAAATGAAGTTTCATTTGATCTAAATAGTGATAATAGTCCCTTGAGCTTAAGGTTTAACGCACCATCCTCAGGACTAATACCCATAGTATCGACAAGGACTAATTCATAGCCTCTTAGCTTCTCCTGAGCTAGGATAACCTCATCCTCATCCTTTACAAGCAGTACAGGGATATCAAATGCATCCCCGAAGGCCTTAACCTGCTCATAGGCACCAACTCTGTAGCTGTCGAGAGTGATAATAGCCACACTCTTTCCTACATTCTTATATAGTGAGCCTATCTTAGCTAGAGTTGTTGTCTTTCCAGAGCCTGTTGGTCCCAAAAATACCATATACCTTTTTGGGTGGGCCTGTGAAAGATGGTCAATAGAGACATTAGAAATTATCCTATCTGAAAGCTCTAGTGGGATATCTGATACACTGAAATCAAAGTCGAGTAAAACCTTATCTCTAAAAGGTCCCTTAATATCATTCTCATCTAAGAGTGCATCAACTACTCTACTTTTTTCACCTTCATTCTTTCTAAGATTAGTTTCCAGCTTCTCCTCAAGTGTTAGGGAACTTGGATCAGGAGTACGAGCTTCCTTCTCAAATTCCTTTAAATCCTCTTTTGTGACATTTTGTGAATTAGCTACTGCCTTTTCTGGTGCAAGATAACAAACAATTTCACATTTGTTTCTTTTTTTAGCAAATAATCCACCCCCGACAGTGTAATCTCTGCGGGAATGGATGCGTACTCTTTCACCATATTTAGCTTTAGCTTCACTAACACAACTCTCATAAGAGTCAGAGGTTATAGTGATATATTCCATTATCTTCTCCAATATTAGAGAATATAGCGAGAAAGATCCTGACTTTGAGCTATATCCTTTAATCTCTCATCAACATAATTAGGAGTAATAGTTACTGTCTGTCCAACAATTTGGTCGGCAGAGAAGCTAACCTCCTCAAGAAGCTTTTCCATGATAGTATGAAGTCTTCTAGCTCCAATATTCTCATTAGTTTGGTTTACCTCATGAGCAAGCTCAGCAATTCTCTTTAAGCCACCTTCAGTAAATTCGAGGTTTACACCCTCTGTTCCAATTAATGCCTTATATTGCTTTGTAATTGCATTGTTAGGCTCTGTGAGGATTCTATAAAAATCATCTGCAGAGAGATCACTTAGCTCTACTCTAATTGGGAATCTTCCCTGTAGCTCAGGGATAAGATCTGATGGCTTAGAGAGTGAGAAGGCACCAGCTGCGATAAATAGAATATTTGTAGTATCGATAGCACCCCACTTAGTTGAAACCTTAGTTCCTTCAACAATTGGAAGGATATCTCTCTGAACACCCTCACGAGATACCTCACCACGGCCACCACCGTCACCACCCTTTTGAGCAATCTTATCGATCTCATCGATAAAGATAATACCCATTTCCTGGCATCTTACCTTTGCTTCATCGATAGCTCTTTCTGGGTCTACTGCCTTATCTAGCTCCTCTTCTCTAATTATCTCACGAGCTCTTTTAATTGTTACCTTTCTAGTCTTTGGCTTTTGGAAAAGTGAAGAGAGTGAGCTCATAGCATCCTGGATATCATCGGTCATATTACCATTACCCATAACACCAATTTCGACACGAGTAGAAGGATTTACCTTCATCTCAACCTCTTTATCATCAAAGGCACCACTTAAGAGAAGAGTCTTAAACTTATCTCTAGTTTGTGTGATACTCTCCTCCATTGCATTATCCTGTGTTGATACAGTAGGAAGAAGAAGATCGACTAAGCGGTTATTAACACGATCTGTTACTTCATCCTCCTTACTCTTTGCCATCTCATCACGAACCATTTGAATTGAGGTTGCCATAAGATCTCTAACCATTGACTCTACATCACGACCAACGTAACCAACCTCTGTATATTTGGTTGCTTCAATCTTGATAAAAGGTGCATTAGCAAGCTTTGCAATTCTTCTTGCGATCTCTGTCTTACCAACACCAGTTGGACCAATCATCATGATGTTCTTTGGTGAAACCTCTTCTCTAATTGAATCAGGAAGCATCTTACGTCTAGAGCGATTTCTAATTGCAATTGCAATCATCTTCTTCGCTTCATCCTGACCAATAATATATTTATCAAGCTCCTTCACTATTTCGCGAGGAAACATCTCATCTAGCTTTTTCATTAAATGACCTCTGTAATAATATTAGAATTTGTATATATGCAAATGTTTGAAGCAATCTTAACACTTCTCTTCGCAATTTCTTCAGCAGATAAATCTGCCTTACTATCTAAGTAAGCTTCAGCAGCAGAACGAGCAAAGTCTCCACCTGAACCAATTGCCAATGTGTCACCCTCTGGCTCTAGTACATCACCAACTCCAGAAATTAAAAACATCTTAACTCCATCTGAAGCAATCATCATAGCTTCAAGGTTTCTTAGCTGCTTATCCATTCTCCACTGCTTAGCAAGCTCTACAGCAGCTCTAGTTAAATCACCAGAGTATGTCTTTAGCTTAGCTTCAAAAAGCTCAAACAATGTAAAAGCATCTGCTGTTGATCCAGCAAACCCTATGATAACCTTTGAATCATAAAGTCTTCTGACCTTTCTAGCATTACCCTTAACTACTGTATTTCCCTGTGTTACTTGTCCATCTCCTGCGATAGCTATGTGTCCATCCTTTCTGACACAGCAGATTGTTGTTCCCTGCATTTGCTTTTCTCCTATCCTTTAGCATGTGGATGGGCCTTATCATATGTCTCATGGAGACGAGCCTTAGTCACATGCGTATATATTTGAGTCGTTGATATACTCTCATGTCCGAGTAGCTCCTGAACGACTCTAATGTCTGCACCCCTGTCCAACAAATGAGTTGCAAAGCTATGCCTCAAGGTATGAGGCGTAAACTCCTTATCAAAACCACAAAGGCGTGCATACTTTTCAAAAATAATATGACTTGAACTGAAAGGCAACCTGTTTCCCCTAGAAGAAACTAGAAAAGCTCTTTCATCACCTTTTCCCTTTTCAAGTAAAAAAGATTCTCTTAACTTAATATATTCTTTGATTTCTTCACAAGTAGATTTTGAAAAAAATAAATATCTATACTTTCTACCCTTTCCTCTAATTAATACTCTTCTTTTTAGAAAATCAAAGTCATCAACATCTATCTCTAAGGCCTCACTAATTCGGGCTCCACTATTATATATAAAGAGAAACATAATATGGTCTCTTTCATCCTCAAAGCAGGAACGAGGAACACTTAATAATCTTTTAACCTCATCCTCTGAAAGAAAGGATGGAAGATGAAAGCCCCTATCCTTTACAGAGATATCCTGAAAGATATTATGCTTTACTACTTCTCTTTTAACGAGATATGTAAAATATGTTCTAAGTGCTGAAATCTTTCTTGATACACTCTTTTTTGAATATTTATCATTTAAGGTCTTAATATATAAGCGAGCATCATGAATAGTAAACTCATTAAGAGGGATATTCTTTTCCTCTAAATAAGTAAGTAGCTCCTTAAGATCCTCTCCATAAGCAATTAAGGTTGAATCTGTAAGGTTTTTAACGCCCTTTAAATATGTAAGATATTCTTCATATAGATCCATAAGCTAATAATATCCTTTTTATATTTTGAGAAATAGAGGATTTTTATCTTTATCAAAGTAAAGATACCCATTTGGTGTTTTACCACATCTAATAAGTAAATCAGAAAAGCTATCTGTTACTATCGCTCCCTCAACTACTAATCTTCTTGCATATTTATATTTTAATGCATTTCGATGAATTACTATATCACTCCCTCTATCTAAAGCATTACATGCCAATATATATTCTCTTTTTGTGAATGAGAAAAATACAATTAGAGGAATACTCTCAATAAGAGAATCACATAGTCTTGCTGTTTCACGGCTTGAAGCTATATCTGGCTCAAAGGGTGATAATATTTGCCCATCATTTATCAAAACTGAGCTTATTAAATAACGATATTTCTTAAGAGCTAAGCTTAAGCCCATATCAGCTATAACTCTTACTCTTCCTCCAGATATAAAGGCTCCATTTAGAGCTGAGTAGGTAGAGCCAAATAGAGATCGAAGAGTAACTATATACCCATTTAAGCACGCTTCAGAGGTATATGTACGAATTGCATTCTTATCCTCATCACAAGGAAAATCCTTTCCAATAAATGCAATCTCTGACTGACATGAGTTACCTAGTGTCATAAAGACCTCACACTCATCTGAGAGCTTTGGAAAGTTAACTTCTCCCTTCTCGATAAAGCTTATGCCTTGAGCAAATTGCTTTTTATAGCATTCTCTATAGTTGCACGATTTTAATGTATCCATACTAATAATACAAAAAAATAGTGAAAAAATTAAAAAGCTAAGATAGATGAGAAAATTTATCGAATATATCTAATAGCTCATCCTTCTCGATATGTGTATAAATCTGTGTTGTTTTAATATCACTATGGCCAAGTAGAGTTTGAACCTCTCTAATATTTGCACCATGGTTTAAAAGGTGCGTTGCAAAGCTATGACGCAATGTATGTACAGTTGCTTTAATACCATATTTCTCTAGTAAAGCATGGTAGCGCTTATGCATAGCTTGTCTAGTTAGCTTCTGCCCCCTTCTTCCTAAAAAGAGTGCATCCTCACTCTCTCTATTCTTTTTAACTCTTCTATCCTGGTTTTCCTTTCTTCTAGAAGCAAGAACAGGTCTAACATCTCTTAAATATTCATCTAAGGCTTCAGCAGCAACCTCCCCTACAAAGGTAATTCGCTCCTTACTTCTTTTACCAATAACTCTTAGAGTTTTTTCATCTGGATTATAGGAATTTAATTCAAGATTAACTGCTTCACTAATTCTTAAGCCACATGAGTAAATTACTTCAAAGAAGGTGTAATCACGAAATGAAAGATTTACATCACCCTCTTCATTTTTAAAAATTGATAAAACATCATTTACCTCTTCTTCTGTGAGAGTATATGGTAAATAGTCCTCCTTTTTAGGCTTTTCAATTAATAGTGTTGGATTATCCTCTCTAATTTTTTCTACAATTAAAAACTTAAAAAAGGATCGAAGGGCGGATTCAATTTTAGATACCGTTCTTGCCTTCATATCCTTAGTATGAGTAACTATGTAAGACTCTAAATCATTTAGAGTAAGTGTAGAGATATCTAGCTCATTCTCTTCACAATAAGTTAAAAGGGAGGTCACTTCCCTTGAATAGACCTCCCTTGTCTTCTCATCTAATCGTCTCTCATGCTCGAGATAATCAAGGTAATTAGTAATTAATTCCTTGGACTGAAAAGTAAGCTTATTTGTCACTATCATCACCAGAACGATATCTCATTACTGCTGGAATGCTGTAATCATTTGGCTGTACACCACGCTTTCCAAGCTGCTGCTGTAAATCCTGCCAGCGATTAACAGTAATTGATTCAGCATCAGAGACTGAGCTCTTTGGAGGCTGAGAAGCCTCTGGCTTCTGAGCTCTCTGATCAATGTGATATTGCTGTTCCTTTGGCTGCTCATTATTTACAAATCTTCTTACAGCAGATTCTGTATCGGCCTCCCCTCCCATTACATCTGTCTTAGGCTCAAAGCCTGTAGCAACTACAGTAACCTTAATTCTATCACCAAGCTCAGGATTATAAGCCTGACCAGCGATGATCAATGCATCATCAGCACAGTTTTCTGTGATGAGCTCAACTACATCCTGATACTCCTGGAGTGTAAGGTTATCACTTCCTGCAAGGTTTACTAGAACGCTCTTAGCACCATCAATTGAGGCATTCTCAAGTAGAGGATTACTAATAGCCTCCTTAGCTGCATCGATTGCACGGTTAGCACCCTCACCAAAGCCAATACCCATTAGAGCATCACCCTTACCCTTCATTACAGTCTTAACATCTGCGAAGTCAATGTTAATTTCACCAGGCTCAGTAATTAACTCACTAATACCCTGTACGCCCTGATAAAGTACATCGTCTGCAATTAAGAATGCTTGCTTAATTGGAGTATTATTCTCTACTACCTTTAGCAAATACTGGTTTGGAATAAGAATAAGTGTATCAACCTGCTTTCTTAAGCGTTCGATACCAGCCTGAGCTAGCATGAACTTCTTCTTACCCTCAAAGGCAAATGGAGTTGTAACAACTGCAACTGTTAAAGCATTACAGCTCTTAGCAATTTCAGCAACTACTGCAGCAGCACCTGTACCTGTACCACCACCCATACCAGCTGTGATAAATACCATATCGGTATTCTCTAGCTCAGCTTTAATCTCTTCCTTTGATTCAATTGCAGCCTTTTCACCTACATCTGGCTGACCACCAGCACCAAGACCACCTGTTAGCTCCTTACCAATTGCGATACGGGTCTGCGCATTTGATCTCTGCAGTGCTTGGACATCTGTATTTAAAGCAACGAATGATACCTTCTTTAGGCCAGATGCGATCATTCTATTTACCGCGTTTCCACCGGCTCCACCTACTCCTACGACCTTAATAATTGTTGGAACTGCCTGTTCCCCTGTAGTAGTGTCTTCAATATCAAAAATACCAAATCCCATATCTATCTCCTAAAATAACTTTCCAAAAAAACCTTTAAGCTTAGAGCCAAAGGAGCTCTTCTCTTCCTTCCTTGTGCCCTGTGAGCCTTGATTACTGAGCTTCTTAGCTTCACTCTTTAATAAACCTAAAACCGTTGAATACCTTGGATCAATGTAGCTTCTGTCTAAGCCCCCAATTGCTTCAGGAAAACCAATTCTAGCAGGGAGTCTAAAGATTTCACTTGCTAAATCTGTAACACCTGAAAGCAATGAGCCACCACCAACAAGAACAATGCCACCACCAAAGTTTCCTTTAGTTTCACACTTTTCAAGCTCCATAGAGAGGAGAGTGAAAATCTCTGCCATACGAGGCTCAATTATTTCAGCTAAAGCTCTCTTAGGCATCTTAATTGAAGGCAGTCCTCCAACCTGTGGGATGATAATCATATCATCTGGATTCACAGATGGAACATAGCATGAGCCCGATTGACACTTAATTTGCTCTGCAACCTGCTTAGGCTTATTTAAAATATATGATAAATCGCTAGTAATTGAGTCTCCTCCAAAGGCAACTCCACCAGCATATATTGGGCTACCACCTGAATATGCAATCATATTAGTAGTTCCATATCCAATATTAATAATGATAGTTCCCATCTCTTTATCTTCACTTGATAAAACTACTTCACTATCAGCTACAGATTGAAGCATCAATCTTTGAACCTGCAAGCCTGCACGCTGCACACACTTTCTTTGGTTCTGACAAATAGAAGAGGAGCCTGTAATCAATAGAACTCTACTCTCAAGACGGCGTCCTAGCATATCGATAGGATCCTTAATTCCACTTCTACTATCTACCTGGAAATCTTGAACTAGTGTGTGTAAAAACTCTCTATCCTGAGGAAGCTCACGAGCACGTGCAACATCTAAGCTTCTATAGATATCATCCTTTTTTATCTCCTGCTCTTTTGAGTTGATACCAACAACACCTACAGACTGAATACCTTGAATGTGGTCTCCTCCAACACCCAATATAGCTGAATGTACCTCACAGCCAGCCTGTAGCTCTGCATCTGAGATAACTGAGTTTATGGTTCTTAAGGTTTGTTCAATATTTACGATGGTACCTGAGCGTACACCCTCTGTTGGCTTTTCACAAAGGGCATCAATCATAAGATTGCCTTCACGGCCTACAGAACCGATAACTGCACGAGTCCAGCTAGACCCAATATCAAGTCCCATCATTATCCTATCACTTGCCATAATTTATATCTCCTGACGATAAGCGTTTCACGAGTGCGTCCTTATATAAATCATATCGTATCATAGACTTCTTCGTGTAAGTGCTTACCTCACTCTCCGCTTCTTTTCTAATAACTTTTATACTATCACTGATTCGATCCTTTGACACTCTCTCTTTGACAAAAAGTTGACTAGAAAGAGATGCTAATGTTATCACTATCTGACCAAAGCTATCACTATTGTTATTATCATACTTTATTCGAGATATCAATGCACCATTTTCTTCTCCAACTGATGCAATTAATGATAGTACATTATCTAATTGACCCCTAATACCATAGGTTTTTAAATATGAAACATATTCTGGTAATACCTCTATTATTACCATTTTATCCTTTAAAAAGGCTGCTTCATCACTATCAAGCTCAACTAGACGCCCAGCTTTATTCATATAGTATCCATTCTCATCAAATAGTAGACATTTTTCCTGAGTCTCTGTGATATGTATTTCTATTGTTGAAGGAAATTTCCACCTAATTATCGCATCCTCAACCTGGCAAAAGGCTTTAATTTTTTCCTCCTCCTTAGAAAAATCAATTTTAAAGCGATTAACATTATAATATGAAGAAATTAATTTTTCTAAGGGAGCACTAACCTCACTTACTCCATACATTTTAATTGCTGAAATATTAAATAATGGTATGTAAGAAAGAGAATAAAGCACTATGATTGCGAATATTGAGAGCAATATCAAGCTAATGATATAAACCATAGTTTTGCTCTTAGCCATTTTTCACCTTCACGGAATCTTTTATCACTCTATATAAAAGGCCACACTCTATTATTACAACAAATAGGTTTGTTCCACCTTGACTAAAGAAAGGAAGAGGAATTCCTGTTGGAGGTAATAATCCAGTTACAACACAAATATTAATTAAGACTTGAATTATTATCATTGCAGTTATTCCAAGAGCTAAATTACTAAAAAACTCATCCTTAAGTCTCTCTCTCATAAAGCCTCTAAGTCCTAAGATCGTAAATAAAAGAAAGAGTGTAAAGAGAATGAACACACCAACTAATCCACACTCCTCAACAAAGGAAGAGAAGATAAAATCATTTTGAACCTCAGGAAGTGAGCCTAGCTTATAAAAGCCATTTCCAAGGCCTTTTCCAAAGAGTCCACCCTCCTTGATAGCATTAAGAGACATATTTACCTGCCACTCTAAGCCAGTAGGATCAATACCTGGAAATAAAAATGATGCGATACGCTTAACTCTATAGCTCTCACTCAATAGTAAAAGTAATGCAGGAGGAACTAAGAATGCTAGGAAGGTAATAATATATCTTAGTCTAAAGCCGCCAGCTAAGCACAGGATTAATCCTGTTAGTAAAAATAGAATAGTTGTTGTATATGCCTTTTGCATCAATATTAATGCTGAGAAGATACATATTATTAAAATTGGAATTAAATAATACCAGCCCATATATTTCTTTGATCTTTCATCAGCAAAAAAGTTACTTAAAAATATAATTAATGCAAGCTTTGCTATCTCACTTGGCTGGAAGGATGGTAGCATTGGAAGATCTAGCCATCTACGGGCACCTAACACACTAACACCAAAGGGAGTAAAGAGAGTTAGTAATAGCGCTATAAAGGATATTACTAATAGTGGTATAGAAGAAAGCTTAATCCACTTTTTAGGAACAATATTAATTATTATGCTACAAATAATTCCTAGAACAGCAAATATACTCTGCTTAAGGATGTAGTAATAGTGAGGAAGACCTTGAGAAATTGCTTCAGGATAGCTTGCTGAATAAAGCGTAACTCCACCCATTAGGATTAAAATTAGAACTACACAAATAAAGGTAAAAGGAGATAGAGCTCCTTCATTTTTATCTCTTACAAGCTCTAGAGTATCACGATAGTCACTGTAGTCATAAAACTGCTCTTCTCTCATAATAACCCCTTTAAAAGAGTAGCAGAAAATATTGAGAAGAAAAATGATAAACAAGCTGCTCTATCACAGATTTTTTCTTCATTCATTCCTTTCTTTTCAAGTGCATGATGAAGAGGTGCGATGGAAAACACCTTCTTCTTAAATAATCTTATACTAAATATTTGAATAAATGATGATAATAGCTCAAGTGCAAAGACACCACATGAAATAGTAACTATAATTGGTCTTTGGCTTAAGAGTGCTAAGGTAGCTAAGGTAGCTCCTAATATATGGCTTCCACCATCACCCATAAATATTGAAGCCTTTGGACAGTTATAAAATAAAAAGGCTACATATACACTGATTACTATCAAGGAAACAGCTTTTAAAGATGAAAAGCATAGTGTAAGCATCACTAAAGGTGGAATAGCACTTTTAACAGCAAGAGAATCTAAGCCATCTGTAATATTTACACCATTAACAAAAAAGATGATTAAGAAAATAGAGAATGGATAATAAATATAGCTATTAAAATTAATGTAGTAGCCCTGCTCTCTTATTAAATATGAAATTACTATAGCTCCAAGGCTTTGTAATATTAGCTTTGAAATACTTTTTAAGCCATCACTTGACGTTCTCTTAACCTTAAGAAAATCATCAATAAAGCCAATTAGGAAAAATATAATTATTGCTGGTAAGAAAATATCTCTTTGCTCTTTACTTAAAAATAAAGCTATAGAAATTATTAAAGAAAAGACTATCGCTATAGAGCCAAAGGCTGGAGTTCCTGCTTTTTTTGCATGCTCACCTAACTCCGATTTTATTGGAGATGTAAATCTCTTCGATGCCTTAATTACTAAAGGCATCGAAATGAAACAAAGTAGGAATGAGATAAGCAGTGACAACTTAACATACCTCCCTAAGTGTAGGATATAGTCGTTCAAGAGCCATGACTCGACTTCCCTTCAATAGGACGATATCCCCCTTCTTTGCCCTTTTCTTTGTTTCTTCGCATAGAGTATTAAAGTCTGGAGTGTAAAAGACCTTATCCTTTAAGCCTAATTCAATAAGTGTGTTGTAGGTAGCTTTAACTTCATTGCCATAGAGTAGGATATCATCTACATCTGCACATGATAGCTCCTGAGCAAGTCTTTTATGAGAAGGAACGCTTTCGCACCCCAGCTCTCTCATATCAGCTAATACTACATGCTTATTACCCTTAGTATTTATTGAGCTAATAGTTCTAATTGCATCTATTGAGGATGGCAAATTAGCATTGTAGCAATCCTCAATTATCTCAAGTCCACTCTCCTTTACTAATCTACTTCGGCCAAAGAGAGTATTTACACTCTTAAGTCCAGAAATTATTTCTTCATCCTCAAAGCCAAGATATGAAGCAACACTAATTGCTAAGCTTGCATCTAATAGCTTTGCTTTACCAATTACAGGAATAGTAAATTTTTTATTATTAAAGCTAACCTCAAAGCCATTAAGTCCGAGGTCCTTAACACTATCAAAGGCGTAAGCAGCTCTATAAAGCTTTGGATAGCTTTTTTGAATTGTACTGCTCCACTCACAGTCTTTTAGCATAAAGCCCTTAGCACCAAGAGAGAGAAGCTTAGATTTTTCTCTAGCTGTTATATCCATTGAACCAAATGCTTCTAGGTGGCTATTTGATATATTTGTAATAATAGCGATATCTGGATCTAGGGTTTTAACCATACTATCCATTTCACCAATATGATCAATGCCACATTCAAAGACACAGTAGGCTGTATCCTTTTTAAGCTGCATCATGCTTATTGCTAAGCCATATTCACTATTTAGATTTCCAATAGTTGAAACACAGCTATTTCTTTGAGCTAAAATTGAAGAAAGCATCTCCTTAGTAGTTGTTTTACCACAGCTACCTGTTATTCCAATTGAGATAAGATTATTAATTTCCTTCTTCTTTATCTCAAGCATTTTATGTATGCTAAGAAGTGGGTTTTCTGCAAAAGCGATAGGAAAGCCTTTTGCAATTATTTCTTTTGCTTTAAAAAAATTACTATTGGTTGTTAATATAGCTGAGGCACCATTTCCTATAGCGTCCTTTACCCAATCAAAGCCATCACTATTTTTTCCCTTAATAGCGACAAAAAGAGTTCCCTTTTTGACATTTCTCGAGTCAAAGGAGATGCTGTCAATCATAGCAGAACCAAAGTGTTTTGATGCTGTTAGAAAGGAAAACTCTTTAAGGGTAAATCTCATACTCCCTCCACTGAGGCAAGTAGGATAGATTTATTATCTATTTCTTCATAGGTAACTAGCTTTTTAACTGAGCGCTCTATTAATGCCTCGGGGCTCTTAGATATAGCTATCTCACTCTCTATTATTCTAGCCTTGTCCTCAAGAATTAAAACTCTCTCCTCACTGAGTCGTATTTTATTTTCTAAATCGTGCTTAGCTGCTCTTTGGAAAAGAGGTATAAATACAGATAAAAAAACAAACAAAATGATAAACAGAACTAGAACTTTATTAGGTGTTGTTAACCATCTATTTATTTCTTTTTCATTACTCATAATTTCTCAACTATCCTCAGCTTTGCGCTTCTACTAGGTGAATTCACACTAGTCTCTTCTTCACTTGGGCAAATCGGTTTTTTAGTCAAAATCGATATAGTATTATTCTCAGAGGCTTCATCCTTAAAGAACCATTTAACCTTTCGATCCTCTAAGGAGTGGAACGTTATTACTCCAATACGTCCTCCCTTTTTAACAACTCTTACCGCCTCTTTTAAAGCAGGCTCAATTCTATCGAGCTCCTTATTTACCTCAATTCTTATTGCTTGGAAGGTTCTGGTTGCCGGATTTATCCTTCCATAGCGATAAGCAGCAGGGACAGCTGCCGCAATAATATCTGCTAATTGCTTAGCTGTTGTTATTCTTTTTTCTAAGCGCTCTCGACAAATTCTCTCTGCTATTCGCCTTGAATATCTCTCTTCACCATATTTGTAGATGATATTTGCAAGCTCTGTTTCAGGATAAATATTTACAATATCCTCAGCACTTAACTCTTGCTCTGCATTAAGACGCATATCTAATCTCTCATCATGTGCAAAGGAAAAGCCTCTTTCAGACTCAACATAGTGGTAAACACTTATTCCTAAATCAAAGAGAATCATATCGGCACTATCACTTTCACGATTCTTTAGATAGTCATTAAACCAACAGTTTTGAGGCTCAAAGCGATCCTTATAATCCTTAAAGCGTTCAATTGCTTTCTTTTGTATCTCTTTATCTCTATCGAGACCAATAACCTTAAGGCTTGGGTATTTTTCTAAAAATAGAGCGGTATGCCCACCCTCTCCCGTAGTACAGTCAATCATAATAGGCTCTTCAGAAACAGGCTTAAGGTATTCAAGTACTTCCTTGTGCATTACTGGGTAGTGACAAATTTCCATTTCAACTCCTATTCATTCTTGAAAGCTCTTGCGCTAAATCTGATATAGATTCATCTGAATCTAAAGCCTCATATTTCTCTTTATTCCAAAGCTCAATATACTTACCCATTCCGATGAGAACTATTTCCTGCTTAAGCTCAAGCTGGGCATGCTCTCTTAAGGATGGTGGTATATTAATTCTTCCATTAGAATCGAGATCTACGTTCTGTGATGGAGAGACGAACTTTCTTGTAAATTTTCTTACCGTTGGGGATAGAATCTGGAGACCATCAGCACCGGCAATTGCATTTGTTACTGTCTCATCAAAAAATTGAGGTGTAAAAATTGCAAGACATTCGCCATCAAAGCCCTTTGTTACTACAACCTGAGAAACACCTAAAAGAGCACGAAGCTTTGAAGGTATAGATACTCTACCCTTCTCATCGATTCTTACAATGTACTCTCCAGTAAGCAACATAGTTTCACCACTTTATGGGATTTTGACCCA
The DNA here is from genome assembly GCF_009695635.1 of Bullifex porci. GTDB lineage: Bacteria > Spirochaetota > Spirochaetia > Sphaerochaetales > Sphaerochaetaceae > Bullifex > Bullifex porci. Next base: position 37,944 of record NZ_VUNN01000009.1, read on the forward strand.
CTTTTTACCACAGTTTACCCCAAATTTCCCCACTTGGGAGAAATAATAAAAAAGGAACTTTTGATTTCTAGGTTATAAATAAAAAAACTACCTAAATTTAATTAGGTAGTTTTTATAGGTTACTTTATAAGCTATTTTGTAGATCTAGGTAGGAATATGTTGTAATCAATATCTGGGAAAATAGCATTTCTTCTTTCAGCTTTTATCAACCACTCAGTATTTACTGCATTCTTACACATATTTGAGTATACAACATTAAATGAGCCTAAATGGTTTCTTAGTCTCTTCTCAGCATATCCTACACTTGTTTTATCGTATAAGATATATGGCCAGTCAGAAGCCATTGCTAATACAACCTCTCTAGCAGCTTGATTTAAGAATCTAGCCTTGAGAGATGATTGATTTGGGAACCTAAAGGCAAGCTCCTGCATTCTCTCGATAGCCTTATGAGTATGACGATAAATCCAAGCGTTTGAACCATCAAGCCAAACATCTGAGAAACCACCATGACCCCATGAGCACTCATTAAAATATCCTCTTTCACTTTCAATTGTGTAATTTAAGCACTCTGAAGGAGTTGTGAAATTAATTCCTGTTTCTTTTGTATCAGAAAGTAAGATATTCTTAATGAAATTAATTCCTTCAAACCATCTATGACCAAATAAATCAGCGTCAAAGCAGATAGTATAGGTTGGAATCTCATTAGTCTCTGCAGCTAAGGATAAGCCTCTTCTCCTTATATGATATAAGAAGTTATTAGCATGCAATATGACCTTTGTATTTGCCTTTTGAGCATCATAGAATTTCTTATTTACAGCACTCTTAGAGGTAATAGCCCAATATTTAAAGCCAGTAAATACACGAATATCATCATGGATATATGGCTGTATATAGCTCATTGGTAAATCATATCCAATATCTCTATAGAACTCTCTGTAATCTGAATCACAAGGATATCCATATGCATCTGACCAAACAAGGTTAGTAAGTGACCAGTCTCTAACAAAGCTATGAATTGTAGAGTCTCCTACTAAGGTTGGTGCATGATCTGCTCTTATAAGCTTATTTTTTGCTGTAATAACAGATTGGCTTGGAAGCTGTATCCACTTAATTCCATATTCCTCTAGAATATCTTCAACTCCTGGATAGTAGCCACACTCAGGAAGCCAAAAGCCCTTTGGCTGCTCACCAAAGACCTTAACATGACTCATGACACCTAAATCGATCTGAGCTCTAATAGCTGTTTCATAGTTTCTATATAGAGGAAGATATGCATTAGTTGCTGCTGTAGCGACTAACTCGATACAACCCTTTTTCGAAAGGCTTGCATAACGAGCTAATATATTTCTACCGCAATCTTCATAGTATTGAAGATTCTCCTTTGCTGCCTTTAAATACATTAAAGCACTCTTATATGCTTCAGGACACTCTCGCTGAGTTCTTAATACTTCCTTCTCTCCAAGCTCAATTCTTGAAGTAAGATAGTTTACAAATCTCTCTTGAAGAGGTTGGTCAAGACACATTGTTGTGAAGGTTGGAGAAAAACAAATAGTAAGCTTGAATCTCTTATTACTTTCTTCAAGCTCCTCTAGAACTCTTAAAAGAGGAATATATGTTTCATGTAGTGCCTCAAACAACCAATCCTCTTCCAAGAACTTTGGATATTCAAGATGTCTAACATAAGGTAAATGTGCGTGAAGTATTAAATTAACATTAGCTGTAATATCCATTTACTTTTCCACCTCATTTTTGACTTTATCAACAATCTCTTCAACGATGTCACTTGGAATAATATATCCATCTCTATTTGTTAAAGGAGCAACATAATGTCTAAATAAAGCTTCATCATAGATTTTATCAATAGGATTATTTAGCCAATAGCAATATACAAGAGGAACAGATTCACTCATTGCTAATAGATATCTCTTCTCTTTAGTTTGAAGTACAAGAGAAACTCTACAGTCTCCATTTACTAGAGGAACACTGATATTCCATTCAACGTCATCACGTCCAATTAAAATATCGTATTTCTCGCTTTTATCCTTACCTGTTACATTAACATTTAAATAAAGCTCGTATGAACCAAATTTTAAATCATATGACTCTAAATCGCCTGGTGCAATTGACCAATAACAATAAAGCCATGACGCATTTTTATTTAATACATGTATTGCTGTTTCTGGATAAAGCTCAGGTAGCTTTTCAACGCCAGGTAAGCTAGGGAGCTCCTCATTAACATCTCCTCTATAAGCACTTAGGCCAGCCACATAACGTTTATTTACATTTTCGCCTGTAACACTCAAACTCTCTGAGTAATCGTCATCATAGATTTCTTTCAACTCATCGATAAGCTCTTCGCGTGAGAGCGTATCAAAATCCTTAATCCCCTCTTGTTGCGCAATGTACTCAAGTTCATTTTGCGAGAGGGAATCAATTTTGATTAAAACCATTTGCAACCCCTTAACTTCCTTAGGTTAAGGATAAATTAAAATTTAGTCAACCAATGCATAATATATAGAATAATCGCGCAGCTAAGAAAAGCGTGTATTTTTTTGCATAATCCCTCAAATTGAATTTAAAAATCGGAAAAAATTTTCAAAAAAAAAGTAAAATGTTTACAACTATTTTCTTGAGAGTGCATATTTCCTTTGTTAATATTCTCCTTATGGACACACAAAAAACATCATTAATTCTCCATGGTCACTTCTATCAGCCACCTAGAGAGAATCCATATACAGGTATAATTGAAAAGCAAACAAGTGCAGCTCCATTTGATAACTGGAATGAAAGAATTTGTTCTGAGTGCTATGGTGCAAATGCATTTTCACGATATTTAGGCCCAGATGGAAGAATCCTTTCATTAACTAACAACTATAGCTACATCTCATTTAACTTTGGACACACTATACTTAGCTGGCTAAAGGATAAGCACCCTATTTATCATGAGATGATTATAGAGGCTGATAAGGAAAGTGTTAAAAGACTTGGACACGGAAATGGTATGGCAATGGGCTACAACCATACTATTTTACCATTAGATAAAATAAGCGATGCAAAACGTCAAATTGAATGGGGTATAGAGGATTTTATTTATCGCTTTGGAAGAATGCCAGAGGGAATGTGGCTTCCTGAAGCGGGAATAAATGAGGACGTAATCGACCTATTAAGTGAAAGTGGAATAAAGTTTGTAGTTTTATCTCCATGGCAGTGTAAGAGCGTTGAAAATCCATACACAAAGAAAATTGAGGATTTAAATGGCCGCCCTGCCCCTTATTCAGAGCCTTTCATTCTAACAGGTAAAAAGGGTAAAGAAATCGCTGGCTTCTTCTACCATCCAGGTCTTGCAGAAAGCATTAGCTTTGGTCATGCACTTAGAAATGCAGATGAGCTTTATAATACTCTATTAAATATTAAGCACACAGATAATCAAAGCCTAATCCATACAGCTACAGATGGTGAAATTTATGGTCACCATGAACCATTTGGGGATATGGCTCTTGCTGCCTTAATCAAAAAGGTAAAGGAAAGAGATGACTTTGAGTTTACAAACTATGGAGCCTACTTAGCATCACACCAGCCTAAGCTACACGCTATCCTACATGAGGGAGAAGAAGGAAAGGGAACCTCATGGTCCTGCTCTCACGGTGTATCAAGATGGTATAAGGATTGTGGCTGTCACACTGGTGGTGAGGAGGGCTGGAACCAAAAGTGGAGAACTCCATTAAGAAATGCATTAAGAGAGCTTTCCAGTAAGCTAGATTTAATCTTTGAGCAGGAGTGTAAAAAGATATTCCAAAAGGGTATTACTGCTTCCATGATCTTAGATGAGGCAGGTAGCGTTTATATTGGTAAAGATACTATGCCAGAGGTAATAAAGAGAATTCATGAGAAATATAGCTATTCAACTATATATGATAGTGAAATCTCTGCCCTACTCTCAGGTATCCAATATAAGCATTTCTCATTTACTAGCTGTGGATTCTTCTTTAATGATATTTCAGGAATAGAGCCAAGACAGAACATTAGATATGCACTCTATGCAATAAAGATGTTCCAGCCATATTCTACTGAGGATTTACTACTTCCATTTTTATCTGAATTAAGAAATGCAAAAAGTAATATTAAGGCTCAGGGTGATGGAATGAGTATTGCGCAAGGAGAGCTTAAGGATTTATCTGGAGAGTGCGAAGCAGCTATTTACTTCTATTTAAATAGAGTTATCGCAGTTAAGGATGATTATGAGGATAGCTATGGACGATTCAAAATTGATAACTACATTAGTGAATGTCCTGATAATGCAAGAATTAAATTTCATGACTCTATTTCATTAATCAATTATGACTTTACAGTATTATCATCATCCTCTATTCAGGGTGGTTTAAATTTATATCTAGCATCAAATAAAGCTCCGATGGAAAGATATAGAATTACAAATGATGAAATACCTCTCTTAGTAATTGATAGATATAATAAATGGGTTGATAAGGCTGCATCATACCTTCCACTATCTCAAATACAGTCTATTGTTAATGCACTTTACCACTTCTCTGTATTAACAAAGAATAGTAAGTATCTTCCAATGAAGACTCAGATTCTTGAAAATCTAGGACTTTCCTTGAAGATCTTTAAGTCATTAAATTCATTCCATAGCGATGAGCTAAGCTGGAATGAGAAGAAGGCTTATTTAACTGTTCTTTTAGATATTATTAGAAAGTATGGAAGAGCAAATGAGATTAAGATTGTATTAGAGTACTTAAACTCTGATGTAACTCAGCTTGCGTTCTCTATGAGAAATAACGGCTTAGATGATAACCTAGCCGATTTAATCATCGATTACTTTGCTTTAATCAGAAGCTTTGGCTTTGAGCCAGATAGCAAGAGCCTTCAAAATGAGGTTTATCAATATGTCTCTGGTGCAAAGCCTCTTACAATCGCAAAAGAGAAAGCTAGAGAAGTATATAATGTATTAAACTTCTATTAATTCTTTAGCATGTATTAATGCACTATCGCTCGCTTTACCAGATAATAAGCGAGCGATTTCTTTTACTCTCTCATCGCCTTCAATTTTCTTCACATGAGATAGAGTTCTACCATCCTCCTCTGCTTTATAGACAAGGAAATGCTCATTCGCCTTTGCAGCAATTTGGGCACTATGGGTAATAGCAAGAACCTGATGAGCCTTACTTAGCTCTACTATTTCATCACCTACACTTGTGGCAACTACACCACCAATACCACTATCTACCTCATCAAATAGTAGAGTCTCTGTTTCATCCTCCTTAGCAAGGACTGCCTTTAAGGCTAGTAATATTCTTGAAAGCTCACCACCTGAAGCAACGTCCTTTACAGGACCCATCTTTTCACCAGTATTTGCACGAATTAAAAACTCTATTTTATCTATTCCATCCTGAGTATAGGAAATACTATCAAATTGAATAGAAAAATCTGCGCCATTCATTGAAAGCTTATGAAGTACTTCAAGAATTTTTTCCTCTAAAATTCTTGCTCCAGCCCTTCTTCTTTCACTTAATGCTTTAGCACATTTATCAAGAATACTCTTTTTCTTTTCAACCTCTCTCTCAAGGTCCAAGATAATAGTATCAGCATTATCAGCACTATCGATAAAGGATCTGTACTCCTCTCTCTTATTAATTGCATCCCCTATAGAAGGTCCATATTTTTTCTTTATTCTTTGAAGCTGTGATAGTCTAGCATTTTTCTCCTCTAATTCACTTTCACTAAATGTTAATGAGGATAGATAATCTCTTAACGATGCTGCTATATCCTCTGCTTCAATTTGACATGACTCTAAACGTGAGCATAGCTCATCTAAGCTACTATCCTTACTAGAAGCCTTCTTTAACGCTGAAACGCTATGAGAAAGCTGCGATAGTGCACCCTCCCCTATATCACCCTTAAGTAAGTCAATAGCACTAGTTACCTCATCTGTTAAGGCCTCACTTAAGCTTATTTTTTTTAGCTCCTGACTAAGCTCATCATCCTCACCCTTTTTAAGCTGAGCCTTATCTAGCTCATTTAGACAAAATGAGTAGTAATCATAATCTCTCTTAGCCTTTTCGCTTTTTTCCTTTAGCTCCTCAAGCTCCTTAACAGAGGATATATATTCATCATAGGAGGCTTTATAGTCTTCAAGCTCAGAAAAACACTTTGAAAACTTATCTAAAAGCTGAAGCTGTACTTCACTCTTTAGTAAGCCTTGATGAGCTGCCTGAGAGGAGATATCTATAAGCTGAGAGCCTAGAGTAACTAATAGCTCTCTAGTAACAGCCTTTGAGTTTACTTTATTAATTGTTCTTCCATTATCTTTTATAGTTCTAGTAATAATTATTCGGTTATCCTCTGAAGCTAAATCCTCACTCTCAAGAAAAGCCTTAATTTGTGAAGCTTTATCAGAATAAGAGAAGACACCTGTTAAAACAGCTTCCTTTTCACCCCTTCTAATTACATCACTTTTACAACGTTCACCTAAAATTAGAGAAATAGCAGATAAAATAATAGATTTACCAGCACCAGTTTCACCACTAATAACACTAAAGCCAGAGGAGAAATCAATAGAAAGATGATTAATTAAAACAAAATTCTTTATATCAAGTAGCTCAAGCATGTAACTCTCCTGTCCAATTGAGCTTTGCTCTAATTATTTCAGTGTAGTTTCTAACATTGGAAGCTACTAATAAAATTCTACTTCTACTCTTTTCTACTATTACGTCATCACCCTCTTCGAGGTCGAATGTCTGTTGACCATCAACAGTAAGCATTAATTCTGTTCTCTGTCCCTCAACAACATTTATTGTGATCATCTCACTACTACCAAGAACTAAAGGTCTATTTGAGAGAGTAAATGGACATATTGGAGTAATAATCAAAGCAGACATTTCACTATCTATGATAGGACCACCTGCAGCAAGAGAGTATCCTGTTGAGCCTGTAGGAGTTGCGATGATAAGTCCATCACTTCTGAAGGTTCCTGCAAAGGTATTATTTATAGAAAGGTCTAGCTTTACTACCTTTGAAATACCAGCACTTGATACTACTGCTTCATTTAAGCCAGTAGCCTGGTAAACCTTTAGCCCCTTTCTAATTACACTTACTCTTAGCATCAATCTTCTAGATAGTCTTTCTCTATCGCCAAAGATATCCTCAAAGACACTCTTCCACTCATGGCATCCAATTTCAGTTATATAACCAAAGGTTCCAAGATTAACTGCTAAAATTGGAATTCCAAGGTTTTGAACAAGTCTTGCACAATAAAGTACGGTACCATCTCCACCAACAGATACTACCAAATCAGTTCTTATAGAGAGTGGAATATTTTCCTCACAGTCCTTTGTAATATAGACTTGAGTTACTATCCCATGTAATGCAAGATAATCATTAATCTCCTTAGCTATTGCTGGAGCTTGACTCTTACCTCCATTTGCAATTATTACAACATACTTTAGTTCCATAAAAACCTCACTGTGGAAGATGCGAAAGCACCTTTATTATAGCTTCTGTTTCCTTCGGCTGAAGAAATGGATATAGAGGAAATGATACACCTCTTGAGAGAGGAATAACACCATTAGGATAAAGATCAAATTTATCTTGATAATTAATACCTACACTTGTTGTAAAGGAGCGCTTTACACTAACTGTATATTTAGCAGCAAATGATATTAAATCATCAGGCTTTGAGTTAGCAATAATTGGAAAGCTATAGCCAGATGAGAGGAAATCAAGATTTCTCATTCCAAAGAGCTTTACATCACTCTTCATAGCGGCCTGTGTAAAAAGGTTATATAGCTCCCTTCTCTTTTTTAAATTTTCTTCGCAATTTGTAAGCTGTACGATTCCTAAAGCCGCATTCATATCTGCAAGCTCAAAATAAGGGTCGTAGCGTCTTGCATATTTTTTTATTATTTCAATGTATTCGCTCTTCTTTGAAAGTACTACAGCCCCACCTCCAGTTGAGATCAAGGACTCCTCCTCAAGTGCGCATACAACAATATTTCCGATAGTACCTGCTTGGAGGTTTTTATATGATGAGCCAATCGATTGTGTTATGTCCTCAATAATAGGAATACTTAAGGTAGCTTCACTAAATGAAACTGGTAGCTGAGAAAGAGGCTCATGAAGCAAAATAGCTTTTAAGCCTTCTGCCTTTGTTGCTTCCTCAGCACTAATACAACCATCTTCACTACTTATATCTAGTAAGACCATCTTAAGGTTCATATCACTTAAAACTACTCTATAAATCTCTGGTGAGAGGATAGAAACACCAACGCTATCACCTTCATTTAAAGCTAAAGCAGTAAGCGCTGCTCGAAGAGCATCTGTATATGAACGCACAGCAATACCATCTTTTAAATTAAGATACTCTGCCATTAGCTTTAAAAACTGTTTTCTCCTCTCCCCTGGTCCGATTTTTTCATCGACCATAGTTTGGAGAACCGCATCCATATCTCTTCTTCTTAATGTTGGTTTATAGAATCTTACTAGTGCCATATACTAATAATACAAAATAATTTGATTTTTTTCATTAAATGAAGAATTCAAGTATGTATGCTGCTAAGCAGCTTACTAAAGCAACCAATGGTAATGAGCCCTTATATAATGAAAAACAAATAGCTACTATAAATCCAACGCCACCAAGATAAATGTTTCCTGTAGCATTTAATATTGCTGGGAAGGTCATTACAGACAAGGTAACGTAAGGTACATAGTATAGAAAGGAACGAATAAACTTATTTTTTATTGGCTTTCTAAATACTGCTAAAGGAAGAACTCTTATAATGTATGTAACGACAGCCATAATAATTATAGCAATTATAATATTCATTTTTCTTCCTCCTCTGCATGTGGAAAAGCTAGAGCAAATATAGCTCCTAAAATAATTGTTAAAATTATTATTCTATTTCCTTCGCTTAGCTTTGATAGATAAGGTAGCTTTGCAAAGGCGAAGCTTAATACCATACTGCTAGCAACTACTAAAATGAGCTTCTTATCCTTTTTACATGGTGGTATTACTACAGCTACAAACATAGCATAAAGAGCAACAGATAGAGCCTTTACTACAGCAGCTGGTAAAATATTTCCAAACATTATTCCTAAGGCTGTGCCAGCTGCCCAAAAAGGTATAGTCGAGCACATTACACCATATGAAAAGAATGGAGATAGAGGATGTGGCTGAGTAATTGAGAGTGCAAATACCTCATCTGTGATATCGAGACTCATCAAAAGACGATGCTTTAAGGAAAGGTTTTTATCGATATGCAGGATTAAAGCTGCACTCATCAATAAATAACGAAGGTTAATAATAAGCTGTGACATAGCAAGCTCAATGTATGAACCGTTATTGCCTATTATCACAGTACCGGCAGCTTCACCAGCAGATGTATTATTTAATAGACTCATTAAAGCCCCCTCAAAGGCTGTGAGTCCCGCATTTTGCATTACAATACCAAGAGTAAAGGAGACAGCAAAATACCCAATCCCTATTGGTAAGCCTCCCCTTAGCCCTGATATAAAATAGTTTCTATTATCATTTGGCATGCAAATGATAATATTACTTTAACTCGTTTGTATAAAGATGAAAAATGAAAATCATAGCACCATTATTAAGGTTCCAGCTGTAAGTAAGATACATCCAATTACACTCTTAATTGTAATTTGTTCATGTAGGATTACAACAGCTAGAATTATTGATAGCACTGTACTCATTTTATCTATAGGTACAACCTTACTAACGCTTCCTAGCTGAATAGCTTTATAGTAGCAAAGCCAAGAAAGCCCTGTTGCTAAGCCAGATAAAATTAAAAAGATCCAACTCTTCTTACTTATCTCAAGAATTCCATTTTGAGTATTTGTTATAAATACCATTCCCCAAGAAAGTAAGACAACAACTACTGTTCTTATAGCAGTTGCAAGAGTTGAATCTACTCCATCAATACCTATTTTTGCCAAAATAGATGTAAGTGCAGCAAAAAGTGCTGAACAAATAGCTAATATTAACCACATAAAGGCTATGTTAGCCCTATATAGCTTTATTATCAATCAGCATCTACATTATTTTGTTCGTAAAAGGACTCTATAGCATGTTGCAGTGTTTCAGGATCTACACTCATTCTAATCATTTTAATGACCTTGGGCTTTCTTAGTGTTGCTCTAAAGGTGTTAGCAATTAAAATAGATGTATTTATTGCTTGGTCGAAATATAAATCAGGATCCTCAACAAAAAGGACACAATAAATAAAATCTGCACTTTCCTTTACAACACACTCATCTCTGTACTTTTCGAATTTCCTAAGGGACCTTCCAGTTGCCTCTTTTGGAATTACAAGATTAAAAGTAGCGATATCGCTAGCAGTTAAATTCTCTTCTTGCAGTTGATACTTAACAATTGCTGCAAATGCATCATCATTTGAAAATAGGTTCATAAGGTAATTAATCATATGAATCTCTCCTCCTAAAAATTTTTGTTCTACTAATAATCACCAAAAAAATTAAAAAAATCGTAATTCGGGCATCTGGCACCTATTATTTCCTTATTCAAAAATAAAATAAAAATTTGGTAATAATTTTTTCTATATTCTATTGACTAACCAATAGTTTTCTTGGTAGAGTATCACACGTTGCGAGGGCCGCTAGCTCAGTAGGTAGAGCAACGCCCTTTTAAGGCGTGGGTCACTGGTTCGAATCCAGTGCGGCTCACATAATGTCTCCGTCGTATAGTGGTTAGTACACCGGGTTTTCATCCCAGCAACAGGGGTTCAATTCCCCTCGGAGATGTCCCTAGAAGTCAGAATCTGGAATAAACGGGTTCTGACTTTTTTTTCACCTCATAAGTTGTAAACGTTCTGAAACGTAATCCCATGTACTCAGATTATTAAACCCATTGTGACACTCCGCAGAATTGTATGAGACCAACCGTACGATAAATCATAATGTAAAAAGAGTAAGATTTCTTGTAATACATTTAAAAAATTGGTAATTTTTTCACGGAGGACGATAATGAAAAGACTATCAATTTACTTACTTCTTATACTGATGATAATCATCATGACCGTGAGCTGTACCACGGTTAAGGCTGAGAAAGAGAGGGCAGATATCACGAAGGACTTCATTGCTATCATGGATTCAGATCCTGAGCTGAAAGCCCTTATGGAAAAATCAATCGAAAAGGGTGTTGCCGTCAATCCCGATAGGAAAACTAACCCGGTCCAGTCCCTGGATGAGTTCTATGACTACCTTGACTGGTGCGCGGTTTGCATGCCATGGGAGATGATCGATGTATCTGAAACCTATCCGTCCATCTATGATCAGATAGATCAGTCCCTAATTTATTTCTACTACTATTTAGATCAGCCGCTTAAGGAGCTTGAAGACAGGGGCTATTACTACCCGACAGTCCAGTACTGTCCTGCAATCGTAGAATGGTGCATCAAGTATGCTTCCTCGTGGGGTGAATATCTTTCAACACCTGAAAGCTGGAATGATGATTACTTCAATGCAGTGGTTGAAAGCGGTGACTTCGGTTTTTCCGAAGGTTGGTACGGAGATGAAAACAGGTGGAAAACGTTCAATGAATTCTTTGCCCGCCATCTCATAAGTCCCGATGTAAGGCCGATTGCTGAAACTGAGCTTGTTGCACCGGCAGACTCAAAGCCTCAGGGCATCTGGAAGATCGACGAAAAAGGTGACATCATCCAGCCTGAGGGCGTGTTAATCAAGTCAAGACAGTTCAACAGGGTTTCCGACCTTCTCGGTCCGGACAGCAGCTACGGAGATGCCTTTGCCGGAGGTACTCTCACTCACACCTTCCTTGACGTGAATGACTACCACCGTTATCACTTCCCAGTTTCCGGAACAGTGGTTGAGATGAACAAAATCCCCGCAATGGATGCCGCAGGCGGAATCACGGTGTGGGATGAGGAGAGCGGAAGGTATGTGCTGCAGTCTCAGGTAATCGGTTGGCAGGCAATAGAGACACGTGACTCAATCGTACTTGATACCGATTACGGTCTTGTCGCGATAATCCCTGTAGGTATGAGTCAGGTATCTTCATGCAACTTCACCGAGGGGCTGTCCGTTGGTGATAAAGTGGATAAGGGGGATGAGCTTGGTTACTTCCTTTTCGGAGGCAGCGATATCGTCATGATCTTCCAGGATGGTGTGGATGTAAACATGGTGGTTCCTGAGGACGGAAATGGAGGATACTCTCATGTCCTCATGGGCGAACCTTATGCTGAGTTAACAAAAAAATAATCAGATTCTACAACAATACTTAATCAGATAGACTCCATCCGCTTTCGACAAAATATACAATGTAAGGAATATGCGGATGGAGTTTTATTTATGCATTCTGTTTTCGGTTCATGATGATACAGAGTCAGTCCTGAGGATAATACCTGACCTCCATAGCTGAAGACCTTACCCAATCAATGAGAACCATTAAGAAAATAATGGAGTAGTGAAAGAAGCTGACAGATGAATAGCTCCGTCATCTTTCTTCTTACCTCATTAATGGGGATTCTTGGCTACCATTTTCCTGTATGAAAGTAACAGTATTCAGGCTATAAGGAGCTATTTCCTTAATATATATCCCCATATGCAGAATGTATCTCTTCATATTCCCCATGTAGGTATATATAATCGTTAAAGGTTGTTCGTACACAGAAGAATTTATCGAAAGAGTGATTAGAGATGTAATCACTACTTTCAAATTAGAAGGTAGTGATTTTTTCAAAAAAGTTCAAATATACTTTCTTGACTTTTAAAATTTAATCAGAATAATTTAAGTATATCGAGTAGCATTTACTTATATAATACAGAATTAATGCTATTCTATTTTCTATTCGTGCGAAAAAAATTGCCGTAATCAGAGAGATATTTAACGAGGAGGTGATTAAATGAAGAGAGTACAAGCTGCATGTATTTGCCAAACACTGCATTTCGAGCTAAAGGAAGATATTCCACATGAATATGCTGTTGAGCTAGCTGATAAGGAATATCAGCAGTACAAGGAAGGCATGACTAAGAAAGGAACTCTGTACAGGATTATCGAAGAAAGTAAACAGCCAGATGGTTCCACAGTTGTTAAAATAATTAAGCAGTATAATAGCAGTCCTGTTGGCGATTATCTAAACTGAAAGACCTATTTATGTTAAGAATTGGCTCATGAGTAAATTAAGAACTCATGAGTCTTATTTATTCTACTCCAAGAATCTATTACTTAGAAAAGTAAGCCTTCATATTCTTTTCAAACTTTTCAACAGTAATATTAAGCTTATTTGCAGCTATTTCCTTTGTAATTATTCCATCACGAGTTAATTCATATAGAGTTTCGCACTTTCATTCGCGTTTACCTTCGCGTTTCCCCTCACGCTTACCTTCACGTTTTCCTTCTCGCTTTCCCTCGAGTAGACCCTCAAGCTTACCATCATTTTTTATATCTTCAATTGCCTTACACATGTTATAACCTCCATCATTTGGAATATCTACCTTCATTATTGTTTCTAATAACTTAGCTGTTCTATAATCAAGGTTCTTAAAGGCCTCTTCACTATTAATATAACTTAAAAGCGCATTTTTATCTCCTTGGTTTTTAATAATATTTAATACTAGCTTTAATGGCTTACTTATTTTATTTAACTTTTCGCCCTTTAGCTCATGAGGATCTAATACATAGTATCCTGAGTTTACTAATGGATATCCAAAGGCATTTATCGCTTCATCTGATAAAAGCTTTCTTAAATCAGTTGCATTACTCCATTTCCTATCTAGCATATTAAACACTATGATATACACTGGCTTTAGCTTCTCACCCTCCTTGATAATAGCTATTTGATTATCATAGATTAATAGTGATGCAATGCCTGCTCTTATTACCATATGCTTATCACTATATGCTTGTGACTCAAGACCAATGATTGCATATACATTTTCATCACTCTCCTTTACTGTTGAATCATAAAGATTATCTACTAATACCTCTAAGGATTTATTCTTAGTAAACACTGTAGAATTAACAGGGTCTATTTCTCTTAGGTCTTCAGCTTTTATTCTTTCTTCTCCATTAAATAGAGATAGATTAACAAACTCTGAAAAGATCTTAGGATCAGAGAAAAAATTCTTTGCTGCGCGATCTTTTTCCTTTGCCATCGCTGCCTCCTTTTTTTGGTTTCTATTAATAATTCAAATAAAAGTTAAAAAAATCGTAATAAAAATGAGGTAAAAACATGAAATTCCAAGCCTTAAGATTTATTATTTCTTTAAGATAAAATGAATTAAAAATTTTTTATTATTTTTTTAGGAGGTACAAAAAATCCTTCCTGGAAAACCAAAGAAGGATAAAGAATATTTTAATCTAGAATTTGAATTTCTTAGCACTTTTCTTAAAAATCATTTCCCTATTTTATTTAATTTCATACGTGTCTAGTTTTATTGACAGCTAATACATTATTTGTCAAAATAAAATTATGAATGAAGAATATTTAATTGTTCGTAAGAAACAAGATGAGTACTTTAAGAGTGGTAAAACTCTTTTAATAAAAGAGCGAATTAAGAATTTAAAGACTCTTAAAAGTGCTATGAAATCTAATGAAGCTCTTTTATTAGATGCGTTATATAAGGATTTAGGAAAAACTCATTTTGAAGGCTATGAGACAGAGCTAGGTGTTGTATATAGTGAAATTAATCATTTAATAAAGCATACAAAGAAATGGGCTAAAAAGAAGAGAGTCGGAACTCCTTTAGCACACTTTCCTTCAAGCTCATATATTCTCAAGCAGCCAAAGGGTAATGTTTTAATTTTTTCACCTTGGAACTACCCTATTCAATTAGCATTAAATCCATTAGCAGCTGCACTTGCAGCTGGCTGTACTGTAATACTGAAGCCTTCAAGATATTCAGAATATACTAGTAAGGCCTTAAAGAAGGTACTTGGAGAGTTCTTTGAGGAAGGACTTGTATATGTTGTTGAGGGTGGTCACCAAGCAAACCAAGACTTACTCGATTTAAGATTTGACCACATCTTCTTTACAGGAAGTCCTAATGTTGGTCGTGTAGTAATGGCAGCTGCTAGTAAAAATGTAACTCCAGTTACACTTGAGCTAGGAGGAAAAAGCCCTGTAATTATTGATGAGAGTGCAAACATTAAGCTAAGTGCAACTAGACTTGCATGGGGAAAATATTTAAATGCAGGACAAACCTGTGTAGCACCTGACTATCTTTTAATAGATGAAAAGGTAAAGGATAGATTTGTAGTAGAGTTTAAAAATGCTATTACAAAAATGTTCTCAACTAATCCTATTACATCACCTGATTTACCAAAGATAATTAATGAAAAGCACTTTGAAAGAGCAAAGAGCCTTCTTAAGTGTGGTAAAATAGTAATTGGCGGAGGATTTGATAACAACACATTAAAAATTGAACCAACCTTAATTGAGAAGCCTGATTTATCATCACCACTTATGTGTGATGAAATCTTTGCTCCAATTTTACCTTTAATTACTTATAAATCCTTTGACGATGCATTAGAATTTATAAGACAAAGAGAAAAGCCTCTTGCATTCTATATTTTCTCAAAGAATAATGAGAGAGTAAAAAAAGCTCATGAGGTTCTTACCTTTGGTGGTGGATGTGTCAATGACTGTGTTGTACATCTAACTAATCCGAATATGCCTTTTGGAGGAGTTGGTAACTCAGGTCTTGGTTCATACCACTCAAAGCAGGGCTTTGATACCTTCACACATGAGAAGAGTATCCTAAGAAAGAGTCTTCTTTTAGACATACCAGTTAGGTATGCACCATATAAAAGTAATCTAAAGGATAAAATTGTAAGATTACTAATGCACTAGGAGATAAAAAATGAAAAAACTATTAGCTATTGTGATGATGTTAATCATTGCATCAACACTATTTGCAGCATTTAATCCTGCTTATAGTGATTACCAGTTCTACAATGTTCATGACTATCAAACAGATAAGGCGTACCTTGAGAAAAGTCTTAACCAGGCAGCTGATAACAGTGAAAAGGCTGAGATCTTATGGAGACTTTCAAGAAACGTATTAACCTTAACAGATGATATTGAGAAAACTAGTGAAAACAAGCAGGCTAGACTTGATGGATATGAAAAGGCCCAGGAGCTTGCTCAGCAATCTGTTGATTTAGTTGAAAGCTACAATGCTTACCACTGGTTAGCAAGTGCTATTGGTAGAATTGGACAAGTAAATGGACCTCTCAATAGCTTAAGCAAGGCTAAACCGATGAGAGCCTTAGTAGAAAAGGTTCAAAATGACTTTAATGCCGATTACACAGATTCCTGGTATGTTTTAGGTATTTTATATAACCAGCTTCCAGGTGGTATTAGCTTTGGTGATAAGGACTTTGCAATTAGCTATATGAGAAGATGTGTCGATACTCAAGATAACGTAAATAGAAATAACCTTACTAACTATCTTGAGCTTGCCCAGCAGCTTGTTGATAGAGATTGGAGTGCATCTAAGAGAGCTAAAGAATTTGATAAAATGCAGAAGAAATATAATGCTGAGACAGTGCCTACAGAGAAGATGAAGTACTATGAGGGTAAGGATGGAAAGAATGGAAAGCCATTCTACTCAACTGTTACTCAGGATAAAATCTCAGATAAGCAGGAAGCTGTAATGATTTTAAAATACGCTTTAGCATTCTATGAAAAAACTCCTGTAAAGTTTGACTCTGATGCATCTAAGCTTGATGAAATTAATAAGCTTCTAGCAGCTATAACAAAATAACTATTTTAGGTTGTAGGACTTTTCCTACAGCTTTTTTTTAACTATAATGCCATGCTTGTTATGGAATACAATTCAAATAAGCTTAATTGGCTCTTCCAATTATTTAGAGGTTTTTTAACAGGTGCACTTGTTGGTGTCCTTATGACCATATTTGCACTCTCTATTAATGTTGTCGGTAAAATAAACTCCTCTTACCCTTTCTTGGTTTTTCTAATTCCACTAGGAGCTGTTGCAACTACCTTTTTATATAAGGTAGCAGGAACAAGATATAGAAATAGTACAACAGAAGCTATTGATGATATTAATAATAGAAGTCGTAACCTAGCAAAATCACAGGTACAGCATGCTGTATGCCCTCAAATGGGAGCAATTGCCTATATTGCTACTTTAATCACACATATTACTGGTGCTTCAGGTGGTAAGGAGGGATCTGGTGTTCAAATTGGACTTGCCGGTGCCTCTGCTGTTGAAATGCTAGAAAATAAGCTATTTAAATTAAATTCAAATAATAATAGCGAATATTATTTAATGTGCGGAGCATCTGCAGCCTTTGGTGCCCTATTTTCATCTCCTATAGCAGGAGTTATGTTTGGAACACAATTTGCATCTCCAAAGACAACAAGACTCGATGCTTGGCTTCCTTGCACGATTTCTTCATTTACAGCAGTAATAATTTCAAAGCTATTAAATATTCATATATTACATATACCTGAGTTTATTCCTCTCGATGTAACAGTAAGTAACTATTTAATAGTAGCAATATTTGCAGTTTTAGCTGGATTTTATTCAAGGTTATTCTGCTTCATTACTCACTCTATTAAGCACATATTCCAGAGCAAGATAAAAAATGAATATTTACAGGTATTAGTACCAAGTATCATCCTACTTGGAGTTTCTATGATTACCTATGCCTTTACAAAATCATTTAAATATAACGGCTTAGGTGGTGCTTTACTTTCAGATATTATTGAAGGAAAAGCAAATCATGTAGCAGACCTTATGAAGCTCTTAATGGTTGCATTTACCTTTGCAGCTGGATTTGCTGGAGGTGAGGTTGTCCCTCTTTTAATTGTAGGAGCTGGCTTTGGCATGAGCTTTGCATCTCTCTTCTCTCTTCCAGTTTCTGCGTTTGCAGTATTAGGAGCTATTTCAATGCTATCTGGAGGAACTAACCTTCCACTTGCATGCTTTGCTTTAGGCCTTGAGCTATTTGGCTACAGTGAGCCTACACTACTATTCCTAGCTGCAGCACTGAGCTTCTTAGCCTCAGGAACAAGTGGAATATATAACCACCAGAAAAAGCCTTATTAAGCCTTTAAACACCTCCTTAGATAATCTTTGGAGGTGTTAATTTTTATAAAATACTAAATTAATTATCTTTCATGTTGACAATAGTAATATAGGTATATAATATATGAATAGTTGCTCATATATTCATATATTGGAGGATCTATGACAAAGCATACATTTAATATTTCTATTGACTGTCCACACTGTGCTCAAAAAATTGAAAGCACACTAAATAGTGATAAAAGAGTCGAAAAAGCAATACTCGACTTTAATAATAAAAAATTAACTGTAAATAGCGAGCTTTCTCGAGAAGAGATTATTAAAATAGCTACAGCTATCTCCGATGAAATAAGCTTTGAGAAAACCTATAGCTTTAATGCTAAAATCGATTGTGCAGATTGCGCTAAAAAGGTTGAAAGAGCTCTAAGCGGAAATAAGAATGTATCATATGCATCCTTCGATTTTCCAAAGGGTAAGCTAGTTGTAAAAACTACATTAAATAAAGCAGAAATTGAAAAGCTCTGTAAAGAGTGTGAGGATGATATTGAGCTTTCAGAACATGAAGAGATAGAAAATGATCAAAAGCTAGAACTAATAAGAATATGTGTTTCTCTAGCTATTTTTATAGTTGCATTTACTTTTAAGCTCCATTATCTTTTTTTACTTTCCTATGTAATAGCTGGTTATGATGTATTAATAAATGCAGTTAAAAATATTTTCAAAGGAAAGATTTTTGATGAAAACTTCTTAATGAGTATTGCAACTGTTGGAGCATTAATTCTTTCCTCCTACTCAGAAGCCGCTGCTGTAATGATCTTCTACCAGATAGGTGAATACTTCCAAGCAAAGGCAGTTAGAAAAAGTAGAAAATCAATTAAAGCTCTTCTCGATATAACAGCTAAGGAAGCTCTACTTGAGAATGGAGAATTAATTAGTGTTGAGAAAATAGAGGTAGGAACAATTATCGTTGTAAGACCTGGTGAAAAGGTTGCTCTTGACGGTGTTGTAGTTGAAGGCACCTCTGCACTCGATGAAAAGGCATTAACAGGAGAGAGCTTACCAGTTGATGTTGAAGTAGGCTCTAATGTTTTATCAGGCTCTGTAAACCTTTCATCATTAATAAAGGTAAAAGTTACAAAGAGATATGATGAATCAACAGCTACAAAGATTATAGAGCTAATTGAAACTAGTAGCGATAAAAAGAGTAAGAGTGAGCAGTTTATTACACGCTTTTCAAGATACTACACTCCACTTGTTTGTCTCTTAGCTTTAATAATTGCCTTTATAGTTCCATTAATTACAAAGGATCCTTTTAATATGTGGATTTATAGAGCTATGGAGCTATTAGTTATTTCATGTCCTTGTGCTTTAGTACTTTCTATTCCACTCTCCTATTTTGCTTCAATTGGCGCATATGCTAAGAATGGAATCTTAGTTAAGGGCTCTGATGTTGTTGAAAAGCTCTCTAAGGTAAGTAAAATTGCATTTGATAAAACAGGAACTCTAACTAAAGGAGAATTAACCTGTACAAGTGTTATTAATCTTACAAGCTTAAATATCATGCCTTATTTAGCATCACTTGAAAGCTCATCAACACACCCAATAGCAAAAGCAATTGTAAAGAGTAATAAGGAGCAGCTTTTTAAGGTTGATCATCTTACAGAGCTTCCTGGAAAGGGTATTAAGGGTGATATTAATGGAGTTACCTACTATGCAGGAAATAGTAAGCTATTTAGTAATGTAAATGAGTCTAAAGAGACAGCTGTATACTTTGGTACCTCAGATGAGGTTCTTGGATATGTTACACTCTCTGATACAGTTAAGGATGACTCAGTAAAGGCTATAGAGGATTTAAAGAGCTTAGGAATTAAGGAATTAACTATGATTTCAGGTGATAAAAAGGAAACCTGTGAAAGCATAGCTAAAAAGCTTAAGCTTGATTCCTTCCACTATTCACTGCTCCCTGACCAAAAGCTTGACACTCTAAAGGCTATGATGAGTAGTGATAGCATTGTAGCTTATTGTGGTGATGGTATTAATGATGCACCAAGCCTTGCTCAAGCCGATATTGGAATATCTATGGGTGGCTGTGGAAGTGATGCTGCAATTGAACAAAGTGATATGGTTATAATCTCTGATAGTCTTACAAAGATTAGCGATGCAATTAAAATAAGCAGAAGAACAGAGCTAATTGTAAAGGAGAACATAGTCTTTTCATTAGCAGTAAAGCTTTTAGTTATCATATTAGCGATTATTGGCTTATCATCGATGTGGCTTGCAATTTTCTCTGATGTTGGAGTTGCACTAATTGCTGTTATCAATGCTATGAGGTCTGGTAAAAAGCTTTAAAGCAAGTGACAAGCTACACCGTTTTTTGGTATGCTTTTCTCTATGAATGAAAAAGAGATAAGAAACATCGGTATCATGGCGCATATCGATGCAGGAAAAACAACTACAACAGAAAGAATTCTATATTATACAGGTGAAAACCATAAAATTGGTGAGGTAGATAATGGTGAAGCTACCATGGACTTTATGCAGCAAGAGCAGGATAGAGGTATTACTATTGCTTCTGCTGCAACTACCTGCTATTGGAGAGACCACCAAATAAATATTATCGATACTCCGGGACACGTTGACTTTACAGCAGAGGTTGAACGTAGCTTAAGAGTTCTTGATGGTGCTATTGGAGTATTTTGTGCTGTAGGAGGTGTTGAGCCTCAGACAGAAACAGTATGGAAGCAAGCCGATACCTATAAGGTTCCTCGTATTGCCTTTGTAAATAAAATGGATCGCTTAGGAGCTAATTTCTATGAAGTATTAAACGAGATGGAAAAGAAGCTCGGAGCAACACCAGTACCTCTATTTATTCCAATTGGGGCTGAAAGTAATTTTACAGGTATCATCTCACTTTTAGAGATGAAGGCACTATACTTCTCTAGCGAGGATAAGGGCTCAACTATTACAAAAGAGGATATCCCAGCTGATTACCAAGCAAAGGCAGAGGAATATAGAGAAAAGCTAATAGATGCTTGTGCTTCATATTCAGATGAAATTACAGAGCTATACTTTGAGGGAGAAGAAATTCCAACTAATTTAATTATTTCAACACTTAGAAAGTGTACTCTAGAGAGAACACTACTTCCTGTATTTGTTGGCTCCTCCTTAAAGAATATTGGTGTACAGCCTCTTCTTGATGGAGTTGTTGACTTACTTCCAGCACCTAATGAGGTTCCACCTTTAAAGGGCTATTGGGAGAAGAAGGATAAGGAAATTGAAGTAATCCACGATGAGAAGGGTCCAATGCTTGGCCTTATCTTTAAGATTGTTGTAGACCCAAAGGCTGGTCCGCTCTGCTTTGTTAGAATGTACTCTGGTATTCTTAAAAAGGGTGTTGCTATTCAAAACATTACTAAGAACAAGAAGGAAAGAGTTAATAGAATTGTTAGAATGCATGCCGATATCATGACAGATTTAACAGAGCTAAAGGCTGGAGATATTGGTGTTATCATTGGCTTTAAGATGGCTCAAACAGGTGATACTATTGGTACAGAAGCTCATCCATACCTACTTGAAAAGATGCACTTCCCTAACCCAGTTATCTCAGTTGCTATCGAGCCAGAGAGCACAGAGGAGCAGGAGAAGCTTAAAAAGGCTCTTGAAAGCTTATCATTAGAGGATCCAACCTTCACATACAAAGATGATGCAGAAACTGGTCAGCTAGTTATTTCAGGTATGGGAGAGCTACATCTAGATGTTCTAGTAACTAGAATTACTAAGGAGATGAAAATTAAAGCTCGTGTAGGTAATCCTCAAGTATCTTATAGAGAGTCTATTACCGGAGAGGCTGAAGAGGAATTCTCCTTTGATAGAACTATCGCTAATAAAGAAAACTGGGCAAAGCTCACACTTTCTGCTAAGCCTCTTCCTGCAGGCAGTGGAAATGTACTTAAGATTAGTGCAAACACAAGAGATATTCCTGAAGAAATTATTGCTGCTGTAAAAAGCGGTATTGAGGGTGCATTTAAGAGTGGTATTAAGTTTGGTTATGAGACAACAGATATCGAAATAGATGTCAAGGATATTGCTTATAATGAATTAACTAGTACTCCATTTGCAAATGAGGCTTGTGCAAACATGGCATTTGATGCAGTATGCCAAAAGGCTGGAGCAGTTCTTATGGAACCAATTATGAATGTAAAGCTTTCTGCACCAACACAATATGTAGGTGATGTAATTTCATCTATAACCAGTAGAGGTGGTATTGTAAATAGTATGGAGTCTAGAGTTGGTTCTGATTTAATTAGTGCAGAGGTTCCACTTCAAAAGATGTTTGGTTATACAACAGTTCTTCGCTCCTCAACACAAGGTAGAGGAACCTTCAGTATGGAATTCTCACACTATGCCCCAAAGGCTTAATTTAAGAGATAGAAAAGAGATAAGGAGCTGCCGAAACAGCTCCTTTTTTTGTTTAATCAGATCTTATGAACCTCAAAGAAGGACTGAGAATACTTACAAACTGGACAAACCTCTGGAGCCTTAAGACCAACACAGATATGACCACATACTCTACACTCCCAAATAGTTACACTACTCTTCTCGAAAACCTGCTTTGTTTTAACATCGTTTAAAAGCTTTCTGTAGCGTTCCTCATGGCGCTTCTCGATATCTCCAACAGCTCTGAATCTCTTAGCAAGGTCAGTAAAGCCCTCTTCTTCAGCTTCCTTAGCCATTCTGTCATACATATCTGTCCACTCATAGTTTTCACCCTCAGCAGCAGCTAATAGATTTTCTGCTGATGAACCGATGTGACCAAGCTCCTGGAACCATACTCTAGCATGCTCCTGCTCATTTCTAGCTGTCTTTAAGAAGATTTCAGCTAATTCCTCATAACCCTCTCTCTGAGCAACCTCAGCAAAATAAGTATATTTATTTCTTGCCTGGCTCTCTCCTGCAAAGGCTTCAAGAAGATTCTTTTCAGTCTTTGTTCCTGCATAAGGATTACCATTTGACTTTACCTCTTCCTCTATCTTTTCAAATGAGGAAGCTGGCTGCTTACAGATTGGACACTTGAAATCTGCTGGTAATTCATCACCTTCATAAACATAGCCACAAACTTTACATTTAAATTTTGCCATTTTTTTATCTCCTATATTTAAATCTTTTGATCTATCAATATAAGCAGTATGTAACATACGCTCAGATAGCTTACTTAATGGTTTTCCATAGAACTCTTTATAGAGGAGCTTAATCTCTTCATTTTCATGACTGAACTTATTTGCAAGCTCATTATCACGTTTATAAAGAGCGTTAACTCTTTTTTCTCTAATGCTTTCAATTTCCTCAAGATTCTTTGGCTGTCCACCTCCACCGATACATCCATTAGGACATGTCATAACCTCAACAAAGTGGTAGGTCTTATCGCCCTTTTTCATCCTTTCAATAAATTTTTTAGCATTTGCAGTTCCATAGATTACTGCGACATTTACTGTTAAGCCCTTAATATCAATTGAAGCCTCTCTAATGCCGTCATTACCTCTAACACTCTCTAGCTTTGATAGTGACTCTTTTGGAATATTTTCTCCTGTTAAATAGAAATATGCGGTTCTTAGAGCTGCCTCCATAACACCACCAGTGTTACCAAATATTACACCAGATCCCGATGCTTCACCCATAAGAGAGTCATACTTACCATCCTCAAGAGAGTTAAAATCGATATTTTCTTCTCTTGCCCACATAGCAAGCTCTCTAGTGGTAATAACATTATCCATATCCCTTAAAGAAGGAATATTTAGATACTTACCGGCACTATTCATTTCACTTCTTCTAATTTCAAACTTTTTAGCGGTACATGGAGTTAATGCGACATTAACGATTTTTGTAGGGTCTATGCCTCTTTTCTTAGCAAAATAAGTCTTTATAGTAGGACCTTGCATTCCAATAGGACTTTTAGCAGATGAAATGTTAGGAATTATTTCAGGGTAATATGTTTCAACATACTTAACCCAAGCAGGACAGCATGATGTGAACTGTGGAAGATTTCTATTTTCCTTTATTCTCTCAATTAATTCGCTTGCTTCCTCAACAATTGTTAAATCAGCACCAAAGTTTGTATCAAGGACATAATCAACACCAAGCTTTCTTAATAAAGAAATCATTTTACCTTCACTAAAGGTTCCTGCTGGAAGATTAAACTCTTCACCTAATGCAACTCTTACAGATGGAGAGGTACTAACAATTACAGTCTTTTCTTTATTTCTTATAGCCTCTTTTACACTTTGATACTCATAAACCTCAGTAATACTATTTGTTGGACAGACATTTGCACATTGTCCACAATTAATACAAATAGCATTATCTCCTGTTTTTAATAAATCATAGGTGCCGTGTACTCCAATTTGCTCTGTGCAAATGTTTTTACATTGTCCACATTTAATGCACTTTGATTCATCTCTTTTAATACTTGGGTTGTCTTTTTCAATAGCAACTCTTACAGATAAAGGAAGATGTTTTGACACTTTATGTAGCTCCTTATTAGTAATGATTACTATTTAGGTATAAAACAAAATAAAAGATAATTCAATTAGTAAGAAAAAAAAATACATATAAACTACGTATTTACATTTAATTATCTTTTTTTCTTTACATTCAATTCTTTGGGCTTTAAGATTTTTTAATAGACGCATTTTTTTCAAAAGGAGGAAATTATGAGCGTTCAATCAAAAGACCTCAGAAACGTGGCTCTTGTAGGCCATAATGGGACAGGAAAAACTAACTTAGTAGAGCAGATGCTTTATTATGCGAACGTCCTGTCTAAACCTGAAACAGTAGAAAGTGGAAAGACCACATCAGACTACACAGATGAAGAAATAGCAAGAAAGATTTCAGTACATGCTTCCCTTAATTCATTTACATGGGAAGGTAAGACAATAAATATTATTGATACTCCGGGTACAGCAGATTTTATCGGTGAAGCTATTTGTGCTTTCCGTTCATGTGAGGCTGCGTTGATGGTTGTTGATGGACGTATCGGTGCCCAGATTGAGACAATCAAATTATGGAGAAGACTTGATTCAAGAAATAAACCACGTGCTGTATTCATCAACAAGATGGATAAAGAGCGTGCTAGCTATAGACATGTAATCGATTCACTTGAAAGTGAATTCCAATCACACTTTGTTCCAGTTGTAATGGCACTTGGTGAGGCTGAAGAGTTTAAAGGTGTTATTAACCTTATTGAGAACCAGGCTTATGAATTTGTTCCAGGTGGCAAGGAAAAGGCTATCCCTATTCCTGAAAAGTATTCAGCAGTTGTTGAAGATTTCAGAAACCGCTTAATTGAAAATGCAGCTGAAGGTGCAGATGATTTAATCGAGAAGTTCTTTGAAGAAGGAACTTTAACTAGCGATGAAATTAGACGAGGTCTCAGAGAAGGCTTAAAGGATAATCGTGTTGTACCTGTATTCTGTGGTGCTACAGATAAGGGTGCTGGTATTACTTCACTTCTTAACTTTATTAGAAATAACTTCCCTAACCCACTCGATGGCTTTGATTTCAAAATTGATGAACAAGGTATCGAGCATACAACTCCAATTGATCCAAATGGTCCTGTTGCTGCATATTGCTTCAAGACAACTATCGACCAGTTCAGTGGTAAGCTTAGCTTTATCAAGGTTGTTGCAGGAAAGATTACTCCTGAAACAGATCTCTACAACCCAGATTTAAAGAAGAAAGAAAAACCAGGTAAGCTCTATAGAGCACTTGGTAAGAAGCTTATTGAGGTTGATGCTTTAGAGGCAGGTGATATCGGTATTATTGCTAAGAGTAACATTACCTCTACTAACTGTTCTCTCCTCTCTGGTCCAGATGTTAACTATGTATTTAGACCAGTTAGACTTCCTCAGCCAGTATTCCAGCTTGCTGTAAGCACAGAGGATAAGAAGAGTGCTGATAAGATGAATGAAGCTCTCTACAAGATTGCTGAAGAGGATTTAACATTCCAGATTAAGATGAATCCTGAAACTAAGGAAACTGTAATCGGTGGTATGGGTGAGCTTCAAATCTCTATGATCCTTGAAAAGGTTCAAGAGAAGCAGAAGATTAAGATTAATACTCAAACTCCTCGTATCGCTTATCGTGAAACTATTACACGTAAGAGTGGTATTGCTGAATACTCACACAAGAAGCAGTCTGGTGGTCACGGACAGTTTGGTCGTGTACTTATTGAAATTGAACCAATCGAAAGAGGCTCTTACTATCAGTTTACTAATGCTATTAAGGGTGGAGCAATCTCTAAGGGTTATGTTCCAGGTATCGAAAAGGGTATTCAGGAATCAATGAGTGAAGGTTACTTAGCAGGATATCCACTAGTTGATATCGGTATCACACTTATCGATGGTAAGGAGCACCCAGTAGACTCATCAGAAATGGCATTTAAGCTTGCTGCTAAGGGAGCTATGGAAATTGCTCTCTCTAAGGCTGGCTGTGTACTCTTAGAGCCTATCATGAAGCTTGAAGTATTCATCGAAAATGAATATCTTGGTGCAATCCTTTCAGACCTCTCTGCTAAGCGCGGTAGAGTACTTGGTCAGGAAGAAAAGGGACACCTTGTTGCAGTACAGGCAGAGGTACCAATGGCAGAGCTTAGAACATATGCTATCGACCTTAAGAGTATGACAAGTGGAACAGGTTCCTTCGAGCTTGAGTTCAGCCACTATGAAACTCTACAGGGTAGACTCGCAGATGAAGTTATTGCTGAAGCAAAAGCTGCAAAGGCTGAGTGATAAATCAAAGAAAAAATATTCAGCAGGTGTAAAAGCCTGCTGATTTTTATATCTACAATCAAAGAGACTGATAAAAACTCTAGGGGGAATTAGAACCCATTCTCATTATAATTTCAAAATTGCATTTACCAAAAATCTATCACAAAAATAATTAGGTTTAATCAACTCCTTCATTACTAAGGAGTAAAAGCAAATATAATTTTGTATCTAATAAATATGCAGCAATATAGTAAAAAATAAAGGGGAATCAATAAATTATTATTTAACGAACTCTTTACTTTAAAAGCTTTTCATTATATGAAAGCCAGTATTCATTATCTTTTTCATCAAGTACAAAATACTGTTTATAATCTGTTCTAATTAAATTTCCCATTCGAGCAAGCCCAGCATTTAGATGGGAAGAAAGTATTGGAGTTATTGAATTACTATCACCTTTTTTTATTGCTTCAAATAGTTTCTCATGATTATTAACAATATCTCTATAACCTAGAGTCCCTACGAAATCAAGCATTCTAAAGCGTTCATAATTTAAATCACTTTGAATCATTTTCCAAACATCATCACAATGCATTCTATCAAACCAAAATTGATGAAAGGCACAATCGAGGATGAAGAATTGTTTCTCATCTATTTCATCTTGTGAAACATGAATTTGTTGCATTCTTAAATTATGTTCAATTTCTTCTAAAATAAATGGAGAGGGATTAGTATTAATAAAATCCTTGATAATCCAGGATTCAACTGCAGTTCTCATAAAGATCATTTGATGGACAGATGATAAACTAATGAGAGTTGCAGTTGCACCTTTATATGGGACATTCTCTAATAAACCAATATCTTGAAGGCGCTGAAAAGCAGTTCGTACAGGAGGTCTTGTGACAGAAAAACGAGAACAAATTTCCCCCTCACTTATTTTTTCTCCAGGGATTATTTCTAATGTAGTTATTTCTTTTTTCAATGCCTCAAAAATTGTAGTACTGATATCAGCCATTAATGTTTTTCCTTCAAGATTAATATATCAGATTATTATTTTTTTTGAAAACACTATTTTACTTTCTCAACTTCCTTAGCAATTCTACCTAAACCTTGATTTAAATGGTACATGTCATTTCCCAAAATAAGCATATTAATACCTCGGTCAATTGCAGCACGTAAATCAGATTCTGTAGAAGGAACAACAGGAGCCATAATTCCTATACCCTTCTCTTTTGTCACAGCTCTTAATCTATTATAACCATAATCAACTCTCTCATCGGTTATTTTATATCCAACCTCAGCTCCAACAGAAAGAGCATAATCGACAGGACCAAAATTAACTGCATCAATTCCATCAACACTTAAAATTTCTTCAATATTTTCAGTAAATTCAAAGTCTTCGTCCATTGGAATGATCATAGTATCTTCATTGCTTTTCTTAGTGTATTCAGACCATGAAAAACCATTTACACCAAAGCCTGCTGCTCTGACGTTACTTTCTCCACCTCTTCTACCCATAGGAGGAAACTTAGCATTGAAAATAATTTTTTCAACATCTTCTTTGCATCTGCAGTGAGGAACAACTACGCCTTCTGCTCCCATCTCAAGAACTTGTCTTATTTCAGAATCATGAACTCCTGATACTCTTACTAATGGGGATACTCCAGCATGCTTAGCAGCTAATATCAATCTTTCAATATTACATAGTCCATCTATAGTTGAGTGTTCAAGATCGAGATATACAAAGTCATATCCCCATCTTCCAATGCACTCTACAACACTTGCCATTCCTGTATAACAGGTAATGCCAAAAACAGGTCCCTTTTTAAGTTTTTCTTTTAATGTCATTTTATTCTCCTTATGCTAATAAGCTTGGAAGCCATGTTGATACTGCTGGAACGAAAGTAACCATCAGTAGTACTAAAATATTACAAAGTAAGAATGGAGAAGAAGATTTAAAAACACTAACAATAGACATTCCTGATATTTTACTTCCTACATTCAAGCACATTCCTACAGGAGGTGTTACAAGTCCAATTGCAAGACCTACAACTAAAATCATACCAAAAGTAATTTCACTCATTCCAAGTGTAGTGAATACTGGTAACATAATAGGTGCAATTAATAGAATACATGGAACTACATCTAAGAATGTTCCTAAAAGAAGAATTAGAATATCAAAGAGTAAGAAAATAATCCATGTTGGTATATTTGAACTTAAAATAAAGTTTGCAATCGCAAGTGGAACTTGTTTAATTGCTAAAATATAAGTAAATACATTTGTAAATCCTCCAATAACCATAATAGTAGCAGTCATAATTGCAGTCTTCTTTAATGCTGCAACTATATGCTTCCACTTAAGCTCCTTATAGAAGAATTTACCAACAATAAGTGAATATACTACAGCTACTGCAGCACTTTCACTTGCAGTAGTAATACCAAATGTTGTGAATACTAAAATCATAACAGGCATTAAACAAGCAATTAAACCATCTACTACAACTTTAAATACTGATTGATCTATTTTAGCTTCAATTTTATGATAGCCCTTCTTTTCTGAATAAAGCCAAACAACAACAAGCTGGAAGATACCTATACACAATCCAGGTATAACACCTCCCATAAATAGTTTTCCTACAGATACTCCTGATACCATTGCAAACATCAACATAGGAATGGATGGTGGAATAATCATACCAACAGTAGAGGAAGCAACGGTAATACCTGTAGAAAATTCTTTTGAATAACCCTGCTTAGTCATATCTGGAATTAATATTGAACCAAGAGCAGAGGTATCAGCAACAGATGAGCCAGTAATGCCACCAAAAATCATAGAAGCAACAACATTTACTTCTCCTAAACCACCTCTAAATGGCTTACATATTAATAAAGCAAAGTTAATAAGTCTCTTTGTTAACCCTCCATGGTTCATCAATTCACCTGAGAGCATAAACAAAGGCATTGCAATTAATATAAATGAATTTAATCCAGCAAAAACTCTTTGTGGAACACTCATTAAAAATGCAGGATTTTCTAAGAAAAAGTAAATGATACCTGCTCCACCGAGAGAGTATCCTATAGGAACTCCTATAAGTATAAATATCAATAAGGCAATAAATAATATAGTTAGATTCATATTTCTTTTTCCTCCGGTAGAACATCATCAGTAGAATATCCACCATCTGCATTTTCTATCCTTACGAAGTAAGAAAGCATATCAATTACTACATAAAAAACGGTAATAAAAAATGTTATTGGTACAAAGATATAGTACACACTCATTGGTAAATGTGAGTTTGGTGATAGTAAATGACCAACCTGACCAATCCATGAAATAGAAAAATAAATCATTACAATTGAAACAAATAAAATTGATAAATCAACTAATAAAACAGATATTATCTTTTTCTTTTTACTTTTTCCAACAATTTTATCCGCAAGATATGAAATTGAAATATGCTGTTTTTCTCTGATTGCTAGAGCAGAACCAAACAATGTTGTAAAAATAAAGGCCATTGTTAATAACTCTTCAAGCGTACTAAAAGAAAGCCCGAAGAAGTATCTTAATACAACAGTGACCGATACTCCTATAGCTAAGAACGCAACTAATACAATCAAAATAAAAGACATAGCTTTATCTAAATATTTGAGTATAGTATTCATTAATTAATCCTAAAAAAGGCCTGACTACACAGCCAGGCCATAGTATTCTTTTTGACTGTTATTTACCCATTGCGAGTGATTTAACCAGATCTAATTCTTCTTGAGTAAAGTACTTAAGAGTATTTACAAAGTGATCATATACAGGAGTACATGCATCTACAAATGCCTGCTTTTCAGCATCAGTTGGAGTATAAACATCGCATCCATAAGCCTTCATTTCTTCGAGGCGTGATTCTGCATTCTCAATTGCAATCTTGTTTTCAGTTTCAATGAAGAGCCATGCAGCATCACTTAAAATCTGCTGATATTCTGCAGGAAGAGAGTTGTAGTATTTAGCATTCATTGTTAATACTTCTGGATGATACTGATAGTTTACATATGTAATATACTTTTGTACTTCAAAAAGCTTCTGATCATAAATTGTTGCAACAGGGTTCTCCTGTCCATCAGCTACACCAGTTTTAAGTGACATATAACAATCTGCAAGAGGAATTGAAACAGTTGAAGCACCGAGAGTTTCCATACAAACCATGATTGCTTCGATAGAAGGAGTTCTAAGCTTTAAGCCCTTCATATCAGCAGGTTTTGTGATTCTTCTCTTTGAGTTAGTAATCTGTCTTGCACCACCATCACCAATTGCAAGAATCTTAAGTCCATTAGCTTCAGCATCTGATGAAATGATATTAAATACTTCCTCATTCTTAGCAACTCTCATTAATGCCTCTTGATTGTCAAAGAAGAATGGCATTAAGAATAAGTTTAATTTCTTAGAAATAGTATCAAAAGGACCACCAACGAATGCCTCTAAAGTTCCCATTCTCATTGATTCCTGCATATCAGGTTCTGAACCAAGAACACCTGCTGGGAACAATTCTACTTGTACTTTGCCACCACTCTTTTCCTCAACATATTTCTCAAACTCTAAAAGAGATACGTGTCTTGGATGAGCAGTACTCATTGTGTGTCCAAGCTTAATTGTGTAAGTTTTACCTGAATCAGCTGTTGCTTGTGATTCAGAACTGCCATTTGCAAATACTGTTGTGAATGCTAATAACATCACAAGTGTGATAGCAATAAGTTTTTTCATTTTGTCTCCTTTTTATTAAAAGTGATATCACTTTTTATATCTGATATCAGATTATCATGGTAAATATTACTTGTAAAGAATTATTTCCACTCTTAGGAGATAAAAAAGAAATACCATATTTCAGGTAGCTCTAATAATTATGAAAGATAACTAATTAAATCAGGCAGGATTTCAATAGCTATACGCCTCCCCTCTTGATAAACCCTCTCAAGCTTTTCAGGGTCTTTCTCTGTTTTTCCTATATCTAGACTATATTTTGGTCTAATAACAAATAGCTTACCCTCTTTTTCTAGCTTTTTAATCTCTTCTGTTTGACTATTATAAACCTCATGACGAATAGACATCGCTCTTGCAATTCCACTCTTATCACCTCTATAAATAAGCTTAAAGAGAGGATTCATAGGATTTTTCTTTTTAATATAGCCCTCTGGCTGTGTAAGTATCACAACACACCTATCGACCTTTTTATCAAGCATAAAGCGATAAGGAATTGGATCTGATATCCCTCCATCTAATAAAAGCTTACCACCAACCTTTACGCTACTAGATACTAATGGCATTGAGGCACTAGCTCTTAAGTAAAGCATGTCATCACCACTACCCTTAGTAGTTTTCACATAATATGGCTTACCACTTTTTACATCTGTGGTAACACACCAAAAATCCATTGGATTGTTTTCAAAGGCTTCGTAATCAAAGGGATCTAAGACGTTAGGAAGAGTATCATAGCAAAAGGTAGCTCCATATAAATCTCCTGTAGTTAGCAGTGAATATACAGAGCAATATCTTTTGTCATTACAATACTTTTTATTATATCGAATAGCTCTACCTATCTGCCTTGATTTAAAATTACAACCAAAGACAGCACCAGCACTTACACCAACACATGTGTCAAAAGTAATATTTTCCTGCATGAACACATCAAGAATTCCTGATGTGAACATGCCTCTCATCGCACCACCTTCAAGTACTAATCCATTCATATAAAAATTATCTCTAATTTTAATTAAAATGTGTACTGCTTTTTTGCATTAGCGAATGCTAGCTTTGAGAAAATTAAGAAAAATATAATAGATACTAGTGAAGGAATTATTAAGGAAGCTACTCTTACTTTGATATATATTTCACATAAAACTACTAAAGAGACAATAATAATTAGTTGAATTAGGTTAATACCCATAGCACCGAGTCCATTTAGGTTTTGCTTTACTGCCTCCTGAGGACGCTCCCACTCTGTATGTGGCTTTTTATAATCGATTGCAAGCCCAACAGCACTAATTCCTGCAATATAAAATATCGAAGAAAACAAAACTAAGATTGTTTCTATTAAAGGCGCTCTTGTAAAGATAGCTACAGCAATAATAAATAAATCAATACAAGGAATAGTTAATAGCATATGGAAATATAGCTTTGCTTTTACTCTCTGCTTTTCATTAACAGGGAGTGTTCTTGAGTAATCAAAATCCTTTCCCTCTCTTGAAACAGAGGTAGATGAAAGCATATTAAAGGTATAGAACATCAAGATTATACCCCATAGAACAAGGTGTATATATTTCTCAATTCCAGGGATAGACATTATATCCTTACTCATATCACCTAAAATACCCATTAGTGCATATATAACTATAATAAAGAGAGGCATAACGAGCTCTAAAATCAACTCTGTTGAGAATGAAGAGGAAGAAAACATTATTCTCTTCTCTCTAAGCATTAAAGCCTTAATAACAGATGATTTTTTAAAGCTAATTTCTTTACTATGAGCTTTTACATCCTCTTTTATTCCTTCACTCTCAGCTACAGCTCTACTAAGTAATAAAGAAATAAAATATAAAGCTAACCCAGCTACAGCTAAGAAAAATATTATTAGAGAAAACAGAATTAAGATTTCATTTGTTATACTTACTTTATCATTCAAAACTAATGTTATTGCTGCATTTGGTCCAGCCTGCTTACCTAATACTCTAAGCATAAAATATACAAGGAATAATGAAAGCGCATAAATCAATATAGTCTTAATTCTTTTTATTACTATACTCTTTTGACTTAGGTATGAAAAAACACCCATAAAGAATGCTGAAAAGAAAGGTATTACAAATGCATCAGCAATTATTAAAAGGTAAAATAGTATTGAAAATCTTGTATTTAATAAGCATGCAATTATAAATGGAATAATTACAAGTATACTTTCTATAAAGACTTCTATATAAAGGATTAAAAATCGTGATAGCGTTAATGTCTTATTATCTATTGGTAAGGTTTTAAGTGTATCTAAATCCTTTCCACTTACAAGCACATTGTCAACACTTGTTAGTGTAAAGAATATTGAAAGCATTAACCCAAGACCATGTATTGAGATTAAAGCTAATCCTACTGATTGTCTTAGCTGTGATACAAAGTTTGAGTAAATCATCCACATGTATAATAAAGAAAGATAGAATAGGCCAAAATAAGAAAGAATACCAACACCCTTTCTTCTTTTACCGTTTTTTGATCTACCAGTTTTTATAGCCTGGACTAAGCTAAGCCCGCCATTTCCCTTATAATATGTCCTTACTAAAGCTTTAAGCATATTTATGCCTCCTTAGTAATTGAAAGGAAGTAATCCTCTAGGGTCTCACCCTTACCCTTTAATAGCTCATCAACACTTGACTCTGCAATTAAATGCCCCTTATTTATAATACCTACTCTATCGCAAATATTAGCAGCTACCTCTAATACATGAGTGGAGAAGAATACTATTGAACCTGAGTCAGCAAGAGAACGCATAATATCCTTAACCTCTCTACTTGCTTTAGGGTCCAAGCCAACCATTGGTTCATCAAGAACTATTATTTTAGGATTATGAACTAAAGCTGCCATAAGACTGAGCTTTTGTCCCATACCATGAGAATATGAGCTGACTAAATCCTTTAAGGCCTCCTCAAGTCCAAAGAGAGCTGAATATTTCTCTATCCTCTTCTTACGTGTTTTTTCATCCACCTCAAAGATATCAGCAATGAAGTTAAGATACTCATAGCCCGTTAGCTTTTGATAAAACTTAGGTTCATCAGGTACATATGCTAGTAGTTTTTTAAATGCAACTGGATCCTTTCTAATATCAACACCGTTATAGAGAATTTCTCCACTAGTTGGAGGAATAATTGAAACTAGCATCTTAATAGTTGTTGACTTACCAGCACCATTTGGACCTAAAAAGCCAAATATTTTTCCCTCCTCAAGCTTGAGGTTCAAATTATCAACAGCCTTAATGCCCTTTTTATATTCTTTAGTAATTGAGCGAAATTCTATCATATTCCCTCCGAGTTATTATGATATCAAAATGATATCAACATGAAAAACCATTGTCAATAACGCTCTAATATAAAACAAGACCCACCATAAGGCAGGTCTCTTATTCACTTTTTAACGAACCATAGCTCATTTATCTTATAAGCCTTATCTAAGCCCTTTTGCTCGAACTTAGTTCTTGGTCTCCAGCTTCTTGGCTCAGCGTAGGAGTCATAAGCATTTTCTATCAAGCTTTCTTGAGAGAGAATATCAAGCATCCACTCAGCATATTCCTCCCAATCGGTAACAAGATAAATATAACCACCTTTTTTAAGCTTTCTTGAGAGTAAATTAACAAAATCCTTTTGAATTAATCTTCTCTTATGGTGCTTTTTCTTTGGCCACGGGTCAGGGAAGAAAATATGAAAGCCATCAATAGATGAGTCAGGAATCATATGCTCAAGCACATCAACAGCATTAAAACGCATGAGCTTAATATTATCCATCTTCTCCTCTCCTACCGCCTTTAAGAGACGTACGAAGCCCTGAAGATAAACCTCTAAACAAAGATAGTTATAATCCTTTCTTTCTCTAGCAATAATCTCTGTAGAAGTTCCCATACCAAACCCAATTTCAATAATAACTGGCTTATTTGGATCAGAAAAAAGAGAACCAGGAGCTACAAATTCATCCTTAAAGGTAACAGCATAATCAGGGAAATAAGCTTCTACACTCTTTTTCTGGTTATCATCGAGCACATTATTTCTAATAACATAGCTCTTAATACCCCTCATTATTCCCTGTCTAATTTCGATATCATTTATATTTTTATAAATCTCTTCCTTTTCCATTCTCTACTCCAATCTCTTAAGCTGATCAAGGATAAATAGTGCTTTATCCTTTAATGATACAGCATCTGTCTGCATCTTCATATAATTCATTCTTGATGGATCCATCTTTATCCTACCATTTCCAAGCTTTAGTAGGTTAATAATCTTCTCTGGCTTAATAGCAGCAAGGTGAGAAAATTCAATTTGTACAAAGCCTCTGCTTTCAGATAGATGATAAATCTCAAGTCTTCTACATAGAATCTTAAGCTGAGCAATACATAGTAGGTTATCAACCTCAATAGGATAAGGACCAAATCTATCCTCAAGCTCAGAGCGTAATGCATCGAGCTCAGCATCCTCCTTAACAGAGCTTATCTTTCTATAAACCTCAAACTTAATTGCAGGATCCTTAATATATGAATCAGGGATAAAGCCTGAGTAATCGAGCTCAAGATAAACCTCTCTATCTGATTGGCTCTTTTCTCCCTTAGTTTGTCTATTTATCTCCTCATCAAGAATCTTCATATACATATCAAGACCTACAGCCTCAAGCTCTCCACTCTGCTCTTGGCCCAATATATTTCCTGCACCTCTAATTTCCATATCCTTCATAGCAACCTTAAAGCCACTACCAAGGCTTGTATGCTCACTTAATACCTTTAAGCGCTTTACAGCATCATCATTTAACATATCCTCAGAAGGATAGAATAGATAGCAGTAGCCCTGTCTATCGCTTCGACCTACTCTTCCTCTTAATTGATATAGCTGAGATAAGCCAAAGCGCTCTGCATTATCAATAATAATTGTATTTACATTTGGGATATCGATACCATTTTCAATAATTGTAGTTGAAACTAATACCTGTACACCCTCATATACGAAGCGATGCATAATATCTTCCAAATCATTTGGATCCATTTGGCCATGAGCATATTCAATTATTGCATCAGGGATAAGCATCCTCAGCTGATATGATAATTCGCTTAAATCCTGTATTCTATTGTGTAGATAGAATACTTGGCCTCCTCTATCTAATTCCTTTCTAATTGCTTGTACAACACGATTAATGTTGTAATCGGTAATTATTGTAGAAATAGGAAGTCTTTCTCTTGGAGCCGTTGTCAGCAATGACATATCACGAACCTTCAAAAGAGACATATATAGTGTTCTAGGAATAGGTGTTGCAGAAAGAGTTAAGCAATCTACATTTACCTTCATAGACTTAATCTTCTCTTTATCCTTAACACCGAATCTCTGTTCCTCATCAACAACTAAAAGACCGAGGTTTTTATAAACTACATTCTTTTGTAAAATCTTATGAGTTCCAAAAAGAACATCTACCTTACCATCCTTAAGGTTAGTTAGGATTCTCTTTTGGTCCTTAGTGCTAACAATTCTTGAGAGCATCTCAACATTTACTGGAAAGGCCTGGGCTCTTTCCTTAAACTTTCTATAGTGCTGCTCAGCTAAAATAGTAGTTGGAGCGAGGAAAGCAACCTGCTTACCGCTCATGACAGCCTTAAAAGCTGCTCTAAATGCGATCTCAGTTTTTCCATATCCAACATCACCACAGATAAGGCGGTCCATTACCTTATCTGACTCCATATCCTTCTTTATATCCTCTATACACTTAAGCTGGTCAGGAGTCTCTGTATATGGGAATGACGCTTCAAATTGAAGCTGCCAATCATTATCAGGAAGGAAAGGAAAGCCAAAGGAATTTTGTCTTGCAGCATATAGCTTTATTAATTGAGAAGCTAACTCCTGAGCATTCTTTAAGGCCCTTTGCTTCTTTTTAGTCCATCCACTTCCACCCATAGTATCGAGCTTAGGAGCTCTACCATCGGAGCCGATGTAGCGCTGAACTAAATCTGCTTGCTCGATAGGAACGTAGAGATACTCATCGTGAAGATATTTAATTTTAATATAGTCACGCTCACTTCGTGTAGTTTTAGCTCTCTCTATCTTAACAAATTGACCAATACCATAGTTGACATGGACAACGTAATCACCCTCATGTAAATCGACGAAGGAATCTATAGGAGCAGAAGAGACATTTACTAATGTCTTTTCTGTTTTAATTCTTCTTCGACCAAAGATTTCACCATCTAAAATAACAGAGAGTCTTATCTCATCTATAGTAAAGCCATGAGAAATATCTGAAACTACAAGCTCAGTTTCAGGATAATCTCTTAAAACTGTCTCTAAGCGCTGCTGCTGAACAACAGAAGGAGAAACAACTACTACCTTGTAGTTATTCTTTATTAATGCATCTAGCTCTTCCTTAAAGTACTTAACATTTCCAAAGTAAGACTTTGCAACCTGGATATCAAAGGTATAGCAATCATCTGCGGCTATATCCTCAACTACCATCTTCCTACTTCGCTTTTGAATATATTCAGGAGCATTAATTAATAGCTTATCTGGAAGAACAACATCCTTTTGCTGGTTATATGCTTCCTTAAATAGAGCCTTAGCCTCACTAATTAGAGAGCGATATGCAACCTCCATTCTAGAGGAACCAACATAAAAGAAGTAATCATCATCTAAAATATATGAAGTAAAGCTAGCATTCTCTGTCTCGCTACTCTCACTCATTAAGCTTAATGTATATCTTGATACACTTTTTGTAGCTTTTTGAGTTATTGGATCAAAGAGTGCAATTTTCTCTATCTCATCCCAGGAAGCATATAGTCTAACTGGAAGCTCCTCTGAGAATGGAAAGATTTCCATTACCTCACCTCTTATTGAGTATGTACCAACCTCATAGCAGCTTCCCTGTCTATAATATCCAGCCTCAGAGAGCTTCTTTGCTAGGCTCATTGGGTCAAACTTATCATGAACCTTTATAGTTAAGCTTAGATTAGAAAGGCTTTGCTTACTTATTACAGGAGAAGAAAATGCACGTAGAGAGGTAACAATAATACCTTGCTTTAGAGAGGAAATTGTACTTAATGCCTTTGATTGCGCATACTCACCCATGCTTGCATTAGCTGGGCTATAAAGCTTTTTACCATTTGAAGGGAAATATACAGCTGGTATATCCTCTAAATCAGATAAATCTGTATATACCTCCTTAGCTATCTCCTCAGTTGGCAATAGAGCAATTACTCTAGAGGAGGTACTTCTCTGTACAAGCTCCATAAGCCTTGTCAAGGCATAACCATCAAGGCCCTTTATTCTAAAGGTACCACCTTGATCTTTCTTAAAACTCTTGTAGAGGAGAGATGATTTAATGTAATCTTTAATCGAATCTTGAATTTCTTTGTTCACAACAAAAAAAGGTTACTCAAAAAGAAAGAAAAAAACAATGTACACACTAGATAAATCAGCCCTAGATGAGCTAAGTAAAGAAATAATTGAAGCAGGGATCTTTGCAAAAAGGATGCAAAATGAAATACATCGCTCCTTCAAGAGCGATGGCTCTGTCTTAACTGAGACAGATTTAGCAATTTCAAAGAGAATAGAGGAGGATGTTGCAAGACTCTTTCCCGATTGCGGCTTTATCTCAGAGGAAGCAGAGATAGTAAAAAAGGAGGATGCAAAATATACATTTATCCTAGATCCAATCGATGGAACAGATGTATATTCACAGGGACTTCCATCCTTTGCTATCTCATTAGGAATTATTGATTCAAATAGAGAGCCCGTTGGCGCTATGATCTATCTTCCTCGCTTTGGAAGAGGAAGAGAGGATATGTTTGTTCGCTTAGATCCAAATGGAGAGCTTCTAGTTGATGGAAAAGTATTTACATTACAGGATAATAAGGATGATGTAAAACAGGTTACTATGGGCTCCGGCGGTCAAGTAAAAATGGATTTCTCACACTTTGAAGGAAAGGTAAGAACCTTTGGCTCATCAATTATCCACCTACTCTCTGTTGTTGTATTCTCAGCAATTCAAGGGTGTGTAAATCAGCCATGCTTTGTTTGGGATATTGTATCAGCACATGCAGTACTAAAGAAGGTTGGTATGGATATCGTCTATGTCGATGGTGAAAAATTTGTATATACAGATAGCTTTTTATATGAGAAGAAAAAATTTAAAAAGGATATTTATGCAGGAACACCTAAGGCAATAGAATGTATGAGAAAAATTCTACCTGTTAGAGTTTAATTATATTCCAATTCCTTTTATAGGTGTTAAGAAATAGCTCTAGGTTGCTATCTCTAACAGCAACATAAAGAGTTATATCTTCTCTCTCGATAAGAGTGTTTATAACATTATAAAAGCCCCTCTTATTAACGAGCTCAATTTTTCCACACTCGTCTATGATGACGGTACCAGAAGTGAGAGCTAATAGGATTTTTTCAGCCCATTCAAAGGCTCCTTCCTCCTCCTGGTAGCGTCCATCTACTCTTTTTAAGAAGCTATGAGTGTTGCCGCTTTTTAAGTCATAAAAATATAGCTCATTTTTAGAGCTATCAATACTTTTAGTTAAAATACCATAAGCACATTTAATAGAGGAGAGATATCTCGTCTTTCCTCCATTTCTAGGTGCCACAACTACATTAAATCTCTTCATCGAAGAATGACTGTAAAACATCAAGAGCCTTGATGCTATCTTCCTTTTCTATAACAAAGGTTAATTCATTCATTGTTGAAACTATCTCAGTTAAGTTAATATTCTCCCAAGCTAGCTTTCTTGTTGCCATATATAGGATTCCAGGTGTTTTCAAAAAATCACCAGAGAAGGAAATTGTAATAGCAACCATGTTTTCTTTGGTATGAAGAATTTCTTCATTTTTTATTAACTCATCTACCTCTGATCTAAACTTTTCACTTACAGCTAAAGAAACCTCATGAGAGCCTACAGAGAGATTTAAAAAGTCACCCTTTCCAGGCTTTACCTTGTCATATAAAAGGGCAAGATTATTTACAACCTGATAATTACGTACAAAGTTAACATCATAAATATTAGTCTTCATACTAATTTCGTAATCAATCTTTCCCTTATGATTAAACTTATCAGATTTTCTTAAATCGTCAGCGTATCTTCTAATTGCCATGATATAGAACGTCATTTTATTTAAAGATTTTCTAATCAAAATAAAACAAGAAAAGTAAGTCAAAATAAATGCAAAATCAAATTAAATAAAGATAAAAATCAAATTAAATGGAACTAAGAAGATATAAAA